>CALUXX010000002.1 GCA_944324845.1 Candidatus Gastranaerophilales bacterium | reverse complement strand
TTCCGAAATAAATTCGCAATGACACATTTGTAATTGTTTTACCCGTCATCCTGAACTTGTTTCAGGATCTATTCAAATCAGATAAGATTCCGAAATAAATTCGCAATGACACATTTGTAATTGTTTTACCCGTCATCCTGAACTTGTTTCAGGATCTATTCAAAACAGCTAAGATTCCGAAGTAAATTCGCAATGGCGGATTTATTTGTATCCTAAATAAAGCTTCCAAATACAATACTTAGTATTATACTTGTTAGATTTTGAATATTACCTAATTAGTTTGGTAACAAGTTGGTACTAATAAAAATATTACTTCTTAATATTATATTAAGGAGGAATTCTCATGTCAGAAAATAAGTTGCTCTATAAAAAAATGTCACTAGAGGAACTTGTTGTATTATCACAAAAAGATGATTTTAAAGCATTAGGTGAACTACTAAAAAAAATTCAAAAAGAAGTATATGCAACACTAGCATATTTTGCAAAGAATGATGAAAACGTTTATGATTTAACCCAAGATGTACTTCTAAAGATAGCAAAAAACATACACACACTAAAAAATCCTAAATGCTTTAAACGTTGGCTAAACCAGATAATAACAAATACATACTACGACAGTTTGAGAAAAACAAAAAAAACACCAGAGTTAATATACATAGATTGTAACGAAAATTCACCAGACTTTTCTTTAAAAATAGAAATTACAGACACCAAAGGCAAACCCGTAGAAAAATGTATAACCGCCGAATGCGAAAACATGATAAAATCTGCAATTCGACAGCTGCCTGAACCTTTTAAAATTGCAATTATATTAAGAGAATTTCAGGGCCTAAGTTATGATGAAATTGCAAAAACTACAAATACCAGTGTCGGAACTGTAAAATCGAGAATTGCTCGAGCAAGAATAAAGTTACAAGAAGTTTTAAAAAATTACATATAAGGAGTTGTTAACAATGAATAAAGAACTAACTTGCAATCAGGTTTCTGCGCTAATAAGTTTTTACATAAAAGGTAAACTGAACCCAAAATTAAAAGAGTATGTTGATCTACATTTAGCAAAATGTCCAATGTGTCGAAAAAAGATTAATGACCTTAACAATATACTTGGGAAATATCAAAATTCTACCCCCAAAAATCAAATAGAAAAAGAAGAAGAAACGTTAGGCTATGAATTTAAAAATAGATTGTCTGCTTATGTAGATAATGAACTAAATTCTCGCGAAAATATTATGATGAAAAAAATGACGATATCAAATCCCACAGCAAGAAAAGAACTTGAATCTATGTATAGATTTCAAAAGGCAATAGGAAACGCTTATAACAAAACAAAAAATGATTTTAAATATGATTACTCAAAAGAAATTCTACATAAACTTCAAGATAACAAAGAATACACAACAAACTATTTCTACAAATTAATGATTTTATTCACCGCACTTTTAATAACAATCATAGGTGGCTTTTTATACTTATATTTTTAAAGAAGATGAAGATTTATATGCGTTTGCCTGAAATGATTGAATTGAAGGTCTTGGTAAATAACAATTCTTTGCCGGATCAACTACAGAAATATTATATTCTTCCATTTTTGCAATATGTTTTTTCTGTTTATTAGTCGCAATTTCATTTCTAATAATAGGAGTAACAATATTACAAGATAAAATAGAGCCTAATGTTGTTCCTGTAAAATCCACACCGTTTCTAAAAGACTCAAACTTATCCACAAGGTCTTTTGGCAACTTTCCATCCCTTAAAACATCAAAAGTCTTTTTACCAACATTTTTGACATTATTAGTTTCTAAGAATTCTCGAACCGGTTTGTTTAATATTTTTCCACAATTTACTGCTTTTGTAACAACAGATTTAAAAGATTGAGTAATCAAATAAAATGAAACAATATTTACAGCAGCATCCGCCAATTCCTGAGGAATAAGATACATCTTCTGCTTGTGAGAAATTTTATCATTGGTAACAATAGCACCAACTTGTGCTGCTGCTGACAATATCCAACCGATTACGCCGGTATGAATAAGCATTTTACCGTGACTTTTGCCATAATTTTTAGCCATATAATTTTTTATAGCTTCAAACACAGAGGTACTACTACTCATTTACAGTCCCTCCTTTATCAGTCTTTTGCTTATGAACATACTTATCTGTAAATAAGTTGGTTAAATATTTTGTTAAAGGCGCATCTATTAAAAAGTTTGTAAACAACATTACGAACAGAGATATTGTTGTTCCAAGAGCGTTTTTATACATTTTCAAATCTTGCAGCACACCTGTTTTAGCATCCTCAGGCGTAAACAACATCCTCATACGACCACCAAAGGTTTTTGGATCTACCTTGGATGGAAGTTGAGTCATTGCATCAATCATTTTGATACAACCGGCACGAACAAAATAACCGGTTAATGTTCCTGCAATTATTTTTGCAACAGTTCTCGCTACTGAAACTTTACGAGTTTCTTCATCAACTTTTTTGTTCCTAGCATCAATAAAAGGCTGGGTCATCAATGCTGTAACCCCTAAAATAAGTCGGTTTTCTGGGGATGAAAATTTATCTCCTATCCAATCAATAGCTTTTAAGGTATTTTTTCCGGAAATTGTCGTTTTAGGCATAACAGAAACTACAGAGTCCGTTACAGAACTCGACATTTGTCCTATTAAATTTATACCGCTTATTCTAGACATAAATTCCTACCCAAAAGCAACAACGTATATAAAACACCGAAATTGCCTTTTTTTTGCTATTGTATTCACAAAAATTTACACAAAATTTTGAGGTACAAAAAAATTGTACCTCAAAAAATTTTTAAATAACCAAAATTGTTAGCAAATGTTACAAAATAGCCCCCTTTGGCACTACTGTAACTCCACATTCTGAAATATGGAAGCCATGTTTCAAATCTTCTTCTCTATCAAATCCAATCCTTGTATATGGTGGAATTACAACATTTTTATCAATAATAGTTTTTCTAATTTGTGAATATCTGCCAACTTCTACATTCTCCATCAGAATACTGTCTGTTACACTCGCGTAACTATTAATTCTAACTTTTGGAGATAGAACGCATCTGGAAAGTCCACCACCTGAAATGATACAACCTTCAGACACCATAGAATTTGTTGCCATACCAACTCTATCACCCTCTTCCCAAACAAATTTTGCAGGTGGGTAATTATAGTTAAAGGTTCTTAACGGCCATTCCTTAGAATAAAGATTTAATTCCGGAGTATGCTCTAACAAATCCATATTTGCTTGCCAATAAGCATCAATACTTCCGACATCTTTCCAATATCCTCTTTCACTATCTGTCATTCCAGGAAACGAATTAGACGCAAAATTATATACATAAATATTTTTACCTTCATTCAACAACATCGGAATAACATCTTTTCCAAAGTCATGTTGTGATTCGTGATTTTGATAATCTTTTTCTAATGCAGTTAGTAGAATTTCTTTATCAAAAATATAATTTCCCATAGAGGCAAGGCACATTCCAGGATTTCCAGGAATAGATTTTGGAGGCGTTTTTGGCTTTTCTACAAAATTAATCAATCTCCAATTTTCATCAACTTCCATAATTCCGAATTCTGAAGCTTGCTCGATAGGAATAGGAATTCCTGAAATGGATAAATCAGCTTTCTTTTCTTTATGATAATTAAGCATTTGAGCTACATGCATTTTATATATATGATCACCACCAAAAATACAAACATACCTTGGATCTTCGTCCAAAATATGGAAAATATTTTGATAAATTGCATCCGCTGTTCCACGATACCAATCATTACCTGTTCGCATCTGAGCCGGTGCCAAATCTACATATTGATTTAAAAATGGCGATAATGCCCATCCTCTTGTTATATGCTTATTTAAAGAATCTGACTTATATTGTGTCAGAACTTTTATTTTGAAAAAACCTGAATTTATGAAATTATTTATTACAAAATCAATAATTCTATAACGACCGCCAAACGGAACTGCCGGTTTTGCTCTATCTTTTGTCAGAGGATATAATCTTTTTCCTTCTCCTCCTGCCAAAATCATTACTAATGCGTCATCTATCGTCATATAAACACCTCTTTCACAATATATAAATTATATAACAAAGTTGAATAAAGTGCATTAATTCTAAATAACTAAATTTAAGCAAAAAAAAAACGACATTAAAGTCGTTGGAAAATCAATAGGAAAAAGGGAAAGGAAAATTTGTATTTTAGTTAAGTCGTTCAAATTATGCGTTGAATGTCTTGAATGAACTGTCAACGTTCTTGGATATAACTTTCTTAACTGAATCTAATTCTGTTGAAATTGCGTTTTCTTCTGTATCTAACTGTTTCAAACGTAATTCTAAATCCTTATCTTGGCTTTGTATTATTTGTATTTTTGAATTTATTACTTCTATTTCGTGATCATATTTTGCTTTATTATAATTATATTGGTTCATTGCATCATTATATGCTTGATCATCACTTTCTGTGGTGGTTGTTAGTGGATATTCTGTGTATAATTCATTTCCATTTGCATCTGTTTTGATTGAACCGTCTGCATTTGTTTCATAGATGTAGATGTTGATATATCTGCCTGATGTGTCTTGATCTACTCTTGCTGTTGCGTTTTTAATTTCTCTTGTTTCGGTTGTTGTTCCGTAAACATATGATTTGATACCTGATAGTGATGCTCCTGTTTTATCACTGTAATCTGCATCATCTACTTGTTGTTTGTTATAAAATACTGGTTCGTATGATCCGGTTGATGAATTCTTTTGATATCTTACATACCATTCTTGGTCACCATATTTTTCTTGTAATAATGTCAAATATGTTTTTTCCATTTGTAAAATATCTTCTACTTCTGCTGATTCCAATGTTGATAAATATGGATCATTTTTTATAGCTTCATCATCCAATGTTGCATCAGGGTTCATTGCTCTTAATTTTGTTGAACCTACATAGAATGTTTCATTACCGTCTGCATCAACTTGTTTTGTTGTTACTACTGAACCATTTGATACTACACTTTCTGTTTCAAATGATTGTGTATAGTTCAAGATATACAAACCGTTTTGTTTTGCGACTAATGAATTGATTGTGTTTGTTTCTGAACCGTCAGTAAATGTATATGTTGTCTTTGAATAATCTTCGCTTGAAGGTGGTGTTGGCACTACTAAGTTGCATAATTGGCTATAGTAGTTTGAAGATTCGTTAGACAACGTAGTTCTTTGTTGGTTGATTTGTTGTCCTTCATATTCAACGTTACTTTTTCTTGCGGTTAGGCTTAAGAATCTTGCCTGTGATGCTGCCATACCCATAGTAGTGACCCTTTCATCTTGTTCCTATATCCTTTATATCGGTCACTTTTTATCTTTTCTTTAGTTTTTTACCTCTTATTTGTAATATTTCGTTACATTAAGCAAAACTCCTTGTGTACCAAGGGGTTTTACAGCTTCGTTATTATTCAAAAAGTTTACAAAATCTGCTTTAATTCATCTATTACAACATCTAATGCACCTTGTTGGTCATTAAATATTGTCTCACAATCCTTACAAGCCTGTTCATAAAATTCTTTATCAGATAACAAAACTTCCATATAATCACTAAGTTCTTCAGGAGTTTTTACAACTTTACCAGCCTTTGATTGAGACAATAACCAATATATATCTCTGAAATTATGAATTGAAGGTCCTGTTATAGTTGGTTTTGAATATACAGTAGCTTCTAATGGATTATGACCGCCTGTATTATTAAAACTTCCGCCAATAAATGCAAAATTACATATTGAATACATTTTGCCCAATTCACCCATTGTATCAAGCACTATAATATCTTTCTGTGCAAATGTATCTCCTTTTGAACGGAATCCATAACTAATTTTACTTTCATCCAATATTGGAATAATTTGAGGTAAACGAGTTGTGTGTCTTGGAACTAAAAGTAATTTTATATCAGAATATTTTTGTAACTTTTCTTTGAAGATATTTATTATAATTTCTTCTTCAGTTTTATGTGTACTACCTGCAATAATTACTCTATAACCTTCTTGTCCAATATCAACAGTTTCATTTGTTCTTTTTACATCAAATTTTAAATTCTTCATAACAAATGTTTTTTCAGGAGGTGCTCCTATTGAAATCAATTTATTTCGGTCAATTTCACTTTGCGTCAAAATCTTTGTATATTTAACCAAAATCTTTTTGAAGAAATATCTGCATAATCTATACAATTTGTATGTTGAGTCTGACATTCTGCCATTGATTGTATAAAGCTTAATATTTTTCAATTTACAAAATGAGGCAAATATTGGCCACAATTCTGTTTCCGCAATCAATACAACTGTAGGTTTAATCTTGCTGAAAAAGGCTTGTACACAAAGCGGAATATCAAAAGGAAAATATGTTATAAAATCCGCAACTTGTGAATATTTTTTTATCGCAATTTCTTGACCGGTCTTTGTCCCTGTTGTAACTACAATCTTATAATCAGGAAAAACTTCTTTTGTCTTTTTAATAAGATTTTCTAAAGCAATAACTTCCCCTACAGAAACACCATGGTACATTATAACCTTTGAACCTAAATCAGGCGCTTTAAAAAAGCCTAACTTTTCTCTCCATCCATATAAGAACTTACCACTGATTGCACGAATTACATAATAAAATGGCAATAAGATTATAAATAGCAATGTAGAAACCAATCCGTATAAGAAAAGTTCACTAAACATTGCAACTATAACCAGCAATAATAAAATTAAAATAATAGAATAAGTAATCATAACAAGAAAATTATACACCAAAGAATATAACATGTTGACAATATATACAAAAATTTATAAAATCAGGATATGGCAATAGCATATCTGAGTTTAGGTTCAAATAAGGGAGATAGAATCGGTTACGTACAACAAGCAGCCGGTTTAATTGGTGCTGAAGAAAAAATTTCGATTGTTAGAACTTCAGCATTCTACGAAACTGAACCTTGGGATATGAATACTCAAAATTGGTTTGTTAATGCAGTTATAGAAATTAAGACACAATATTCACCCAAACAACTGCTTGAAGCTTGCCAAAGAATAGAAAAAAAATTAGGCAGAGAACCAAAAGAAAATAAAAATTACGAGGATAGAACTATTGATATAGATATTCTTTTCTATAACAAAGACATAATAAATGAAGAAAATCTGACTATCCCGCACAAATTTGTTCACTTAAGAGCATTTACTCTTGTCCCAATGCTTGAATTAAATTCAGGCTTTATACATCCTGTCTTACACAAAAGTATTGTTGAAATGCACAATGATTTAGAAAATCCGGAAATGGTATTTTTATATGGTACAAGAGTCGATTTCTAAAATTAGAATTGCTATAGCTGGAACAGGACCTGCCGGATGCATTTGTGCTAAATATTTAAAAGATTTCGGGTTTGATGTTACTCTTTTTGACAAAGGTAAATACTTAAGAACATTATTACCTACTGGCGGTGGTCGCTGCAACCTTGCTCACGCAATTTATGATTTTAAACAATTAGCAAAAAATTATCCTAGAGGTGAAAAGTTTTTATACTCTTTATTTTCCAAATTTTCAACGCAAGACACTATTGAGTTTATGGATAATATAGGAATTAAAACTTACACTCAAGATGATTTGCGAATTTTTCCATCGACAAATTCATCAAATGATGTTAGAAAAAAGCTTTTAGAAGCAATCAAAAATTGCCAATTTGTTAATGAAGAAATAGTAAAAATTTCACAAATAAACAACGGTTACAAAATAAAAACGAATAAATCAACTTACGCATTTGATATTGTCGTAATTGCAATAGGCGGACATTCTAATTTGAATATTCTATCTGATTTAGAAATAAAAATTATTCCACCTGTTCAATCCCTTGTAGGATTAGTAACAAAAGAAGATTTTTCTGAAATTTCAGGAGTTAGTCTTAAAAATGTATCTGTTTCATCAGGAAAGAATTTGTGTACTGGAGATTTATTATTCACTCATAAGGGAATTTCAGGACCTGCAATTTACAAAATTTCATCAATTATGGCAAGAGAAAATCTGCCATTTAAATTGAAAATCAAGTTCGTTGATGATTTTGACCTTCAAGATGAACTAAACAAAAATCCGCATAAAGAAATTAAAAACTTGTTAGGAAACTATATTCCAAAATCTTTTGCAAACCACATTCTTAACAAATTACAAATTTCACAGGAAACTCCTTGTCACAAAATAGATGGCAAAACTCGTAATAAAATTTATCAACAATTAACGTCTTATGATATAGACATAATAGGAAAAGTTCCGGATAGTGAAGTTGTGACCTGCGGAGGAATTGACTTGAAAGAGCTTAACCCTAAGACATTAGAATTAAAAAAATATAAAAATCTCTATTGCTGTGGGGAAGTAATGGATATTGACGGTTTTTGCGGAGGATTTAACTTGCAAAACTGCTGGACTACAGGATATATTGCAGCTAATGGGATTTTTCAAAATTCACAATCTTAATGTTTATTTCTGTAATTTCTATTTTTGTAATATCATAATGGTATTAAATATATCTTAGACACAAGAAGGAGCGAAATATGGATAGATATAAAGACTATACCAAAGAAGATTTTTTGGAATTATACGAAAAACCCCTTGATGAATTATTAGAAATATCAAAAAACATTACTCACGAAAATTTTTCAAATAAAGTTGAGGCTTGCAGCATAATAAGCGCAAGAACAGGAGCTTGCAGCGAAAATTGCAAATACTGTGCACAAAGCAGTCACAACCACGCTGATATTGAATTTCAACCTTTATTAGACGTTGAAACAGTTAAAAAAGCTGCACTTAGTGCAAAAGAAAACGGAGCAACAAGATTTAGTATAGTTACTTCAGGAAGAAAACCTTCTGATAAAGATTTTGAAATCATTCTTGATATGGTTCGTGCAGTTACAAGTATTGAGGGGCTTGAATGTTGCGCATCTTTGGGCATTTTAACAGAAACTCAAATGAAACAATTAAAAGATGCAGGACTTAAAAGATTTCATCACAATATTAATACTTCTGAAAATTATCACAAATTTATATGCACAACTCATACCTTTGAAGATAGAATTAAGACTGTTGAACTTGCCAGAAAATATGGTTTGGAAGTATGTTGCGGTGTTATTATCGGAATGGGTGAAACCAGAGAAGATCGAGTTGATATGGCTTTGAGTTTAAAAAAAATTAACCCTGAATCAGTCCCGATGAACATTCTTTGTCCAATTAAAGGTACTCCGCTTGAAAATTACGGGGACAAAATTGATGAAGAAGAAATACTAAAAACTATCTGCATATTTAGAATAATTTTACCAAAAGCTGTCCTTCGTTATGCAGGCGGAAGAACAACAAGACTTTCAAAAGAAAACCAAAAACGAGGTTTTATTGCAGGTATGAATGGAGTTCTTGTAGGGAATTACCTTACTACTGTAGGTTCTAAATCCGAAGAAGATAAAGAAATGCTTAAAGAACTTGATATGGTTTTGGTATAGGCATTAAAACTTTTGGAAAGTTATATAATGACAAATTATACAAAAAAAGAACTTTTAGATATTTTGAAAGAAAACAGCCAAAATGATTGGCTGTTTTCTCATGCGAATAAAGTTCGGCAAGAAAATGTCGGAGATGAAATTCATTTAAGAGGTCTTATTGAATTTTCAAACATCTGCAAAAACTCTTGTAAATACTGTGGACTTCGTTGCGCTAACAAAAATATCGAAAGATATAGACTTTCTATTGAGCAAATAACAAAAGATGCTCAAAATGCAATAAATTTGGGATACAAAACAATCGTTCTCCAATCCGGAGAAGATGAAGCATATACAACAAAAGATATTTGCAAAATAATCGAAAATATTAAAAATTTTGATGTTGCACTAACTCTTAGCATCGGAGAAAGAAGTTTTCAAGATTATAAAGAGTTTAAAAATGCAGGTGCTGACAGGTATTTAATCCGTATTGAAACAACAGATGAAAATCTTTATAAAAAAATGCACCCTTATATGAGTTTTGAAAATAGATTAAGATGTCTTAAAGATTTGAAAAAACTTGGATATGAAGTTGGAACAGGGTGTTTAGTCGGATTACCGGAACAAACTTTTGAATCTTTAGTTAATGATATATTATTTTTTAAAGATATTGATGCGGATATGATTGGAATAGGACCTTTTATATCACATCCGCAAACACCACTTGCAAATGCTAAAAACGGAGATTTTACACTTGCACTTAAAGTTATGGCACTAACAAGATTGCTGCTTCCTGATATAAATATTCCTGCAACAACTGCAATGGAAACAATAAATCCAAATGGCAGAATTATTGCACTTCAAAGTGGTGCTAATGTAATTATGCCAAACGTTACAACTTGTCAATATCAAGAAAAATACGAGATTTATCCGAACAAAAGTCACTCAACTTCCATCGAATACACCCGTCAAAACATCGAAAATATAATCAAATCAATAGGAAGATCAATATCTGCAACAAAAGGTTTTCATAATAAAAAGTTAAACTAACCTATTTAACAGAATCAATTACACCGCCGCCTAAAACAGTATCACCATCATAAAGCACTGCTGATTGACCTATAGCTATTGATTTTTGCATATCATCAAAAATAAGTTCAAAATGTTCATCATCAATAGGTCTTACTGTTGCTTCAACAGGTTGCTGAGTTGAGCGAATCTTTGCGCTTACTCTTCTTTCTTCTCTTAAAGGTTCGTCTAAAACCCAACTCAAATCAGTTGCTATAAGCGATTTTTTGAAAGTCTTATCAGCAGGACCAATTACAACTTCATTTGAATCCTTTCTCAATTCCAAGACATACAAAGGCTCTGTTGAAGAAATTCCAATACCTTTTCTTTGACCTACCGTATAATTCCATATACCTTTATGTTGTCCAAGAACCTTACCATCTGGGTTCACAATATTACCAGGTTTTTCATCAAGCTGTAATAATTCATTATAATCTCCGCCATAAAAGTCTTGACTATCAGGTTTGTCAGCGACTTCTAAACCGTTATCTTTTGCAATTTGACGAATTTCTTCTTTTGTATAACCGCCCAACGGTAAAAGAATATTTTTTAACTGGTCTTGTTTTAATCTGTAAAGAAAATAAGATTGATCTTTTTTAGGCGCTACACCACGCTTTAATAAAAATTTTCCATCTACTTCCTCAACTCGAGCATAATGACCTGTTGCAAATTTGTCAAACTCTATTCCATCTTGTTTTACAGCTAAAGGAAGTGCTCCAAATTTAATATAAGCATTACACCATATACAAGGATTTGGGGTTCTACCTTGAACATATTCTGATCTGAAATTTTCTAAAACTATTTTTTCATATGCATCAACACAATTACATACATGATAAGGAATTCCTAACAATTCAGAAATTCTTTTAGCTCCTTCTATACTTTCAAGTTCATCAGGACCGTAACAAGCGTTTTTATGTCCTAATCTTATCGCTTCTTCGTCTTGTTTGCCCCAAATAGACATCGTTGCACCAATAAGTTCATAACCTTGCTGTTTTAATATTAATGCTGCAACTGTCGAATCTACTCCGCCTGATAAACCTATCAATATCTTCATTGCTACCTCTTTCCAAAGTTCTATAATAAACTACTATAAAGACTTCGATAAATCAATAAAAACATATTACCCCTATAATCTTAAACATTTTTACAATATAATGTAATTGTAATAATGAAAGAGAGGGCTAAATGATTTTAGACAAAATTTATGATTCTAAAGACGTAAAAAAATTATCGATTGAGGAAATGAATTCTCTTGCAAGCGAAATGAGAGAATTAATAATAAAAAAAGTAAACGCAATAGGCGGACACATGGCACCTAATTTAGGAATAGTCGAAGCAACCATTGCACTACATTATGTTTTTGACCTGCCAAATGATAAAGTTATATATGATGTTTCTCACCAATGCTATCCGCACAAAATTCTAACAAGACGTAAAGAAGGTTTTACTGATCCTGATAAATACTTAAAATACACAGGATACACCGCACCTGAAGAAAGTGAATATGATCTATTTAAAATCGGTCACACTTCAACTTCTGTAAGTCTTGCAACAGGTGTTGCAAAAGCCAGAAACTTAAATGGTGAAAACTATAATGTAATAGCACTTATTGGTGATGGTTCTTTAAGCGGAGGAGAAGCACTGGAAGGGTTAGACAATGCAGCTACCTTAAACAGCAACATCATTATTGTTGTAAACGACAACGAAATGTCTATTGCAGAAAACCACGGAGGACTATACGGGAACTTAAAAACTCTAAGAGAAACAAAAGGAAATTCTGAATGTAATTTCTTTAAATCTCTAGGGTTCGAATACTTATATGTAGAAAACGGTAATAATATTCAAGATATGATTAGTGCTTTTGAAAAAGTGAAAGATACTAAAAAGCCAACAATTTTACATATTCATACACTAAAAGGAAAAGGACTTGCTCAAGCAGAAGCTGATAAAGAAACCTTCCACTATATTATGCCGGGGCTACTTGATGAAAAACCTGATAATGCGAAAATTCAATTACCTGAAGATTACACATCAATTACTCGTGAATTTATAAAAAACAAAATTAAAACTGATAAAAAAGCAATAGTCATAAATGCAGGAACTCCTGGAGTTTTTGGATTTGATAGCGAATATAGAAAAGAACTTGGCGAACAATATACCGACGTTGGTATTGCTGAAGAACACGCTGTTGCTTATGCTTCTGCACTTGCTAAAAATGGGGCAAAACCTATATTTACTGTTATGAGTTCATTTATACAAAGAACTTACGACCAATTATCTCAAGATTTAGGATTAAATAATTCCCCAATAACAATGCTTGTTTATTGGGGCGGGATTTCAGCTGCTGATGCAACTCACTTATGCACATTTGATATTCCTCTAATCAGTAATATTCCAAATCTTGTATATATGTCACCAACAAACAAAGAAGAATATCTTGCAATGCTTGAATATGCTTATAATCAAAACGAGCACCCGATAGCAATAAGAATTCCAATGACAGAACTTATATCAACAGGAATCCCTGATAATACAGATTATTCTCAAATAAACAAATACAAAACCATCTCAAAGGGTGAAAAAGTTGCTATCTTGGGACTTGGAAACTTCTTCAACCTAGCTTGCGAAGTTAAAGATGAACTTCTGAAAAAACTCAATATCAATGCAACTTTAATCAATCCTATATATACTACAGGAATTGATGAAGATTTACTTGAAGAATTAAAACAAAATCACGAACTTGTTATAACATTGGAAGATGGAATGTTAGATGGTGGATTTGGCGAAAAGATTTCAAGATTCTATGGAAATTCAAATGTTAAAACTTTGAATTTCGGCTCTAAAAAAGAGTTTACAGATAGAATTCCGCTTGATGAACTATATAAACGCTATCATCTTACAAAAGAACTTATTATAGAAGATATTCGAAACACAATATGCGAAAAAATTTGTAAATAAACAGATAGGCGGAAATTATTAAATAATTTCCGCCTCGTTTTAATATCCAATTTAGGCAATTTATTGTTCTATTTTTGTGATATACTATAGCCGTTAAAAGATATAAAAAGGAGGGAAATTTATATGATAAATCCAAAACTTGAAGAAGAATTTAATGAACAAATAAACAAAGAACTATATTCTGAGTATTTATACTTAGCAATGAAGGTTTACTTCTTAGAACAAAATTTACAAGGTTTTGTAAATTGGTTTGATGTTCAAGTTCAAGAAGAACACGCTCATGCTATGGGATTGTTTAACTACCTTAATGAAAGAGGCGGAAAAATTGACTTAAGAGCAATCGAAAAACCTGTATTTAAAGGTAATTCACCACTAGAAATTTTTGAAGAAGTTCTTAAACATGAAGAATACGTAACTTCAAGAATTAACCACCTTGCAGATGTTGCTGAAGAAGTAAAAGATAGAGCAGCTCTACAACTTCTTGACTGGTACATAAAAGAACAAGTTGAAGAAGAAGCTTCTGTTGGTGGAGTTTTAGCTACATTAAAACTTATTGGCGAAGATAAAAATGCTCTACTTCAATTAGACAAAGACTTAGCTGCAAGAACTTTTGTCGCTCCGGTTATTGGATAATTGATTTTAAATTTATTAAAAAGGAAGAGGCGCAGGTTATACAACCTGCGCCTCTGTTAATTAAATATCATTTACTGCTGCATTTGATTTATTTCATCTATCAATTCATTTACTGCATTATCATCTTTTATTGATTTTGCATTATTTGCAGCCTCAAGAGCTAGAGAATATTTTTGCTGATTAAAATATATTGCAGCTTTATTATATTCTATTAAAAATCTTTCATCATTGGATTGTACATACATTGAACCCTTATTTAGTGTTGACAATGCTTTATCAAAATCGCCGCTATCAGCGTATGCTGATGCTAAATTTATATAACCCGATGAAATATTTGGATATCTGCTTATATAATCTGAATACTCTTGAATTTTCTTTTGTATTCTTTCATCATCTTCACCAATAATCAATGGGGCATAATAGAATGTTTCACTGCTAAGATTTGGTGTATTACTAATTGTCGGCTCTATTCTATAGAGTAAAATTAATGTATTTATGTCACGAGCATTCAAATCTTGAGAAGTCAAAGATGGCATATAGGTTGAACTGGTTTCTTTTTGCGCATACATTATATCCATTGGAAACTCACTATGTCCCATTATTCCTAAAGTATGACCAATTTCATGAAGGGCTGTATTATAAACTTCGTATTCTGAAAATCTGTCGTTACGAGGATTTGTTTTATAAAACGTTAAATGCATTTTTTTTAAAATATTTTTTCCGCTTATTTCAGGTTCTGTATATGCAACTGTATAGTTACATATTTTTCCGGTACAAGAACTTGATGGAATATCCTTAAAGGAAATTATAATATCTGCACTTTTTGCATCATTTACTTGAGTAAACTTCACAAAATTTGTTCGACTAGCCCACTTATCAAAGGCTTTATTTATATTAGTCACATAATACGCCGGAACATCATCAGGATTTTCAATATATAACTTTAACGGAAATGACCTTATATCCCAACGCAAAATATCATTTCCATATATTGCATTATTTATATAATTATTTTTGAAATCTGCAACTAATTTATATTTTAAATTTAGTGCTTTCAATCTTGCTGTTTTTGCCGCTTCATCTTGTGGTTGACCTGTTGCAATTTCATATAGTTTTTTTTGAACCGAATAAACAGGCTTAGATTTTGATAAAGCTAAAACATAGGTATAACGCATCAAATTATCGTTTGGTTTTGCAAATAATGCACGTTCAAAATAAGGTATTGATTGCTCATAACTACCTGCGGTATATAAATCTTTTCCTTTATTGTAATTATACAAAGCTGAAAATGGAGATTTATAAAACAATGCAACACCTAAAACTACTAACAAAATAAAGAGTAAAAGTTTACGCATGTGATTTTTCTTCCAATTCTTTTTCTAATTGCTGTGCTAAAGCTCTTGTGTCACCTTTTAATTTGAAATACTCTGCAAATTTTGCTGTTGTTTTAATATTTATGCTACGTCCATTTTTATCTTTGAATTTTGCAACTAAACCTTTTTCAACAAGCTCGGCAACATGATCATAAGCTGCTGAACGAAGTTTAACAAGCTCAGTCTGACGAATAGGTTCTTTTAAAGCTATTACAAGCAAAGTTCTCAATACTGCCGGTTTTAAATCTATAGGACAAATTTTTTCTACAATATCACTATATTCTTCTTTTACTTGCAAAATATAGCCATTTTCATCATCAATTTCCAATGCACCATCTCTTGCTGCATAATCCATGATTAATTCTAATATTGCTTCTTCTATTTCTTCTGCTTCGCAATCTAAATAAACTGCAATTTCATCAAGTGTTAATGCCTTTGCAGTCACAAATAGAACCGCTTCTATTCTAGATTTCAACTGCTGTGTCTGCATTCTTTTCTCCACCTTTTACTACGTATAAATCAGAATAAAATTCCTCTTGTTCCAACTCATAATCAGTATCTCTGCTTAAAAATAATAGCGCTATATAAGCACTCATTCTATCCATACCAAGCATTGTTAATTCGTTTAATTCAATCTTATCTTGGTGGTCAAATATTTGCTCCAAATTGTCTTTTAACTTCAACACTGATTCTTCAATATATTCTTCGTGCGCCATTGAAACTATTTCTTCCGGTGTCAAGCGTGAATAATTTCGAACATGGCGTTTCGCTCTTTCATGAGCATTTTTCATTGATGCACGTTTTTCAAGTTTTTCATAGAACTCTAACTGTTTAATCAAGTCTTTTAATGTTACAACTCGATTACGATTAAGTCTTATACTCGTTCTTCTTTGAAGTGCTTCATCAAAACTTACGACATTACTTGACGGAATAAATTCAGCATCATCATTATACTCAAGAGGAAAACCATCATCATCATATTCTGCAACGGCATCATCCTCATCTTGAAACTCCTCTAAAGTTACTCCTGCCAATATATTTGATTGTAATCTGCACAAAATTGAGGCAAACAACAATGTTCTGCTTGCTACTCGCAAATTCATTGTTTTCAATTCAATCATCCTTTGAAGATACTTTTCAGTAACATCAAGAATATCAATATTCCACGGATCAATCTTGCCTGATTTTGCCATATCAACAAGAATTCCAATACCGTCATTAGCGTCAAACGTTCCGCTTGTTCCGTATTTTGCTATCTCTATATCTTCAAGTTTTATTGTATTGTCGTTATTGTTTGTCATAATTCCTTTTTCTCATTTTATTGAGTTACACCGGTAACTTTTGTCTTACCTTTTTCTTTTTGAGTAACACCAATTGTTCTTACTGCTGCTTCAATCATTGGTCTTCTATGGCTTACTACCAAGAACTGTGTATCCACTGATTGCTTTTTAATCATATCAGCAATTCTTTCTACGTTCATAGTGTCTAAACTTGCATCAACCTCATCTAAAGCATAAAATGGTGCAGGCAGATATTTTTGAATTGAAAATACCAAGGCAAGTGCCGTTAGTGCTTTTTCCCCACCTGACAAGGCCCCTAATTTATTGTTTGTAGTTTTATCTCTCGGTTTTGCCTCTATTGTCATGCCTGCAGACAAAGGATCATTCTCATTTTCAAGAATTAATCTTCCTTCACCTTCTGATAATTGATGATAAATATCTTTGAAGTTTTCATTTATAGCGGTGTAAGTTTTCATGAATGCTTCTTTTTTATCTTGTTCAAAACCGTTCATTTTATCTAAAATTGACTGGCGTTCTGTTGTTAGTGTTGAAATTCTTGTATCTAATTCTTGTTTTTTGGCTGCTTTTTCTTCATAAGATACAATCGCTCTCATATTTACATCGCCCAAATCCTTCATTTTCTTATCTAGTCTTTGAATTCTTATATTCAATTCGTCTATAGAAATTTCTACAGGTTCTAATTTTGCAACTTCTACTCCCGCATCTTCTAAAATACTTTCTGCCTCTTTTAATTGAGGTTCTAGTTCTTTTCTTCTTGTTTTATATGATTCAATTTGTTCTCTGATTTTTATTAAATCAGATTCTTTCACTTTGCTGCTTGTTTGCAATTCTATCAAGCTTTCATTGATTTCTTGTTTCTGTTTTAGAAGTTCCCCAATTTTTTCATCTATAACTGAAATTTTTACAGTCAATTCCTCAAATTGTTTTTCGAGTTGAACTATTTCATCTCTCATTACAACTTTGTCTTTTTCAAGGTTTTCATTATTCTTGATTGTATTTTGAATATCTTGATTTTTAGATTCTATTAGCTGCTCATTAAACTTGATATTATTTTCGTGACTTTTTAATTCGTCTTTTGCGGCTGAAAGTTTGGTTTGTAAATTTCTTATATCACTTTCTAAACCTTGAGTTTTTTCCTTTAATTCTTTTAAATCTTTATCATTCAATAAATTATCAAGTTCCGTAAGTTTATCTTGCAACACTTGAATTTTATCAGATAAAACAACTCTTTTTGTTTCAATCTTATCCAGTTCGGCACTTAAACTTTCATATTTAGGTTCATTTTCAGTAACATAAGCTCTTTTAGTATCCAAAATACTTTGGCTGTTTTCAAATTGTTTTGTCATATTTGAAAGTTCAAGTCTTGCCTTTTCATACTCAGTTGAAGCCCCTGAATGTGCCATTCTTATCTGTTCAAGTTTTGTTTCAAGTTCTTTTTTCTCTTTTATTGCTTGATTATGTTTTTCTTGCAACTGATTAAGTTTTTGTTTAGCATTTTCAAGTTCTTTATCATCATTTTGCCCAAATCCAAATGCTGATTTTTTAATATAACCACCGGTAATTGCAGCAGACTTTTCATATAGTTTGCCATCTAATGTTACCATTCTGTATTTGCCGATAAGTCCTTCTGCAACTTCTGCATCTTCTACAATCAAAGTATCAGCTACTGCATAGAAAAATACATCCAAATACATATCATCAAAATCGACTAAGTTAATTGCAAAATCAATAACACCGCTATTTTTTGGAAGTTGTAATTTGGTCGGAGCTTTTTTCATCTTATTTAAAGGTAAAAATGTCGCTCTGCCTGCTCTTGATGATTTTAACAATTCCATAGCAACATTTGCTGTATGTGTATCATCTACTACAATATTTGCAAGTCTTCCACCAAAAGCTATATCAAGCGCTGTTGAATACTCCTCATCAACCTTACCTAAATCCATCAAAGGTCCATGAACACCTTCTAATCGAGCATTCATAACAGTATTTAAAGGAATTGCAGCACTTGATGCTGTATTTGCTTTTCTGGTCGCTTCCATTTCCGATAATTTACGGAATGCTGCTCTTTCTTCATATTCAAAATCTTCTATTGCAGTTTTTGCATCATCTAATCTTTGTAAGGTCTTTGCTTGAAGTTCTTTAAGTTCATCTAATTCGCTTTTTAAATCTTTAACCTGTAACTCTTTTAGTGATTTATCATCGTCAAAAGTCAATTTTGCATTTTCTGCTTTTGAAATAAAATCTTTTGCCTCTGCTATACCATCTTTTAACTGTTTTAAATCAACTTCCTTTTGCAAAGACTGTTTTAATAATTCGTTGTCTTTATCTTTTAACAGATCCAATTCTTTTGATGTTGAATTTCTTTCAGCTATATATTTATCAGCACTACTGCTTAATCCTGAAATTTCTTGGATTTTTTTATTTAATTCTTCTTTCTTTTCCTCAATCTGATCTTCAATTATTCCAATCTTATCATTTGAAAGTTTTATGTTTAATTTTTCACTTTCGATTTTCTTTTGATAAGATTCAATACCGTTTTTAGCATTCTCAATAGACTGTAAACCCTGTTGTATTTGCTTATCAGAATAATCTATGGCATTTTTCTTAATTTGAATTCTTGTTGAGATATCACTTTGAGCATCTTTTAATTTATTTCGCTCGTCTTCACCTTGTGCTTTTACTTTTTCATCAAGCTCCTTGTACTTTTCGGTAACTAACTTGATTTTTTCATCTATATCTTTTTTGTTAAATTCCTCTTCCTTTAATTGCTTATTTGCTTGCAAAATATTATTATGCGCAATTTCAAGATTGCGTTTAAGATCGAAAAATTTAACCTTATTAACTTGAGCCTCTAAGCCGTTTTTCTCTTCTTGCAAAGCTTTATATTTTAATGCAACTTCTCGTTCTTCTCTTAATTGTTCAAGAGTTTTTTCTACTTCACTTAAAATAAGAGAAGCAGCCTGTACTCTTTGTTCTACTGTTTTTAATTCATTAGTTGCTTGTTCTATTCTTCTGTCAAAATCAGCTACCCCTGCAATTTCATCAATAATTCCTCTCCTAACCTTTGGTGAACTCATAACGATTGAGGTTACATCACCTTGCATCATTACGTTGAAACTGTTAGGTGTTATATTGTATTTTTCAAGAATAGAACGAATATTTGTAAGAGTATCGACTTTATCATTTAAGTAATATGTACTTGCATAACCTTGTTTGGTCTTTCTGATACTTCTTGTCACTGACAATTCATTATTACCGTCAACTCCGCCAAAAGTTACCTTTACAGAAGCCTCATTTCGATTATTAAAAGTTGTTATAAAATCAGACAAATTTTCAATACGTAAAGCACTACCGGTCCTTAAACCAAGCGCAAACATAATACTATCAATAATATTACTTTTACCTGATCCGTTAGGACCTGAAACCGTTGTAAAACCTTCTAACAACGGAATTGTTGCTTTATTAGCAAATGATTTAAAATTGTCTATCTCCAACTGTTTTATGTACATAAATTTCCCTAAGTGTAATGTATTGTTTCATTATGGCAGAGAAACTTATGTCATGTCAAAAGTATTTAGGATTTTTTACAATTACATTTCTAATTTTCTTTAAGATTTTGATATTCTTTTGCAAAACTTGGGTTAACAGAAAGCCATTTAAATGCTTGAGGTTCAAGTTCCGGAATATCAATAACAAATGTTCCGCCGTATCTTCCTCTTGAAAATACCAAATATCCCTCTTTTGATAAATTTTGCAAAGCTGTTCTTACTGTATTTGGACTTAAGCCTAAATCTTTTGCTAAATTTACAATGGAAGGTAATTTATCTCCAATTTCATAGTTTTGCGCAATAAGTTTTTTTATGTGGTTTTGAGTTTTTTCATAATGATATAATGCTGCTTCTTTTGCAGGTGCAAATATTTTATCTTCCAATCGTTTTGAAGAATTTGAACTTCCCGGAAATTTGATTACTGTTGTTCCGTAAGTTCCTCGTCTTGGGAGCAAATAACCTTTTTGCACCAATATCTGCAAAGCATCATGAACTGTTTTTAAACTAACTTTTAATCTTTGTGCCAACTGATGGTGTGACGGAATTTTATCACCAAGTTTTAATTCACTTGTAATTATTTTTTCTAAATCCTTTGCCGCCATATCTACTAAAGTTTGAGAATTTTGACTATTTACACCTGACGGACAATCAAAATCTAACGACAAAACAACCCAACCATTATCTTTTGAATTCTTAAATCTGCGTTTTAAAATATTTTCAGCAACTAAAGCATCAATAGCTAATCTTGTTGTATTATTTGAGTAGCCGATAATTGTTGCAATCGTTCTTGATGATGGCAAATAAGAGCCAACCTTAAAACCGCCGTTTAAAATATATCTTTTTATTTCAATTATGGCAAAATCTCTTTTGGAAGTTAATTTGCGAACATTTGCAGGCTTTCTGTAATCTTTAAGCATTGTTCCTATACATTGTTTTGATTCCACATAGCCTAAATCTTCCAAATACCTTATTGCATGCTGCATTGTTCCTATACTTACGCCTAGCAAATATGCAAATTCTGCTTTTGATGGTAATATTTGCGAAAACATAAATTTGCCTGATTTTAGTTCTTTTATTATAATCTCAGCAAGCCAATTTGCTATAACTATTGATTTTGATTCGTCACTGTTTTTTATATCAGGTAGCGAACTTTTAAATTCATTTATACTAATCTTTGTTAATTCTACTTTCTTTGGTAATGTATAATCTTTTTGTTTCGTCATTTTATCCCTTTTTGTTTTAATAATACAATATTTATAAAAAAACATCAAGAAAAAATTTTGTTGGTTTTTATACTTATATTAAGAAAATTAATTGACTAAAAATATTTTTAGATTAATACTGTTAACATGGGTCAAAAGGTCATAGCATTAGTTGATTGTGATTCTTTTTTTGTTTCTTGCGAACAAAAAAGAAATCCTGAATTAAAAAACAAGCCTGTTTGCGTTTTATCAAACAATGACGGTTGTGTTATTTCACGCTCGAAAGAAGCTAAATTAGAGGGTGTGAAAATGGGTGAACCTTATTTTATGGCAAAAAAAGACCACCAAAAATGTATTTATGTCACGGCCGATCACGAATATTATTCTCAAGTTTCTAAACAAGTCATTGAAGTTTTAAAAGATTTTAGCCCCTATGTTCAAGTATATTCTATTGATGAAGCTTTTATTGATTTTACCGGACTGACAAAATTATATAAGAAAAATTATTATAATCTGGCAAAACTTTTAAGAGAAAAAATTTTATTAGAAGTCGATATTCCTGTTTCTATTGGTGTAAGTTCAACCAAAACACTATCTAAACTTGCATCTGATAAAGCTAAAAATATTCCTTGCGGAGTTTTTTTAATCGGGAAAAGAAAATTAAAAAAAGTATTACCTCAAACTCAAATTTCAGAAATTTGGGGGATTGGAAGAAGATTAACAGTTAGTTTGAAACGGAATGGAATTTTAACAGCTGAAGAACTTGTTAAACATTCAGACAAATGGCTCGATTCTAAAATAGGAATTCACGGAATTGAAATGAGGCACGAATTGCTTGGGGAAATGGTTTCTCCTGTATCTAATGATGAAAAGCTTCCTAAATCTATCCAAAATACAAGAGCTTTTGGAATTTTTACATCTGACATTCATTTTATACAAAATGAATTAAAAAGACATATCCATACATCTTGCAGAAAACTTCGTTCTTATCAAACAAAATGTTCTCAAATCGGCGTTATGCTAAGAACAAAAGATTTTAGAGTTTTTTATACTAAAAAGGATTTACTAACTCCTGTTAATTTTGAATTAGAAATTGCTCAAATTGCAATGGAACTTCTTGATGAAATTTATCAACCTGAAATTTTATACCGCAGTACAGGTGTTTATTTTGGTAAAATCGGCGAACAATATGTTGAACAATTGAGTTTATACTCTGATACTTCAGTAGATTCTAAAAAAGATAATCTTGCAAAATGCGTTGACAAATTGGAATCTCGATTTGGGAAAAACATTGTTCAAACAGGATTTTATAAATATAAAAAGTAGCAAAAAATTTTTTGTCTGTGTTTTAATATTCCAAGGAGGAAAGTTAAATTATGCAGGTCAATAAAATTCAATCAAATTACACATTTTCAGCAGCTCAAACCCCAAATAGTTCACCTACAAAAAAAAGTTTTCTTGACAATTTTCAAACAAAAGTTAAAAACTCTGCTGATATGAATGACACTTTGGTTGTTCCAAGAACAATTTTTAAAGGTTATCTTGGGATTATGACAGGCACAACACTTTTAACGTTGGGAAGTTTATTATCTAAACATCCAAAACTATCTAAACCGTTAGGTATTTTAGGTGCTTTAACATCTTTCTACGGAACTTGGGCTTTTGTTAGACCTTATATAATAAAAGATGCGACAAAATCATAATTAAGATTTATGCTTTTGTATTTTTTAACTTGTGAAGTCCCGGTTTATAAACATCAAACACATAATTTCCTTGAGATGAATATAAACGTTCATCCATAGAAATTTTTACTTCTTGTTTATACAATTTCCTTAGTGTCTTATTATTTGAACCTATTACTTGTATTCCGTCTTCTTCTTTTGATTGACCTACTCGAGTTAAAGATTTTTCAAAAGCTTCGAAATACTTTATACAAGCTGGGAATGGTTTATCTTCTATTATTGCTTTTTTCGCAGATTCTGACATTACGGAATCTACAAAAATTGAATTGTCTTTATTCAATGAAGTTTTTATATAAGTTGGTTTATTAATATATATATTTTCTATAATTGATTCAATAATTGACTTTCCACTATCTGACTCAATATCAAAATGATTTAATATAGTTGAAATCTTTATTTTTTCCTTTTCGCCCAACATATTATAATCTTCAAATTTGATAAGATTTAAAACAGCTTCTTCTCTATTTGAAGACTTTTGCATTATTGTTGTAAATACATTACTATCCGTACTTGAAAAATATCCGGAACTTGATGGATATTTTTCCACTAAATCAGAACATGTCAAATATTGACCTGCTTTTGCATGATTAACCGTACCATCAGGATTTGTCGCGAATTTAATAGCTTTATCCAACAACGGCTCATTTGGATAATATGTCTTATAATGGTAAAATTCATTCATGTTTTTTATGGTTTTATCAAGCTTTTCAGGTTCTGTTATTTTACCATCTTTGATACTTTCTGTAATAATTTTTATTATATTATCGCTTATTTCTCTTGATTCTTCCAAAGATTTTGGTTTGTATGAAATACATAATGTCGCAGCTTCTTCAAGATTTTCTCTGAATAAACTATCTATTGCATTATCATATTTCCTGCAATAACTGTTAAACTCGTTTATTCGCTTTTGTTCTTCTTTCAATAATTGTATATTTTTTTCCTTTTCTGCTGCGTTAATCAAATCTGTACCAACAGGTCTTAGATTTTCTTTTTGAACAATTTCTTCAGCTTCTTTTATTGTAATTTTATTATCACAAAGATCATCCAAAACTCTTAAAAATTTAATCAATGGCTGCCTGTCACCTTCAACAAGATGTGCAGCGTCAAAATCAATTATGCGTTCAAGCAATATTTCACTATTCGACATTTCATGATTTGAAAAATGTTTTAACCTTGCTCTGAATTGTTCATCTGTAAATTTGTCGTAATTAGTTTCTTCCTGCCTTATTGCTTCTGCTAATTTTAACAAACCTTTTATTTTTTCATCAGGTTTTTCAAATTTATATTCCGGAGAAAGACTATTTGGGTTGATTGTTTTTGAACCTTCTACATATCGAATATCAGAAAGTTTCTTTCCTGCCAAATACTGCTCTTTTAATACATGAATAACAAATCTGTCATAATCAATCGATAATAAATCAATATCTGATTGATTTAAAATAGGTCTTTTTATCTTCTTTTGATCAGGATAAGAAGCAAACCCATGTGTATTTTTTATATTGTGATAAGTCGTTAAAAATGCTTTTTTAGTACCTTTAAATAACTTTTGTCTTAAAAAGGCTAAATCTACCTTTGAATCTTTTGCAATTTCTTTTGCGATACCATCAAAAGCAGCTTCAAGAAGTTGATTTGCTTCATCTTTGGCACCTGACTGGATAAGTTCTTCATATTTTAGGAAAAGATCCTTAGGGAAAGTATTAACTATCTTTTTACCTGCATTATAACTAGGACTTGGCGGAAGATTTATCCTTGGATATACTCTATGAACTTCTGATAATTTTGTCATCGAATTCAACTTGCCATAATAATCACGATAGGCAGCAGTTAAATTAAGATCATCTCTAATCAATGTAGAATGTAATTTGCTAAGAAGTTCATAATTTGTTGTATCAGCAGATTTGCGTTTCTGGGTTAACTGCTCAACTTCTTCCCCAATCTTTTGAACTTTTGCAGCGAACTCGTCTATATGTCGATATAGAAAAACTGTAGTAAAATCTTTCATTTGCCCTGAAGAATTTGATGTATATTGATCCATCTCGTTAAGCAATTCACTTTTGGTATAATCCTTCAAAACTAATTTTTGAACTAATCTTTTAATATCTTTATCATGTTT
The DNA here is from genome assembly GCA_944324845.1 of Candidatus Gastranaerophilales bacterium. Lineage (GTDB taxonomy): Bacteria > Cyanobacteriota > Vampirovibrionia > Gastranaerophilales > Gastranaerophilaceae > Zag111. The sequence continues at coordinate 370,161 of CALUXX010000002.1, read as the reverse complement.
TTCTCTAACTTCTTTAAATACAACTTCGTGAGAATACTTTTGTCTTTCAGATAGCATGTTTTCTATTTTTTGCAAAATCTGAATTTTTTTATCTAAAACATTTTTTATCGGCTTAATCCCATGAATTGCACAAAACGGGATTTCTGAACCTGATAATTTCATTTGAACATCATTTTCACTTTTGATTGGGCTGGATGTAGCCTGTGAATTATTTTGAGGTAAAACCTTAAAATACAAACTTGGGGTATGTTCTACTTTCATTATATTTAACCTTTTTTAAAATTACATTTATTATAATACCTGCTATTAAAAAATTTTGCTAGATATAAGGTATAAAGGTTACATAACTTAACGCTGTGCTTATCCTCCAAAAGGTGTAACTCCGCCTTTTTCGATTGCAATAAGATCTAAAATATGATAATATTTGACCGTGATTTACTTTTTTTAACACAATTAGAAAGGTTTATATTATGAAAAAGGTTTTTCCTTTGTTATGCTTATTCGCATTAATCGTTTTCTCAATATTACCTGCAAATGCTTATCATTGGGTTCTTGTAGGGCAGGGAAACTACGTAGATGCTGATAGTATCAGAAGCACAACTCAATCAAATTTTTACACCGGAGAAGGCAGTGGTGATGTTTATACTCTTTGGACTAAATACATTGCTGACGAGCAACCTATTGAAAGAATGTTTGGTAAAGACATTTGGAGTTCAAGAGCTAAAGTAGTTCTTGATTGCAGTAGCAGAACTGCAACAAGACTTTCTTATTTTGCTTATGATGCGGAAGGTTTTGCGGTTGCTGAATTTCCAAAAGTTAATGAAAAACTTCTAAACATTACTGATAATATGGATTCTCCTGCGGCTGAAATTTATAATTTTGTATGTAAAGGTGAATATCTACACCACGTACAACACCGTCACCATACTTGGAGATTTGGAGATTAAAAATATAATCATATAAAAATGAACATAAAAAAATTCCGAGAAATATTCTCGGAATTTTTTTATAATATTTCTCCGTGGAAATCAGTTCCACCTGTTTTTATTAAATTATATTTATCAGCGATTTTTTCCAAATCATCAGGATTAGAAAATTTTATATACTTTCGCCATCTTGGATAAGGATAATAAACCTCTATTCCATCTAATCCTATATCTACTAAATCTTTTATAAAATCTTCCATATTTAAAGCCCAACAACAAGCAGGATGAGCTAAAACAGCAATACCACCTGCTTTATGAATTTCAGAGATTAATTCTTCTATATTTCTTTTTGCAAAAAATCTAACAATGTCCATTTCTGTACCTCGTTTATCTTTCGCGTAAAATTTTTGCATTCCTTTAGAATTAACATCAATACCGTAAGCTAGAAGGTGAAGAAAAATATATTTATACCATACATCAAATTCTACACCCGTAATTATTCCTAAATTAGGGTTTTCTATGTGAGCTTGAATCGTATTATGATCAGTTATTGCAAATGCTTTATATCCTTTTGCTTTTGCTTGATTTACAATACTTTCAACTGTTGATTTACCGTCAGAAAATACCGAATGAATATGAAGGTTTACCTTATTATTCTCATAGTCTTGTTTTGTTAAACTTTTTATTAAATCTACATCATTGGTCATATTTTAATCTTCTCATATTTGTATTAAAATCAATTATAATATAAAAGGAGCGAGAATGTCTAAATATAAACTTAAGAATAGCGTATGGTTTATTTTATTTGAAGGGTTAAAAATTTATTTTAGTAATATAGACAAATTTTTTCTTTACATGCTTTTCCCTGTCTTTGGACAAATTATAGGTTTAGCATTGGCTCTTGGACTATCCTTAAGTCTTATGAATACTGTTGTTGAAAAAACAGATAGTATAACAATGGCATTAGTCTATGTAATTTTATTAGCAGTACCCGGATTATTAATTTTCACAAAAGCGTTTTGGAATTATATGGTCGCTTATGTTGCGCTAAACTCAATGACTGAAGGTGCTGTTACTACAGGTAAAGTTTATGATTTTCAATCACATAATGAAGTTGCAACAAGAAGAACTTTTTCTTATGTATTATTTTTGCTTGTAGTTTGTGCATTATCTTCAGTTGGTTCGACAATATTTTTTATTGTACCGGGATTTATTGTTTGGATTTATTTAATTCTTATTTATCAAGTTTTCACATTTGAACCTGACTTAAATCTTAGCGAAATTTTCAAAAGAAGTTTCTTGCTTGTTAAAGGAAATTGGCTTAGAACACTTGTTTTATTGGTTATTCTAACATTTTTCTCAATCTTTATAATTACACAAGGTGTAGTTGTTATCTTTGATTTTCTAAATATTACAAGCTGGATATGTTCAATTTTAGACGAATACACATCATTACTACCATTAGAAGAAATCAATGCAATTTTAGAATATTGTAATTTACCGGCGATTATGCCAACAATGATTTCGCATACAATATTAACTTCTGCTCTATCATTTGTTGTTGCCGGATTAACGTTACCAATAAGAAGTATTTGCTGGAGTCTTTGGTATATGAATTTGGCAGAGATAAAAGATGGTAAAAATACAGACAAACCATCTCAAAACAAAAGGAATTCAAGAAAAAGAACTTCTGAAAAGGAATAATTTTCGTGTTTATTTGTAAAAACTGCAAAAGTGTAGATAATTTTGAATTAATGATTTCGCCTGATTATGAGGGAAGTAAAACCTTTGAAAGACGATATAACTCAAAAGGGGAACTTGAAATATCAGTTGATGGTTATGTTTTTGTCCCGGACTTACAATTTATGAACGACCATGCCGTATGCAAATATTGTGGTCAAATATACATTTGGGATTACGATATGAACAAAAAATCACAAACTTTATAATAACATAAGGAGAATATTTATGAGAATTGAAAACAGAGCAAATGATCAAACAAGAGAAGTAAAATTCACAAGAAATTATACAAAACACGCACTAGGTTCTGTACTTGTTGAATTTGGCGATACAAAAGTTATAACTACAGCCTCTGTAGAAGTCGGCAAACCGAAATGGATGTCAAAAGACGATCCAAGAGGATGGTTGACCGCAGAATATTCTCTATTACCATCTTCAACATCTACAAGATGCCAAAGAGAAAGAACTAAAATTTCAGGACGAACCCAAGAAATTCAAAGATTAATCGGCAGAAGTCTTAGAGCATGTGTAGATTTAGAAAAAATGCCTGATATAACAATAACCATAGATGCAGACGTTATACAAGCAGACGGAGGCACAAGAACAGCAAGCATTTGTGGAGGTTTTGTAGCTTTATCAGATGCTATCGAAAAACTACTGGCTGATGGAACATTAAAAGAAAACCCTATTATTGAACCGATAGGTGCAATTTCAGCAGGAATTGTAGAAGGTGAAGTCAGATTAGACCTAAACTATGAAGAAGATTCACATGCTCAAGTTGATTCTAATGTTGTCCTAACAAAAAGCGGTAAAATAATAGAATTCCAAACCACTGCTGAAGGCGAACCTTATGAATATGACAAATTGTTGGAAATCTTTAATCTCGCAAAAAAAGGAATAAATGAAATTATTGAAAAATACTAAAATTTAGAGTATCATCCTTATATGCAGAAACTTATTATTTATATAATATTTGCGGGGTTAATAATTTCACAAACAACAATAACGATAGCAGCAGAGGTAATAAAATCGACCGCTGAAAATTCTACTATAGAAAAGTCAGAAGCCGATGTAGATAAACAACCTCCATCAGCAATTATCACAAAATTTAAAGAAGTTTTTCAAAAAAATGAACAAAAACCTAAGCGCATGCGTTCTAAAGATATAGTAAAAACAAAAGAAAAAATTCGAAAACAAGAACTGGAAAAGAAGAAAAAAGAAAACGAAATCAAATATCTTGAAAGAAAGTTAGAAGAAAGGCAAAAAACATTAGAAAGGTTAGAAAAATAAACAAATTTGTAGGTTTACAAGGTTAAGAAAGGGGAATTACAATGAAAAAATTATTAGTTTCAGCAATGGCATTAATGGTTGTAGGTATCGGAATGGCAGCATACGCAGGACCATTATCAGACGCATTAAATAACGCAGCAGATACCGTAAGTAAAAAAGAAGCAGCTATGACTCAAGCTCAAAAAGATGCAGAAGCAAGACAAAAAGCAAGACAAGAAGCTGCAGAAAAGAAAAAGTTAGAATACCAAAAGCAAAGAGAACAAGCTAAAAAAGACGCAGAAGCAAGACAAAAGGCAAGACAAGAAGAACTTCAAAAGAAAAAAGATGCTTGGAACACTTTGATTGGTAAATAGTCAATTATATTTATAAAAATAATTAAGGCATAATGGCGCAAGATTGAATAATCTTGCGCCATTATGCCTTTAGTAATATTTTTGCCTAATAATTTTATCTATGATATTATAGAATAAGTCAGATAAGGGGATATATTTCATGCTAATTGAAAATAATTTAAAACTTGAAAAAGGTTCTAAGATTATTTTTGAAACACTTAAGGAATTAGGTGTTGATACTATTTTTGGCTACCCTGGAGGAATTGTATTAGATTTATATAATGAATTATACGGACAATCTGACATAAAACATATTTTAACAAGACACGAACAATCAGCCGTTCACGCAGCTGAAGGCTATGCCAGAGAGACAGGCAAATGCGCAGTTGTTATTGTAACATCAGGACCGGGAGCTACAAATACTATTACAGGAATTGTTAACGCCTATTTAGATGGCTTTCCGTTAGTTGTAATAACAGGACAAGTATTCAAAAATTTAATCGGTAAAAACGCATTCCAAGAAGCAAACATTTGCGATATGATGAAATCTTGCACTAAAAAAGTTTATCAAATTACATCACCATCACAAATCCAACAAGTTTTTAATGAAGCATTTTTCATAGCTAATTCAGGCAAAAAAGGGCCTGTTGTAATTGATATTGTTAAAGACGTTTTCCAAGAAAAGGCTCCTTTCAATATTTCGACAATAACTGATAAATTTCAAGAAAATAAAATTCAGGCACATTCGGATTTATCAAACATTTTGGAAAAGCTGCTAAATGCCAAAAGCCCTGTAATAGTCGCAGGTGGTGGAGTAAAACATTCAAAAGCCGAAGATGAATTGTTAAATATTTCAAGCAAATATTCAATTCCTGTTGTTTCTACAATGATGGGAATTGGAACATTTCCTAAAAATAATCAAAATTACTTTGGTATGATAGGAATTTTTGGAGATAAAGCAGCAAATGAAATTATTAAAAATTCAGACTTAATTATCTCATTAGGCGCAAGATTTAATGATAGAATTACCTGCCTGTTTAAAGATATAAATTTATCACAAAAACTTGTGCAGGTTGATATAAATGAATCAGAAATTTCAAATTTTGTACAAGCTTCAGATTTTGTTATTGCTGATATTAAAGAATTTTTGATAAATTTAGATTTAGAATTAAACAAAAAAACTTGTTCGTTTGAAATTTGGAATAAAAAAGCTCAAAATTATAAATCCGATAATGTTATTAGGAAAAGGAAAACTAATTTATTACACTCTTTTGAAGTAATTCAAAAAATAGAAGAACTAACAAAAGATAAAGAAATTACTTTCACATCAGAAGTAGGACAACACCAACTTTGGGCAGTTCAGAATTTGAATTTGTACAAAAACAGAAAAATCCATGTTTCAGGTGGTGCCGGAACAATGGGATTTGGATTTCCTGCAGCGATTGGAGCAGCTGTTGCGGACAAATCAAAATCTGTTGTTTGTATCACTGGTGATGGCTCATTTCAAATGGGACTACACGAACTTGCAACATGCAAAGATTATGATTTGAATGTTAAAATTATGATTTTAAATAACGGATATCTCGGAATGGTTAGACAATTACAAGAAAAATTATGTGATTCCAGATACTCTGAAACAAAAATTTCTAACCCTGATTTTGTAACTTTGGCAAAAAGTTATGGGATTAAAGCAGAGCGGGTTACAAATCTTGAAGACGCAGACTCTGCAATACAAAATGCCATGAATGAAAACGGCACATATCTAATAGATTTTGTCGTTGAACCAATGGAAGTCTTATAAATAGTTTATACAGTTTATAATATTACCCTAAGAGGAATTAAGAGGCTTGAACAATAATGAATGAATCAATAATAAAAGAAATTAAAACAATTTACTCCGGCAGAATAACCCCGGAAAATACACCCGCAGTTACCCCAGAAGTAAAAAAGACAAAGAAGAAAAATATCCAACAAAATAAAACCTTCTTTAACGGTGTTATAGAAAAATTGGATATTATTCGCAGATGCAAAGATTAACAACCCTTACAACCGTTACCACTCGAACAGTTTGAACAAGATGAATTTGAACAACTGCATTTAGTTGATGCACAACTTGTTTTAAATAGTTCAGGAAAATCAAAAACTCTATCATTGATAATAGAATCAATTACAACAGGATATAATTTTTTTGCAACAGCTTCAACTTCTTTTGTATAATCATAAAAATTTGTAGTTAATCCTATTAAAACAGGATACTGAGCAATAATTTTTCCATAAAAATTATTTTCTTCAACCCTATGAATACTAACCCCGCCAACTTTTACACCTGATAAAAATGATTGCTTCAATGCATCTTCCCCTTTAAAGGATGGCAATAATGAAGGATGAAAGTTTATAATTTCAGCTTTTTCAGACCATTTACATTTTGATTCAAATCCTGTTAAAACAATTAAATCATAATTATCAAAATTATCCTCAGGCGAGATAATTGGACAATTATTTCCGAAATATTCTTGAATAGAATAAATAATTTCTTTATTTTCAGACTCAACAATTGCAAAACTTTTCATAAAAACATTTTAGTATAAATATGAAAAAAGAGAAAAAATTTGCATAAAAAAAGCGGAAGACGAGACTCGAACTCGCGACAGCCTGCTTGGAAGGCAGACGCTCTACCAACTGAGCTACTTCCGCATGAACTATTAACTTTTACATCTGTTATACTACTATAAAAAATTTCGAAAATCAATACTCTTATTTCTATTTTATATCTAATACTTTTTAATTAGTAAAATATACTGTCGAAACATACAAAAGTTTATTCTGTGGAATGGTGCAAAATATGGACATGACCGTTTAAAATAATAGAGTAAGTTCAATTTGTCCAAGCACTTTTTCGGGGTTGCGACAAGATTTTTTCTTTTAGCGGTTTGGTATATACATTTTGAACTTACACCTTTATAAGAAAATTTTTCATGTTTTATAACTTCCGGTTTGTTTTGTTGGTATTTGCAAGACAAGCCTTTTTATTTTATAATCATTTCGTAGAATTTAACAGGAGTAAAAATTATGACAACAGAAGTTAGAGCAAGCCATATTCTTGTAAAAACAGAAGAAGAAGCTAAAAATTTGTATGATGAAATTAAAAATGGTGCATCTTTTGCAAAACTAGCGGAAGAAAAATCTCTTTGCCCTTCAGGACAAAACGGTGGAGATTTAGGTTTCTTTGGCAAAGGCATGATGGTTAAACCTTTTGAAGATGCTGCATTTAGCCTTAACGTTGGCGAACTTTCTCAACCTGTTCAAACTCAATTTGGATGGCATTTAATTCAACTTACAGATAAAAATTAATATGGATAATCTTACAGTAATAAAAAATTTCATGGCTGACTGCGGATTAAATTATCTGCTTGTAAATTCAACTAACGAATTTCTGGTTGAATATAATACTTTGGAAGAAAATTCCAGATTCAAACTTACAAACTTCTCAGGCTCAACAGGAGAAGCTCTCGTTGCTAAAGATAAAGTTTATTTATTCGTTGATGGAAGATACCATATTCAAGCTGATCAAGAAGTTAACCATGAAATTGTTACTGTAGTGAAATTGCAAAATTCTCAAAATTCACTTGATGAAATTATTAAACGAGTTCCAGAAAATGAAACCTTGGGATTATTTGCAAAAAAAATCTCTCAAAAAATTTATGAATATTTTAAAAACCAAAGAACAATAAAACTATTGAATGAAGATCCTTTGGATAATAACATTCCACAAAAATATACAGGTGATATTACATTAGATAAGTCACTAACAGGATTATCTTCAGAAGAAAAAATCGCTGAAATTTCTAAAAATTTAAACGAAAATGAATGTATTTATATTACCGATTTAGATGAAGTTTCATACCTTTATAATATGAGAAACTTTTCTCAAAATTATTCTGCAAAAATTAAAGGTCGTGCTATCGTATATAAAGATAAAAACACTTTGTATAATAGTGAAAATTATAACAAGTTAGAAAACGATTTAAAAAACATTTCTAAAAAAGTTTATGTTGACAAAGCATCCATAAACGCTTATGATTACAACATTTTAGCAAATCGAGCCATTGAATTAACTCAAAACCCAATATCAATAATGAAATCTCAAAAAACTTCGGCAGAATTAGAGCATTTGAAAAACGCATTTCTAAAAACAGACAATGCAATGCGTGCTATTCGAGAATTTATTGAAAATAACGAAAATCTTTCAGAATTTGATATCGCAACACAACTTGAAAAAGAATTCAAAAATCAAGGTGCTTTAGGGCTTAGCTTCAAATCAATAGTTGCAAAAGATGAAAATTCTGCACTTGCACATTATTCAAAATCTTCAAAAGATGAAATATTAAAAGACGGAAGTCTTGTGCTTATTGATTGCGGAGCTTATTTTGAAGGCGGCTTAGCCACTGATATAACAAGGGTTTTTGCAAAAGGTCAGCCAACAGAATTACAAAGAAAAATTTATACCTACGTACTAAAAGCCTTTTTAAAAGCATACAATTTTACAAAGATAAATAACCAAAGACCAATAAGCGGATACGATATAGATTATCCAATACACAAATTGTTTGAATCATTTGATTTGGATGGTTTTGTATTTAACCACGGACTAGGACATGGAATTGGTATAAATGTTCACGAATTTCCGCCAAGATTAAGTCCGCACCAAACTTCTAAAACTCCACTAAAAGAAGGTATGTGTTTTTCAATAGAGCCGGGACTTTATAAAGAAGGATTTTTTGGCGTAAGACTTGAAAATTCATGCTATTTTAAAGATAATCAAATTCATTCTTTTGTTAAAATGAATTATGAGAAAAAATTGATTAACTTCGAGATGTTAACTCAAGAAGAGAAAACTCAACTGGAAGAATTTGAGGTTTTATAATGGAAATTACAAGTGTTAATAACGAAATAGTTAAAAATTGCGTAAAACTTCAGCAAAAAAAATATAGGAATTTAGAAAACAAATTTTTGCTTGAGGGCTACAAAGCGATAAAAGAAGCCTTTGACTCCGGAATTATTCTGGAAAAAATTTTTGTTGATAAAAATAAAATCAATGAATATAATTTTGCAAAAGATATTTTGATAGAAACAACCGAACCTGTTTTGAAAAAATTATCAACAACAGATACAGCCCCTGAAGCTGTTGCTATTGGCGTACAACGAAAATATGATATAAGCGAATTGAAAAATTTTAAAAAAGTTGTTTTATTAGAAGATATCAAAGATTTGGGAAATCTTGGAACAATTTTGCGCTCATCTGTTGCATTTGGTGCTGAAGCGATTGTTCTTTATGGTGAGAGTGTTGACATATATAATCCAAAATGCGTCAGAGCCTCTGTTGGAAATTTATGGAAAATACCGGTTTATCATATAAAAGATTTTAACGAATTTAAAGAAACATTTAAAGATTTCAAAAAGATAGCAACCCTTCCAAGAAGTAATAATCTTTTAAAAACTTTCAAGATAAAGTTACCTGCCGTTATAATGTTTGGGAGTGAAGCAAATGGTTTATCGGATGAATTAATTAATTTATCTGATGATTCCGTCAAAATCGAAATGGCAAAAACAGTTGAATCACTAAACTTGGCAACTTCTGTTTCTGTTATTTTATATGAATTATTTGGAGAATAATTATGACAACAAATGCTCAAAAATCCAGAGAAAACTTTGAAAACGGTTATAACTGTGCACAATCAGTATTTATAACTTATGCTGAAAAATTTGGATTTGATAAAGAAACAGCCTTAAAGTTATCATCTTCCTTTGGTGGCGGAATGGGAAGAATGAGAGAAGTTTGTGGAGCAGTTAGTGCTATGTTTATGATTGCGGGACTGGCAAAAGGTTATACAGAAAATAATAACGATGACGTGAAAGCTAAACATTATGAACTTATACAAGATTTAGCTCAAAAATTTAAAGAAAAACACGGCACTATAATCTGTAGAGAACTTTTGGGCTTAGAAAAAGACGAAGATACTTCATATATTCCGACAAAAAGAACAGAACAATATTATCAAGAACGACCTTGCGAAAATTTCGTTGCTGATGCTTGCGAAATTATTGATAAATATATTCTAAATGAGTAGAAATCTTATTTCATTTATTCTGCATTAGGAAGTACTTTTTTTTCTGTTTGTATTTGTGTTTGTATTTGTTGTTCGATTTTCTTCTTGCGAGAGAACCAACGTTTCCAGAATGGAAATCTTTTGGGCTTTTGAACTTCTGGTTTTTTATTAGAGATTTCTTTTTTTGAAGTTTTTGTATCAGGCTTTTCGACAAGTTTATCATTTGTTTTAATTTCAGCCTTTTGCTTTTCTTCTTTAGAAGGCTCTACTATAGGCTTGTCTTCTGTTTTGACTTCAGATTTAGAAGTATTCGTATCGTCTAAATTTGAAACTTCTTCTGAAACTTCTTTTGTTGCTTTTTTAGATGGTTTCAGTTTTTGTTCTTTGATCTTCTTTTCCTGTTTAACTTCAGAAACTTTTGCTTCTTCATTTACAATTTCAGATTTTTCTGATAAGGAAATTTCAAGTTTTTGTTCAGGTTTTATGCTATCATCTGTTTTTGAAAGTTTATCTTTCTTTTTAAAATGCATCTTATCTTTAGTTTCTCTTACTTTTTCATCTTCAATTTTGGCATAATCATCTACATTACCGCCTACTGCAATAATCAAATTATCTTTTGATTTTGTTTTCGATTTTTTTACTTTATTTTTCTTAGATTTTTTATCATTATTTAATTCTGGCATTACTGTATTTTTTGAATTAGCTACCTTGTCATTATTATTCTGAGGAAGTTGGTCTTCTGTATTTTTTTGAATATCTGAACTGTTTGCAACTTCATCTTGAGATTTAGAATTATCAATGTTATCAGAAACCTTCAAATCTTTGTCAAATTCTTCTTTTGAAAACTCCCTAATTGATGGTTTTTCAACTGATACTTGTTCTTGGGTAGATTCTTTATTAGCAATCTTTGTAGAAACATTATCCTTATTAGATTGGTCTAATTGTTCAGGGAATTTTATTTCCTCAGGTTCAATCAGTGATAATTCTTCCTTTTGTGGTTCTTCTACTTGCTCTTTTTTCGATTCTTCAGTTTTTGATACTTCAGGCAAATTATCAGAATCTTTTGTAATATTTACATCAACAGGTTTTTCCGGCTCTGTATTTTGAGGAGTTTCGATTTTTTCAAATTTTGCAGGTTTATTTGAAGAATGTTGAAGGAATGACATTTTGCTAAGTTTTTCATTAACAATTTTTTCTTCCTTTTTCAAAAATGGCTTTGTTTCTAGGAATATTACTTCATCACCTTCATTTATATTAAGCGGTTTCTTATTCTTTACCTCAAATTCTGCCAAATTAACATCCGCATATTTTTCATTGACTTTTACAGTTTTAGGATTTGATTCCTCTAATTGTTCCTCATTAGACAAATCATCTTGTTCTATATTTTGTTCTTGTTCTTGTTTTTGCTCAATTTCTTTCGAAGGCTCAACAGGTGTTGTATCTTCTTTTAATTCTTCTTCACTCACAATTTGTGGTTCTGTTTCTTTTGCAGGAGTTGAGATTTCAACTTCTTCTTTGAGTGAATTTCCTTCTTGCGAAACTTCTTTTAAATCCTCGCTTTGAACTTCTGCTTTTTCATTATTTTCTACAACTTCAACTTTTTCTTCTTCGGTATTTTGATTATCAACATTCTGCGTGATTTCATCTTCATTTGAGTTTTTTGTTTGTTCAGGTTTTATTTCTTCTGAAAATTTTTCATCTTTTGGTGAAGTTTCAGTTGTTATTTTTTCAGAAACCAAAGTTTCTTCAGTTTTTACGGTTTGATTTTCCAACTCAATATTTGAACTTTCTTGTTGAGTTTCTTTCTCTGTTGCTTTTGGTTGGAATATCAAAGTATTTGGATCGAAAACCATAACAGGTGTTGATTCGCTTTGAGTTGTCTTTTCCGTTGCCACCTCTTCTATTTTATTTTGTGTAGCAGCTTCAGCTTTTTCAACAACAGGAGAATCGTATTCTTTCATCTCTGCTATCAAATTTGACACCATTGTTTCTTCTTTACTTTTTTCCAATACAACTTCTGTTGTTTGAGTTTTTTCTACATTTTCTTCTTGAACTACAGGTTGAATTGTTTCTTCAGATTTTTCTGCAACCGGCTGAGGAAAATCTTGAACATTTTGCTTTTTAGCCACAATTTTATAATCAGGGTTTAAATATTCAAAACCTACACCCAAATTATCAAATGTTGTAATCAAATATTCATATTGTTCTTCGATATCAGAAGTTGTTAACTTGAAATTAACTTGTGCAAAATCTTTACCTTTTGTATCTAATAGTGCAATCAAAGGATTTTGGTATGCTTGTTGTAAATCTGTTTTAGCCCCAAAACCGTTGTCCCTTGAAATTTTGCTTTGAAGATAATATAAATAACATTTTAAAACTTTATCTTTATCTTTTGCGGTTGCTTGTCGCACTTCATAGCTATATATGTCATTCATATTCTGATGTATTTTTTCAATATCAGCAATCGCAGCTTCTTCATTTTTTAATCTATAATTTGCTAATGCTCTTAAATACAATACTGAATTGTAATTAGAAACGTGCTTATAAAGCATTTTTGTTGTTTCGTCAACTACTGCTGTGTAATCTTTCTGAAGATATTGTGCTATTGATTTATAGTACATACTATTATAATCTTTTGGATTTATAACTAATGCTTTTTTAAAGTTATTAACAGCACTCGCCCAATCCCCAAGCTCCATATGGTTTAAACCGATATAAAAATAATATGTGCTACAATTAGAGTTTAAGGCTATTGCTTTTTCAAAATTCTCTATTGATTTTTTTGCATAATCTTCATTAAAAGTTTTAGCAGCTTTGTCATAATACAAAAGTCCTAAACTTGCGTAAGATTCAAAATCTTTTGGATTTAATTTTATAGAATTATTAAAAGCATTAATGGCATTTTCATCCTGTTCTAAGGTGTACATTACAACCCCTGTTAAATATTGTCCAAGATAATAATTTGGATATTCGGTTGTTAATTTTGGAAGTTTATAAGCTGCTTCTGAAAAATTACCTTTTTCAATATCTTCAATAATTCCATAAATTGTAACATCTATTCCTTGCGGATTAAATTCTTTGCCATACTTTTGCGGACAATTTATTTTATTAATTTCTTCTTTTTTAGGTGATGGCAAATATATGTGAGAATTATATTCTAAGGCTTTTTTGTATGAAACTTCATACATATTGTTATTAAGTGCTTTTTGAGCATACATAAGCCTTGCGTACAATGAACCTAATTCATGGTTTTGATATTGCTGCTGCTTATCAGCACCTAAAACGACAGCACTTATTACCTTTGCATTTGTCGCAAATTTATCATCTTCTGTTTTTATATCCACTGCTTTTTGAAAATCTTCAACTGCCAGGTCATACTGACGCAATGCATAATATATTTCTCCACGCAACTGATATCCTATATATTTTTTCGGTTTTGATTCTATATATGCATTTATCAAAGGTAAAGCTGCGTTATAATCTTTCTTCTTAATTAATACAAGAACATCAATAGGAGTATCCTTATCCACCTTTAATTCAGCAGATTTCATTGAAGAAGTTTCATTCTCTTTTAAAGGTTTTTCATCTTGTGCATATACTGTGCAAAAACTGCATAAACTCAATATTAAGCCTAAAACTAAAGTGATATTCTTCTTATTTTTCATAATAACTCCTATTACCCTCTTTATTACATTATACATAGAAAAATTAATATTTTATAACGTTATCACAAAATGTTTACTTATCTGTTATAATTTATTTATGAAAAGATGTCGCTGGGTAGATGAAAAATCAGATATTTATGTAAAATATCACGATGAAGAATGGGGAGTTCCAAAATATGATGACAGAGAACTGTTTGAACTTCTGGTTTTAGAATCCTTTCAAGCCGGATTATCTTGGCTTACAATCCTTAAACGCCGTGAAGATTTTCGAAAAGCTTTTGACAATTTTGATGTAATTAAAGTAAGTAACTACAACCAAGAAAAAGTTGAAGAACTTGTCAATAACGAAAAAATTATAAGATGTAGAGGAAAAATTACATCAACAATAAATAATGCAAAAATATTTAGACAAATTCAAAAAGAATATGGAAGTTTTTCAAATTATATTTGGGGATTTACTGATAATAAAATAATTCAAAACGAATTTGATCAACTCCCGGTTTCAACACCTTTATCAGATAAAATATCTAAAGACTTGAAAAAACGAGGAATGAAATATGTCGGAACAGTCATAATTTATTCCTATCTTCAAGCTATCGGAATTGTTAATGACCACGAAAAAAATTGCTTTAGATATAACAAAAATAAGGATTAAGAATTGTAAAAAAACAGCAAATAAATCCATAACAAATAGAAAAATTTTTCTTGTTTTGTTTTACAATATTTGATATTCAGGATTCATAAAATAAAGAATAAATAAATGGCAATAAATTATAAAAAAGGGATAAAACAAGTTCTTGAGCATCTTGGCAAAAACAACAATCCTGCATACGTTGTTGTGGCGATTGCTACTGCCAAAGGGATTTTTCGACCTCTATTTACAATGATGGACAAAAAAGAGTCCCCTGAAACTAAAAAATATACTGCACTTAGAGAAGGTTTAACCGAAGTTATTGCTATACCAACCTATTTGCTATGTGGTGCAATAGCAGGTAAAGGTGCTGCTTTAGTTAAAGATCCAGAAAAAGCAAAAATTGCCAAACATAATCTTAGATTTATGGGAGTTTGCACGGCAGCTCTTATTGTAATTCCAGGGGCTTGCTCTCTTTTAGTAAAGCCTTTCACTAATAAAATATTTCACAAAAATAAAAACAACCCTCAAGAACAACCAAAACTGGATGTTACTTCTAAAGCCGTAAAACCAACTTTAAAAACACAAAATGAAACAAAACAAAAACAAGTGTGTTATCCTCCAAGAGTTAATTTTGCAAGTTTTTTAAATTCAGGAATGAAGGTGGGTTAGTATGTTAGCAGGTATTCAAAATATAATTACAAATCCAACAATATATAACGCAACCCAAAGTACAGTTTCTCAGGTTACTACAGAAACTTGCCTAAAAGCAATCGGAAGACCAGGATTTATCCTTATGGATAAACAAATTGATCCGCAAACAAAACGTTTCTCTGCAATAAAAGAATTTTTATACCAACTTATATGCTTAGGAATTTACCTCTCTATTATAATTCCTATCTGTAGAAAAAGTGCCTATAATATTGCTCAAAAAATGTTTAAAGATGAACCTATTTTTAAAGCTTTTCCAACAACAAAAGAACTTTCAAAATATTATAAAATGAATGATTCTGAAAAAGCCCTAAAAATTGCCGAATTAAACAAAACAATAACAACAGGCGATAAATTCACAAAAGAAAACCTGAATGCAAATCTTGGTAAAGGTGCAATAGAAGCAGGTGCAATGTTTGGCTCTGTTACAGGGCTAGCTATACTTGCTCCAATTATTTCTCATCCTTTAATCCACCCAATTATGAATACTCTTACTCCGAAGAAAAAGACTCAAAAAACTTCCTAATCGCTCAATTATACATTGTGGTTGAAAAAATTTTATGATAAAATTCCGCTAGAAATGGGGATTAACTAAAATGATTGAGAGATTAAAACGCTACGGTGAAGAATTTAAAACATTTGCAATGCGCGGCAACGTTATTGATATGGCTGTCGGTATCATAATTGGTGCAGCTTTTGGGAAAATTGTAGATTCTTTGGTTAAAGATATTATTATGCCGCCTTTAGGTTGGGTTCTGGGTAGAGTAGATTTTTCTAAATTATATCTTGTTATGCCTGATTATCAAGGAAAATTTATACACTATAAATCAATAGAAGATGCCCACGCTGCAGGTGCAGTTACCATAAATTACGGGCTTTTTATAAATACACTCATTAGTTTTCTAATAGTTGCTTTTGCTGTTTTTTTACTTATCAAAAGCATAAATAAATTAACCTGTATAAATGCTAAAAAAACAAAAGATAATGAAACCGCAACAACAAAACAATGTCCTTATTGCTTTTCAACTATTGATATTAGAGCTACAAAATGTCCAAATTGTACAAGTGAAATAAAATAAAAAAAAGGATTAGATTTTATATCTAATCCTTTTTTATTTGTTATAACTAAAAAATAAACTAAATTTTCATAGCTTTTAGAATATCTGTTAAATCAGCAGATGTCTTTTTAACATCAGCATTTGAATATTTTATAGCATTATCAGGATCTTTCAAACCGTTGCCGGTTAGGATGCATACGATTTTAGAACCTTCTTTAACTTGTGATTTAACTTTAATTAGACCTGCAACAGAAGCAGCTGATGCAGGTTCTGCCAAAATACCTTCACTTGATGCAAGCAATTTATATGCTTCTACAATTTCATCATCTGTTACGTAATTGATCATTCCATTACTTTCATCTCTTGCTTGCTCTGCAAATTTCCAACTTGCAGGATTTCCAATTCTTATTGCAGTGGCCAAAGTTTCAGGATTATAAATTCTTTCACCTTTTACAATCGCTGCAGCACCTTCTGCTTCAAATCCCATCATTTTTGGCAATTCTTTAATCTTGCCAAGTTTGTGCCATTCTTTATAACCTTTCCAGTATGCAGTTATATTTCCGGCATTTCCAACCGGGATAAAGTGATAATCAGGAGCTTGACCAAGTGCTTCACAAATTTCAAAAGCACCTGTTTTTTGTCCTTCTATTCTGTATGGATTTACAGAATTTACCAATGTTATAGGATATTTATCAGAAATTTCTCTTACCATTTCTAACGCTTTATCAAAATTTCCTTGGATTGCAATAATTTCTGCTCCATACATCATTGCTTGAGATAGTTTTCCTAATGCAATATATCCATCAGGGATTATAATATATGTTTTTAAACCTGCTTTAGCTCCGTATGCTGCTGCTGAAGCTGAAGTATTTCCGGTTGAGGCACATATAATTGCATTTGAACCGCTTTCTTTTGCCTTAGTCACAGCCATTGTCATTCCACGATCTTTGAAACTTCCTGTTGGGTTACAACCTTCAAATTTGAAATATATCTCTGCATCTAAGCCTATTTTTTTAGCTAAATTCTCGGCTTTAATTAGCGGTGTGTTTCCTTCGTTTAGTGTTACAACCGGAGTTGTTTCGGTTACAGATAAAAATTCTGCATATTTCTTAATTAATCCTTGATAGTACATACTTCTCTTCCTTTTTCCTTTCTGTACAAATTCTACAATAAAGATTTTTTTCAGGCAATCTGTCTTATTTTATGTTTTTAAGTGAATTTAAACAGGCACTACCGTTTCTGAATTGGCAAATTGGGATTCATATAAATGTCTATATGCTCCGTCTTCAATTTGAATAAGTTCTTCATGATTGCCGATTTCTACCAGTTGACCATTTTTAATTACAGCAATTCTATCGGCATTGCGAACAGTTGTTAATCTATGTGCAATTACGAATACTGTTCTATCCTTCATAAGGTTTTCTATTGCCTGTTGAACAATTTTTTCCGCTTCATTATCCAATGCACTTGTTGCTTCGTCTAATATCAAAATCGGAGCATTTTTCAAAAAGGCACGTGCAATTCCTATTCTTTGCTTTTGACCACCTGATAATAAAACTCCACGCTCTCCAATATTTGTATCAAGACCTTTGTCTAATGTCTTAATAAATCCGTCCAAATAAGATTCTTTTATCGCCATTTGCAATTCTTCTTCTGTTGCATTCAAATTGCCCAGCATAATATTTTGTCTTATTGTACCTGAAAATAAAAAGTTATCCTGAAATACAACTGAAATATTATCTCGTAAAGATTCTAACGTGAAATTTCTAATATCTGTTCCATCTATCAAAATTCCACCTGACTTCACATCATAAAACCTTGGAATAAGATTTACTATTGTACTTTTTCCGCCACCTGAGTTACCTACAAGTGCAAAGGTTTCGCCTTTTTGAACTGTAAATTGAATGTTCTTTAATACTGGTTTATTCTTTTTATATTCAAAATTTACGTTCCTAAATTCTATGTTATTTTTTAAACCTTCTAATTTTATTGCGTCAGGTTTATTTTTAATTTTCGGATTTGCATCTAATTGTTTTATTACACGCTCTAATGCTAAAAGTGCATTTTGCATATTCTTCGCATTGTTACCTAATAATTTTATCGGGGTATAAAGCATAATCAAAGCAGTTATAAATGATACAAAATTTCCGCCTGTAATTTGTCCTTTTACTATCATATAACTACCCAAACCAATTACTGCCGCTATTCCTATTGATACAACAATGTGCATCATTGGTGATAACCAACCTGTTTTTTGGGTAATTTTCATATTCAAACCAAATACAGTTTCAAGATTTTTATTAAATGCAGAATTTTGATAATTGTATAAATTATAAGCTGTTACAACCTTATTTCCCGCAAAGGCTTCATTATATGCTGTAATAACCTTTCCTCCTGCAGATTCTGATTTATCTGTAATTGATTTTATCAGAGCTCTCATTTTAGTTAGAGGAATTACCGCACATATTAGAACAATAATTGCAATTATTGCCAACTGCCAAGAATTATACAACAACACCAAAACCAATGATATTGATGAAAATACTCTTGAAATTCCTGTTTTTAAGTTGTTCAAAAGATTTCCGCAAGCTGAATTTACATCATTATTAAACCATCTCAAAATATCACCTGAGGTTCTGGAATCAAAAAATGAAGCATCTTTGTGCATCAATTTGTTATATAAAGTTCGCTTAAAATCATTTGTAACTTTCCCCGCAACCCAAGCATTCATATATGTTGATAAGTAATTCAACAAACCTTGTGTACTTGTAAATGCAATAATCAAAACAGGTATATACCAAGGAGAATGAAACGATTTATCAATCATTACATTATCCATATATGGCTTTAATGAAAGTGCAACGATTGCATCTAATGAGCCGATTGGAATTGCAAGTCCTAATGCAAGTAATGTTCTAAACCAATATTTTCTAAAATATGGCAAAACTTTTGCATAATTTTGCATCAATCCATCTTTATCAAATTTTTTAATTATATTTGCAACGATTTCCATTCCTATACCTGATTTGCTAATCTTTTTGATAATTCTTGTTCCCAACGATATGCAGTTTGAATACTTTTTTCTAAATTTCTAACAGGTGTCCAGCCTAAAACATCTTTCGCTTTTTTATTATCTGCAATTAAAGTAGCCGGATCTCCTGCTCTACGAGGTTGAATTTTTACAGGGAATTTTTTACCCGTAACTTTTTCACACATATCAAAAACTTCTTTTACACTGTTTCCTTCTTTGGTTCCTAAATTGAAATAATTTGTTTCGCCGCCATCTAACAAATATTTCAATGCCAACAAATGAGCATTTGCCAAATCTTCAACATTTATATAATCTCTTACGCAAGTACCATCTTTGGTTTCGTAATCTGTCCCAAACATTTGAAAGACTTTTCCATTTCCAAAAGCTGATTTTAAAATATTAGGAATTAAATGGGTTTCCGGATTATGCCATTCGCCTATTCTATTTTGACTGTCTGCACCTGCTACATTAAAATATCTCAACCTAACAGATTTTAATCCATATGCCTTATCATAATCATCCATTATATTTTCTATAATTAATTTAGTTTTTCCATATGTATTGATAGGTTTTTGAGGATGGTTTTCATCAATCGGAACATACTCAGGTTCACCATATGTAGCAGCCGTACTTGAAAATACTATCTTTTTAACATCATAATCCATCGCTACATTTAATAAATTCAAAGTTCCTAAAACATTATTGTAATAATATTTTTGAGGTTCTTTCACTGATTCTGAAACTTGAGAATACGCAGCAAAATGAAGTATCGCATCAATTTTATGCTTTGAAAAAACTGATTCAATATCCTGAATTAGCAATAAATTTCCTTTTACAAAATCTATAACAGAACCTTCCGATTTTATATTTTTCAAAGTTTCTACAGTTTCAATATGTCCTAACTCTAAGTTATCAAATATAATAACGTTATATCCGGCATCTAATAATGCTATTACATTGTGACTTCCAATATAACCGGCTCCGCCTGTTACTAAAATGTTCATCTTATCTTCCTTTTGATTTAGCATATTATACTCCATACTGTTCCCTCCAATGAGGTTTTCTTATACCAATCTTCACTAATAGCCGATATATCATCGTTCGAATTTGAAATATTCTAAATCGCTTTTTATTAGTTTCACAATAGACTACCGGTAATTCAATAATTTTCATACCTTTTTGTTTTAAATACTCAACATATACAGTAAATAATCTTTCTGACAAAAAACCGTAAACTCTCTTTTGATAATCATTGCGAGCTTCAACATCAGATTGAATATCTTTTTCTAATTCAAAAAGTATCTCAAATAACCATTTTGCATATTCATCAAAAATCTCTTTTTTAGTCACAAGCATATTGTATAAATAAATTTCATTTGTATTTTTCATAACTTTTAATGCTATATCATACATTTTTGAATTTTTTTGTTTTATAATTTCTAACACTTTATCCAAATCCGAAATAAAATGTTTGCGTCTATAATGTTCATAAATCGATTTGAATTTGGGAATAACCCTTTTCATAGGTAAAATTATATCATAATTAGAAAAAATATGTTCTAAATATGGTTTCTTTAAACAAAATTCTTCCTCATAATTTTGAGGAATTTTATCTATCCATCTACAGTTTCCACCGTTGAAATCAAAAAACCTCCTATAATGAACAAGCCCCTTATAATTGGCATCCGAATTTTTCCAAAGCCAATATAGAGCCGTTAATTCTGAATAATACCTGTTTTGACTTGAAATATTATCACCTGTACTGTCTTTTAAAATCCCCAAATCTTTTTCAGTAAGTGATGCGCCAACTTGAATCGGTTTTAAAATTTCGTTCCTTATCATATCAAAAGGTTTGTGATAACAAACTAAAATATCAGCAGAATTTTCATTAGCTAATTCAAACTTAGAAGGTTGCGGAAACTTTTTCTCTAAGAAAAATCTTAACGCTAATCTATCCGAATTAGTTGTTTGAATACTATCATTTACACAAAACAATATAGGCTTATATTTATTTAACAAATAAAATTTCTTTTTTAAAAGCGGGATTTGGAGCGAATCTAAATTAGTCTTTGAAATACAAGAATGAATTCTTTGGAAAAATCCATCAACAACTTTTGAAGCCCCTTGACCTTTTGCAAGTGAATAATACCCAAAAATAGAACGCTGAATACAATCCTTTTGCCTAAATTTTTGCATTACCGTTTTATCAAACCCATCTTTAAACTTTGCAACGCATTCTTCTATTGTACTTTTTTTATAAGCATCAATATTATGATGAGGGAAATGAGCAAAAGTTTCTCCAATATTATCTTTCACAAGCCTATATGCAGATGAAACCATATATCCAAAAAGATGTCGATATTTTTTATTTATTATTTTGCGTTTTGAAAATCTGAAAATAGGATTGCCTTTTTCATCATAAAAAAAGTTCTTATCTACGGGATTTGCGAAAAACATATCATCATTTGCAAATAAAAAATGTTCACTTAAATTCGGGATTTTATGAAGCGAAGTTTCTATAGCACTGGCATTAAAAGTCGGCAAAGCCTCGACAGGTAAAATTTCAGAATGATTGATTAGTTTTATTTTAGGGTTGGAAGTATCTAACCATTTTGGAACTTGATTATCAGTTACAATAAATATATTATTTATCCAAGGTGCATATTTCTCTAATGAACGAAGTGAATATTTTAATTCATCATTACTTATAAATCTGCAATCATCCTTGGCATCACAATCTATATTATTAGAAAACTTGGCAAGTTCGAGATTTTTCTTTTGTGACCAAGCTTCATCTGAAGCATCACACCATAAATATACAATATCAACAGGAAAATCTTTTTCATTTCCGCTCATTAAAATTAGCCCTTTCATCCCTTTAAATATTATAATTTAAAAGGATTAACAATCAGACGTATTATAAGAAATATTAAGGCTTAAAAACAATTACACAAATGTAATCAACCTAATTTGCCGCATAGACAGGAACAGTTATTTCAAATGTAGTTTGTTTTTTAGTCGATCTTAGCAAGGATAATTCCGAATTTTGCTCTTCTAAATACTTTTTACATATCCATAAACCTAAACCACAACCTGTATCTTTTGTAGTATATCCTTGCTCAAAAAGTTTTGATTGTTTTTCTTTAGGAATAGGTTTGCCATCATTTGATATTTTTATAATACCTATATCATTTTTAATTTCCGCAAGAACTTCTATTTCACCTTTTAATTGAATTGCCTCTATTGCATTTTTTATAATATTTACAAGAACTGAAAGAAATCGACTTTCGTCAACATTTATCAATGCAGTATTTTTAACGAATAAATTAATTTCAATTTCTTTATCTATAACATACGCTTTTGACAATTCTACTGCACAAGTTACTGTCTTTTCAAAATCAACAATCTTAAAATTATTACGCTTCAAAGACTTTAAATCCAAAAGATTAGATTCAATAATCTTTATTGACTGTTGAATGCAATCTAATGCATTGTCGATTGATGGATTATCTATTCCTGACTTTTCAAGATTTTTCTTTATTATTTGAGTGTACATATCACATACTGATAAATGATTTCTTATCTCGTGAGATACACAACTTATTTGTCCCGATATATCAGGTGTAATTTCTAACTTATTCATTTTACCTCTTTTATTATCCAAAAATAAAGGGTTCGGTATCATTAACGAACCCTTTATTAAAAACCTGTTATAAACGTTATACCGACATCATCGCAGATTTTGCACCAACACCTGAATTCTTTTGTTTAAACCCGTGAGTTAATGCGTATAATACAGCATTCGTTCTATCGTTAACTTGTAATTTTTGGAAAATATTATTAACGTGAGTCTTAACTGTAGTTTCTGATATAATTAGCTTTCCTGCAATACTCTTGTAGTTAATACCTTCGGTTAATAATTCTAAAACTTCAACTTCTCTTGAGGTTAGACTGTTCAATAAGTTTTCTGAACCCATCATCTTTTCTTCTTCTTTTGAGAATGCTTGGAAATATTCAAAGAAACGAGTTGATAAAATTGCAGGTAGATAGATTTTACCCATTGCAACTTCTTCAATTGCGTTTATTAATTTTACAGATGCCATAGTTTTCAATACATAACCTCTTGCACCTAATTTCATCGCTCTATATATCAATTCTGAATCATCATAACCACTTAATACAACAATCTTTGTTGAGAGATTTAATTTATTAATCGCTTGAATTGCTTGCAATCCATCCTTTTCCGGCATATTAATATCCATCAAAACAATATCAGGATGATGTTTTTTTACCAAATTAATACCGAGATTTGCACTTGTTGTAGCTCCGACAACTTCATAGCAACTTTCAAGAGTTATCAATTCCTTAATCCCTCTTAAATGATTAGCATTGTCATCTATCAATACAACTTTTAGTTTTTTGTTAAAATCTCTCATCTCTATTCCCCCGAAAATGTTTTGTACGCTCTCTACACTCTCTATACTAATATTTTTGATGGGTTTTTAAATCCATGCACTGATTGATTAATTAAATTTTAAAGATTGAAGGATTTATCTAAATCTAAAGATTTAGAAATTTACTCAATCATGCTCTACATCATGCTTTCGCCGCATGGTTGATTCTTTTTTAACAAAAATTTACATAATACGTTTAGACTACTACCTTTATTTGATTTTTTATGAACACAACCATTCATTTTTACGGATTATAGATTAAATTTATCTAAACATAAAAAGAGGCTTTGCATTAGTCCAAAACCCCTTTTTCTCTATTTTCTTACCTATTCAAACTTATTTGATTAGCCAACTAAGTATTCTAATGTGTTAGCATCAGATTCAAACTTTTTCAATTTTGATAAGTATTTTTCTACTTCTAATTCGATTGATTTATCGTTTAATGAAATTACGTTTCTGTCATCTAAGTTATCGATATAGGCATTAAGTGTAATAAATTCATAGTTACTTTTTCTCATATATATTCCCCCTTTGAGATTTCTTTTTATTCATTTCCCTTACATTTATATAAAGTATTTTCGTATTTAAAAATTGCGTAAAAAGTATTGAATTAGTATATATTTGTTACAATTTGTTATATTTTTTATAAACAGACCGAATTACTTGAAATAAAAGGGATTTAAAATTCTACCTAATAGATATTTTCAGATCAAAAGACATACACAACTTTACACTGACTAAATTATAAGTTAATATAATAAGGAAGTATAAGAATAGAGTGGCTTTATGTATAAAAAATCATATACGAAACTAGGATTAGCAGTTGCAGCAATTTTTGCAGCGTTTTTGGCAATCACCCCACAAAAAGCTATCAGCGCAGAAGTTTCTATCGTTACGATTAACAGTTTCGAAAAAGACTATTGCGAACAAACTAAAAATCTTGATAAAATAAACTCTGACCAGTTTGTTTACCAAAACGAAAACAACAAAAGAAATCAAATTCTAAATAACTTCTTTAAAAATAAATCTCTTAGCATATCAATTCCATTACAGCACAAAAGAAGATCTACCGATATAATTGCCAACAACGAGAAAAAAGTAATTAAGCACCTAAATATACAAAGCAATTAAACCTTTAACAAGGATTTTAGGTTTTTAACCATAATTTCTAAGACCTCAACAACTTCATTTCCTTTTGAATTGAAGAGTTTATTGATATTCAATTCGTAATCAACAGGCAATATTTTACAATTATCAATAGAATATTTTAACAGTCTTTTTTCCCCTGGATGAAGCATTGAATTTAAAGCAAAAATCACATCAAAATAGCTTGCCATAAAGGCAGAAATCCTATGGTTTAAGCTATTCAAATCATCTCTTTTTATAGCTTTTTTAATCTGCTCATAATAAGACGCAAAAGGCTTATCATACATTAACATCATATTACGCTTTATAATATTTTCTTTTAATTCAGAAGGATACGCCGTTTTAATAGATTTTTGCAAATTCTTCAGCCAATTATCAGGATCATAAACAATATCAAAAACACTTAATGTATATAAAAAGCAAGTAGTATAACCGTTAGAAGGATAATATTTATTCCATACACTATCAACAATCCCCTCAAACCAATTACAATTCCAATACATTACATCCAGCTGAACTCCAATATCATCAACTAAAAATTCATCTCCTGCTCCAAAATACTCTCCACCTACTTCATACTTTGACGAAACCTCTTCTACTATTTTCTTTCGACAAGAAATATCAATATCTTTTGAAACAAACACATAAACATCAATATCAGAAGCCTCATCTAAAGTTTTAGCCGCAGATGAACCTCCAATAGCAATAGCCTTAACTTGTGGAAAAGCCTTATACTTATCTAATAATTGTAACAATTTATCATCCATAAATAACCCTCTAAACATATAATTATAAAATATCTCTCTCAATTATAGAACAAAAAAAAAGAACCCTTACCCCTAAAGAGCAAGAGTTCTTTTTATAAATACTTTGATTAGTCAAAAGTATAACTAATAATTGCAGCTTCTCTAGCTTTTTTGATTGCTCTAGCAATCATTCTTTGGTGTTCTGCACAATTACCTGTTATTCTTCTAGGAATAATCTTTCCTGCTTCTGTTAAGTATCTTTTTAACTTAGCAGCATCTTTGTAATCGATAGATTCAACTTTATCTGCACAAAGACTGCAGTTTTTACGTTTCTTTTTATCTTCTTGTCTTGCCATTTCTTAATTTGCCTTTCTAGCCTTGTTATTTTCTACTTAATTTATCTTAGTTTAGAATGGAACTTCTTCATCATCCATCAACACATCAGTATTAGAATCAGAAGGAACTTCCATATCTCCGAAAGTAAGAATATCACCATCTGAACCAGCTTCAGCAGAAGAATTGCTACCGCCCATAACTTCAATAGTTGAAGCCTCTATTTCAAAAACTTTCTTTTCAGTACCATCGTCCATTTTGCTAATTCCATTTTGCAAACGACCTTCAACAAGAACTCTTTGGTTCTTAGTTAGTCCTGAAACAACAGATTCTAAAGATGTTCTTTTTGAAATAACCCTAACAAGAGTTTCATCTTGAGTCCCAACATTTAAAACAAATGAAGATACTGCAACATTGTTAGATGTAAAACCTGTTTTAGGTGTTTTATAAACGATACCTGTAACTACTGCTTTTGCTAATGTCATTTGATTTTCCTTACTGTATAAAATTAAACTGAAGCCTTAACAGAAGTTTCTAAGAACATAGTTCTTAAAATGCTGTCTGTTAATCTTAATTGTCTTTTGAATTCTGCAACTTTGTCAGCAGGCAAAGCTAAAACGATAGTTGCAAAAAATCCATCTCTGAAATTTTGGATATCATAAGCCAATTTTTTTCTACCAACTTTGTCAATAGAAACAACGCTTCCGCCGAATTCTGTAATTACATTACCGATTTTTTCAATAGCTTTATCAACCTCTTCTGCATCAAGATTTGGTTTGAATATAGCCATTAATTCATAATTTCTCATTTATATTTCTCCTTTTGTACTATTTTACAGTGTATGCCTTTATATTATCATAAAAAAATTATTTTTTACAACATGTAATTAGCAACAAAACTGTAATTAGCAGGTCCTGTTAAGAACACATGATTAGATGAAATTTCGGAATTTCTGCACCACTCAACGGTTACAGCACCGCCAAGCAAATTAACTTTTACCTTGTTTTCTGTTAAGTTATTTAAAACACCTGCTACAACACAAGCACAAGCACCTGTTCCGCAAGCCAATGTTATTCCGCAACCTCTTTCGTAAACTCTCATATCCATTTCTGATTTTGAAACGATATTAACAAATTCGGTATTTGTTTTTTCCGGAAAATACGAATGTTTCTCCATCATCGGTCCGTAATTTTGCGCCAAAAACATTATATCTTCATCCGTAAAAATTACGCAATGAGGATTTCCCATTGATACAGGGTTTATTTTAAAGGTTTTATCTTTCAATTGTACGGTTGTTTCACCTTTAAAAGGTATTTTTTCATAATCAAGAATTGGGCATCCCATATCAACCTTAACTTGTCCATCTTCTAAAATTTCAGGAACAATAACACCTGCTAAAGTTTTCACACTGAATTGTTTTTTATCAACAAGTTTCTTATCAAACACATACTTTGCAAAACAACGCATTCCATTACCGCACATTTGAGCAACAGAACCATCATTATTATAAAAATACCAGGCAATATCGGTTTCATAGTTTTTAGATAAATCAGGAATTATCATACCGTCAGCACCAATACCGAAATGTCTGTCACATAGTTTTATTGCAAGTTCCGGCATTGAAAGCCCTGTTTTCTTATATTCCTCATAATCAAGAATAACAAAATCATTTCCACAACCTTGCATTTTAGTAATTTTAATATCAACCATAATTCACCTCTCTTAAGTGAATTATAACTTAATCAAGACAAAAATTGCAAACTAAGCTTTCACATCAATAGATTTTTTAGATTGAGAATCTACTTTTTCTTGCCCTGTCGCCTGTACAACTTGTTGTGCTAATTTTTCAGCTTTTTCGGCTCTTGATTTTTCAACATTCTTATAAAACATTTGCCCTAATTTTTGACCAATCGCAGAAGATGTCAAAGAACCTGCAACAAACAATGTTCCTTTCACAATCGGCATCCACTTTTTAGAAATAGGAAGTTTACTCAAAACAACTTTATCAAGATGACCCTTCATCCAGCCTTCACCCAAAAACATTCCGGCAATCATTCCACCTTCTGAGTAGAATGTTTTTTCTCTATCTTCTTTTTTAGCTAATGCAACTTTTGTAACCCCTGATGCAACAATTAAAGGGTTTACATTATTCTTGGCAAATTTTACAACTTTTGATACTCCGTTGAAAACCTTATCTGATTTTGCAAGATTATCACAAGCGGTTGAAACTTTTCCAAAAATATTCGCTAGATAACTACTATTTTTCACACATACTGCTGCTGTAGATTCAACAGCATTAGCACATTGCCCGCCAAGCACAGGATATCTTGTCCAGTCACCACTAGCGACTTTATTATAATTTGTACCTACAAATGCGTATGTTGCAACAGGACTAAAAGCCATAAGATTATACCTTTATACACTACTGCCTACAATTATATAAAGTAATCTTTTTCAAATAATTTGCGCAACTCTATAAAGTTTTTACATTTGTTAATATCTAAAAAACTCTTAAGAAGCATCGACTTTTCCACGTAACTGACCACACGCAGCATCGATATCAGCGCCTCTTTCAAGTCGTACAGTTACTTTTTTGCCAGATTGTTCCATTAATGATTTGAATTTCATTATCGCATTATTTGACGGACGTTTGTAATCATTCTTTTCTGTCGGATTATATGGAATTAAATTTATATTACATTTTATATCTTTTAAGTAATACGCCAACTGTTTTGCAGAATCTATTGTATCATTTAAGTCTTTAATCAAAAGATATTCTATTGTAATTCTTCTACCTGTTTTATCCACATAATATTTTAGAGCTTTGTGCAAATCTTCCATATTATATTTTGCTTCAATAGGCATAAGTTTCAATCTTGTATCGTGATTTGGAGCGTGCAAAGAAAGCGCTAATGTTGATTGCATATCAAGATCTGCCAGTTTTCGTATCTGCGGAATAATCCCTGAAGTTGATACAGTTAAACGTCTTGCGCCGATTTGGAAATTCTCATTAAAAATTTCCATTGCCTTTAAGACATTATCCAAATTCAACAAAGGTTCACCTTGCCCCATAAAAACAACATTTGTAACCTTTAAACCTGTATCTCGTTGAATTGTCAAAACTTGTTCAATAATTTCTTTATACGTAAGATTTCTAATAAAACCTCGTTTTCCTGTCGCACAAAAAGAGCAATTAACAGCACAACCAACTTGTGAACTAACGCAAGCAGTTAAATTTGCACGATTATCAAAACGCATTAAAACAGTTTCAACACATTCACCATCAGGAAATTCCAACAAATATTTTATCGTCCCGTCAGAACTTACTTGTTTAACTTTTATTTTAATATCAGTAACAACAGCAACTTTTTTCAATTCTTCTCGAAATTTTAATGACAAATCTGTCATTTCATCAATTTCTTTAACTGATTTAAGATAAATCCAATTATGAATTTGCCTTGCTCTAAATTTAGTAGCACCAAGTTCATCCGTAATTTGTTCAATTTCTTTTAAATTAAGTCCTGATAAAACTTTCATCTATTCAATATTCCTTTTAACTTTTCGATATAAAAGTCAATAATTTCAACTTCTGCTCTTAGTTTAAGCGAAACAGATTTTGATTTCAATTTCCACGCTGAATATGAACATTTCAAAGGTAAAAATGCAACAGGATTATCAGGAAAATCTCGACAAATTTTAGGTCTGTTTTCATAATCAGGACACCTGTTATCCTCTGTAACCTTTGGACAATGATATATATAGTAATTTGAACAACCTTCTTCTTCTAACAATTCTATATATTCGGGAAAAACTTTTTGGGCTTCTTCTATTGAATTATACGGAACAAAAGTTTTTATAAATTCTTTTGCGATTTTATCACCATTTTCAGCCTTGATTTGTAAGGCACTAGGCGAAAACTCACTAACTGCAAACCGACAACAACTGCCACAGCCAATACATTTACACTTATCACGTTCTTTAGAAATTTGTCCTGTTTTATCCGAAATTACTTCTTTTAATCTTTCTTCCAAAAACTTTAGCACTCTTTTTTGCCACCCATAACCCAAAGAATCTTTTTCAAAATCATCAAAAATATCACCAACTATATCAGGACGCAAACTATCAACAGTGGAAGAAATTTCTTCCACTGTTTCTGAAAAAACTTTTCGATACTCTAAACGAGTCGCTTCAAGATTGTTTTGAAGATTACTCATAATTGTTAAATATGTCTTTCAACAGGATTTAACAACAAATCAGCAAGTCTATCTGCTCCTATAAAGCCGCGCTCTGACATAATCTTTGCGGCCTTAACATTGTTATATTCAACAAATCTGTGACGAATATCAAAAGAACCGTTTTTGAAATCAATAATTGCATAACAAGCCTTAGGCTCAGGAGTCATAGGACGTCCAACACTACCAACATTCACAACGGTTTGCTTTGTTCTGGTTTGATATCCGCAAGGGATATGGGTATGACCACATAAAATTAAACTTTCATTTGCTCCCGAAATTATTTCTTCAATTTCATCCAAAGACATTCCAGGTAAAATATCTTCATTGTTAGCTCTTGGAGAACCATGAACCAACAAAACAGAACAACCTTCAATGCCTAATGATAACATTGGCGGCAAATTATTAAGAAAAGCCCTGTGTTTATCACGTAATATTGAAATATCATCAGCAATAGCATTAGCCATTACAGGATATTGAGCATCCAAAAATTCAGCAACTTCAGGCCCGTATTGAGCTATCATTTTATCTGTGTTTCCTTGAATAATAGTCCAAGAATCCTGATCCATAACATATTCAACAACCTCTTTAGGTTGAGGTCCTGCTAATGCCAAATCCCCAAGACAAAATACATGTTCACATTTTTGTAAAACAACATCACTCATAACAGCTTCTAATGCTTGAACATTCGCGTGTAAATCTGATAATACAGCAACTTTCATTTTTACCTCTCTCATTTTCTTAATTGTGATACAATTATTTTATGATAAACAGAAGAAAATCAAAAGAAATTACAATCGGGAATGTAAAAATCGGTAATAATAATCCGATTTCCGTTCAATCAATGTGCAATACTGACACTCGAAACATCGAACAAACTTCAAGACAAATAAAAGAACTTGCAGATGCTGGTTGTGAGCTTGTAAGACTTGCAGTATTAAATAATGATGCAGCTGATGCAATAAAAGAATTGGTTAAAATTTCACCGGTTCCTCTAATTGCAGATATTCATTTCGATTATAAACTTGCGATAAAATGTGTTAATAACGGGATTTCTGCGCTAAGACTTAACCCCGGGAACATAGGGAAAAGAGAAAACGTTGAAGCGGTTGTAAAACTTGCTAAACAACAAAAAATACCAATAAGAATAGGAGTAAACGCTGGTTCGCTTGAAAAAGATTTAAAAAGTCTTGATATTCCGCTTGCTGAAAAAATGGTTAAAAGTGCTTTAAGTCACGTAAAAATATTAGAAGATTTGGATTTTGATTTGATAAAAATTTCATTAAAATCATCAGATGTCTTAACCACAATCCAAGCCTATGAACTTATGGCCAAAGCGGTTGAATACCCGCTACATCTTGGAATAACAGAAGCAGGAACATTAAAAAACGGTTTGATAAAATCTTCTGTTGGTATGGGAATTATATTAGGAAAAGGAATAGGAGATACAATAAGAGTTTCCTTGACAGAAAATCCTATAGAAGAAGTTTATGCAGGATATGAAATTTTAAAAAGCCTTAAATTAAGATCAAGAGGAGTAAATTTTGTATCCTGTCCAACTTGCGGCAGAACACAAATAGATTTAATAAATTTGGCAAAACGAGTAGAAGAAAGATTTAAGTACCTTAATTATCCGATTACAATAGCTACTATGGGCTGCGTTGTAAACGGACCGGGAGAAGCCAGCCATGCTGACTTTGGAATTGCAGGAGGCATTGGGGAAGGTTTAGTATTTAAAAAGGGAGAAATTGTTGCAAAAGTTCCGGAAGATGAACTGCTTAACAAATTGGAAGAAGTCATTAATTCTTCAATACACGAGTTTGAATAATGAAAAAAATCATTCAAACAGTATATGACGAAACTTTGTAAACAAATTATAATATTATTGCAACAGAAGAAAAAAAATTTTATAATTAAAATAAAAAAGAGGTGACTATGAAAAAATTATTATTAATCGCAATCTTAGCAGCAGTTCCTGCAGTTGCAAACGCTGCGATATCTGTGGATGAAATGACAAATCCTACAGCTATTAAAAATAACGGCTACTCTGCTCAAGTTGCAGATGCTGTTTCTGTATCAAAAGCAAGAGCTAATAATGAAGAATTTTTAACTGCAGATGAAGAAGCATTTGCAAGACAAAACAAATTCATAAGATTCTGGAGAAAATTATATGTTTATACTGATCCAGCAGCTGAAGATTATTCATTCTATCATCATGATACTAGCACAGTTCCATCATATAAAGATTTATAAGAAAATAATACCGACTGCCTTAGCAATCTTTATATTGACTTTAGGCAGTCCGGTTTTTTCAGTAGAATACGGGTCTATAAAATATGATGGTGCCGTTATTGATTATTCACAAATCAATAAGCCTGTAGTATTAAGGAATGCAGAATCATACTTTGAAAAAGCAATAAAAGCTTCAGACCCAACTACAAAGCAAGATTTCTTACAGAAAGCAAGCGGAGAGTATTTCATCTTAACACGAATTGAACCTCAAAATTTATATTATATGGTTCAGATGGCAAGAATATATGATTTAGAAAACAATAACCGTTACGCTAAAGAATATTTTTTTAATGCACTAAAAATAGATAAGAAGAATGCTCGAACAAATTATTATTTTGGTGAATACTACTACAGACGAAACGAGTATAGAAAAGCCCTGTATTTTTACAATGCGGCACTTGACAGCGGATATGGTGAAAATTATGAAGTCTTAATAAAAATGGCATTAGCATATGAAAAGTTAGGCGATTTATTAAGAGCAAATCAATATTATAAAAAAGCATATATAATAAACCCGAGCAATTCAACTATATCAGGAAAGATAAGAGAGATTGAGAAGTTAAAATACAAAAATACAGGTTATTATAATAAGAGGAACAAATAATTATCGTGAAAAAAACGTACCTCACAATTTTAATACTAACATTGTTATCCTGTCCGGGGAGCGTTTTTTCTCATGAAATCATGCTAATTGACGAAAATGACAAAACAACTCAAGAGGAATTAGTTAACGCGTTTTCACCATTAACATTTAGTGGCAATGAAGTAATATTTAAACAAGCATCTACAAAAATTACAAAAGTAGATCCGATTGCAGAAAGACATCTTTACCCTGGTGGCAGAGGCTCTGATCAGTTAATAATTTATACCCCGCAATTTGGTACTCACACAGAAACCAATGAATTTGGAGCAGAAGCTATTGTCGAAGATAATGTTGTAACATCTATTAGTGGAGCAGATTCTACTATTCCTCAAAACGGTATTGTTATCAGTGGTCATGGTGGTGCCAAAAATTGGATTATTAAAAATATTACTGTAGGCTCAAAAGTTTATGTTGACCCGATTAACAAGACTTTATCAGTTTATGTAACATCAGAAAGTTTTATGTATGAAGCAAAATCAAAACTTTCTGAAGCAAAAGCCATAATTGATTTTTATTCAAAACAAATTCCTGGGTACAATGCAACACTTCCAAACAACTACATACAAACAGCAGAAAATTATCTTAAAATTGCTGAAAGCGAAAATAAAAACGGAGCAGTATTAAAACAATATACACACGAAGCCATTGATGCTGCAACTATGGCAATAAAAACATCTTTACCATATGTCAAAGATGAATTAAAAGGAACTTGGATTAGACCGACTGAAACTTCAAAAGAACAAATCATAGCCACACTTGATAAAATTAAAACAGATGGATTTAACAGTATTTTCTTGGAAACATATTTTCATGGAAAAACTATATTTCCAAGTTGCACAATGAATAAATATGGATTTACTGTTCAAAATGAAAAGTTTGCCGGCTTTGATCCTTTAGAAACTTGGATTGAAGAAGCTCATAAAAGAGATATAAAAGTCCATATATGGTTTCAGTCTTTCTACGTAGGAAACCAACCACCATCTCAAAATCCATCAAGTATATTATCCGTAAGACCAGATTGGGGCAACAAAACAAAAAAAGGTGCTTCAATAAAAGGAGCTACAAAATCTGCTACAGAACATAACGGATATTTTATAGACCCTGCAAACCCTGAAGTTCAAAATTTCCTATTAGAACTTCTTGATGAAATTATAGTTACATATAAACCGGATGGAATAAACCTTGATTATGTAAGATACCCAAGCACAAATACCAAAAGCGATTTAGGAGCATGGGGTTTTACTGATTACGCAAGAGAAGATTTTAAAAAGAAATACGGTATTGATCCGATGACACTTACAACTGCTGATGCCGGTTGGTATGATTGGAATCAATATAGAAGAAATAAAGTTTCGGAATTTGTAAAAAAAGCAGGAGAATTATGCCGTAAGAAAAATACTTACGTAAGTACAGTAATTTTCCCTGATATCGCTTCTGCATTATCTACAAAACAACAAGATTGGACAGCTTGGACAGTTGATGATTATGTAGATGGATTCACTCCATTATTCTTAACTTATGATCCTAAAATGCTTACGGCTATGATGCACGATGTGATGCGAGTAAAAGCTGCTAAAACAGATTTGTATGCAGGATTGTTTGTAACCTTTATGGGTGGAGCGCCTGAAGATTTAATAAAACAAATTTATCAATCAAGAATGATGAACGCTAAAGGTATAATCATATTTGATTATGCACATACAACCCCTGTATATACAACAACATTAATGGCAAGTGTATTTAATGAAAAAGCAGGTACCGGCAGAGGATCTTCAACCACTATTGCGAAAAAAAAAAGATGGTGGATTTGGACGAAGAAGAAATAGTCGATATTGGTATCACTAATATCAGATTGAGAAATGACCAAGTTCAATATCTTCGCCAATATTCCACAGCCCAAGCCCCACAATCAAGCAGAAGTATTTTTAGTGTTTTTAGTAAAAATTAATATTGTATTTACAACCTGCTATGCTTTTACTATAATTCAAGCAGATATTAGAGTATAAAGGATTTAGAATGAGTATATATTTATTGGAAGTTGGGACAGAAGAATTACCTTATAAGTTTATCCCGCAAGCAATCGAACAATTAAACAACGGGTTTAGAAACTTTTTAAATGATAACAAGATTAAATTTTCTGATGTAAAAGTTTATGCAACACCAAGAAGATTGGCAGTAATTGTTGACGGGCTTGAAGCTAAAACTGCTGATGAAGAAAAGATAATAAAAGGTCCTATTAAAAATGTTGCATTTGACGAAAACGGAAACCTTACAAAAGCAGGTGAAGGCTTTGCAAGAAAAAACAACCTATCAAAAGAAGATTTATATGTAGAAGATAATTATCTTCACGCAAAAATCATTGTTAAAGGTAAAGATATTTCCGAATTATTAAAAGAAAATGTTCCTTCAATATTTATGAAATTGCAAGGTTCACATTTTATGAGATGGGGATATAATGACGAAAAATTCTCAAGACCAATAAAATGGATTGTTTCAATACTTGATAATGAAGAAGTTAAAATAAAAATTATTGATAAAGAATCTTCAATATACTCAAGAGGACACAGATTTTCTGAACAAAAAGTTCTTATCGACAATCCTAAAAATTATCTAGATATAATGAGAAAAGTTTATGTAATTGCAGATCAAGATGAACGTAAACAAATCATTATTGATAAAGCAAAAGAAACAGCCCAAACAGTTGGTGCAGAACCTTATTATACAGATGACTTACTTGAAGAAGTAACATTTATCACAGAATATCCGGTTCCTGCACTTTGCGAATTTGACCCAAGATATCTTGATATTCCTGAAGAAGTAACTGTTACGGTTATGGCTGTTCATCAAAGATACTTTGCATTGTATAAAGATGGTAAATTAATCAATAAATTTATTACAATGACAAACTATATTGGTGATGAATTTAAAAACGTTCAAGCCGGAAACGTAAGAGTTATTAAAGCAAGACTTGATGATGCGGTATTCTTCTTTAATGAAGATACGAAAAAACCACTTGTTGAATATGTTGAAGCACTAAAAGGTGTAACATTCCAAAAAGGAATGGGGTCAATGTATGACAAAACTCAAAGATTAATTGAAATTTCACAAAAAATCGCGAAAGATTTAAATATTTCAGATACTGACATCGTTAGAACAGCAAAACTATGCAAAGCTGACTTAACTACAAATTTGGTATTTGAATTTACAGAACTTCAAGGCTTTATCGGAGCTGATTATGCAAGAGTTTCAAAAGAAAATGATAAAGTCGTTAATGGTATAAAAGAACATTACTTCCCACTGAATGCAGAAAGTGAAACTGCAAAAGGAATTGAAGGTCAAATTGTCGGAATTGCAGACAAAATAGATACTGTTTGTGCAGTATTTGCAGCAGGCAAAAAACCTACAGGTTCATCTGACCCGTTAGGAGTCAGAAGAGCAGCTCTTGGTGTAATTAGAACAGTTCTTGACAGTAATCTTAATATAGATGTTGATAAATATATTAAAGAATGTCTAAAATTACTTCCGGTACAAAGAGATTGTGCTGATGAAGTTAATGAATTTTTCATTCAAAGAATGATTATATTCTTAAGTGAAAAATATAATAAAAATGTTCTTGAGGCATGTGCTGTTAAAAATCCTCTAAAAGATATTGCAGATTATGCTCAAAGAGTTCAAATTGTTAAAGATTTGAATGCACCATTACTTGTTGAAAATGCAAATAGAGTTATTAGAATCTTGAAAGATAATTCTTTCAACAATATTGATGAAAAATATTTTAAAGAAGAAGCAGAAAAATCTTTATATAATCAAATAATTAAAGTTGAAGAAAATAATGATTATAAAAATTATCTACAACAATTAGAACAGCTTAATCCATGTGTAACAAAATTTTTCGATGATGTTCTTGTTATGGATAAAGATGAAAATGTTAAAAATAACAGATTAGCACTTTTAACACTGTTAAAAGAAAAATATAATCACTTAACAGACTTTGCTAAACTATAATAATTTGACATTTTTGTTAAATTTTGTAAAATAGATAGTAAAAATAGTCAATTAATTTTTTCAGGATACTTTTAAATATTGCAATATAAAAGATTAGAGGTAGTCATGCTAAACCGATTAAAAAATTCAGAACTTATCAAAAGATTAAAGGAAAGTGTTAATCCACGATTTGGCTGGCTTGCTTTTTCTAACAAAAACAAATTGGATAAAAGCACAACGGATTATTTAGAGTCAATTACGGGAGTTGAAGACATTCAAACATTTTCTGACGAACAAGAGCTGGAAGCGATGGTCAGAGCCCAACTCAAAGAAGAATTTCCTAATATTGAAAATATGAAATCTTATGAGTTGTTAGTTGATGCAGTTGTGCATAATATGAAGAAAAAACAGCTTCAAGCCATGGACAATCTCGATATTGAATAAGATTGTTAAATTAGTAAAAAAATAATACCCTTTTTGGGTATTATTTTTTTGTGCAAAATATTTTACCTTAATAAAAAGGAGTAAAATATGACCGCAATAATAGGGATTTCTGTGCCTAACAGAATTGAAGAATCACAAAAATTACAAGAAATTTTCACAAAATACGGCTGTGCAATCAAAACAAGATTGGGACTTCACGATATGGGTGATTATAAATGCTTGAATTATGGAATAATTTTGCTTGAAGTCGTTGATAAGATTAACGATATATACGATGAATTATCGAAAAACTGGGATGTACAAATAATGAAATTTTAAATTTTGTAACTAAAAGTATATAAAAGTACTTATTTTTAATATTTAGGTGTTTTCATAAGAAAAAGGACTTATGGGAGATTGTAGTTTTGATAATTCAAAATCAAAATCTAAATATTAAAACAAGTATTTTTTATATAAATGATTACCATGGCAAAGCAATAAATATGGAACGCACAATGACTGCTGCCAATGGATTTGATTCATCACATAAAAATAACAAAACAGAAGTTGATACATTCAAACTATCATCAGGAGATATTCAATTAGGCGATAATTATCAAACTAATCAATTAGCAGTAATGTTTCAAAATATGCTTGGAATAACAGCCTCAGCCGCAGGAAACCACGAATATGATATGCAAGCAAATGCAGATTCTGTATTAAAATTGATAAAATATAAACTTCTTGCCAATAATGTAAATATAAAACCAGGCAACCCATTTTCTAAACAAATAACAAAAAATTCTATAATTGCAGAACGTAACGGACACAAATACGGAATTATCGGAGCTTCTCCGCTTGATTTACACCAACGCTCAAAAGATGGAATCGTTCAAACAGAAGTCCAAGTTCTTCCTCCCAAAGAAGCACTAAATTCAATTCAAAAAGAAGTTGATAAGCTTGAAGCTCAAGGGATAAACAAAATTATACTACTGTCACATATGGGTTATACAATAGATAAAATCGTAGCACAACAAACAAAAGGAATTGATGTAATTTTAGGCGGTCACTCACACGATTTGGTAGAAGGTATAAAAGAAGGCGAAAATTTACAATACTCAAAAATCGGAGAACCTGTTGTAATAACTCAAGGCGGACGAGATGGGAAAAATTTTGGAATTTTAAACCTTGAATTTGACAAAAATGGGATAATCAAAAAAGTTCAAAATAATATAGCTAATACAAGAAATTTCCCAAGATACGCCCCTACAAAATATGTATTTGATAAAATATTTGGAGAACAAAAAATTTTAGGAAGTATCAAAGCAGCTCCACCACCACTTCATAATGATTTAATAGAACCAAACGGTCATGCGTACTTTATAACTGACTGTGTAAGAAAAGATTTGGATTGTGATATTGCACTTCTTGCAGCAGCACACATCAGAGGGTATTTCGAAGCAGGTAAAATCGATACCCGAACAATTTATGATATATTACCATTTAAAACACATCTATATCGAATAAATTACAGTGAAAAAGACATTGTTGATGCTTTTAAAGTTGCTGCAAAATCTTTCGTTAATATATCAAACAAACCAGGAATCTTCTATGCTTCAGGGTTAAAATATACAGTTTCTGATAAAGGAAATCTTTTATCAATGAGTTTCGTTGATAAAACAGGAAAAGAAACACCAATCAACATAAATAATCCAAGAACTGACAAATTCTATACAACTGTACTAAATGAATATTGTGCACAAGGAAATGATGGATTTAAGACATTATATAAACCTGATAAAACTCTAAAAATCTATGATTTTTCGGCTGCAAAATGTGTTGAAAATATTTTACTATCACAAAAGGAACCTGTTGAAATAAAAACAGATGATAGAATAAAAATAGTTCACGAATAAATAAAACTTCCCTAAACACGTAGATTTAATTGCGTGGAAAGTTTTTTATAATAAAATGATAATATGGAAACAGAATTAAAGCAGGAATTAAATTTAATAATACCTAGAATTGATAAATTAAAGGAGTGTCTTTGACCCTGCAAATATAAAAAAAGAAGTTGAAAATCTTGAAAAAGAAATGCAAAAACCAGACATTTGGTCTGATAATACAAAAGTTTCAAAAGTTGGACAATTAATAAAAGAAAAAAAAGATATATTAGAAAAATTTTCAACATGGAACAATATAATTGATGATTGTAATGCAGCATTGGAATTATCTGATAGTGATTTGATAGCTGATAGCATGGAACAATTAAAAAATTTATCTGTATCACTTGAGAAATTTGAATTAGAGCAATTACTTTCAGGAGAATACGACAAAGCAGATGCAATATTAACAATCAATGCAGGCGCAGGCGGAACAGATGCCCAAGATTGGGCTAGTATGCTGCTTCGAATGTATTTAAGATGGGTAGAACAACGAGGCTGGAAATCAGAACTCTTAGACAAACTCGATGGAGATGAAGCAGGAATAAAATCAGCAACAATCAAAATCTCAGGTTCCTACGCATTTGGATATGCAAAAGCCGAAAAAGGAGTTCATCGTTTAGTGAGAATTTCACCATTTAACGCAAACGGAAAGCGCCAAACAAGTTTTGCATCTGTAGAAGTTTCACCAATAATAGAAGATTTCGAAAAAACAATTACAATTCCGCCTGAAGACTTAGAAATAACAACAATGCGCTCAGGTGGTGCAGGCGGACAAAACGTAAATAAAGTTGAAACTGCAGTAAGAATATTACATAAACCATCAGGTATAGTTGTAAAATGTCAACAAGAACGCTCACAACTTCAAAACAGAGAATATGCAATGCAAATTCTGGTATCAAAGCTATTGGCAATCAAAGAAGCTGAATATGAAAAGAAAATGGCTGAACTAAAAGGTGAAAATGTTGATATAAATTTTGGTTCACAAATTCGTTCATACGTTTTCCACCCATATAAAATGGTGAAAGATCATAGAACCGGCTACGAAGTAGGTAACGTTGATGCTGTTATGGATGGAGATTTAGATGGGTTTGTAGAAAGTTATCTTCGCAAAAATACCCAAATAAATGAATAAAAAATGAATAAAAAAAAGGAGCGGAATCAAATGATTCCGCTCCTTTTTTATTTGTCAAATTATTGAACTTCTTGTTGTCTAATTTCAACGTTATCTGAATACATTTTTCCGTTTTCAGTATCACCGTTAACTGCATTTTCTGAACCTTTATACCAGTTAACAATGTAGCTTCTAGTATCAGAATCTTTCGGAGTTAAAGTACCAGAAACAGAGAACTTACCAGTAGATGGGTCTGCTTCAGTACCAGCTCTTACGATAATTTGATCTGCTGAAATGTTACCTTTAACATCCATATTACCTGTTCTATTAACAAGAGCTGCTTGATAGCCAGAAGTGTTAATTGTAGCACCTTGAGCATAATTCAAGCCATTGGCACCAGTTTTGTTCTTAATAAGAACTTCACCATTACCTGTCATATTGAAGTCATCAGTAATATTAACACCAGTACCATTTGTTCTTGAAATTGCATAGAAACCGCCAGCTAAATTACCTTCAGCATCTTTTACTGCTCCACCATTATTTACAACGGTTGCACCAATATTTAATTCGCCTTCGTTGTTCAATAATGCAGCATAACCATCGTGAGTAATTGTACCATTAACGGTCATATCACCGGTTGTTCCGCTTTCTTTCTTAAGAACTGTATCGCCGCCGGTAACTGAAATTGTAGAATCAACAAGCATTTCACCACCGCCGGTTCTATCTACAATACCTAAATTACCTTTATTTGCAGTAATTTTTCCGTTAACTGTCATATCACCTTTATAATTATTAATTGCGATATTACCATTTGTGATATTGGCTGTTCCAGAATATGTCATACCATTTCCGGTTTTATTAGTGATATATGTTGTTGTATTATCAACAACAGATGATGTATGACCTTTTGCTGATGTATTTGTGATTGTACCGGTAACATTCATTGCTCCAGTACCTTCTTGCTTAATATTGATAATGCCTGCATTACCATTATTAGCAACAGTACCACCAACATTCATATCAGCACCGTAGTTTACAATACCGGTATTATAACCGCTGTTTGTAACGTTTGCGTTATATGTCATATTGCCATCATAGTTTTTAATAGCAACATCACCACCACCGGTAATTGTTCCGCCAACTTTCATACCAACGCCATCTGAACCTTTTCCGGCTTCATTTTTCATTGATAATGTTGTTGTTTTAATAGTAGCATCAGATGTCAATGCTCCAGTACCGTGGTTATAAATCTTAGTTGTTGTAGCATCAATATTAGCATTGCTTCCTAATGTTAATGCGCCACCATTGTTATTTAATACTTGAACTTCAGTACCACCAATTTTAGTTGCAGCATCAGTTCCAACCTTTAAATCACCTTTTGTACTATATAATCTTGCTGTTCCACCTTTTGCATAAACTTCACCTGAAACTTTCATGCCGGTAGAACCGTTATTTGTAATATAAGTACCACCGTTATCATTGTTTAATACGTTACCAGTAACAGTCATACCTTCTGTAGATTCAATAACTAATTGACCTCCGGAAGTTTTAGCTGTTGCAGCCTTTATACCGTCAGTATTAACCAATGAATCAAATAAACTATCAGTATATGGTTTATTATATGTAGTATTTGAAGGAATACCGTTAACAACAGCACCTGCAACATTAACATTTGCACCTCTTAATACTACGCCGTCACGAGCAATGATTTTGCCGCCTTCTTCAACAGTAATATCTCCATGACTGCCCCAAGATCCACCTGTTTTTGAATTTGATAAGAAATTCATAACACCAGTGTTAACGAAAGCTTGTGCGTTTTCTTGAGTTTTATCTGCGACATAAGCATCATATGCTGAGCCCATTTCATTAAATTTTGCTGTTGAAGGAGTAACTGTTGATAATCTTCCGACATTTAACACACCGGAAGCACCAACAACCATTCCGCCAGGAGTAATGAATACAGCATGACCATCATAAAATCCTGTACTCTTCATTGTATTAACTACACCATTAATATTGACAGGATTTTTTACAAGGTTGATAAAAGTTTCAATACTTGCAGCCGTACCATTTTTTGTATAACCGTCAAACATTAAGTTTGCA
Organism: Candidatus Gastranaerophilales bacterium; assembly: GCA_944324845.1. Classification (GTDB taxonomy): domain Bacteria; phylum Cyanobacteriota; class Vampirovibrionia; order Gastranaerophilales; family Gastranaerophilaceae; genus Zag111. The sequence goes on along the minus strand of CALUXX010000002.1, from coordinate 327,257 downwards.
GTATCACCTTTTCCAACTGTAAAATTATCATATTTTCTAAAACCGGTACCACCGTCTTTTCCAATAAATTCTGCTGAAATGTTATACACTCCACCGCTACCGGATACACCGGTTATATCGGAGGCTGCATAGGATCCGCTTGGTATAGCAAATGTAGAAGCCATTGCTAGTAAAATAAGCGCTTTTCTGTTCATGTCATACTCCTTTTCTTGTCGCATTCACTTCTTTATTACTTTGTCAATTTTTATCTATCACTGTTTAACATGTTATATACATTTAATATATTGGTAGATATTATATATAAACCCAGAGGATATCTATTTTTGCTTGTTATCGGATTTATTTTTACAAAACTTTAATAAACACGATAAAATTGTTACATATGTTAATATTTTCTAACAATTTTTAACAAATAATGAATCCTACAATTATACGATATCTTAGTAAAACACAAATAAAAAGTCAATTGATATGATATAAAATATTAATATAACTTTATGTGTAATTGCTTTGATTCACGCAGTAATTAAAATAATAATGAACAATATAATAACATCATCGTTCTACACATGTACAATGAGGAATTAATGTGGAAAACTTTAGAAAAATAATACTTAGTTCTTTTATTATAATAACCTTATTAACATATACAAACCCTTCATATGCCCTCCAAGACATCAAAGTAGAGCGAAACTCTGTATTAACATTAAATGACTGTATTACAATAGCATTAAAAAACAGTCCTTACATAAAAAATGCTAAATACAACTATGAAATATCAAAAAGTAATGTAAATTTAGCAAGATCAGAATTTTTCCCAACACTTGGGGTTGGAACTGGATATAACTATACAGGTTCAAAAGCAAAACAAAGATCAACCAGTTCCGGAGTTTATTCAGTAGAAGCCTCACTCAACCAATTAATATGGAACTTTGGAAGAACCAACGCAAGAATAAAAATGGAAAAGTTCTACAAAATTGCAGATTTATACACATTTGACAACACAGTCAGAGAAACAATATTCAACGTGAAACAAAGGTATTATGAGGTTTTAGCCGCACGGGCAACTGTTCTTATAAATAAAGCATATGTTGATATTAACGAAAGAAACTATCAAAGAACAAAAGCATATTTCGATGAAGGTCTTAAATCTAAAATTGATTTAGTAAATGCAGAGGTAACATTAAGTGATTCAAAAATTGCACTTATACAATCACAAAATGCATATAAAAATACTCTTGTAAATTTGAATAACACTATGTATTTAACCAAAGCACCAGAATATTCAATCTCAAGTACAGAAGAATTTAATATAAAAAACAATGTAGCGCCTGTCGATTTAACCAATATGGAAAGACCTGCAGTTGTTGACAAAACAAAAGCACCCGAAGGTGTAGAAAATGCAAAACTATTAACTGCTGTCGAAAAATGGGATGTTTTAACAGATTATGAAGTAAAAGAATTTCCCTATTCATTTGAAGAATGTATTGAAATTGCATACAAAAACAGAGCTGATTTAAAAGCATACAATTCAACACTTGATGCCGTAAAAGAAAATCTTTTATATGTAAAAAGAAATTATTACCCTGAAATATCAGCAAATGCAGGATACTCATTTAGAGATTTAAACAACACCAATTCTCTTAACGTTGGCGTAAATATGTCCAGTTACTTGAACATTATGGCTCAAAAAGCAAATGTTGATGCTGCAAAATTTCAAGTTGAGATTGCAGAAAATTCTCTAAACCAACTTAATCAAGATATATATTTTGAAGTTCAAAACGCATATATCAATATGCTAGAACTTGAAAAACAAATTCCGCTATTAGCAGTAAGAGTTCACCAAACATATGAAAATTATGAACTGGCAGAAGGTCGTTACTATGTAGGTTTAGGCGATTACATCCAATTACAAGATGCAAAAGTTAACTATAACAATGCGCAATGTTCTTATATTGAAACTATTTATAAATATAATGTAGCAAAAGCTGAATTAGAAAGCGTAATAGCACTTCCGCAAGAAGTGACTATATCAATTGAGGATAAATAAATATGAATTTAGAAGACATAAAACAAAAATATTGCAAAAAAAGATATATCGCAGCATTAGTTGTTGTTTTAGCCATTGGAGGATGGGGAATAAACCAATACAATGCAAAACGTATAATATATCAAACTGCAAAAATTTCAAAATGCACAATCACTGATGTTGTAGAAGCATCAGGAACAATTAATCCTGTAAACATAGTCAGTGTTGGTTCAACCGTATCAGGATTAATGAAAGAAATTTATGTCGATTACAACTCAGAAGTAAAAAAAGGACAGTTATTAGCACAAATTGACCCTGCGAATTTCCAAGCCTCAGTTGATCAAAACACCGCACAAATAAAAAATGCTGAAGCTAATTTGGCAAAACTTAATGCCCAATTAGTTCTGGCAGAAAAAACCTATAACCGATACAAAAATTTATATGCCAAAAACTTCGTAGCAAAAAGTGAACTTGACCAAGCAGAAAGCGATTATCTTGCTCAAAAGGCTTCAATAGGCGCCCAAAAAGCATCTATTGCTCAAGCAAGAGCAAATTATAATACCGCAATGACAAACCTTGGTTATACAAAAATTATTGCACCAGTTGATGGAACCATAATTTCAAGAGATATTGACGTAGGTCAGCCGGTAGCTGCAAGTTTCCAAGCTCCGGAACTTTTTACAATCGCGCAAGACTTAACCAAAATGCAAATTGAGGTTAATGTTTCAGAAGCTGATATTGGAGAAGTAAAAGAAGGGCAAGATGTTGAATATACACTTGATGGTTATCCTGATAGCACTTTTTACGGTAAAGTTACTCAAGTTCGACTTGATTCAACTACAACTTCAAACGTTGTAACCTACACAGTTATCGTAAGCGTTAACAATGAAGACTTAAAACTTAAACCGGGTATGACAGCAAACGTTTCAATCATCACTAAACGAAGCACTGATGTAATGTGTGTTCCAAGTATGGCTTTAAAATTTTCACCTGAAACAAGTGGTCAAAAATACCAAAAGCAAGGTATTTGGATTTTAGAAAAAGGTAAACCGATTAGAGTTAATATCAAAGAAGGTGCAAGCGATGATGCTAATGTAGAAATTTTATCAGATAAATTGAAACTGGGCGATGAGGTAATTATTGGCTCTTCACGTGCAAAAAATAAGAATTCCTCTCAAAATACACGCAGAAGAGGCGGCCCACCCGGAATGTTTTAAACCCAAATATGTAATAACATATAATAAAAAATAACAAACGGAATAAAAAATGGATTTAATTGAAGTTAAACATGCAATAAAAACTTACCAAACAGGAGAAGATTCGTTTAATGCATTAAACGATGTATCATTCAACGTCAAGAAAGGTGAATTTGTTGCCATTATGGGAACTTCAGGCTCTGGAAAATCTACATGTATGAATATGCTCGGCACACTTGATAAACCAACTTCAGGCAGTTACTATCTTGATGGAGAAGATATGCTAAACCTTGATAACAATGCTTTAGCAATGGTAAGATGTGAAAAAATTGGCTTTATATTCCAAGGATTTAACCTAATTTCAAGAACCTCAGCACTTGATAATGTATGTCTTCCAATGATATATAAAGGAGTTCCTGAATCTGAACGCATAGAAAGAGCGAAATGGGCACTTGAAATTGTAGGTTTGAAAAATAGAGAAGATCATATGCCAAACCAAATGTCAGGAGGTCAACAACAGCGTGTTGCAATAGCAAGAGCAATCGTAAATGATGCCCCCCTAATTCTTGCCGATGAACCGACAGGAAACCTTGATACAAAAACAAGTATTGAGGTTATGGAATTTTTTGTAAAACTCAATGAAGAAATGGGCAAAACAATAGTCCTTGTAACTCACGAACCTGACATTGCAGAATACACAAAACGAGTTATGAAATTCAAAGACGGAAATATCGTATTAGATGAACCCAAAGATAAATGGCTTGCACATAGAACAAGAGAAACATAAAGATTAGGAGTAAACCATGTTAGACTTCAAATCCATACTAAAAATGGCAACAATATCGTTAAAAATAAATAAAATGCGCTCAATTCTAACAAGTCTGGGTATAATCATCGGAGTAAGCGCAGTAATCATAATGCTTGCCGTTGGAACAGGTGCAAGTAAAAAAATAGCAAAAGAAATGGAATCTATGGGAAGCAACCTTCTTATGGTTCGTTCAGCCTCTGCAAAATCAGGCGGTGTTAGAATGGGTTCAGGTACAAAACCTACATTAACACTAAAAGATGCCCTTGCGATTGAAGAAAAATGCAGAGGAATTATGGCAATAGCACCATATTCAAGCCAAACAAATCAAATAACCTATGGAAACCAAAACTGGTCAACCAGTGTAGGTGGAACTACAGGGCAATATTTTATGATAAGAAATTATGAAATAGAATCAGGTAGAGGTTTAACACCAGAAGATAATAAAAATGGGACCAAAGTTGCAATCCTTGGACAAACTGTATCTACTGAACTTTTTGGAGATGTTGATCCGATAGGAAAAACTATTCGTGTAGGAAATATTCCGTTTAAAGTTGTTGGGCTTTTAAAAAGTAAAGGTTCAAGCGGTATGGGACAAGACCAAGATGATTTAGTTTTTATCCCAATTACAACAGCACAAAGAAAAGTTTTTGGTACAGATTTTCCGGGTACAGTTAATATGATTGCCGTTAAAGCGCAAAATGATGAAGTTATTTCACTTGCACAACAAGATATAACAGAACTTTTGCAAAAACGCCATAATATAGGTAAAAACCAAGAAAATGATTTTGAAATAAGAAATCTTGCAGAAATGCAAGAAACTATTAAAGCCACAACTAAAACAATGTCACTTCTATTAGGTGCAATCGCAGGAGTATCATTAATCGTTGGTGGTATCGGAATTATGAATATAATGCTTGTTTCTGTTACTGAAAGAACTAAAGAAATTGGTATTCGTATGGCGATTGGAGCAAAAGCCTCTGATATTCGTATTCAATTTTTGATAGAATCTTTTATGCTTTCTATGATTGGGGGTCTAATCGGCGTTGCGATAGGAATAGTCGGAGCTCATTTAATGCATATTCTGGCTGGAATGAATATCGCTATTACTGCACCTTCAATACTTCTATCTTTAGGGTTCTCAGCGGCTATTGGAATAGGGTTCGGATATTATCCTGCCTATAAAGCTTCTTTACTCAACCCTATAGATGCTCTTCGATATGAATAAGATTTTATTTTTAATTAGAAATTTAAGTTTAACAATGTATGAAAAACTTAAATTATTTTAAAATTTATAAAATTTACTAGCAAATTTATTTATTTGGATTTTTGTATAGGATATGAATATTCAAAATAACATTCAATCCAAAACTACATTTACATCCCGTGCTCCAATTATAAAAGAAGCTGACAAAATCTGTCGAAGAGTTAATACTTTATTCCCTCATATTTCGCCTTCTTATAGTTGGATTAATTTTAAAAAACCGGAACAATACGATCCATTATTTTGCAGAATTGAAGATAAATTAACTTTTATTAGATTTCAAGCAGATAACGCTACAAGCTGTTTTAATTATTATAAAAAAACACTATCTCTCATAAAACGACTTACCTGCGCAAATTGCGGAGAATTGGCAGATATTACATATCTTTATTGTAAAAGTAAAAAATTAAAAGATGCTGCAGTTATTGGACTTTATGGCTTTGATAAAAAAAATAATAAATATATCGAATATGACCATGTTGCAGTTTGTTTTAATCATGGGAAAAAGAAAATTATTATAGATCCATGGTTTGGTTTTGCGGATTTTGTAGATAATTGCCGAGTAAAATATGAACAACGATATCATGAATTTTTTGAAAAATTTAATCCGAATTTCAAATTAGTATTCAAAAAAGAACGACAAGTCCCATTAAAAAATGATGATATTGAAAAATTAACCAAAATTTTTCCTCAAATTAAATAAATACAGGAACAAATTAGCTCAATAAATAAAAATTTTCTATTATGAAAAATTAAACACTTTGAGTTTTCTTTTTAGAAGCTTTGTAATTTTTTATGTATTCATCAGATTCAGAACCTATTCTGTTTAAAATCCAAGTTGAAAGAGAACCTATTATAAGTGCTTTTGTTCCTGCAAATAATTTGGCATTACAATATAGAGAAACTGCAATACCTGCAATCGCCGGGAATCCATATTTTAAAGCAATAGAAGTTCTTTGATCGCGATTATCAGATTTTCCTAATTGGTATCCTAAAACACCAACTGAACCTACCATTGTAAGTAAGTCGGTCGGAGCTGAACCCATTGCCAAATCTCGAATTTTTGCTGTAAAATCTTCGGTTTCTATTCTTATAGAATTATCTAATGATTTAATTCCACGATCATAAACCTTTTTGATATTTTTATATTCTTGCTCAGGAAGCAACTTTTGATAAATTGATAATATATCTTCTACAATTCCCGGCTTGTAATTTGTTATATTATTTTTTATTTCGTGTAACTCATCTAATAAAACTTTACTATCAGATTCGTTTATGAATTTTTCTACTTTATTATTTTTTATATTGGAAATCAATTTATCGACTGATTGCAAGATTTCTGTTTCAGTTTCGCGTTTGTCTTTTGGTTGTTGAATATATTTTTTCAAACCTTGTTTTATAGCTTTTAAAAGATTTCTATTCTCATTATCTCTGAAGCTTATAAAACCGGCAACTTTGCCAAGCGAATCTTCAGAATCCTTAATCATTTCTTTTGGAGTATATGATATATTTTTTCTATGAGTTCGAACTGCCTTAACTATTGATTCTTTTTCTTTCGCTATCTTTACATCTGCAATAAAGTTGCGGTAAACATCTTTTGAGAAAAAAGTCCTTAATTTTGATAAGCTGGTTTCTAAAGTCTGAGAAATGTGAGATATAGTATAATAACGTTTTTTTAATGCTTTTAAATCAAAATTACTATAATAGCTATTTTGTAATGATTCATCCAGATTTGTTATTTCTTGAAGCCATTGCAATTTTGTTGCTTTTCTACCGTTTATTTCAATTATTTGATTAGGATTGTCATAAACAAGTCGGCGATATAATTTTTTGGAAGCAACTTGGGATGCTATTATTTTGTTTTCAGTTCCAATATAAGAATTTGTAACAGACTTTCTACCTATTCTAACAAATACTTTTGTTATCATATCGTGAAGTTTTCCTGTTGGTTCAGTCCAATGCATCATCTTTTTGAATAACAAATCCTTAAATGTTGTGAAATTGTTAACAGCCTCACTTCTTCTTGTTAAACCATCAATTACGCCTATTGCCCATAAGTAGGTCTTATCAATAGATTCCATCTTCTTATTATCAATCTTCAATGTTTCAAGTTTCTTTTCAAAATAGGCTTTTAATGCTTTTAACCCTCTCAATAATTTTCTGTTTCCACCACCTCTCATCAGAGTAAATAAACCGATACCGGTTAAAATGGTTGCTCCGGCTACAGATAAACCTATTATTGTTGTATTATTAGTCTTTCGAGCTTCATTTGGAGTTATAATTTTAAAACCGGAAATAGACACAGAATCTGAAGAAGTAGTATCAACAGGAGTTTGTATTTGTCCTGTTTTTAACCAATAATCACTTGGAAGTTTCCTATTTGTAACTTCAGCAAATGGAAAACTTTGATTATATTTTGCTGTTTCTACTGAATTCATCATTACTCTGACCTACAATTTTATTAAAGCAGATAAACTTAAAAAATTGCTAAATTTGTAGGCTGTTTAAAGTTATATTAAGGAAACAACTCCATATCTATAACTTTTGCAACTTCAAGTGCTGAATTCTTGTTAGACAATAACGTTTTTACAAAACCTAAATCTTTAATATTTTGTTCTCTACGCTCACTATCGTATAACAAACTTTCAATTTCTGCTGTTATATTTACTGCCGTTGCTTTTTGTTGTATTAATTCCGGTACTATTATTCTATTTGCAATAATATTCGGAAGTGAAACCATTTTTATACACCGTACAAGAAGGTATATCCAATAAAATAATTGAGGGCCCTTATAAGAAATTATCATTGGTGTTTGATACAAGCAAGCCTCTAGTGCTACTGTTCCTGAAGCAAGGATTAAAGCATCTGAAACACTTAACATTGCTTGATTTTCGCCCTTAATTACCTTAAAATTAGCATCTTGAAAATATTTATTATAAACCTCATCTGAAAGATTTGGAGCTTGCGAAAAACATATTTGTAACTCAGGATGTCTATGTTGTAATTTTTCCGCTGCGGCTTTGAATATTGGCATTAAATTTTTCAACTCAAATTCTCTTGAGCCCGGAAAAACAGAAATAAAAGGTTTATCTACATCAAAACCATGTTTTCTTAAAAATTCCCTACGTCCCGCAGGGGGTGGCAACTGTGACACTAATGGATGTCCGCAATAGTGGGTTTCTATACCAAATTGAGCATATAATGGTTTTTCAAAAGGAAAAATACACAAAACCTTATCTATATACTTCTTAATTAGTTTAATTCTATATTTCCTGCTAGCCCATACTTGAGGCGGAATATAATAAAAAATTTTAATCCCTGCCTTATGCAAAAATTTGGCAATAGACAAATTGAAAGCACCATAATCAATCAATAAAACTAAATCAGGTTTATAATCATTAACCAAATAATCAACTAATGCTTTTCCCAATTTATAATGATTTATGATAATTTGAGGAGAAATTCCCATTGCTGACATTTTTTCCTGAGTTGTAAATAGTTTTACACCTTCTTTTTCCATTGAAATACCGCCAATGCCTTCTATTTGTAAGTCACAATCTATCGCTTTTAATTCTCTTACTACATTAGCTGCATGTATATCGCCTGAATATTCTCCTGTTACTATAAATATCTTCTTCATCTATATCGCCATTATAACTATATTATGACTATCTGCATATTTTATAACATTTTCTTGGTCAACTATAATTGTTTGATTTGCTTCCACCGCAATTAATGATGCATTGTTATGGCTCATTGTTTTCAATGTTCTCATACCAATAGCCGGAATATCAAATCTTCTGTCTTGTTTTGGCTTAGAAACTTTTACTACAACAGCATTGTTTTTTGCAAGTTTTGCACCCCTTTTTATACAAACATCGGTACCTTCTATTGCCTCTACTGCCATAATCATCTTATCCTTGATAACTACAGACTGACCAACATCTAATTTGCCCATTTCTTTAGCCAACCAAAAACCGTAATTTACATCTTCCATCTGCTCTTCTGTCGGTTTATGTTTGCCCAAAACGCCCGCAGGAATCATTAAATTCTTTATAAATATTGTTTGGTCAAGAACTTCAACTCCAATTTTGGCAAGTTCTTCAACTATCATTAACATTACTTTGTCATCATTTAGCCTTGTTGCTTCTTTTAATAAATCTATAGCTCGTTTATCAAACTTGTGTAATTGAAGCAAAACTTTCTTATGAACTTTACCTAAAAAAGTTATTTGTTTAATCTCTTCAGTCTTTAAAATTTGTTCTATCTTATTAACTTCGCCAGGGTGACATGAATATACCTTTGTACAGTATTTTTTTAATTGACTTACGTTGTCTTTTGCCAAAGAAATACATACAACATCAAAACCGTTTTCCTTAGCATATTGCGCCATTCTAACCGGTAATATTCCATCACCGGCAATTAGTCCCTGTTTGTTTTCTAAAGTTATCGACACTATTTAATCCTCTTTTAACTGTTTCTTAATAATAAAATCTTTTTTACTTCGTCTTCTGGTAATATCTTAGCACCACCAAGATATTTTGCAAAAAGAACGGTCTTCGCATATTCTTCTGCTAATTCGATATTCAAATATGCACCTTTTACAGACTTTCCACCAGTTATTACTCCGTGGTTCTGCATTAATACTATATCATAATTTTTAAACAAAATAGAAGTTTTATCAACTAAATCTTTTGAACCTGGTATTGCATATTCTGCTAATGGTATTTCTTTATAGCAATATATTATCTCAGGTGAAATTTTCTCATCTAAAGCCTTTCCTGCTGATGCAAAACCGGTTAAATATGGTGAATGAAAATGAAATACACTCTTTATTTCAGGTCTTTTTTTATAAAATTCTATATGCAAAAATCTTTCACTTGATGGTTTAGGGTTTCCATCCACACAGTTACCATCAAAATCAATTATGCTAAAATCTTCTTCCGATAAATATCCATTTGCAGAACCTGATGAAGTTATTATTATCTTATCATCAACACAAGCAGATATATTGCCTGAAATTCCGGGAGTATACCCCTTATTTCCTGCGATTTGACCATATTTTATAAGTTCTTGACATAGTTTCTTTATCATACTTAATCTACCTGTTCCTTATCAGGATCTTCTATTTCTATCACTTGAGCATATTGTAAAACAGGTGTTTTTGCTTTTTCTGGCTTTGTTCTGTTAAATACTGAAGTTTTCTCTACAGTTTCTGAAGGCTTTGTCGCAGGAGAAAAGGCTATCTGCCTGCTATCTTCTTCTTTTTGTTTTCTACCTAAGCGCTCAGGATTTTTTATCTCCATTCTCCCATAATTTATAGTTGTCCCCTTTGTATCAAAGGCAAGATCAAAACCAAAATATGTAGTTTGACGAATAAAATCGTAACCTAATCTTATTTTCAAATCATCTGGACCTATTGCAATCGCAAATCTGTTTTCTTGGAACAATTCACCATTTGGAGAATCATTACTCAAATTGACCATACCCGTCCAACCTACAGAAAGATATTTATTAATTCTGAAAATTTCTGATAAATACAAAGCTGAATGACCATATCTGTACATATCATATCGTGGAACAGGTGTGTGATCATCATATCCGGATTGGAAATATCCGATATCTTGCATCCAATTTTTATATTGTAAATGTGCTCTCGGACCGATTCTTGCTAAAAATTGAGTATCGCCAGTTCCGTATAATGCAGCTGATCCTTGCATTACTAAATCAAAATTAAAGTAAAATCTATCTTCTGGACGGCTGTATGAATATAGTTTTTGGCTAATTTCTGCCATATATCTTAATCTTGTTGTTGTAGTCGCATTACTTGCAATTTTTTCTCCGTTGAAGTTTGTGTCATTATCTTGCATCAAACCAAAACCGGCTCTTTGTCTAAAAGTTAAATGTCTTTTTTCAGTAAGGAAATTTGGAATAGTTTTACTTTTATCAAAATATGCCTCAACCATATACTTAGGCATACGAGCACCCATAAACCAATCATCTACATAAGAATTGGCTGAGTATTGCAAGAATAAATTGTCATCTAAACGTTGAATACCTTTCATAAAGAAAATATCTTTAGATGTACCATAACCTAATTCTGTTGAGTTAAATGGTGATCTATACTTAATTGCTCCACCAACACCAATATCATCTTTATAGTTTATAAAAGGTATTAACTTAATTATAGATCCATTAGGTCCGCCAAATGTAAATCCCGGACCAATAAACATACCCAGTTTTCTACGGCTTCCAAATTCAGGATAATTTGCTTCAAAATAATCTCTGTCTTTATTTGTATATGCCGTTAAACTTGGCCAGGTAAACAATTTTCGACCATTTTTACTAACTTCTATATGCTTAGCTTTTATTACATCATGGTCTTTTCTTGCTTCAACATACAAGTCTTTTATGTTTATATGAACTTTATTTCCTGACGGATCTCCTAAAAATAATGATTTATCATCTTCATCAATTATCATATTGGAAAATCTTGGACCTACCATTCTGGATGACAATCTATGAATTTCTGATTGTTCAGAATGCAAATATCCATCTGTCAGAATTAGTAAACCATCCTTTTGAACTGCTTTTTTAGCATTTACAATCATTGCATTTGGCTGAGTTTCAATATTATCTGATATGATTGTTTCTTCATTCATATCAACTTCTATATAATCAGCTTTTGTTACCATTCCATTCTTTATAACAACAACATGATCTATTGCCTTTAAAATATTAGAATCTTGGTTGTATGTCATTTTATCAGCAATAATTTTTGTCCCTTGTTGTGGCAAAGTCAATACAGGACGACCTGTTGCTACCATATCACCTGTATCCTCATCAAAAGTAACATTATCCGAATCAAGAATAACCTCTTTTTGTACAACCTGTTTACTAATTCCTGATTCTAATGATAAATGTTCTTCCGGAATATCAGTATCAATCTGCTCTTCAATCGATTCAGATATTGTACCTTTATCCTTTGTTATTTCCTCACTTTGGGCTTGTTCTTCAACCTGAGGTTTCTTTTTCCAAAACTTTATACGTTCAGACAACGGCGCCTTTGTTTCTCCGTACTCTTTCAAAAAATCAGGCTCTTTTTCCTTTGGTTGACGATTGTACAAAGCATTTGTTAATTTTAAACGAACCTGCTTAAACAAAGGAGCTCTACCATCTTCCAATTCTTTATATTGTCTTCCTGTATGGTCAAATGAATATTTAATTTCAGGAGTCTGAGTTCCCTTTGAGCGAACCTCAGGAGATACAACACTTAACGGAGAGCGATAATAGTTTTCCGGCTCCAAATCTTCAGGTGTTACCGCAAAACCTTCAAGGTTACTGTCTTCAACCCCCAATGCTACTGATGGAATTGATAATGCTGAGATTATGAATATTAATAATATATATTTTTTCAATTTATTATCCCTTTAAATGTAGTTCAACGGATTTGTCGGTTTACCATTTACACGAACCTCAAAGTGACAGTGTGGACCTGTACTGTACCCTGTAGAACCTTCACGACCTATTGTCTGACCTTTTTTAACATTCTGACCGTTACTTACATTTATGGCTGACATATGACCGTATAATGTAGTGATTGGCTTACCATTAATTACACCATGATCCAAAATTACAACTTTACCATATCCTCCATACCAGCCGGAATATATAACTCGACCATCATTTGATGCTTTTATAGCACCGCCGTTTGGACCACCTATATCAATCCCTGAATGGAAAATTCTACTTTTAAATATTGGGTGTGTTCTCCAACCAAATGGCGAAGTTATTGGACCTGAGATCGGATATATAAAACCTGAGGATGCAACTTTTACTTGAGAGCCTCCAGATTGAGAATTTCGGCGAGTCATATTCTCTATCATGCTCTGAATACTTGCTGATTGTCGAGCCAATTCACGCTCTGAACGCTCATAATAACTTTTATCTTTATTCAATTTCTCAATCATGCTTTTATTTTCAGCTATTGAATTTTGAATAGTTACCTTTTGATCCTTTATATCTTGCAATGAAGCTTCTACTAAACGCTTTTGAGCTTGAACTTGTGTCTTTAACTCCGCAATATAATCGGCTTGAGCTTTCACAGCCCTTAATCTTTTATAATCTTCTTTTATAACAATCTTTTCAAAATATAATGTATCTAAAAATGAATTTATATCAGTTGAAGATAACAATAATTCAAACATGCCTGCTCTTTGATATTTATAGGCTTCTCTTATTCTGCTTTTTAATTGTGCATCTATTTCTTTAAATTCTTCTATAGCTTTATCCAACTGAGCTTCCATTATAGATAAATTTGAAACAAGTGCATTATATTGCTGGGTTGTAGTCTGAAGTTTTACCTGTGCATTTTCTAATCTTTGTTGATTTGTACTTAATTTGTTACGCTCAGATCTCAACTGTAAATCAGTTTGTTTCTTTTTTTGCAAGAAATAATAACGCTTTGTATTCGTCTGCTTTAATTTTTGATTAAGCAAATCCTTTGATTGAGTCGCAAAAACAGCGGAGGTGCAACTTATACAACTCACTACAATTATCCAGCATATTAAAATTTTCTTTAGTAAATCTCTCATTATTAATTTCGGTTATTATCGTTTATTATTTCATTGATAAAAATGCCAACACTAACGGACTAACACACATTAGCATAAATGCCGCCGTAATTAGCACAAATAATATCTTTCTATGTTTTCTGAAAAATTCCATAAGTCTCCCCTTGTGTCATTACTAGCATTCTACTATTAATAATTTCTTTGTGCAAGAACTTTAAAAATATTTTTAACTTTACAAATGGAAAAATGAACTTTTTTAATTTATAATCGTTATACAGGTACAGAGGTTAAGAAAAATGAAAGAAAAATGTTCAAAATACGAATCACTATTTGTTTTCAGATCTGAAGAAGAACTGAATGAGCATATCAATACCTGTGAAGATTGCCGTTTAGAACACGAAAAAATGCTTCGCGTTTCTGAATTAATTCAAGAAGCTAAGCCTTATTTCAAGGAACAAAGAAAAAATTGGGCTAAAGTTAAAGTTGCTTGTGCTTTATTTCTTCTGATGGCGAGCGGAACTACGCTTGGGGTAATCAACCTTAATACCGATGTATCTGATACTCTTAAGTATGGGAATGTCCTGACGTATGAAGACTTAGGGCTTCCGGTAGATTCATACGGACTTATTAGCCTTGAATAAATAAATTGTAAATGGATGTTGGATGGATTTTAACAAAGTAATACAAACTAATAAACAAAATATTAAAAACATCATACGCTTGATTACTAAAGAAGAAAACGAAGATTTAGAACAAGAGGTATATCTTAAAATATGGAAAAATTCCGACAAATACCAAGAAAAAGGAACTTTAAAAAGTTGGGTTTCTATGATTGCGAAAAATACATCTCTTGATTACCTTAAATCTTCTTATCATAAAGTCTTTCAAACATCTACATCCGATGATTTTGTAATTGACAGTATTAAAGACAAAAAAGTTTCTCCGGAAGAAAAATTTATTAAACTGGAAAGACAAAAAAGAATTGTTAAGGCAATAAATTCACTTAAACCAAAATTCAAAGAGGTAATTATTATGAGCGAGATTAATGGTTATACTTATGAAGAATGTGCAAAAAAATTAAATTGTCCTGTTGGTACTATAAAGTCAAGAATCTACAATGCAAAAAAAGAATTGGCTGAAGTTTTAAAGGATTTACTATAATGAAAAGAAAGGGCGTTATGAAAGTATTTATAATAATATTATCAATTTTATGTATATACAGTTTTAATAATGTTCAAGCCAACGAAGTTTATAAGCCTGACAAAAATGTATCTGTCATGTATCAGCCTGTCTCAAAAGAGCAAAAACGCAAACAATTTGAGCAAAGACTTAACTTGTCAGAAAAACAAAAAGAAAAAGTTCGAGAAATTCACCAAAAAGGCTTAGAAGAGATGAAGCCCGTAATGATGGAGCTTTCTATAAAGAAAGAAAAACTTGAAACTCTAAATTCACGTAAACTATTAACCAGAGAACAAAAAGAACAAATTGAACAACTAAAAATAGAAATAAGTGAATTAGAAAAACAAGCAAAAGAAATAAGGAAGAAAAATTCACAAGAATTTGAAAAAATCCTTAATAAAAACCAACGTGCCGAACTGGAACTGATGAAGGCCGAAGGGCGTGCAAGATATGAACAAAAGCATCATCCTCGTCCGCCATTCCAAGGTCTTGGAACTCCAAGTTTCTTATTCAGACCGCTATTGCCTCCAAACCCTAATGATAACGGACTTTGGAAATAATAAAACTTTTACGACAAAAAAAGCAGATTATTTTACTAATCTGCTTTTTTATGAATTAAATTTTCGAAATTTTAATTATTTTCGATGTTAGACTGTCTTTTTTCTTCTGATTTAATAAATTCGCAAATTTCTTCCAGTCTTTTATCTTCCATTGCATCAATTAAATCCTGAATATCTTTAAATTTTTCGAGCGCAAAACCCGTTTCTGCAAGCAGCACACAATCATTACAAAGTCTATATTTGCCATATTGAATAGAGCCTGCAAGACTTTTTGTTTTACCACAGCAATTACATTCAAAATATTCATTTGCCATATCAGGATTTTCTTCCATATCATCAATTACCATCTGATTGACAACTTGTTGCATTTCTTTAATTATTTCTTCTTTAGATTTATTTTCCATAATATTTCTTTCTTTATTTTATTAAATCTTTCATTTCTTCAACTGCTTTTGCAAGCCCAGTAAATACAGCCTTTGAAACAATACTATGACCGATATTCAATTCATACAAGCCATTAATTTCGTGCATCCTTGATACGTTTTCGTAATTCAAACCGTGACCTGCATTTACCTTTAAACCTAAACTTTGAGCAAGTTTAGCTGCCTCATAAAGTTTTTTAAATTCGATTTCTTCCTTATCTGTACCAAAAGAATTAGAATAACAACCTGTATGAAGTTCAATAAATTGAGCTCCTGTTTTTGCTGAAGCTGTTACTTGGTCTTCTGTTGGATCAATAAACAAACTTACTTCTATTCCTGCTTCTTTTAAAGGCTTTACAAATTTTGTAATCTTTTCTAATTGACCTGCAACATCAAGACCGCCTTCTGTAGTCACTTCTTGTCTTTTTTCAGGTACAAGACAAACTGATGCAGGCATGATTTCCAACGCAATTTTTTGCATTTCTTCGGTTACAGCCATTTCAAGATTTAATTTAGTCTTGATAGTTTTTATCAAAGTTCTGACATCTTCGTCTTTTATATGGCGTCTGTCTTCGCGCAAATGTGTAGTTATAGAAGTTGCACCATTTTGTTCACAAATTTCTGCAGCCAATACAGGGCTTGGCTCAACTCCGCCTCTTGCATTTCGTAATGTTGCTATATGATCAATATTTACACCTAAAAGCATTTTTAACTCTCCTTTTTATCTATTTTAATTTTAACTTATTTATCTTCAAAAGTGCAGTATAAGAAGGTAATATTGTTATCTTCTCATCTTTATTTTCTACAGATGTTACAAGATCTATTGCCTTTTCTATATCAGGTTCTATAGTAATCCTATCCTGGCTTATTCCTGCGTATTTAAGCCTCAAAGCCATATCATTGGCTCTGATTCCTGATGTTACAACTTTTTTTCTGGCATCTTTTAACTGCTCAAAATCACTATCCCATAACCAAGAAATATCGCGACCATCAGCATAATTGTCATTTATTGCAATAAGAATATTTGAATCTAAATCAACTGTTTTTAATACTTCACTGGCTCCTGTCGGATTTTTTATCAACTGAATTAAGGTATCATGTCCGTTGATTGTCCTTTTTTCAGCTCTTCCAAAAATTGATTTATATGAAGATAATGCTTTTTGTATAACATCAGGTTCAATCCCAAGAACTAAAGCTTGTGAAATCGCAGCAAGCGCATTATATGCATTGTAAAGTCCGACTAAATTAACCTTAAATGTGTATTCTTTACCCTCATTAGATAACAATAATTCTGAATAATCAGAATATATCTTTGCTTTTGCCTTAAAATCCGGTACTGGACGCTTGTAACCACATTTTTCACAATAATAATGACCTTGCTGTGCAAAAAATTGTTTACTGTATTTTAATGGCTCTGCGCAAACACAATCAAAAGCTTCTGTAGGTGCTGTTGATGTTGATTTGTGAGCCTCTGAACATATTTCAACTTCTTCAAAACCGTAATATAAAGCCTCTTTACCCTTACCTAAATTAGTTACCAAAGGATCATCCGCATTTAATAAAAGTATTAGTCCTGAATTTTTATCTACCGCTTGCTTTATATAACCTGCAGTTGTAGTTAATTCACCATATCTGTCAAGCTGATCTCTAAATAGATTTGTTACTACTAAAAAATCTGTTTTGAAATAATCATAAAGTTTTCGTAAATAAGCTTCATCAGATTCCAATACAGCATAATCATATTTTTGGGGCAAATTCAAAGCAAAGACATTTGCTATCCCTGTTAACATATTTGCGCCCTTAACATTGTGGATTAAAGTTTCTCCATCTACTTCAATAATATGTGCCAATAAGCCTGATGTTGTTGTCTTGCCGTTTGTTCCTGTTACTGATATTGCATTAGTAATATACTTTCTGCAATACGCAAGAAAATCAGGACAAAACTTTAGGGTCATCATTCCTACAAAAGAGGTTCCAGATGACCTGTTTAAAAGTTTTATTGCCATATAAATTAATCTTGCCAGTACTAATGCTGTATAAAATCTCACTCTGCCCATAAATAGTCCTTTAGACGTATTCAAAATTACTTTACAATATAATATATTATATTTTGTATAACATTATAAGTTTAATATAATACAAAAGAGAGAAAAGTTGAAAGATGTTACAGTTATTTTTTACAATAAGTTTTGTCGCAGAAATTATTGTCGGATTCTGGATAGTATCAAAATTAAGGAAATGGGACAACGCAGTTCTTGAAATGAATAAGCAAGTGCTTGACTTTCAACCGGAATTAAAAGCATCCTTAACAAAAGTAAAAGCCGGAGTTAATAAATCTATGCTTGCTTTGAGATCTTTGGTTTCTGTTATTGGAAATGCAAAAGGGGAATGCAAAAAATTGTTCAGTAAAAATTTCTTATCTGCTCTTGGTTGTCTGATTCTTAGAATTCCGTTTAAACAAGTTCTAAACATATTGGATGTTATTTTTGCACTAAAGAAGCTACTAAAAGCTTAAAACTCAAGTATAGAGCGGAAAAACACCAAATATCTTGTAATTATATAAAAAATATGATATTATTGAATTTGAAAGAAGAGGTTTACAACTATGAGTAAGAACAATGACGCATTTTTGTTTTCAATGGGTGTAGTAGCCGGTGTTGTAGGCGGTATTGTCGCAGGAGTTTTATTTGCTCCAAAACCGGGTGAAAAATCCAGAGAAGAATTAAAAGAAGCAGTTTGCGATTTTTATGACAAACACGCTCCACAGATTTGCGATGCTAAAAAACAAGCAATGGAATCTATTGATCTTGTTAAGTATAAAATGGAAAGACAATTCCGCAAATTAAGCAATTCTGTTAAATCTAAAAAAATGCAAAAAGCAAAAGCATTAGAAGATTCTGAAAACGGAATCGAAAATGAAAATGAATTTGATTACTAAATAAATAAAGGAAATTAAAATGAGTATAGAGACATCAGAAATTATTTTGAACGGTGGTTTAACATTTCTTGCATTAACAACTGCTGTTGTTGTTGGATTCATCGGATATTATTTGGTAAAATTATTGAAAGATATGTCTGTTTTAACAAATAATGTTAACGAAACATCTCTAATTCTGAATACAGAGTTAAAACCAACATTGCAAGAACTTAATGACACAATGCATTCAATTAATTCTATCATACAAAGTACTGACGAAAGTATGGGTAATGTTAAAAACAGCTTAGAAAATGTTATGAACAAAACAAAAACATTCTCAGACAGCGTTTTTGGCGGATTTTTGAAAGGCTTTGTGACAATATTTTCATTATTTAACAAAAAGAAGTAAACATTTAGGTAATGAAAAATTAAAAATGTCATATTAATATTAAGTTGATAGTTTAAAAGGAGATAGATAAATATGTCAGTATCAAAATTTTTAGCAGGTTTTGTTGTTGGTGGCGCTATCGGTGCTATTGCCGGTATTCTATTAGCACCTAAATCTGGCGAAGAAACTAGAAAAATGCTAGCTGATACAGCACAAGATATGGCAAGACGTGCAGATGAAACAGCAAAACAAATTCAAGTAAAAGCAGATGACGCAGTTTCTGATTTACAGAAAAAAGGCGAAGAAATTAAAGAAAAAATTCAAGATTTAATCGCTAAACAAAAAGAATCTAAAGAAGAAGAAAAACACGAAGAAAACAACAACAATAATGAAAACAATGAAGCTCAAAATCAGGGCTAATTGGTTAAAGGTTGTATCTAAGGAGAGACCGCGTATGCGGTCTCTTTTTTATGGGATAAGTTAACATCTTGAAATATTTTATATAAGTTATAAAATTGATTTATACGAGGTGGGTAAAATAGGATATTTTCATGATTAATAAAGAAATTTTAAATAAAGTTAGAGAGTTTTTTATATCTTCACTTTTTGTTAAGGTCTTTTATCTAATATTATTTACGTCAGTAGTAACCGCAATAATTTCAACTCAGAATTTCTTTTTCCAAAGCATTGTTGAAAATGGAATAAGTAAAAAAGATATTATTGCCCAAAAAACGTTAACAGTAGAAGACGTCAAAAGAACTGAACAGCACAGACGCGAAGTCGCTCAAAAAACCGAACCGATTTTAGTTCCTGCTGAAGATGATTTTATCAAGTCCAATCTTGATACCATTGAAAATTCAATTCTACAAATTAGAAAGAAAAATTCTTCTAAAGAAGAAAAAGCATCAGAATTAAATATTCTGTTTGATTTGTCAGACAATCCTAAAAAAGATTTTATTATAAACTTTTTACTCGAAGTCGATGAACCTAGCCTTCGAGAATCATTTGAAAAAGCATCTTTATCACTTGTTAATATATTAAAAGTTGGTATAACAGAAAAAGATTACGAAAAAGACAATATAAAAACACTTATTCAAAATAATCTGGTACCAAATGTTTCAAAAAGACAAGTTTCTGTAATTTCTGCAATGCTTGAACAAGTTATCGTTCCAAATTTGGTAGTTGATGAAGCTGCTACAGAAATTGCAAGAATGAATGCTCAAGATTCAGTAAAACCATATAAAGTAACCTTCCAAAAGGGTGAAAAAATCGTATTTGAAGGTGAACCTGTTACAAGATTAAAAAGAGATGCTCTAAGAGCTGCAGGATACAACGTTTATGAATTAAATTGGCAAGGTGTTTTATCAATTTATATCCTAGTATTACTGTTAACAATGATATTTATTGCTTACCTTAAAGTTGCAAAACTTCCGTATTTAGAACCTCGTTATCTTGCACTTTCAGGAATTTTGGTAATGATGGCGTGTGCTACAGCCGTTGTACTACCGGTTGGCGCATCACCTTATGTTCTGCCAATTCCTGCCGTGATAATTATTTCTGCAATATTTTTAAACCCTAGAGTCGCATTTTTATTGTCAGTATTACTTATAATATTACTAACTGTCGGAATGCAATATAACGCACAATTTACTATTGTATTTTTGATTTTATCTCTTATCGGAATGATTACAATTTCTAAAATCCGCTATACAAGAAGATTTGACCTTATAAAAGTAGGTTTTAATCTTGGTGTTGCCGGAGTTTTAATACTACTAAGTTTATATTTTATTGACAAATGTCTTATAGATGTTAGTAATTCCCTAATCTTGAGAGATTGCAAATACATATTTATAAACGGTTTGGTAAATTCAATTATAGTATTAGGGCTTTCACCATTATTAGAAAATGCTTTCCAAATAATAACACCTTACGGATTAGCAGAATTAGGCGATCACAATCAACCGCTTTTAAAAAGATTACAAATGGAAGCTCCCGGAACATATCACCACAGCTTAATGGTTTCAACATTATGTGAAGCTGCTGCAGAAGCTATCGGAGCAAACCCAATACTAGCAAGAGTCGGAGCATTCTACCACGATATAGGGAAATTAAAACGCCCGTTCTTCTTCGTTGAAAACCAATCTTATTACAGTATAGGCAATCCACACAACAAACTTAATCCAAGATTAAGCAAAATGGTTATTATCGCTCACCCAAAAGACGGTCTTGAAATTGCGAAGAAAAACGGATTACCTAATGTAATTTGTGACTTTATTATGCAACACCACGGAGAAGGTATTGCTAAATATTTCTACAATCAGGCAGTAATTGAAGAAGGTGCTGAAAATGTTAAAGTTGATCAATTCAGATACCCCGGACCTAAACCAAACACTAAAGAAACTGCTATTTTAATGATTGCAGATGCTGTTGAATCTGCTGTTAGAGCCATGAAAGGTGCTACAAATGATGAAATCGAAAATATTATCGATAAAATTATTGTAGAACGTTTAAATGATGGACAGTTAGCAGATAGTCCGCTGACTCTTAAAGATTTAAAAGTTATTGCAATGACATTCAGCAGAATATTGAGAGGAATGCAACATAACAGAATTAAATACCAAGAAAATATTGCAGAAGAATTAAATAAAAATAAAATAGAAATGCCAAATGTTATTCTTGATGAAGATTTTGAAAAGAAAATTCACGAACTTGAAGATAATAAACGCCAAAAAGCTCAAGAAGAAAACAATAACAACAATAATAAATCTGACTTAGATAACAATGGGAATAAAGATTCATGATAGATTGCAATTTATTCATAGATAATATTTTTGAAGGCTGGACTCCTGATACAGATGATATTTTGAGTAAAACTCGAAAAATTCTTCAACATTATCTGGAAACTCCTGAAATTTATGAAAATTCTTGTCTTGCAAATCAAGAATATGAATCTATAGCTTTTGATTTTTTATTTTGTGACAGCACAAAAACCCACGAAATTAATAAGGAATATCGAAATAAAGATTATCCTGCTGATATTATAACCTTTGCAGTTTTCGCAGATTCCGATGAAGATGAAAGATTTGTTCTTGATATGGAAATTAATTTAGGAGAGATTATAATAGGATTAGATAGGGTTATAGATGAAGCTCAAAAGAAAGGAATTTCAAAAGACGAAGAATTGTTATTTTTAATAAGTCACGGTATAATGCATCTATTAGGATTCGATCATCAAACAGAAGAAGATTTTCAATTCGTCGTTACTCATCAAAAAAAGGCTCTGGAAAGTATAGGGATTATTTATGACAAAATATAAAAAACAGAATTTTACAAATACATTCAAAAATGCACGCAAAGGAATGCGACTTTCATTGAAAAGTGAACGAAATATTCGAATTCATATGTTGGTAGGTGCTTTTGTTCTTGCAAGTGCCATTTGTTTTGGATTTTCAATATCTAAAATATGTATTTTACTACTTACAATTTCCGCAGTAATTTCAGCTGAAATGTTTAATTCTGCAATAGAATTTTCTCTGGATGCTATTTTCCACAACAAATACTCCAGAATGGTCGGAATGGCAAAAGACATCGCAGCTGGCGCGGTTATGGTTGTGACTATTTCTGCAGTCTTAATCGGAGTATTACTATTTGCTCCTGAAATTATTGAATTGTTCAAATAATTTAACCAAATGAAAAGACCTTACAATTTGCAAGGTCTTTGTTAACTTTTACCGAAAAATTATGCATGAACAAGAATTAGTTGTTACTCAATACAAGATGCAATGTTGCTAAATTCTTGATTGATAACATAGTATGCTTATTATGCTGTTCTTCAGAGATATTAAATATCCTGATTATTCTCTGTATTTCTTCCAAATCTCTATGTGATTCAATTTTATAAACATTTTCGATTGGGTCTGAAACTACTGACATAATGGTATTTAATTCTTGTTCCTTCATTTGTTCTAATCCTCTTTCCTATGTACTCTTATATAAAGTATTTTTTTTTGTGAGAATTGCTTTTTTGTTTATCTTGTATTAAGTTTTGTTAATATATAAAAACAGCGTTTGCCGAGAATAGCTTATTTACAATACTTTTACGACTTTTGTCATTAAAAGCAACCAGCGTGATTGTATATATAATTTTGCAGAGAAATAGATTAGAGCCAATTTAAAAACATATAATATCCCTACTAATATTATAAACTATGTTTCAAAAAAATGTAAGCCCTATTGAAAAAATTTAATATGTATAAAGAAAATTAATACCAGCTACAACTGCCTGAACTGCATAATATTCTATATAATTCTGAAATATTTTCAGATTTTGACAATTCATAAGTAACAGGAGTAATAGAAATTTTATTATTACGAACGGCAGCGATATCTGTCGGAGCATCAACAGGTTCATCAATTAACTTGCCTGCAAGCCAATAATAAACTTTACCTCTGGGATCAACTCTTTTTTCATAATCATCAGTAAAAAGTTTTGCTCCCATTTCAGTAATTGCAACTCCTGCAATATCTTCAGGTCCAAGACCCGGAATATTAACATTCAAAATGGATTTTTTAGGGAATTGAAATTCTGAAATTTTATCCAATAAAGAAGTTACAAATTGTGCAGCAAAAGTGAAATCTTCGTGATCAGCCTTTAATGACGCCAAAGAAACTGCAATACTGGGAATTCCCATCATCGCACCTTCCATTGCACAACTTACTGTACCTGAATAAAAAATATCAGTACCTAAATTTGGACCGTGATTAATTCCTGAAATAACATAATCCGGCTTTTCATCATCTTGTAAGAGAACACTAACACCAATTTTAACGCAATCGCCGGGTGTTCCTGTTGTTACCCAAACTCTTTGTGCTCCATTTTTACCACTGTCTAATTCTTCAACCCTTAATGGTGTGTGAATAGTTAAAGAATGTCCTGCAGCACTGCGCTCTCTATCAGGAGCAACTACATATACATTATGTTTTTTAGATAATTCTTCTGTTAAAACTCTTATGCCGTTTGCGGCAATTCCATCATCATTTGATACTAATATATTCATAGTGTAACCTCATTATAAACATCTATATTTAATATTAGTATAAGCCAGAACGGCTAAATTTTTCCTTCTGTAAAGATTTATGAAGATAGAAGTACAAAATATAGCAATTTTATATACGAAAAATACTTTATATACATGTAAACACGAGGAAGTGCTTATTGAGAAACAAAACAGACTTAAGCACACACTTCACACTTCACTATTTTGAGGAATGAATTCAAGTTTACATTCCAAGAGCCTTCTTTAGGCTCTTTTTTTTTGAGAAATTTTAATTATCAGCTTTGCCCTCTAACACAAACACTTCAGCTAATTTACCATTTTTGGGGGACGAAAAAGTAATTGTTTTAGTATCTTGATCATTTTGTTTAAAATCTTCTTTTTGATACTCGAACAAAAATCGCATAAATTCTTTACTAAACATACACAGACTCCTATACTACACAAATCATACTTATATATATAAAAACATATTTTCAAAAATATTTGCTTAATTTAAAGGAATTGTTACATTTATAGTAAATTAATATCATCCAGTCAGATAGGATATTTTGCTAATGTTTTAAACTCCTCAAAAAGTACATAATCTGGTATATGTTTGTTTTGCAAGAATCTAATTCTGGTACAGGCAAAACAAAGTGACAAGGAGGTAAAAATGTCAATTAAAAAATTATCTATGGCAGCTGCGATTGCCGTTGGAATATCAACGTGTTCCTTGACAACAGTAATGGCAGCTTGCCCGTGCAGCACTCCGGCACCGGCAGAACCAATGCCAGTGGTAACGGGTCCTGCTTGCCCTGTGGAAACACCACAAACTACATGTTCAAAATGTAAAAAAGCACTTCCTGACTGCAAGTGCAAAAAACAGAAAAAGGCTGACTGTCCACCTAAAAAAAGCGACTGTGGATGCAATAATGAAATAACCTGTGACAAACCGGCTGTTCCATCAACTGCGTTATGTCCTCAGTCCGGAAAAATAGATAAAGCCGAAATGAAACAAGTTTACGGTTATCCACAGGCAATTTACGGAACAAACAATTACGTAGGTCAACCAGCTAATTCAATTTTCTCAACAGAAACAGCAATGAGAGGCTGTCCTGCAAGTCGTATGTCTTCTAACATATACGGCGCAACAGTTGCATCAGAAGGTCAACCAACTGGTGCTGCCGCTCAAATGCCTTGTTTAAATGAATTACCTAATATGAATAATGGAATAAACATTGAAAGAAATGAACATAAAATGGATGGAAATTCTTGTCCCATAGATATCCAAACATCAAATTCTATCAATGCAGTTAAGAAAACTCTTGTTCCTTATGAAATTCCACAACAAATTCAAAACATAACAGGTGCAGCTGCACCATTTGGCGGATGCATGTTCCCGGACGTTCCTAATAGTCATTGGGCTGCTTGCGACATTGATAAACTTGCTATAAATGACGTAGTTGTCGGATATCCTGACGGATTATTTAAACCTAACAAATACATTTCACGTGCAGAATTTGCAACTATGCTTGTTAAAGGTTTCAATCTAGACTGCGGTATGTCTGCTCAAAGTAAGTTTAAAGATGTTCCTCATAACAACTGGGCTAACGCTGCTATTGCCAAAGCCGTTGATGAAAATCTGTTAGAAGGATATCCAAACCATACATTTAAACCTAATGAAAATGTTACTCGTGTTGAAGCATTAGCATCAATTTCAAAAGGTATGACTTGCGATATCGACAGTTGTAAGGCTGATGAAATATTAAGCAAATACGCTGACGGAAATAAAGTTCCTGATTGGGCAAGAATTCCTGTAGCTAAATCATTACAAAACGGAGCATTGAAAGATTCTCCTACACCAAATATGATTTTACCAACAAAAGACGCTTCTCGTGCTGAAATTGCTTCTATGATGCAAACTGTACGTGTTGCTCTTGGTTATGATACTAATCCAAAAACAGCAAACAATATTTGTCCGGCTTGTCCTGTAGATAAAAATGCGTTAATTGAACAAGAAGAAATCGTTAAAATTCCTACATTGAAACTTTCAATGATAGACCAATTAACAGCTAAATCATCTCACGTAGGTCAATATTTCAGAGCTAATACTTTGGAAGACGTAACAATAAACGGTGTTGTTTATCCTTGCGGATCTACTGTAACAGGACGTGTTGTTGAGGTTATCAGACCTTCAGGCTGCGAAAAAGGTGCTTTAAAACTTGCATTTACCGAAATCAAAAACGGCGATTGTAAGACTAAGTTACCTAAACAAATACTACAAGCACAAGTTAATAAATCAAGAAACGTAAACCCTGTTGCAAGACTCGTTGAAATGCCATTCACTTGGGCAGGCTCTTTGATTGGTGTTGTAGGTAGAACAGCAGGTGGTATATTAACTAACGTTGGTAACGCCGCTGAAAACGTTACTAATGATGCCGGTTACATGCTAGGACACGCTTTCCAAGGTCAATTCGGCGCAGCTGCTAGAAGTCTTGGTGATGGCGTATTTGAAGCTGTTAAAGCTCCTATCGATGTTACCAGAACTGCTCTATCAGGTGCTATGGGCTTGTTCCAAACTACTGGGGATGAATTTGCTTATCTTGTTGACCCTAAAGGTTACAAAATATCTGCAGTTAACCCTAGAGAACACATTACCATCGCATTTGGTTGTAATGAATAGTTGATAAATCATCTTCTTCATTAAAACGGGACTTCCATAATTGGAAGTCCCGTTTATTTATATATATAATCAACCTACGCTGCTGTTTTTACATTTTGTTTATTTTCTTCAGATTTAGCTTCTTTAGCTGCATTTTTTCTTGCCTTTGACATTTCTGATAAACGATTACCCATCATTGATGCTAAAGGTGTTACTGCAACCGGTGATAAGAATCTGTAAACAGTACCAAAGATTAGAAGTTTCTTCAATACACCCATACCTCTTATTTTTGATTCTATTCCGGTATTTGGAACATTTTCTTCAATATATTTCAAGGTATCCATAAGTTTTGGTCTTTGTTTCTTAGTTAGAGCTTTCCAAGATTTTCCATATTTTTGCTCTGCACCCTTTATTATACTTTCATTCACTTTTGCAATCCGTTCCGGAAGATCAGCAACATTCATTTGTTTTGCTGCATATTTCTGAGTAATTCTTTCCCACCAATTATCTAAACTACTGTCGATAATATAAGAACCTAGTGTTGATACTCCAAATGTTAATCCTTGGTTTATTGCAAGAGTTTTCTTTCTATCATCATCAAAGTCTTTATTACGTAATGTTTGTGACATATACATACCTGAGATAATAACAGAACCCAATACTTGCATATGATCAACTACACCTGATAATTTTTCGGTATGGCTTGCTAACCAAGTTGAAATAGGTGATGTATATAATTTTGTTGTATAGAATTTTGCAATACCTGTCGTAAAACTATCAAATGATTTGTCGATGAAACCTTTAAATTTTGATAAAAATTTTGACTTACTAGGAAGTGCATCTACAGGATTTAAACCAGTGAATGTTTGATTTACATATCCCTTATATGCTCTTTGTGGGTTTTGCATATTATTATATTGATAATTTTGAGAGTTAAATCTGTTTGTATTTAATGTTATGTTCATTATTTTAACCCTCCTGCAAATTTTGTAATCTCAGGTTTTACCATACTTAACATAGATTTATTTTCAGCTGCCTTTTGTACCTGTTCACTATCCTTATTTTTAGGCTTTTTCTCTAATCCAAATACATATTTCAAAATAGGCTTGATTAATTTAATTGTTAATACAGCTTTTGCTACACCAAAAATAAATACATCAGGTGCCATATCTAAAATTTTGGTAACATTCTTAAATGATTTTGAATGTTCTAATTCTGACAAATCAGTTACCTTAAAGGCTTTTTTCATTGCATTTACAACATCTTTTGGTAAATCTTTAGCATCAGGAGTTTTAGCTTGTCTTAACATCTTCTTAGCTTTTTCAGCTGCTTGTCCTAACGGATACATTACAATACTTGAAAAAGCAAATCCGATTACTCCGGATGCTATTGCGTGACCTGATGCATATATTTTATCACCTTTATCTTCATCTTTTTTGCCAGGTAATGCCATAATTGCAAGTGGTCTTAAACCTACCGCCAAAAATAATGCAACAAGGTTTTGGGCGATTACCGTATGCTTGTCACATAATTTTAAAATCTTATCAAAGAAATTGTCTTTTAATGCCTTATTGGCTGAAGATTGGACAGAACCAAAAGTGACAGCCCCGAAGTTTTTATCTCTCGTTAAGCTGTCACTTAAATATCCTCTATTTAGTTTTTTTTCTTCACACAAGCCCGCACTCTTATCATCATACTCAGGCATACTATAGTTCTCTTGCTTATGCTTGAACTTTGTTCGATGAACGTCGGGATAAATTTTTATTGAGTCGATATTCATGTTACACCATTTGTTAACTGCTACACATCTATAGTAAATCAAAGAAAAAAAATTTTTGTCATATGTTTACAAAAATGTTACAATTAATTGTAAAAAAACATTTATCAAGGAAAATGTTATACAAGAATAGGTTATTTTTTATTGATTAACAGGTACGAGGATGGCAGTGGGGAATAATACAGGATTAAATCTTAACAAACTCGCTCAAGATTGCGGTTTAACAAATAGAGCTTTAAGCCCGCAAAATATCATTGCCAATATTGATTCCCTGGAAAATCAATATAAAAAATCCGACCTTATTGCTATTTACAATTATTTTTTAATAAATGCAACAGAACCTGATGTAATCATGTATCTTATCAGGTGTACCGACCAATTTAGAGATCCATCAAGTCTTGAATATTTGGTGGACATATTATTGCTTAAAAATGCGAATTATTCTGATGATAGTACTAAAGAAAAATATATTAATGTTCGAGCAATGTGTGCAAAAGCAATAGCAAACCATAAAAATACCAGTGCTGTTTCTGCTTTATTATATTGTTTGAATAACAAAGATGAAAATTACAGAGTTCGTCTGGCATGTGCGGATGCTTTAGGTAGAATTGGCGATAGATTTGCTGTTGCTCCTTTGATTGAAGTTGTTAAAGATGAAGATGAAAAATCAGTTTACCTTAGAGAATCAGCAGTTTCTGCATTAGGTTTATTAGGTGATACCAGAGCCATCGATCCTCTTGTTAGTATCCTTGAGACAAAACAAGGTATTATGGATAAATTCAGTTTTTTGAAAGAACGTGTTTTGGAAGCATTATCTAAAATGAGTTTTTCTGATGACGAAAGAGTTTTTCGCGCATTAAAAAATTCATTAGCGGATGAATCTGCACAGGTTAGGATTAACGCTATCGAAGCGATTATGAATAGCGATCACCCTAAAGCCATTGAAACAATAAAAAAATGTCTTGAAAATGATACAGATGAAGAAGTTAAGAAAAATGCAATGATTGCTTTATATAACATGACTGACAGATCAATACTTGATGAAGTTATTAATTCCCCAAAATATTCTGATAACTTAAAAATGGAAGCAGTATCAATTATTGAAGAATATGAAGATGATGATGAGGATTTAGAAGAAGAATGACTAACAAATCAATAATATTACTATCAGGGGGGCTTGATTCTCTTGTAAGTCTTGGGTTAAAAAAAGAAGAATTAAATGTTGAACTTGCAATAACATTCAATTATGGACAAAAGTCAGTAGAAAAAGAAATTAAAGCATCAGAAAAGATTTGCCAATTTTACGGGATAAAACATGAAGTAATAAACCTTGATTGGTTGAAAAAAATAACCAAAACTACACTTGTATCCGATCAAAACGTCCCAACAGGTAAAGATCTTGAGAACCCCCAAAACTCTGCTAAATCTGTATGGGTACCAAACAGAAACGGGCTATTTTTAAATATTGCAGGCTCTTATGCTGATTCTTTCGGATATAATTATATTTTAATCGGTGCAAATAAAGAAGAAGCTCAAACGTTCCCTGATAATACTCAAAACTTTATAAATTCTGTTAACGAAGAGTTTCAATATTCAACTATGGCTAAACCTAAAGTAATTGCGCCCTTGATAAATTACAATAAAAATGATATAGTCATGTTAGCCTTAAAGAACAATATACCATTGGAATTGACAATGAGTTGTTATAATGGCGGAGATAAGCATTGCGGGATATGCGAATCTTGTACAAGATTAAAGCATGCTTTAGAAGCTAACGGTGATACATATTATACAGGGATATTATTTGAATAAATGAAAACACTTTATATTGACAAAGATATTAAATATATCGGCTCACAACTTGCGCCTCATTGGATTTATAAAAACTTTAATATTCAAGGCGATGCGATTGTTGCATTTTGTGGTGAATGCGAAGTAAAATTGACCGAAATGGTTGATATTGAAGACGTAATTAACAATGAACCTATTTACAGCAAATATATGCTGAGTTTTATATCCGAACAGTTTGGTATTAACCTTGTAGAGGGTGTATTAAGACAAAGACTTTTAGTAACTTGTATTAAAGAAGCTTTAGAAAGACGAGGAGTTGTCGTTGTTAGAAACGGGGATGATTTATTTATAAATAATAAAAAATTGTCAGTTTCAATCGCTACAAAATCTATAACATCCGTTCTTATACATACTGGATTAAATATTCTTTCAGAAAATGCTCCAATACCGGTTTCAGCATTAAAATCGGATTTAGGTATTGATGATATTAAAGAATTTGCTATTGAAATAATGGAAAAATACAGTGAAGAAATTCTTGACATAATACAGGCTAGTACAAAAGTTAGAGGTGTGTAATGTTAAAAAATTCAAATAAATACGAAAATCGTTCTCATTTTTCTTATAACGACTACAAAAAGAAAGTTAATAAAAAAACAAACAAAGATATGAATATTTTCGTATCAGTATTTTTTATCGGACTTTTAATCCTTTTGGGACTGGCTAAAGTATTTTCACCAAATGTTGATATAGGAATAGCATCTAATAATGACATAGTATCAATGGAAGAAGAAGAAACAACAGCTGCATCAATAGATGAAAGATTAAAAACATTAAAACTGGAAGATGAAGGCAAACGAGTAGAAGATGAAACAATGTTTTCACCTGAATTAGATGAAAAGGTTATACTTCCACATCAAAACAGACCTACAGTAGGGCAAATGGAAGCAGAAAATAATATTATTAATGAGCAAAAAAATGAGCAGGAAAAAGAACAACTAGAAGAGGAAAAACACCATACTACTGCTCAAACACAAGTACCTCAAGCAGAAAAAGAACAACCACAAGTTACCGAAAAACCAAAACTACCAGTTGTTGAAAAACCAGCAGAACCTGAAAAAACAATTAATGCAAGAGTTGTTGTAGGTTCATACGCAACAGAAAAACAAGCAGAAGTTGCCAAAAGCATTATTCAAGAAGCTGGTTTAGGTATTACTCCGGTTGTGAAAAATATCGGCGGATATTACACATTACAAGTTGGCTCTTTCAATTCTAAAGAAAAAGCACAGCAAATGATGAATAATCTGTTAAAAAGTAATTTCCCTGCACGAGTTATCGTAACTTACTAAATTTCGGTTATTATATTTACTTGTGTTTTAGTTTTATTTTACATATAATCAACTTATGAAAGATATTAAGAGAATAAAATTAAGGGATTTTGAAATCGGTGGGGATAAATTAACTATACTTGCCGGTCCTTGTGCTATTGAAAGCCAAGATATTTTAGATGAAACTGCTCAATGTTTAAAAGAAATTACAAAAGAATTGGATATAAATTTTGTATTCAAATCATCTTTTGATAAAGCAAATCGCTCATCCATTACTTCATATAGAGGTCCAGGGATGAAAAAAGGGCTTGAAATGCTTAAAAAAGTTAAAAATAAGTATGATGTTCCGATTGTAACAGATATTCATACTCCGGATCAGGCCTCAGAAGTTGCCGAAGTTGCTGATATTTTGCAAATTCCTGCATTTCTTTGCAGACAAACAGATTTGCTTGTAGAAGCAGCAAAAACTAATAAAATTGTTAATATCAAAAAAGGTCAATTTTTAGCACCTGAACAAATGGGACCTTTGGTAAAAAAAGTTGAAGATTCAGGAAATACTAATATTCTACTTACGGATAGAGGTTCTTCATTTGGGTATAACAATTTAGTATCAGACTTTAGAGGAATACCTATTATGCAAGAATTTGGTTACCCTGTAGTTTTTGATGCAACTCATAGTGTTCAATTACCTGGGGCTAACGGAACTTGTTCAGGCGGAGATAGAAGATTTGTTCCGGTACTTGCAAAAGCAGCAATGGCTGTTGGTGCTAATGTATTGTTCTTTGAAGTTCACCCAAATCCTGACAAAGCCCTATGTGATGGACCTAATATGCTTGCTCTAAAAGATGTTAGAGATGTATTTTCAATTTGTAAAGATATTTTTGAGGTTGTTAGAAAATAATGGAAATAAAAATTTTTGTCGAAGGTCCTGTTGAGGCTAACAATTACCTTTTAATTGATGAACAATCAAAAGATGCTATTTTAATTGATTGTTCATCTGAAAGACAAGGGTTTATTGATGAAATAAAAAACTTAAACATCAACCTCAAATGCATTTTGTTAACTCACGGTCATTTTGACCATATACTTGGTGTTGACAAATTTAATGAAGTTTTTGGCGTTGAAACTTATGTAGCAAAAGAAGATGTTTCACAAGTTGAATTAACTCCAAAATTTATGCCAATAATTACAGGATTGGAACCTGTAACAATAACAAGTATTAAAAATTATGTGAAAGATGGAGATATTTTTAAAATAGGCGATACCGAAATTAAAGCTATCTCAACACCGGGACATACTCCTGGCGGAATGTGTTATTTAGTTGATAATAAATTATTTTCCGGAGATACGTTATTCCAAAGAAGTGTAGGAAGATGTGATTTTCCTGGCGGCAGTTTTGAAACTATTTCCAAAAGCATAAAAGAGAAATTATTTACGCTGCCTGATGATACAGAAGTATTCCCGGGACACGGCGGAAAAACTACAATTGGTTACGAAAAAAAATATAATGAAATTTTAAACATATAGAGGGATAAACGATGAAAGAACAACTGGAAAAAATATATTCAGATGCTGTTGCAGACATAGAAAAAGCAACTACAGTTAAAGATTTAGAAGATATCAAATTCAAATACCTTGGCAGAAAAGGTGAATTAAACGAAATAAAAAAGAATTTAAAAGACCTTTCTGTTGAAGACAAAAAAATTGTAGGCTCAAGAGCTAATGAAATTACTCAAAAACTAGAATCTACAATTTCTGAAAAATTTCATATATTTTATGAACAGGAACTTAATAAAAAGTTAGAAAAAGAACGTTTAGATATAACATTACCTGGACAATATATTCCAAGAGGAAGCGTTCACCCTCTAACTTCAACAACAAACGAAATCGTTTCAATCTTCCAAAACTTGGGATTTTCAGTTGCACCTAACGAAGATTCTCCGGAAGTTGAAACTGAATATTTTAACTTTGATATGTTAAACGTACCAAAAGATCACCCGGCACGTGATATGCAAGATACTTTCTACACTAATATTGCAAAGAATGTTGTATTAAGAAGCCAAACTTCAGGTGCTCAAATTCACGTTATGGAAAACCAAAAACCTCCTATTAGAATTATTGCACCGGGAAGAGTTTACAGAAACGAAAATATCAATTCCCGTAAAAACAATTTCTTCCACCAAATTGAAGGGTTATATGTAGATAAAAATATTACATTTGGGGACTTGAAAGGTGTTTTAAACGAATTTATAAGAATATATTTTGGTGCAGTTCGTCCGACAAGATTTAGAAGCAGTTTCTTCCCATTTACAGAGCCATCAGCAGAAGTTGATGTTCAATGTATTATGTGTGAGGGCAAAGGTTGCAGAACTTGTTCAGGTACAGGCTGGCTTGAAATACTAGGCGCAGGAATGGTTGACCCTAATGTATTAAGAGGTGTCGGTATTGATCCTGATGTTTATTCAGGTTTCGCATTTGGTATGGGAGTTGAAAGACTTGCTATGCTTAAATATGCGATCGATGATATTAGATTATTCTTCAATAACGACGTAAGATTTTTAGAACAATTTAAAAAATAAACAGGTAGAGGATATAGAGGGATTTATATGTCTTTAATAATAATGATACTACTGCTGAGTTTTTTAGTACTTGTACACGAAGCAGGACACTTCTTGGCAGCAAGAGCGTTAGGAATGAAAGTTTCAAAATTTGGATTTGGACTTCCGATTGGACCAACTTTGTGGAGCAGACAAATTGGGGACGTTGAAGTTCTTGTTCATGCCTTTTTACTAGGTGGTTATGTATCATTTCCTGATGACGAAAAAGACTCGGATTTACCTTCTGATTCTAAAGACAGATTTGCAAATCACCCTGTTTGGCACAGAATGATTGTAATTTCTGCCGGTGTTATTGCAAATATTATTACGGCTTTTGTTTTTGTACTAATAACAGCTTTTGTTTGGGGTAAATTACCGTCCGGACAAAGCTTGGTTTATATCGGTGATATTAGCGCCAATAAAGAAGCTTCTATCTGGCAAAGCGGAATAAAAAAAGGTGATAGAGTTTTAAAAATTAATAATTCTGAAATTAAATCACCATACGCATTAACGCTTTACGCAAAAAGCAGTAAACTTTATGATGGAAAAATAGATAAAGAAAAGTCTGAAGAAGTTTTAAATCAGTTATTGACCCTTAACCCAGAAATTAAAAATCCGGAAGAAATAATCAAAGAAAAAACAGTAATAAAATTACCTGAAAAAACTGATGAAAAACCTCTTACTATTGAAGATGAAGTTTTGAAAGGTTATACACTTTACCACGACAAACAAATTGCACTGAATGAAACTCAAATAAAATTGAGAGATTCATTAAAAGATAAACAAATTTATACATCTGATGGAACTGCAAGTGCAAATGATATCGCAACTGCAATATCTGATACTCAAAGACCTTTAAATATTACAGTTTTAAGAGGCGATAAAGAAATTCAATTAAAACCTATATATGCAAATGAAAAAGGCTTAATCGGTATAATGATTGAATCTAAAGAAGTTCTAATGCCTACAAAAAATATTAAAACAGCAATTACAGGAAGCTGCAGATATTTATGGGAACAAACTTATATGCTTGTTTACGGTTTGTGGCAATTATTTACAGGAAAAATTCCAATAAAAGATATGCACGGAATTGTCGCTATTACTAAAATTGGCGGAGATGTAATTCAAAATAACGGATTTTTCTCAGGATTACTTTTAACGGCAATGATTTCTCTAGACTTGGCTCTTGTGAACTTCTTACCTATTCCAGCTCTTGACGGTGGCCATTTTATGTTCCTTATAATAGAGCAACTAAGAGGAAAACCTTTAGATGAAGAAACAATTAATAAAATAAGTTCAGTATTTTTCTTGTTACTTATAATTCTTATGGTATTGATTGTTTTTAACGATATTTATGCACTAATAAAACATAAATTTTAAAAATGGTATATCGTAAAATATAGTAAAGATATCTCTCAATACTGAGGGATATCTTTTTTGTTTATGATATAATTTCCCTCGTATAGAGGGAGAAATAAAGATGATAGATTTTATTCACTCGCATGGCATGATTATAACCGGTGCAATTTTATTAATTGCATATATATTTATTGCTAGCGAAAAAATTCAAAAATCAGTAGTCGCTTTAGTAGGTGCGGCTATAACTATGCTATTAGGTTTAATACCTTTTGGCGGAGAAACACCTGAAGGTCATTTAATGAAAGGTGTTTTTGAGTATGTAGATTTTCAAGTAATTTTCTTACTTATTGGTATGATGATTATTGTAAACATTGCAAGCAGAAGCGGTGTTTTCAAATGGATGGCATTAAATCTTTTAAAAGCAACAAAAGGACATCCAAAAACAGTTTTATTTGCACTAGCTGCTTTTACAGCTATTGCTTCAGCATTTTTAGACAACGTAACAACTGTTGTTTTAATGATGCCTATTACTTTTGTTATCGCAAAAGAATTTGAAACTGATCCAATTCCATTTTTGATTACTGAAGTTTTCGCTTCAAACATCGGTGGTACTGCTACTCTTATCGGCGATCCACCTAACATTATTATTGGTACAAGAGCAGGATTAAGTTTTATGGATTTCGTCAGAGAACTTACTCCAATTGTTACAATTATATTCCTTGT
The DNA here is from genome assembly GCA_944324845.1 of Candidatus Gastranaerophilales bacterium. GTDB lineage: Bacteria > Cyanobacteriota > Vampirovibrionia > Gastranaerophilales > Gastranaerophilaceae > Zag111. The sequence continues at coordinate 290,654 of CALUXX010000002.1, read as the reverse complement.
ATCTATTGGAACCCTTGTTTTCTTATTTAGAAAAGGCTTAAAAGCTACTCCTGAAAAAATGGAACACATTGCAAATCTTGACAATTCAAAAACTATTACAGATAAACAATTAATGATTCGTTCTGTAATTACACTTATTCTTGTAATCGCAGGATTTGTAACTCACGATATTACTCATATTCCTGCTTATGTATTTGCAGTTGCAGGTGCTGCTTTCTTATTACTATTTGAAAAACCAAAAGAAATTTACAGAGATGTTGAATGGCTAACTATTTTCTTCTTTGTTGGTTTATTCATAATTATCGGTGGTTTTGAAGCTAATGGTGGTATTAAATTCCTTGCTGATCAACTTATCACATTGACTCACGGAAGTTTAGAAGCTGCTACTATGATTATTCTTTGGGCTTCTGGTATTTTATCAGGTATTATTGATAATATTCCATACACAGCAACTATGGCTCCATTGATTTCTGAATTAATAAATCCTGCAAACGAAAATGCCATAACAGGAAATGTTCATGCTCTATGGTGGGCATTATCTTTGGGTGCTTGTCTTGGTGGAAACCTTACAATCATCGGTGCTGCTGCTAACGTTCTTGTTAGTGAAACTGCAGCTTCTAAAGGACACAAAATTTCATTTATGAGATTTATGAAATATGGTTCTTTAGTTACTTTAATATCTTTGGTATTAAGTTCAGTTTACTTATATTTAAAATACTTACACTAAGATATAAAACAAATAAAAAAGAGGCGCCATTTAAAAATGGCGCCTCTTTTTTATTAACTTAATCACCAATTTTTGATAATCCTATTGACATTACAGAAATTAAAACTGAAGCTAACAAGGCACTTAAAAAGCCTTCAACTTCAACTCCGGGAACAATATATGCGGTAAACATAAATAATAATGCGTTAATAACTATAGTAAATAAGCCTAAAGTTACCAAATTTAAAGGAAGAGTTAACATTAATATTACAGGTTTTATGAAAGCATTAATAAGTGCAATAACAACAACAGCAATCATTGCAGTTAAAAAATTGGCAATAGTTAATCCCGGTGTCAGCCAACCGACAAGCATTATCATCAGTGCAAAAACAACCCATTTAATAATCATTTTTAACATTGTTTTTCTCCTTTTTATTTTAGTTTATTAGATGAAAAACAATTTTTCATTAGACAAAATTGGGATTATTTTACATTAACTATTATGCTTTAATCTCTATTTTATATAATCAGTTTCAAAACGATAAGCTTCAAAAGTCTCAGAAAAATAATTTCTCGGCAAGCCAGCCTTAACTTTTAACGAATTCAGAAATTCTTTTTTATCAGGAAGCTGCTCCCAAACTGACGGCAAATAAACTGCCTGATAGTTTCCATCTCTTATTATAATTCCATCTTTAAAAGGAACTATTTTATCTAACAAATCTTGTTCAGAATCAAATTTCATCAATTTCGGGGTTGAAAGCAACGATACAGCAATATCAAGTTCAGGGACTTCTTCTTTTTCAACAGGTTTAAAACGAGGATCCCTAAACGCTGCATTTTGCGAATTTATAATTAAATCTTCTATCAAAGAACGCTGTGCAATAATTGAACCTATACAACCTCGCAAAAGATTTTTCTTTTCAAGGGTTACAAAAGATGCACCTAATTGATAAAAAACATACGGAAATTTAACCTCGATTTCATCCCTATCAAATCGAGAATTAATACTAAGTCTGCATAATTTTAAAATAAAATCTGAATAATACCTTTTTAAGAATTCATTTTTTTGTCCTTCATATAAAAACCAGCATCCGTAACCTACAACACTTGATTTATCGCCGGTTACAGAAGATGAATTTGTCATATCAATTCTTATTAAAGAAAAATCATTTTCCTGAGCAAAATTTACCAACCCTAAAATTCCAACAGCGCCACAAGCTTGTTCATATTTAAAGTTGTCACACAAACCTGATTCAATCATTTGAGCCGTCATATCATCCAAATTTTTTGCCTCATTATCTTTTAAAAAATGACTCAAATCAGATGATATTACAAACCCGTTATCCGGATTTTTATAATAATAATTTATTATATTTTGAATATTTACAGGATTTTCACGCCCAACAAGAATTGGAACAATTTTTACTTCCCTAAATACAGATTGAATAATCGGAAGTTGAATTTCAACAGAATGCTCAGGAAGAAAAGCATTATCATTATATTCTAATCCGAAATTTTCGTTTAATTCTTTATTTATATCCTGATTAACTTCAATCTCACCTAACGGAGTTAACCACGCATCAAAACTTGAAACAACACAACCTTCAAATGGAACTCTATGAGAAGGTGCAATAACAAATATATTTTTAATATTTTTATCTAACTGATTTATTCCCTCAAAAGCTAATCTTCCTGAATAAATTAACCCGGCATGCGGTACAATAACCGCACGAGTCGAAACTTCATAAATATTTCTGTTCTCTTTTGCAAAACTTTCAATTTGAATTTTTAAATCTTCCGGATTAGCACTGTAAAATGTTCCGGCAACAGATGGTTGTTTTATTTTTCTCATAATAGTATTATAATACATCTTATGAAATATCAAACTTTGTTAAGCGATAATAAAATTCAATGTAATATCTGCCCAAGAAATTGTATCCTTAAAAAAGGTCAAGAAGGTTTTTGCCACGTTAGAAAAAATAATGGAAATGAAATTGTTCTTACAACATACGGATACAATACAGGCCTTGCGATTGACCCTATTGAGAAAAAACCGCTTTATCAATTTTATCCAAACACACCTGTTCTATCATTTGGAACTTTAGGATGTAATATGGGTTGCCAATTCTGCCAAAATTGGAAAACTACAAAAAATAAAAATCCTGATTTTAAACTTAACAAAACATCCCCGCAAGAAATAGTACAAATTGCAAAACACTATAACTGCAAAAGTGTCGCATTCACTTATAATGATCCTATAATATTTTTTGAATATGCAGTTGATTGTGCAAAACTATGCCAAGAAAATGACATTAAAACAGTTGCGGTTACCTCAGGATTTATTAACCCGGAACCTGCTAAAGAATTTTTTCAATATATGGATGCTGCAAATATTGATCTAAAAGGTTTTAGTGAAGATTTTTATAAGAAAAATTGCCACGCTCACCTTAAACCAATACTAGACACTATAAAATATGTTAAAAATGAAACTAATTGCTGGGTAGAATTAACAACAATGCTTATAAAAGGAGAAAATGATTCACCTGATATGATACAAGAACAATGTGAATGGATTTTGGAAAATTTAGGTCCTGATGTTCCACTACACTTCAGCGCATTCTTCCCAAATTATAAATTCACAAATTACCCCGCAACTGATTTTGAAACATTAATCACTGCCAGAAATATCGCTATTCGCTCAGGATTGAATTATGTATATACAGGCAATCTTGCCAATGTTCAAACTTCAAGCACATACTGCAAAAATTGCCACAAACCTATTATAGTCAGAAATGGTTATAACTTGTTTGAATATAATCTTAAAAATGGGAATTGTATATTTTGTAATACAAAATGTGATGGCAGATTTTCCTAAACTGCTCACTTTATTTTATTTACAAAATTGTAATTATAAGTTATAATAATTGTATGGAAAATTTGAGTTTAAATGAGAAGATTAACGAATTAGTCGTTAAAATGGCAAAAGAGCCTAACAATATTGAAAACTATCACGAGTTATCTGAATTGTATATTCAGCAAAGAGATTATGACAAAGTTATGTCAGTTTTAGACAGCCTTTTGGCTATTAAACCTGATGATATTAAAGCTTTGGTCGGTATGGGAACTATGTGGTTCTACGAAAGAGATTTCAGAAAATCACTTTCTTATTACAACAAAGCACTTGAAATTAATCCGAAAAATTTCTTGATTTATTATAATATCGGAAATGTTTTTGCTGAGTGGAAAAACTTTTCAAAAGCACTTTTTTATTACAACCGTGCTATTGATTTGAACTCAACAAATCCTGCTGTATATAATGCTATTGCTCTTTTATATCAAGATATTGAAGATTATGTAGAAGCAAAAGCTTATTATGAAAAAGCACTTTCACTTGATCCTGAAAACTCAGGTGCCCTAATAGATTTGGGTAATGTTTGCTTTAAATTACACGATTATGAAACAGCTCTAAAATTATTCAAAAAGGTTTTTGTTCTAAACCCTGATAATGAATTAGTTGCAGTTTGTATCGGTAATGCTTCAACTTTGATGAAAGAAGAACAACAAGCATATTCTTATTATGAAAAAGCTTTATCTATGACAGATGATAAATATAAAATTTATATCTGCTATGCTATTTCAATGACTGAATTTAAACGTTATGATAAAGCTATAGAAATGTTCCAAAAAGCAATAGATTTTGATCCAAAATCACCAAACGCTTATGTATTATTAGCAAACTTATATTCTACATTAGATAAAATTTCAGAATCTATTGATTTATACAAAAAAGCATTACGAGTAACTCCAAATGATGCAGAAATTTATATGCTGCTTGGCAATGCTCATTATTTGGATAATGATATAGAAAAAGCAATCGGTTCTTATAAATCATCTATTTCCTTGGCTCCCGATAACGATGAATATCGACTTATATATAGCCAAGTTGTTGAAGATTATGTAAATTGCGGTGGGTGTAAATAATGACTAAATCTTCTGTCAGTATATTCGACAGACTGGGATCAGCAATATCATATCTTACTGCCGGTTGGGGTGGTGTTATTATCTTGCTTATACTATATGTGAGAAAAAAACACGCTTCACATTTTATAAGATTTAATGCATTGCAATCAATATTTATTGCTCTGTTATTCTTTGTTCTTTCAATGGGAATAGGACTTATTGCAGAATTTTTAAAGTATATCCCGTTTATAAATTATTTAACAGCCCAGATATTGTTTTTATTTAACAGACCTATACTATTTCATTGGTCACTTGTTCAAATTTTTATATTAGGCTTAACAGTCTATATGACTTTATTCTCACTTTTGGGCAAATACCCGAGAATTTATAAATTGTCGAAAATCATTGATTATAATGCAAAATAGGTAAAAAATCTTAACCATCAGTTGACAAAAGAGTTTGGTTGGTGTTACATAATTGTATATACTAGTCGATATTTCGTGCTGAATTTTGTGGCTGGTAAATGTAGTAAGTCGGGATACGAAGCCCAAGTTCCCAGTAAGACTTAGGTAGGGCAAATTGGTAAAATTAAAAGGAGAAATTATGCCAACTATTAATCAACTTGTACGTTCTGAACGTAAAAAGTTACAAGACAAAACAAAATCTCCAGCTTTGATGAATTGTCCTCAAAGACGTGGAGTATGCACAAGGGTTTACACAACAACCCCTAAAAAACCAAACTCTGCATTAAGAAAAGTTGCCAGAGTTAGATTAACAAATGGATTTGAAGTAACTTCATATATTCCGGGTATTGGTCACAACCTACAAGAACACAGTGTTGTTCTTATCCGTGGCGGTCGTGTTAAGGATTTACCTGGTGTACGTTACCACATCGTCCGCGGTACTTTAGATACTGCTGGTGTTGCTAACCGCGCTCAAAGCAGATCTAAATATGGTGCTAAAAAGAATGCAAAGGGAGGTAAGAAGTAATGTCAAGACGTTCTAAACCTGCAAAAAGAATACCATTAGCAGATCCGGTATATAACAGTGTTGATATTTCTAAATTTATCAACAGAATTATGCGTCGTGGTAAAAAATCTTTAGCTGAAAAGATTTTCTACGCTACTATGGAAAGAATTAAAGAAAGAACTGGACAAGATCCTATCGAAGTTTTCCAAAAGGCTATGACCAATTCTACACCTTTACTTGAAGTAAAAGCTCGCCGTATCGGTGGTTCTACTTATCAAGTACCTATCGAAGTTAAGGCTGATAGAGGGTTTGCTCTTTCTTCTTCTTGGTTGATTGAATCTGCTAAGAAAAGAGGCGGAAAATCTTTCATCGAAAAACTTACTAATGAAATTATTGACGCTTCAAACGGTCAGGGTGCTGCTTGCAAAAAACGTGAAGACACCCACAAAATGGCTGAAGCTAACAAAGCTTTTGCTCATTACAGATATTAATATTGTAATTCTAAATAAATTACATAAAAAAAATAAGGCATCTATACAGATGCCTTATTTTTTATTCTTCCCTTATTTCTTTTAGATCCTGTTTGACAGAACTTATTGCTTTAACGTGGTATTCATGCTCAAATACAGTGAATACCAGTGGATTTATTACTGTTGGCAAGCATTGGGTCATATAAATATTTTTGACACCTTTTACAGACATTGCAAGAACTGCTGAAAGTGATATTACATCACAAGTTGTGAAAAAGAATGTTATATTCGGACTAGTTATATCATAATCTTCAAACAATAGTTTCAACAACCTGCTCATCAAAGGAATATAATTACCTACATTTATAGATAGTACATTTTCCTCTTTTCCCTCATAAGAAAAGCTTATTGCAAACTCATTCGGTTCCAAGGCATTCATAAGTTCGTGGTAATATACATTTTCTCTTTCGGTTAAAGCATCTATTCCAATAATATAAAGTCTTTTCAATGAGCCGTTTTTAAGTTGTGCAACAATTTGTTTGAATTTTGCAACAACTTCATCTTCATCGTAACCTAACAAAGTTTTGTCTTTGATTTTACCTTTAGAAAATCCTTTGGCCTTGATTGATTCTTCAACCAACGGCTCAAAATTATTATTTACAACACGCTTAACTCCTGTTGGAACGATATAATCCGTTGAAAATAACCTTCCGCGATATAAATATTCGGTATTATTACGGAAATTCTTTGTCATCAAAATTGAACCTGGAAATGTTGCAAAATCAAGGATACAATTTTCGGTCTTGCTTCCGTAATGCCCCTGAAAATGCTCAAATTCTCTAAATTTTGACATTGCATGGGCGATTAGCAAATTTGAATGAGAATAAACATCAATACCTTTGCCTTGAGTGATGCGAAGAACATCATAAAGATTAGAGAAATTATTTCCTGCAACTAAAATTGCCTTTCCGCTTCGAGTTGAATGAGAAACTTCGACTTTACTTATTCCTCCATAGTATTCTAAGAATTTCTCAGCAATTTTAATCTGTAAATTCACGTCTAAAAGAGAGATTTCACGAATTTCATCTTTTAGCATTTGTTTTGTAATTTGAGGATTATTTAATTTATTTAAAGCTGACAAAATTTGATGAAAAATATCTTCATCAAATTCCGCTAAATTAGAATAATTTATCAAATTTAAACTTATACTTTGTAATGAAATAAGCAATATTGTAACAAACTTATTTAGTTCAAAGTCTTTATCAGGAATAATACTATTATTTTCACCAAGTCTTATTGCCTTAGCCAGTGTCGTATGCTCATTAAAATCAGGGGATGTATTTATAAATTCAGGCTTTTTATACGATAATATCTCAATATCATTATATGTTCTTTTTACTTCTTCAAGAATAAAATATCCCTTGCGAACTACTGCATAAAATTCATGATCACTAAATTCATTTAGTGCCGTCATCGTTGCAAGAATATTTACAACTTCATGCTGAATTTGTAAGTTTTTAACACCTATATTATTTAATTCTTTTAAATAATAACTTAAATGCTTTAATATAATTACTGCAAGATTTTCTAAAGATGCTATAGTCGGAGCTACAGAACATGTAGCTCTTGATACACATTCATTTACATCAATATTTTCATTTCTTTTTCTGTTGTTATTTGTCATAATTTTATCCGTTTATTTTTTCAATGTATTCAATAATCTTATCTGATTCGTAAATTTTTTCACCATTATCTTCATCATGCAAAAAAGGTACTTGATCTTTTCCGCCGATAGATAATAACCTTAATACATTATCTTTATTTTTAGTATCAAACTTGTGATACTTTATCCCCTTAGAATCAATATATTTCATGACTTTCTGACAATATGGACAGGAGTCCAGTATATATAAATCAAACATCTTCGCCTCCTTATGTGTTATGATATTCGCTATAGTCCAAATTTTATATAGCATATTTGTCTATTAATTCAGGTTAAAAGTTTAATTGTAAAATTATAATTTTTATAATAAACTACAAGTATGAATAAGAAGAATATATTATTTGTTTTCGGAACAAGACCAGAAGTTATAAAATTAGCTCCCATTATTTTGGAGTTAAAAAAATACCCTGATAAATATAGGGTTATAGTTTGTAATACAGAACAACAAAAAGAATTATCCAACCAAACTTTGGCATACTTTGGTTTAAAAGCTGATGTAAACTTGGATTGTATGCGAGAAAATCAAACACTTGTCGAAATTCAAGCAAGAATATTAAATTCTATCGACAGAGTTTTTGAACATAACAAAATTGATGCAACCATTGTTCAAGGTGACACAATGACAGTTTTATGCGGTGCTTTGGCCAGTTTTTATAGAAAAGTTCCTGTATTTCACGTAGAAGCAGGTTTGCGCTCTTATGATATCTATGAACCATTTCCTGAAGAAATTATGCGTCAAATGACATCAAGAGTTGCGGCAATGCACTTTGCTCCAACAGAAAAAAATAAAAATGCACTATTAAAAGAAGATATTTCTGAAAAAATTATTCACGTAACAGGTAATACCGTTATTGATGCGCTATTTTGCCTATCTGAAGATACAATGCTTAAAGCTCGTGAATTTTATAAAGAACAAAATATCAATATAACTGATAAATTGGTATTGATTACTGTACATAGAAGAGAAAATCACGGGGAGCGTTTAGATAGAATAATAAATGCAATAGAACAACTTGCTCAAAATTATAAAGATCATACCTTTGTAATTCCTGTACATCCTAATCCGAATGTAAAATGCAAAATTTATGAAAGATTAGGAAACTACGAAAATATTTATCTTCTAAAACCATTAGATTACCCATATTTGGTATATTTAATGAAAAATGCAAAATTGATTTTGACAGATTCAGGTGGAATTCAAGAAGAAGCTCCTTCTTTTGGATGCCCAACTCTTGTTATGAGATATGAAACAGAACGCCAAGAAGGTATCAATGCCGGAGTTTCTGTATTAGTTGGCGCTGATTGCGACAAGATAATTTCTTATAGCTCTGAAATTCTTTCAAAAGACAGAAATTCTACAAGATTAAAGGCTCAAAACCCTTATGGTAATGGTAATTCCGCAAAAATTATTGTTAAATATATAGACAAATATTTTGCTGAATAATTATTATTTTATTTACCTATACAAAAATGATCAAAGATATTATTTAGAATTTCATCCGTAATTACTTCGCCGGTGATTTCATCTAGCGATAGCAATGCTGATTTTAAATCTATATAAATCATATCTTGCAGTTCTTCACGTTCTGCTGCATTTAGTGCATTTTGCAATGATTCTTTGCATCTGATTAAACAGTTTTGCTGACGTTTGTTTGTCACAAATTCAGTATCCTCAGGTGAAATTGAACATACAAATTTCTTCATTTTGCTTTTCAATTCATCAAGCCCATCTTTTGTATATGTCGAAATCCTAACCGTATCAGGTAAAATTTCTTTGAAATCTTTTAACTCAATCAAATCACACTTATTTGCAACAACTATATGAGGCATATCTTTGATAATTTCATAAATTTCTTTATCTTCATCCAACAAACCGCAAGTTGCATCATACAAGAAAATATTTAAATCGGCCTCTTTGGCTGATTGTTTTGAATATTCAATACCTATTTTCTCAACCTTATCAATAGTGCTTGATTCTCTTATCCCCGCAGTATCTATCAATGTAACAGATACACCTAAATCGATATTTTCTTTGATTATATCTCGTGTAGTTCCAGCAATATCTGTAACTATGGCTCTATCAAGATTTAACAAAGAATTGAACAATGAAGATTTTCCAACATTTGGACGTCCAACTATTGCTACTTTTATCCCCTGACGCATAATATCAGATGATTTTGCACAAGATAATATTTTATCTATATCATTTAAGGATTTTTTAAATTTATCAATTAAATATTCATACTCAGGCTCTACAACATCCTCTGGAAAATCAATTCCCGCAACAATTCTTGAAGTCACTTCAAAAATTTCAGATTTTATTTCGCCTATCTTAACACCCAAAACTCCTGATAAATTTTTTGCGGACTGAATTGCAAAATTAGAAGTCTTTGCGTGTATTAAATCATCTACAGCCTCTGCTTGAGATAAGTCAAGTTTCTTATTCAAAAAGGCACGCTTCGTAAACTCACCACGTTCTGCCATTCTGGCGCCATTTTTTAAAACAACATCCAAAATGTTTTGAACTACATTAATACCCCCGTGACATTGAATTTCAATAACATCTTCCCCTGTATAACTGTTTGGGGATTTGAATGGTAGTATTATTACTTCATCTATTTTCGTTTCACCGTCTAAAATCCATCCGTGACAAATCTTTCCAGCCGGGAAATTCTTTTTGTCTGAAATATTTGCAATAATTTCAAAACTCTTTCCACCGGATATTCTTATCACTCCAACCCCACCGGTTCCTAAAGGGGTAGATATTGCTGCTATTGTTTCAAATTCCTGAGTTATATTCATACATTAAATTATACTATAAAAAATTATTATAATTACTAAACTTAAGCAAAAAAAAAGCTATGCACTGAGGTTCATAGCTGTTGATTAGGGATATGTGTATCTTAGTCTCTAAGGAGTATATTGTTATATTAGCACTTTTATTTTTTTTTAAATCATACAAAATGATGAGATTTTAATAATTATTAGAAAATTATTAACTTATTTGATAAATTACCTGATTTTTGCTATAATACTGGAAAGATGAAAAGAGGGATATAGTATGAAATTATCAAAAAAAGTTTTTGCATTAGGTGTTGCTATTACTATTACCTGCGGAATGTGTGCTTACGCAGCGAATATTACAAAATTTTCTTCAAAATTTATTAAAAAATTCAAAGACTGTGAACCATATCAAGAAACTATTACCTCTGAATTTGAGGGAAATACTTTCACCACAGATCGTAAAATCTTAGGCTGGTCTAGCGGCTTTTGTAAGTACGAAGAAGTTGTGAAAACAACAAACGATATATATAAACTTAATTGCCGTTTCTCAGCAATTCAAGTTGATGATTTATATGATTCGATGAAGGCCAAAACTAATGACATTCAGTCTTTTGGACTTGAAACCTTTTCTGAAAAAACAGATGAAAAAACAGGAAAAATCTCTTACGTTTCTAATGGAGTAACAACAATAAAAGGTAATCAGGCTTATATAACTTGGGCTAAATATCAGAATAACCCTTATTTTTGCAGACCTGAAAAATTGAAATAATTCAGATTATTTAAAAATTTCCTATAGAACCATATTACTGTAGTTAAAAATTATCGTGTAATATGGTTCTTTTAGTTGTTTGAGTTACTAAATTACCATTATCCAAGCTCAAAACACCTGTTTCTAATGCTGTACGCCCATTGTTCTTTCCGGTTGAGGAAATTAACTTATGGAATGTACCCTTTGAATAGTCATATTCTAAAAAACTACTCCCATTAACTCTAACTAAATCTACATTACCTTCATTTTCTTTAGCATAATATGCAATACGCTTTATTTTTTTTACAAGATTTCTACCACCATCATATAAACGCTCTAATGTTCTCATTTTTAGAACATTTTCACCTTCTAAACTCTTCGTTTCAATTTCATCATAACGAGAACATAGTTTCATACCTTTTTTCTTTAAAATCGGTTTATATACATATTTTGTTTTTAAATGATGAAAAATACCATCATCTCCTAATTTGGCAAATTCTGTTGCTTTGCCATTTTTAGAATCAAAAATTGCAATATCTCCTCGAACCCCATGCAAAGATTTACCAAAAGCTTTTCTCGCCTCTTTTACTACAGGACTTAACTCTTCCTCGCCAACACTTTTCAACCTTAACTTTGCTAATCTTTCACCAATATTTAAAAATCTACCAAGATTAATACCTAACATTATTCTAGCCTTTCTACAAATCTGATATTTATATAAAACAAAGCATCTTTAAAATTTGTTATCTCAATTTTGTTTTATAAATTAAATTTTACAATACTGAATATCTAAACTTATATATTGCATAGCAAAGTTAAAAGGCTTATAATATTAATATGCAAATTAGAAGACTTACATATTTTGATTATCCTAAATTAAAAAAAATGGTTTCTTATCTATGCAATGATGAAAATGACAAAACTGCAAAGTCACTTATAAATGCACCTGTCAGTTTTCTAAATGCAATGTTACCTTTGAACCTAAAATTCCAACCTGAATCTTTTATCCTGGTTGAAAATCATGAAATACTTGGGCTTATTACAATAGCTCAAACACAAGGAAATCCATATAAAATCAATATAACCAAATTAATTTTTAAAGATAATATGTATGAAGTTGGACAACAATTAGTAAATTTTGTTGTTCAAAAACTTGGCGCCAAAGGTGCATCATCATTTTTTGTAACAATAGACGAATGCCACGATGAATTATTTAACTTATTTATAAAAGGTTGTGGTTTTAGACAATGTGCTTCTGAAAAATTATGGAAAATAGATAAACCAAACCCACAACAAAATAATGACTATCACTGGCGTTATGCCCAAAATTCTGATGCCGAAACGATTGCAGAATTATATAATTCAGAGCTTATAAATATTTATAAACCTTCTTTAATAAGGAACAAAAAAGAATTTCAAGAAGTATTCTTTTCAGGATTAACGGAAGGGTACAAAATAAGATACGTTCTGGAAGATGATAATAATATTCTAGGGTATTTTACAATATCAACCAGCGATAATTTGAATTATATACTTGAATTAACAACTTGTAGTGGATATGACTTTGAATACGAAAAAATAATTAACATAATGTTATGCGAAATTGCAAAAAAAAGACACTCATTTTACCCTATTATCAAACAAAAAACCTACACTAAAAAATCAGAACAGCTGGAAATCTACTTAAATTCAAAAAATTATACCCCGATACAAACTCGACAAATATTAGTAAAAGATTTCTACAGACCAATCGCAGAACCTGCAGAAGGCTGGAAAGTTTTTCTACTTGGTGAAAACCAAATAACAACCAATTAAATTTTTCTAATTATATTTTTATTCAAGAAATAAACTCCTACTTTAACCATAATAATTTCTTCGTGATAAAATAAACTTAAACGAGGGAAAAGAGGTTATTATAGATGGAAAATATTAAAATTTACCTTGATAAAGATATCAATCAAGATTTGATAAAATCTAAAAAAATTGCAATTATAGGTTTTGGCTCTCAAGGCTACGGACAATCTATGAATTTGAAAGACTCAGGCTGCGATGTTGTTTTAGGTCTTAGACAGGGAGGCAATTCCGATAAAAAAGCTCAGCAATATGGATTTAAAACAATGACAATAGAAGAAGCAGTAAAACAAGCAGATATTGTTCAAGTTCTAATTCCTGACGAAATTCAAGCAGAAGTTTATGAAAAACAAATTAAACCTAATATGCACGCAGGACAATATTTAATGTTTTCCCACGGATTTAATATTCACTACAAGAAGATTAATCCGCCAAAAGATATAAATGTTATTATGGTTGCTCCAAAAGGTCCGGGACATACTGTAAGAAGTCAATACACTGAAGGAAAAGGTGTTCCTTGCTTAATCGCAATCGAAAATGACGCAACAGGAGATTCTAAAGAAGTTGCACTGTCTTATGCTTCAGCTATCGGAGCAGGTCGAGCTGGTATAATAGAAACTACATTCAAAGAAGAAACAGAAACTGATTTATTCGGAGAACAAGCAGTCATCTGTGGTGGTGTATCGGCTTTAATGAAAGCCGGTTTTGATGTTTTGGTTGAAGCAGGATATTCAAAACATATGGCTTATTTTGAAGTTTTACACGAAATGAAATTAATTATAGATCTTGTTAATCAAGGCGGAATTTCTGATATGCACTACTCTATTTCAAATACCGCTGAATATGGTGATTTAACAAGAGGTCCAAGAGTAATCGGAGAAGCTTCTAAAAACGCAATGAGAGAAATTCTAAAAGAAATTCAATCAGGAAAATTTGCAGATGAATTTACTAATGAAATGAAATCAGGTTGTAAAAATTTCAACAAATTAAGAGAAGAACACTCAAACCACCCTATCGAAAAAACAGGAGAAAAAATTCGTTCATCTTTCGTTTGGGGTAATGATAACAAAATTATTAACAGAAATAAAAATTAGACAAGATTAAAAAGGAATAAAAATGTTTAACACAGAAGATACTTACGAAGTTGTTATATTTTCAATAGGCGACACTAAAGCCGGAACTAAAATGGGTAAACTTCAACTAAAAAATACCGTTGATGACTCAGTTTTAAATTGTATATTATGGGAAGAAACTCTAAATAGATTTGATAATAAACTCTTTAGAACCGGAAACTTGGTAAGAATTGTATCTGCAAGTTTCAATGAAAAATTTAACAACTGCCTGGTTTCTGCTCTTGAATTAATTAAAGAAGCAAAACTGGGTCTTGATGAAAAAGATATTGAAAAATATTATGCTAAACTTCAAAGTTATATCAATAAAATTAAAGACGAAAAATTAAGAGAATTTGTATCAACACAATTTGAACAACACCCTGAATTTAAAATAATGCCTGCTGCAAAACTTATGCATCACAATTATATCGGCGGTTTGCTTGTTCATACTGTAGAATGTTTGGAATTTGCACAACTTAATATGGAACATTTTACATATCAAGCCAATCAAGATGAAATTTTTGCAGCGTGCTTATTACACGATTTTGGCAAAATTTTTGAATACACTATTGATACCGAAACCGGTTTAATTGATTATGCTCCGGGATTTAGAGAAGAATGGATTTCTCACTCTCAATACGGATTTTCAACTTGTATGAATGCCGGTTTTAAACGTATTGCCAAAATGATTGCAGCTCACCACGGTAGAACTGATTGGGGCGCAATTATTGATCTGGATCAAAAAGATTTGGAACCGGAATTGTATTTAATTCATTTTATAGACAATTTGTCTGCTAAATTTGGCAAAATTAATACAAGACTTTTAGAAGATTAATTTGTAAGAAGAATACTGAAAAATCAAGCCTTTCGGCGCAAATGTTAATAAAATAAATAAAAATTTACGTTGTGAAACATTTTGAGTCATGGAGCATGGTTTATGATAAATTAGTCTTATTAAAGGATATATTTAGGAATAGTTTTTGTAAGGAGATAATGAATGTCTGAATACTTGACCAAAGAAGAGATAAAACAATGGAGAAGTTCTTTAGAAAAAATTACATTGGAGGAATTTGCTGCTAGATTAGGGAAAAAAGTTGAGGAGAAAAAAGAAACTAATGATCTTATCGACATTGTTCTTCACGGTAAACCAGTAATTTCAAATGAATCTGATTGGAAATCTACTAAAGTTGAACGACTTAGTGCTATCGCTGATAGAGCTTATGAAAAGGAAAAAGAACTTTATATATCTCCTTTCTCCGCTCAAAATCTTAAAATGGATTCTGAAGAAACTGTTAAAAAAGAAACTAAAACCACAAAGCCTAAAACTTCTTTAACTCACAAAAAAGAAGCTGAAAAAACAACTCTTCCAGCTAAAAAAACTGAGAAAAAGAAAAAAACAATTTCTAAATCTGCTCAAAAAGCTCACGAAGTTCTTAACGAAAAATCTCATAACGAACTAAGAAATGATGTTAGAATTGTTCTTAAAAAATCTCTTACTGAAAGAGAACAAAAAGTTTTTGATTATTTAGCAGCGAACAAAAATAAAGTTGTTTATGCTAAAGACTTGGCTAGTTTGCTTGAATTGCCAAGAGATTATATTTATAAATATATCAAAAATCTTAGAGCAAAAATTGATGGTGAAGCTCTTAAAAATGCTGAAAAAGGTGGCTTCATTCTAACAATATAATATAAATTTTTAAATTTAACTTATACAGAAATCGGATAAATAAAAATATTTATCCGATTTTTTAATATAAAAAACAGAGGGAAAATAATATTTTTCAGCTCTGCTTTTAAAATTTTTATTTTTATATAGTTTATTTTATTTCCAATTTAGCACCAACAAATTCTAATGCTGCTTTATTTATATCTGCTTCTTTATCTGAAATATTAGAAAGTATCGCAGTCGGAGCATTATCAACCATACTTTGTGCTGTTGGCAAATCAATTCCCATAATTTGTCTTAAAGTCGCAACAACAGTTGCCTTATTTGCACCTGCATCTAGAAGAACTAATGATTTGCTGCCTGTAGATTTATTGATTACGGTCGCATTATTTATCTTTTTTTTTTCAGGAAAAATCTTTCTAAAAATTGATACAATAAAAGTATCCATGTTAAATTTAAATACTTTTCTTGCCACAAATAATACTAAGAATAAAAGAAATACTATTACGGCTAAAAATAAATAATCAAAATCAATATCAGCTAATGCTTTTAACATTTAAAATCCTCCTATTTCATGCAGGTACATAATAACATATTAAAAACTAAAAATCAAACAAAAAGGACAGCCTTACGGCTGTCCTTTTTTACTTCAGATAAACTGTTAAAACTACTTGATTTCAACAGTTGCACCAGCAGCTTCAAGAGTTTTCTTGATAGCTTCTGCTTCATCTTTCTTGATGTTTTCTTTAACTGCTTTAGGAGCTGCTTCAACTAAATCTTTAGCTTCTTTTAATCCTAAACCTGTTAAAGTTCTAACTTCTTTTAATACAGCGATTTTCTTATCAGCTGGAACTGATGCTAAGATAACAGAAACTTCAGCATCTGCATCTTCAGCTGGAGCTGCTGCTGCTGGAGCTGCTGCTACTGCTACTGGAGCTGCTGCTGATACACCAAATTTTTCTTCCATAGCTTTTACTAATTCTGCTGCTTCTAATAATGTTAATTTTTCAATTGATTCTAAAATTGATTCTACACTCATTGTTTTTCTCCTTTTATTTTTATTTTGAGTTATTTACTAATACTTTGCGTTAAGCACAAAGGCCTAACTTATGCCGCTTGATTAAGCAGCTTTTTGGTCGCGAACTGCAGCCATTGCTCTTGTAAGTTGAGATAGAACTGCATTGATAGAGTTTGCGATCCCTGATGCAGGTGAATTGATTGATCCAAGCATTTTTGCATATAGTTCGTCTTTTGTTGGAAGTTCTGCCAATGCTTTTGTTTCTGCTTCTGTTAATAATTTACCATCTAATACAGCACCTACAATAGCACCTTTTTTAGATTCTTTGATAAATTTAGCAACAGCTTTTGCAGGAGTAACTGGATCTTCAAATCCAAATGCTAATGCAATTGGTCCGCTCATTTTTTCAGTTAATGCTTCATATTCTGTTCCTTTAACAGCAATTTTTGCCAATGTGTTTTTTGTAACCATATAGTCACCACCGGCTTTTTGGATTTCACGTCTTAATTTTGTGATATCTTCTACTGTTAAACCTTGATATTCGGTAATAACTGCAACTTGAGCTTTTTCAATTTTCGCCTTTATCGCATCTATTTTTTCTGATTTAAATGCTTTTGTTGCCATTTTCAGCTCCTTTAATGTTTGCTTGCGATTGTCTTTGACAATCATATTTGTTATCGACCTTAAAACTAAAAAAGACTTTGCTTTTTAGTTTTAATCGCAAAATCTTACACATAAATCGTATTTAATTTATTTTGTACTTCAACGTTTTTACGTTATTCATTCGTACTTTGTGTAATCTCGATTAGCTAATTTCTTATTTAATCCTAATTGCTTAGGAACTAATTGTCTGCGATTATGTGTCTATCTTATAAGAAAGATAATTTTTTTGCAAGTGTATTTTTAAATTTTGTATCGTGAAGTAATATTTATTTACACTTGGTAGCAATTTTTCTCTGAATAATGTTTTTATATAAGTATGGTAGTAGAAATCGACAATCCGGCAAATAGGTCTATGCATTATGGACCGGACAGAGTTCTTGTTCATTCTATTGAGCTTCCTGAAAGGCTGCCTCAAAAAGTTGTCTATTCAAATCAGGAAGCAAATCAAGCATACAATCGAATTGAACAAGATATTTATGAAGGTCAAAGAAAAGCAAAACCTATTTCTAAAACAAAGTTTCCAACTGTACTAAAAATTCTGGGTGGAGCGATTGCTCTTGCTGCTGTTATTTTTAAAGGTAAAGACATTTTAAAAATGATAAAAAATATATTTAAGAAATAAAAATTACAATTCTTTTTCGTCTTTTACCTTAAATTCTCTTAGCTGAGTATAAATAATTGGTGAAAACTCTTTTGTTGTAACAATATCAATAATTTTATAGGACTGAGGAATTGTTAACATTGATGGAGAACTTATATAATACACTCCATTTTGCATTGATTCTTCATTAACGTGAAAATGTCCGGTTAACATAGCAAGAACATTTGAATGTTTTGCCAGCATATTTTGATATTCTTCAACCTTATAAGTCTTATGTGTTTTAACACGTGACTCAGCTTCTTTTGGGTAAACTACAGGAAAATGTTGAAATATAACAACATCTTTTTTTCTATATTTGGTAAGCATTTTATCAAGCCAATCCAAAGTATCATGACGATAATAACCTATTGTTCCCGGAACAACTTCTTTTGCACCATCGACTACAATAAATACAAAACCTTTTTTCTTAAAGACACAATTAGGAGATCTTTGACCTTTCAAAAATGAGTATTCTCTTACAACTTCATAATAGCGAACTTTTGATAAGCCATTTGCTTTATAAACATCTTCATTGCCAAGAGCTATGTAATATGGAACTTTTAGTTTTTTTACCACATTCATAAAAGCTCTTAAATTTTCTTCTCTTGGATTTGCAATATTATCACCCGTAAAGACTACAAACGCAATTTCAGGCTGGTTATTAATATCATCAATAGCACTTTCTAAAACCCTTGAAGTATAAGGATTTGATGCTGCCAAATGAGTGTCTGTAATTTGTGCAAATTTAATATTTTCAGCATATGCTTGCATATTAACTCCAATAAGCAAAAACATTAAACCGAAAAATAATAATAAAAACTTCTTCATAGACTACTCATTCTCCCTTAATGTGATTATAACACGAAATTAAATTCTGTGTTAGAATTAAGGTATGAGATTAGATAAGTTTTTAAAAGTTTCAAGATTGATAAAAAGAAGAACTGTTGCCAATGAAGTTTCTGATACCGGCAGAGTTCTTATAAACAACAATCCTGCAAAACCCGCTAAACAAGTTAAAGAAAACGATATAATTACGATAGAATACGCAAATAGAACTGTTAAAGCAAAAATATTGAAAGTTCCAACAGGAAACGTAAGCGTACAAGAAGCTCCATCTTTGTACGAACTTTTAGATTAATTCTGTCTATTTGATAACCTGTATTTACGCATTATATAATCAATGCGTATATTGTCGTGCGTTCTTTTATAAAATTTATGTAAAGTTTTGTAAATAAACACAAAGAATATAGCAATTATATACTTCAAAAATACTTTATAAACATGTAAGCGTTAAGCAAACAATAAAAAAGAATTAAATAAACACGAGACATAAATTACACACTACCTACTACACACTAACCTTCTACACGAGGAATTGTAAAAGATTCCAAACTCTTTCTTAAGAAAGGGTTTTTTTTTGCGTATTTTTTGACCTTTTACAGACTTCGTTAATATTTGTTAATAAAACGGACAAATTTCTAAAGATTAAAATCTCAACTGCCGATATAAAATTTGTAATCAGAAATCTAACGGAGTGAAAATAAAAAATGCTAAAGAAGATAACAACACCATCTAATAACAGATCAGAATGTGTTGAATTAATATTAAGAGGAGCCAAAAAGCGGCGTACATTAGCTTATTCAAATGCTAATATGATTAATTCTGACGCAGGGATAAAGGCTAATATAAGAGTTGTAAAATAAAAGCCTATCAGAGTATGAAAAAGATAATAAGAAGAATAGAGAGTATGAATAAAGCCGGTTTATAAAAACCGGCATTTTTATTTGATTTATAACTTACGAATTTAAAAGACTTAAAAAGATAATAACACTTTAAGAGTTTCTTTTTCTTTATTTTTTTCAAATGCTTCAATCGCCTTATCGATAGGATAAGTTGCTGAAATAAGCGGTGAAAAATCGATTTTTCCTGATTTTAATAATCTCAATGCCGCAGGGAATTGTCCGCAGCGAGAACCTAAAACAGTAATTTCATCGATTACGATAGGTGCAAGGTTAAATTCTTTTGATGCTGCAACTGTACTTTTCAAAACTAAAACTCCACGAGGTTTTGTTAGAGCTAATGCTGTTTCAAACCCTGAAATTGAACCTGTTGCTTCTACTACGACATCATATTTTTTCTCGATTGCAAAATCATTTAACAATGAAGTTTCAACACCTTGAGCCTTTGCAATATCTAATTTATTCTGATGTTTTCCAACAAGAGTAACATCAATATTTTGAGCATTTAAAGCAAGTGCTGTAATCAAACCTAGTTTTCCATCACCTAAAACAACAACCTTTTCAAATGGTTTTATATGGTGTTGTTCAGTTATTTCAAGAGCTGCTGCTAAAGGTTCTACAAATACGGCCTGAGTATCCGGAACATTTTCCGGAACTTCAAACAGAACTTCTACAGGCATTGTAAAATATTGAGCAAAAACTCCATCCTTATTAAATATTCCTAATGTGTGACGATTGGGGCAATGACGATATAATTTTTCGGCACACCAAGGGCAAGAAGGATCTTTGCAGCCATAACTAATCTCAGGGACAACTCTTTTTCCTATTAGTGATTTATCTGCACCGTTTACATCTTCAACAATACCAACGGCTTCATGACCTAAAATTCCAACATAACCCATATAACCTTTAGTGATTTCGTAATCGGTATTACAAATTCCGGCAAGCGTAACTCTTACAAGAGCTTCACCTTCTTTTGGAATTGGCTTTTTATAATCATCTACAAGTTTCAATTCCTTATCAAATACAACTGCTTTCATATTTCTTCTCCTATTCTTCAATACTTTTCCAATCTTTTGAGGCTTTATTCAATTCAGTTTTTATATCAACTTTACCTATTAAAATCTTTTGAACCACTTGATTAATTATATTGTTTATATCCTTTTGACCTTTTTGCGTTCTATATACAGGCTGAATTTTATGCAACTGGGAAGCACTGATTACCCTTGCTTTGGCAATAATATCATTCTTGTCATATTTTGTATAAAATTCATTCTTCAAAGTTTCTTTATTTACCGCCAAAATATTTGTTAATTTTGCCAATTCCAGTTGGTTTTGCTCATTTGTCAAAAATAGTGCAAACTTTAGAGCTTCTTGTTTATGCTTTGCTTTTTGAGGAATTACAAAATTCATTAACGAAAAATCATTCTGACCGTATTCACCAGTAATTTGAGGTGCTACATCTGTTTTTTGATAGGTTGATGGGGCGTTTTCTTTTATCATATTTAAAAAGTTTGCCCCTGCAGTTATTAAAACAATGTTACCGGACATATATTTTTCTAAGGATTCCTGTAATGTTATCGTAACCGTTTCTTTTGGGATAAGGTTTTTATCATACAAATTTTTGAATATCGAAAAAACGTCTACTGATTTTTGTGAATTTAATGAAGTTGATGTTGCGACTCCATATTTATTCAAAATCTTCAACATCGTATCGTTTTCTGTAATATTTGGAATCATTATATATGCTGAAGTTTTATCTTTTACAATTTGAGCTTTTTGAGGTAATTCATCGTATGTTTTCGGAAGTTCTATTCCTGATTTGTGAAGTAATTCCTTATTGTATATTGTTATTGCGCTTGTTGCATACCAAGGAATAGAATAAATCTTACCTTTATAAGTTAGAGCATCAATTATCTCAGGCGAAAATTGAATGGTGTTACTTTTCGGAATTTCAGATAAGGCACCTTTTTGCGCTAATGTAGCTGAAAAATCAGGATTTAAATTCACTAAATCTGGCGGAGTATCGCTTAGAACAGATGCTAAAGTTCGTTTTTCACCTTCTGAAAAAGGAACATCAATCCATTTGATTTTTATATTAGGATTTTCTTTTTCAAACTCAGAGATAACACCATTTATATATGGTTCAAAATCAGCCATTTGAAGTGTCCAAAAGACTACTTCATTATCACTTTGCGGAGATTTTTTAAATATAAAAAAAGTACCCGTTATTAAAATAATTGTTGTTATTATGATTAGTAACAGTTTTTTATTCATAAAACTCTCCAATTTATCCCTGTGTTATAATTATACTATGAATAATTTATTTACGGAACTTGAAAATATTAATAAACAAATTCCAATCGCAGAAGTTCTTCGACCTAAAACGTTGGATGAATTTTTGGGACAAAGTAATGTTATATCTTCAAGAAGTCCTCTGTTGAATTTGTTGAAAACAAATAGGTTATTTTCACTTATTTTATGGGGTCCGCCAGGATGCGGAAAAACTACTTTAGCTAGACTTATTGCTAAAAAAACAGAAGCTTTGTTTATTGAAATTTCAGCCGTTACATCAGGCGTTAAAGATATTAAAGATGCCGTTGATAGAGCAAAAGAAGCTCTAAGAATCGGGCAAAAAACAATCCTTTTCATTGATGAAATTCATAGATATTCAAAGACACAACAAGATGCACTTCTGCCTCATCTTGAAAATGGAACTATATTTTTAATAGGTTCTACTACAGAAAATCCATCTTTCCAAGTTGTCCCTGCCTTGCTTTCAAGATTGCAGGTTATAAGGCTTGATGCTATTGATGACGATAGTATGGCAAGAATAATCAAAAAAGGATTTTCTTATCTTGCAAACAGTTATTCACCAATGGAATGTGAAAGCGGAGTTTTAGATTTCATTATAAATTTGGCAAGAGGTGATGCTAGATATGCACTTAATGTTACTGAAAATGTTTATTTTGCAAGCGACTTAAAAGATAACAAAAGATATTTAACTGTTAAAACTATTGAAGAAATTTGCCAGCAAAGAAATACCAGATATTCAAGACAAGAGCATTATGATTGTGCTTCTGCATTTCAAAAAAGCCTTAGAGGAAGTGATCCTGATGCTGCTATATATTATCTTGCAAAAATGATAACCGCAGGTGAAGACCCAAGATTTATTGCCAGAAGATTAATTACTTGTGCAGCTGAAGATGTTGGCAATGCTGATATTAATGCTTTAAGAATTGCACTGGATGCCTATAGAGCAGTTGAAATTCTTGGATTGCCGGAAGGTAGAATACCACTTGCACAAGCTGTAATTTATGTAGCTAGAGCAAAAAAATCAAATGAAACCATTTGTGCTATAGATGAAGCTCTTTCTGATATTGCTTCAGGCAAAGATTACCCTCCTCCTATGCACCTAAGAGATGCACACTACAAAGATGCTGCAAAATACGGTTTTGGAAATGGTTATATATATTCTCACAATGCCCCTGATATTAAACAGCAATTCATGCCTGATGAATTGCTGCATAAAACATATACCAGAAAAGATTCTTTTTAATTCTATTTACTAACTTTGGAACATAGTAAAGGTTTTTTCAATGCTCTTCGATATTAAATTTTTAACCGTTTCTATTTCTGTTGACAAGGATGAAATTTCTGCATCCAATTGCTTTGTCTTAATATCAATTTTATCTTCTTTATATGTAAGCTCAGCTTTCTTTGCATTGAACTCTGCTTCAGCTCTTGCGATTGCATCCTCATCCGATACTTCTTCTATATAACCGGTTTCATTATATCGTGTCTGATAATAATAACCATCTAATTGATTTAATGAAGTCATAGAATATGTACCATTTTTAATACAATGTTCAAGATATTCACTATCATCTATAGATGAATCTTCTCTCCAACCATTTTCAATAATGTTGTTGTACAATATATCATAGAAATCAGCAACTTTCTCACTCATTGAATAAGTTTCTTCTTGAAGTTTACCTAAATATACATATGATGCATCTTCTGTTACATAATCAGAAGTATCAACAGTTTCCCCGACAACATAAGGAGAATCTGCACCTTGTAAACCGTTATCATAATATGTTAAGAATGCTGATAACATATTACTCAAACTTACTGCATAGTTTTTATTGTTAGAGCTGGAATTTGTTGTACCAATAGCATTAAATTCTTCGGCATTTTTATATGCTGCGTTATCTATCATTGAAGTTGCACTGCTATTACCACCAGAATTTGCTATTCTACCGGTATTTAAGTACCTTTTCATTATCATATTATACGCAAAAGATAATGCACTTGCTGACTGTTCATCAACATTTAATCCAACTCCTGATACCGTTGTTCCATCAACATAACCTAGTTTTGCAACCATTTGATCAAAGATTTTTTTAACAACATCAACAAATTTCTCTGATGTAAAATCATCACTACTGATTAATGTTATATTTCCTGTTAATACATCTGCAAGATCTACATCCGCAATATCATCACCATTAAGTACAATACCATTACTTAATACAGATAAAGCAAGACCATCATCATTTATATTATTACTATCTCTATTAAACCCTATTTGCGTATCTGAAGGATCAACACTGTCAACTGAAATTTGATTCTTTATAGGATTTCCATTTTCATCAACAGTATCTTTATATTTATTCTTATAAGTTTCTTGATCATTCTTCAATTGAGTAACAATAAGTTGCCAAGCCTGATCTTGCGTTACAGGATTACCTTCATATTCTATAGGATTATCACCACTCACGATATAACCCTGCTCATTTACGTTATTATAATTTTGAGCCAACTGCACAATCGCTTGATATTTTTTTTCTTGTGCTGCATCATGATTTTCGTCAGAAATATAGTTATAATAATCCATATTCAACTGACCAATAATTTGACTATTAAAATTACGTTGTTGCGCAGAAGATATCATCTTTTGAAAATCTTCTAAAGTTGATTCGTATTCAACATTAGAAACTTGACCTTCGGCTAATAATGCCTGAGCCCAATCGACTTTTGATGTACCAATATCGCTCAAACACAATTCAGATAAAGTAAAATCATCTGCAGCATATTTATCTTTAGGTTCATCACCCATACCTGCAATAGTATTCCAAGGAATACCATTTGTTGGTGTTGATTTCCCAAAAACAATCTTACCAGCTTCTTCAGATGCTTCTTTATCGACTGTGTAAAAATTACTTGTAATAGTTTTTGCAGTCTCTTCTGTAATAATACCTTGAGAAGCTAAAGCAGATATAAATTTATCTCTTGAATCTTGAGAACCTAAACCTCCGGATTTTGAAATTCCTGCAGCTTTAGCAGCAGCTGCGTATTTTGAATTCAAAACTATCGCCCCTGAACTTGTTGAAAGCATATATGGATTATAATCATTTGCTGCAGATGGACTCATCAGTAACGCATAGTCCAAAGAACAAGCACTGCTAACATCCATATTATTCCAAATCAAAGAGGTTGAATTTAAAGCATTTGAATATTCATTGGAAATGTCTGACAACTGATTTGTTATCTCAAGTTTTTGCTGAGCCAAATCGGTTGATTTGTATTCACAATCAGCTTTACGCGCCGTTATACATAAAAATCTTGCTTGTGAAGCAGCCAATCCCATTTTTCGTATCCTTTCAAAATTTGCTTATCTATTTATACGGTATTTCTATGTTTAATCTTTAATTAAAACAACAAAAACGTTTACAATTCGTTACAATACACTTTATAATAAAAAACAAAATTGGCTACATATTAAAATTTTCTACTTACTTGTCAAAATAAAGACCTTAACACCCTCTCCAAATGTAACCTGAACATCTATATTTTTATGTTGAAAGCCTGAAGGTATTTCATCAAATGGAACTGATTTTTTAACAGCCTCAGATGCTGAATTGTCAAAATCTTTATTTCCTGAAGTTTTAAATTCACTTAAAGTTACCAAAGTCCCGTCTTTAGATATACTGAAAACTAGGGAAAATTTTAATGTTCCATCAACATTCGGACGTTGCCAGTTTGAAGATATTTTTGTTTGTAATTTCTTCATATAATTATCTATTTCTGCAGGATCTACAGTTTTTGTAGGCTGTGCTTCATTGGCTTTAGCAACCGGAGCATTAGGATCAAACTCTGTAAAAGATAATGCAGAAGATGAATTATTATTTTTTACAGTTTGTTCTTGTTTTTGAGGTTCATTATTTACTTGCTTGGGTTGATATTTACAAACCAATTCCAAATAATCTTCTGCAACACTTTGAGGAGGAATACTGTTCCAACCCATTAGAGCAGAAGTGTCTTTACCTATAAAATTGTTATTTAAACCATATATCAAAACTTCTTCAATTTTAAATTTTCTTGCAGAACAATCTATACTGTAATGAACTAAATCATACCATATCTTTTGGGAATATGTTCTTTCCGCTAATATAAAATCTGCATCCCCATCATTTAATTCTTTTGTCCAAAAAGAATACACTGAACCCGTTTTCCCAGATGACATAATCCCGGATGTATCTAAATAAACTTTATCATTTATACGCTCCCAAGATGCTGCATATGAACATAAACCTAATGCAACCAAAAACAATGATATCAAAATCTTTTTCATAATACTCACCCCAACCTATCTAATATAAATTTTCCAATCTTCCCTTCTCGAAAATCTCGTAATATATATACCGAAGTCCTTTCTCTATCAGTACTACCACCCGTCTGCATCCAATTTCTTTCTATCGAAATATTGTCTATATTTAATTCTTTATCATCAGGAAGTTTATAATACGCTCTAAATGCTTCCGCCTGCTTTTCATCCAATATATCCAAAAGCTCTTGTGCAATAAGCTCATTTGAATATGCATTTTCTGATATTGAATTTACAAAAGCTAACTTCCTTGCCTTTTCTTGATCCTCTTGCCTCATAGGAATTATTCCCGGAGTATCTAAAAGTTCTAACTGAGGATTTATTCTTACCCACTGCTGTTGTCGGGTTACTCCGGCTTTTGCTCCGATTTTCGTCTTGGATGATCTTGTTAATTTGTTAATGATACTGGATTTTCCAACATTTGGCATTCCAACTACCATTACCCTTGCAGGACGACGTAGCAATCCCTTTGCCATTATAGCCTGAATTCTTGGTTCTGACAACTCAACTACTTTTTTTACTATCTGCTGAATATCCTTCATATTCTTTGAATCTGTCGCCATTACCATACATCCGGTCTGCTCTTTTAAATATGATATAAATTCATCCAACTCAGCCTTATTAACTAAATCAGACTTGTTTAACAATATTAAACGAGGCTTTTGATTTAAAAGCCTCGTAATATTTTCATAACAACTTGATAAAGGTAATCTCGCATCTAAAACCTCTATCACAGCATCCACTAAAGACAACTGCTCACGCAGTTTTCTTTCTGCCTTTGCAATATGCCCCGGATACCAGTGAATATGAGTCTTATCTTTTTTCAATTTTTTCCTTAATACGAGTTGCTTTACCTGAACGTTCTCTTAAATAGTATAGTTTTGCACGTTTAACATCACCACGTCTTAATACGTTGATTTTGTCAATTCTTGGAGAGTTTACCAAGAATACACGTTCAACACCTACACCTTGGAATACTTTTCTTACTGTGATTGTTTTGTTCAATCCAGAACCATGCTTTTTAATAATTGTTCCTTCAAAAGCCTGAATTCTTTCTTTGTTTCCTTCTACAATCTTTACAAATACCTTCACTGTATCACCAGCGTTTAGTTCAGGAAGTTCTTTGCCTAAATAATTCTTTTCTAATTCATCAATAATCGGATTATTCATCTTTGCTTTCCTTTATATTTCTAATCTATTACTAAAACTGTGTAATTCCTTTATCGGTGTGTAATATCCACTTTTCCACACAAAGTACACCGACGCACGTTCGTATCTTAATAGTAGTATAAAGATTACTATTTTGCAAGCAATCAAAATTTTTATTATCTTTAGTGTAAACTTTTTTTTACATTATTCTCTATTAATTAGCTATATTTATGGTAAATTACTGCTATGGGACAAGATTATAAAAAACTTTTAAAAAAGAAGAAGAAAAAATATTGTGATACCAAAACCATGGGAGTTGATATTGACAAAAACGAATACTTTGAAATAATTTTGTCTAATTCTGCACACCCTGAAAACATTCAAAACTCTCACTAGGTAAAGATTTTAACCGTCAAGGGTTTACAGATTGGCATTTGTATATTATAATCAGGTTGGAATTTATATGGTATTAGAAAAGACGAGGAAGTAGTAATGAAAAAATTATTAGCGAGTTTATTGGTAGGTGGGTTTATCGCTTTAGGTGCGATGCCGGCTTTTGCTTACCAAGGCATCAATGATGTTAGCCAAGATTATTGGGCTCAAACAGAAATCTCTAGCGTTGTTAAAGATTCTGTTATGTCACTAAATGCTGGAAACTTCAACCCTGAAGGTAGAATTACAAGAGTTGATTTCGTTGGCGCATTATTAAAAGTTTTGGGTGATGATAACATTGAAGTTGATAACACTATTAAATTTTCTGATGTTTCAAAATCATCTGATATCTATGCACCTATTGCAAGATCTCAAAAATTAGGTCTTGTTTACGGATATCCTAACGGAACATTCAAACCAAACGCTGCTGTACTTAGAGATGAAGCTCAATCTGTTATCAGCCATATTACTATTGACGGTGATGTAGATGCTAGCATTTTGTCAAAATTCTCTGATGCTAAAACAGTTCCTGCTTGGGCTAAAAATGTTTACACTAAAACACTATCTTACGGTATCTACGTAAATCACCCTGATGAAATGGCTTTAAGACCTAACGATACTCTTACCAGAGCTGAAGCTGCAGTTTTACTTTACAAATTAAGACAAAGATTAGATCTTGTTAAATCTCAATACAAACAAGAAACTGTATTAGGTACTGAACACTTAAACGTTACTAAAAAAGCTGAATGTAATGAAGTTACTATAACTAACCTTAGAAATATTATTAAAGAAGGTAATGTTCTAGAAGTTCAATTTAACGAAGCATTCAAATCTAAATTACATGCAGCAGGTGATGCTGTAACATTCAAAAACGCACAAGATATCGTAACTGAAGAAGGAACTTTATTATTCCCTGCAGGTTCTGTATTCTCAGGTAAAGTACTTGAAATCCAAGACCCTCAATGGTTCAACAAAAACGCTAGAGTATATCTTCAAATAGAAAAAGTTGCAACTCCAGATGGAAAAACTGTTGATATGAATGCTAAACCTTTCTACAAAGATTACGCATTAAAAGAAGGTCCTTGGATGACTGCAGGTAAAGTTGCATTATACACTGTTGGTGGTACTGCTATTGGTACTGGTGCAGGTGTTGGTTTCTCATTCATTCCTTCACCAGACAAAATCGGTACTGGTATTGCTATCGGTACTCCTGTTGGTGCAGGTATCGGTTTAATTACAGGTTTAGTTACTCCTGGTTTGAACTACAGCGCTAAAGAAGGTGAAGAAATTCAAGTTATCTTATTAGATGATACTAGTATCGCTAAATAAGATTTGAATTTATATCAGTTTAAAAATAGACTTGATAGATTTATCAAGTCTATTTTTTTATTCATAATCTTCTATCACATAAAATTCATATATTAGGCTAATTAAAAAGGACAATACAGCCAAACCATTAGGATATAGTAATCTCAATTAAAAATTATAAAATAAATAATGTAGTCGATAGATTTACCCAAGTTAAACATAGGAGATTGTATGAAAAAATTATTAACAACATTAGGAATATTTGCAGTATTAGCGATTCCGACACAAAGTTTTGCATGGACATATGAAGGTCCAAACAGCTTAAATCCATTTACAGGATTTAGACAATGCAACACTTGTCAAAAAGTTGAAAAATGTCAATGCAAATGTAAATGCAAAAAACCTAAATTAACAAAATGCGAAAGACTAAATGGTGTAAAAATTCAAAAAGGAGCAGTTTGCGGGTGTGCTGCACCTATCCAATATGAAAATCCTTGCCCTACCTGCGTAAAGGCATTTTAATACACCCTTTTACTTCCTTAAAAAAGCCGGTTTTAATACCGGCTTTTTTTATTAACAAACAATTGTTTTTAATGCTTTAAATATTTTATCCGTAATTTCTTGAATATATTCTTGACTAACAAGTCCATTAATTACAGCATCTGCAATTTGGTATGTTGGTCTTATATATTGCTGAGCAGTGTGATTTACATCTGCAAATTGCAAATCCGCAGCTTCACCGGTCTTTCCACGTTCTTTTGCTCTTTTATACCAACGTTCTTTTATTACTTCAAGCGGTGTAAATACATAGACTTTTACATCCATAATATCCCTTACACCTTCATTCAAAACATAAAGACCTTCTGTTAAAATTACCTTTGCTGGCTTTTTTTCATCGCCGTTTGGATCTGATTCACAAGTTACAAAATCATAACGTGGAGATTTTACACTAAGACCTTCTTTCAAGGCTACCAAATGCTTTTTCATTAAATCTAAATCTATCGCATCCGGGGTATCAAAACTAAATCCGGTCTTAAATAAGGCCTCATAACTTCCAGCTTCTCTTAATTCCTTTGATGTATCTTTATAATAATCATCACATCTTATTACTGTGTATATACCTTCTGTCTTGTCTTTTACACAAGCTTTGATTGTATTATCTACAAAAACGGTCTTGCCTGAAGCACTTTCGCCGGTTATTCCTATCAAAAAGGTCTGTTTTTTCTCTTGTACAACCTTTCTTGCTATATCCATTATCAAATTATCTGATATTTTCAAAAACAAAGGACATTCGTGTTTACTATCTTCTTCTAAAATTTGCTTCAAACTGTCTACTATATTAGAGATAACTTCCATATCTCTACGGCTTGAATAATAATCATAACCTGTTAAATCATAATCCTTTAACATTCAAACTTCCTTTTTCTAAATATGACACCATTTTACTTTAAAATAGTCTAAATCTCTACTAAAAATAAAATTTTGTAACAAAAAATTCACCATTATTAAAGTTTCAAAAACAATTAACCGTAAACAAGTTTGTTAAGATTTGAAGGAGTATTGATTTATGTATCATGACGAAATTTTCGAACAAGCATTAAAAGAAGCACGTGAAGAAAATTACAGAGAGTTAAAGGCCGAAGTTAAAACTATTGAAAATTTAATTGAAAAAATGTTAACTGAATTCTTAGAATCCACAACTGCAATCGCAGAACGTGATTTCAATGTTTGTGGACTTTAACACAAAAATAAAAGGAGCCAATATATTGGCTCCTTTTATTTTTTTTTTACAAATTGGGATTATGCACTGTAACCAAGTTTTCCATCTTTGTAAAATAAATTATCATAATAATTATTTTGTGGATTTTGCAAACTATACTGATTATTTCCCGTGGCAAACGGATTAGAAGTTCCAGTTTGCATACCTAAGTTACTCAATAGCAAGTTGTAATATGTATCCATTGTGTAAGGATTTGAATATAAATTCGGATTATAGAAATTTGTTTGTGCAAATCCTGTTGTTGGATATGGAAGTTTGAATGGTTCTATATAATCTGAATTTGTATTAGATGTTGAATTTGCTGCTTGAGTATTTGTATTAGGATTAGTATTTGTAGCAGTTGCTCCACCATTTTTAATATTCGTAATCAACGCCATTGCATCACTATATGAATATCCAAGATCTTGCATTAGTTTTATATCTTCATCAGATAACCCGTATTGTCTTAACTTATCAATTTCTTCCAAACTATATTGATTTGGAGTAAATTGCGGATCTAATCCACCTTGTTCTGGAGCATTTGGTGTGACAACAGGCTGCTGAGTAACTGGTTGCTCAACTGGTTGTTCCACAGGTTGTTCGGTTGGTTGAACCTCTGCTTCAGAAGTCGGTTGTTCTTGTTGTGCTTCTAATGCTTCTTTTACACCTTTATATATATCATCAAATGAATAACCTTGTGCTTTTAAGTTATTAATATCTTCTTCTGTATAGCCACATTCTTCTAAGAAATCTTTTTTATCTGTATATGATGCACCTGTTAACTTGCCAAGTAACCATTCACCTGCCATATAACCCAAAACACCACCAACAGGACCGCCAACAAAGGTTCCTAACACTGCACCAGCTGCACCTCCTGCTAAACGAACAACAGCTTTTCCTGTTTCTTTTAATGCAGTTCCAAGCCCTTCATTTTTACCTGCATCCCAAATATTTGGAATTTCAAACGCTACAGTTACTAAAGATCCTATCAATGGCATCTTTTTACCAACAGATTTTAATACGCCCTTTACGCCACCAAAAAATGAACTTTTACCTGCCATTTTTGCAGCTCTTGAACCCGCTTTAAAACCATTAGATATTGCTGAAGGTATAGATTTTATTCCATTAGATAAGCGTTTAAAAAAGTTTCCGCTTTTTGCTGCTGCCGCTTCCGAATCTTTTACAATCGCCTTTGCGCCCTCTTTCATCTTTGTAAATATTGAGCCCTTTGTTGATTTCATCGCTTTTGCTGCAACATCACTTCCTGTACCAAAAATAAAATCAGGAGCTGCTTTTACTGCCCTTTTGACGTTACTTAATGCTTTTGACACAGTGGGACCTGAAACCGCTTTAACCGCTGATTTCGCAACTTTTGCTATTGCTGAGAATATCCCCATTTCCTTTCCCCTTTCACCTATTATCTTTTTATAATATCCTGTATATTAATACTAAAAATTTTTATATTTGAAAATTGACTATTTGTTAAAAAATATTACATAGAAAAGAAGCGACCTTTTATAAGGTCGCTTCATCTTTTTTATTCTTTAGCCCATCATATTTAATTTTAAGTTGTTCATCATTATATCGTCTGCGTATGGATTGTTAAAACCGTTGTTATAGTAGCCGCCGTTCATCATATCATATGGACTTTGGTATGGGACAAATGGATTTGTTGCAGGAGAATTTCCATATGGATTTTGTGGATCAATAGCATTTGGATTGAATTCTTGAGTGCCTGCATCTTGAGGATAACCTGTTTGTGGATTTTGGGCAGGTACCATTCCCATTTGTTCTGCCATTGCGATTGCTTCTTGTTGTTTTTGTGCAAGTTCTTCTTGTTGTTCTGTATATGATTTGCCTACTACTTTACTTGCTAACCATTCACCTGCAATCCATCCAACTACACTTCCTATTCCTGGACATATTGCTGAGCCGATTGCTGATCCTAACGCACCACCTGCTAATCTGCCGCCTGCTTTTGCTACTTCTGCAACACCTTGACCTACTCCTTCTTCTTTTGTTGCTTTAAAGATATTAGGTAATTCAAAGGCTACTAACATTAAGTTACCTATTAAAGGCATTTTCTTTCCTACACCTTTAAAGAAACCTTTTACTCCACCTAATACTGAACTTTTTCCTGCTATTTTTGCAGCTCTTGCGCCTGCTTTTGTTGTTGTTGCTAATGTTGAAGGAATTGATTTTATTGCTTTCCAAGCTTGAGTTAAGAAACTGCCGTTTTTAGCAACATTTGTTGCTACAGATGCTTCTACTGCTTTTCCACCTGTTTTTATACCTGACCAAATTGATGATACCCAAGATTTATTACCCTTCACAGCCTCTCTTGCTGCTTGTCCTGCACTATGTACAAATACATCTGCACCTTTTCCAAAAATGATATCCGGTGCTACTTTTACTGCTCTTTTTCCATAATTAATTGCCTTTGCCCCATAATTAAAAATCTTAGAGCCAATACTTGTAATTAAACCCATACTACTACCACCTTTACCAATATAAATATTTCTACCTACACTTACCTAAAAAAATATTTTTTGGAAAAATTGCGAGTAAAGGTTTATTTTTTTACAAAACTTAAAATATTTCTTTTATATTATTTCCCAATCCCTAGCCCAAAACTCAATAATATCAAAGCTATTTCTATTTAACTTTAAATTCAAATATAATTTACAAAAAAATGAACAATTTATTCAAACAATTCGTTATACAAATATAAGGGAAAGGTTAAAGGTAAGAGAAAGAAAATGGAGGTGCATTATGAAAAAATTTATAGCAGCAATCTTATGCTTAGGATTTTTAGCTACACCAAGTTTCGCTTGTGGAAGATACGACAAGCATTGCGGACACAAAGGTCCAAAACACCATCCTCCTAGAATTGAAAAACACTACTATGGATGCAACTGCCACAATAAATGCAACCACAGCACAACCGCTCTTGCTACTGTTGCTGGAATTGCAGGGTTAGCTGCAATAATTACGACAGTTGTTGACTAACTCCCACCATCCTTAATCTACATAATCTATTCATTCCTGAAGTAACCTTTTTGGTTACTTTTTA
The DNA here is from genome assembly GCA_944324845.1 of Candidatus Gastranaerophilales bacterium. GTDB lineage: Bacteria > Cyanobacteriota > Vampirovibrionia > Gastranaerophilales > Gastranaerophilaceae > Zag111. Next base: position 256,214 of record CALUXX010000002.1, on the reverse strand, counting down.
TTTTATTTAACAAACATTTGTAACAAATCCTTAATATTAGACAAGATAAATTAAAGTTTTCTTCCACGCCTACCGATAATAATTATGTGACAAACAAAAAATAAATTTTCCTCCTTTTTCCCCTACTACTACAAATAACTACCTACAATTCGGAACCAATAAAGGTTCCTTTTTTATTGCAAAAAGCGGTATGAAACTTTCACACCGCTTTTTATATTTTTGAATAATTGCAATAATCTTAGAATGAACCTGATGCTGTTCCTGCAATCATTGCTCCAATCATACCTATTATCATTAAGCCGTATAGCAACATCAATATTATAGCTAATACCATAAGTGTTATATAAACATAACCAAGCCAGTTGATTCTTTCATATAACTCAGAACCATCAGCATGTTTATACTTGCCTAGCGCAATAGTAAAACCATCTACCAATGCCCATATTGCACTTATTGGTGCTGTAATACCTAAAATTGTTAATGCAACCATTGCCCAAGCTGAATTAGATTTACCTGTATAAAAACGGTGACCGCCATACATTCCTAAAGCCCAACACAACATTAATGTTGCTACCCAGTTTTTTCCTTTTGCTTGTTCCAATTCCATCCTAATAATCTCCTTTCTTACCTGTCATTTTATTTTGATGCACTGCTTAAAACTACTAAAGTCCATATAACTGCAAATATAAAACTAAATCCTATAAATATTAAAACAATAAGCCCACAGCCAGGATTTGGACCTTCCAACTCGTTACCTTGCGAATCTGTATATTGATTTAACGAAATTGAAATTAAATCAACTAATGCCCATAATGCACTTATTGGTGCTGTTAAACCTAATAAAGTACATACTAACTGCGCAATACCAATACCAACATAACCGGTGTAAAATCTATGAGCTCCAAAACAACCTAAAAAGAAGGCTAACAATAAAGTTACAACATAAGAACTTTTACTTTGATTTTCTGATGGTATTTGTTCATTCTCGTTAATATTCATACATTTCTCCGTTTATAACAAAAAACCATAGTCATTATATATCTAACTATGGTTTTTGTAATCATCTGTTTAAAGGAATAAAACTATTTACCGGTTGAACCAAAACCTCCCGCACCACGTTCAGTTTCGGTTAACTCTGTAACGACCTCAATATCAGCTTGTTCAACTTTCGCGATTACCATTTGTGCAATTCTTTCTTGTGGTTGAATTGTATATGCCTCATTAGAAATATTCACAACCGCAACACAAACTTCACCTCTATAATCTTCATCTATTGTGCCTACACAATTTATTAAAGTAATACCATGTTTAATTGACATTCCTGAACGCGGTCTGATTTGTGCTTCATATCCGTGCTCCAATTCTATTTTTAGTCCTGTTGGGATTAAAGTTCTTTCTAATGGTTTCAATTCAATAGGTTCTTCTATTGCTGCACACAAATCCATTCCCGCAGCGCCTTCGGTCTTATATTCCGGTAAAACCTTATTGTGTGGTAACTTTTCAATCTTTAATACTGTCATTTTACATACCCTTTCTTAAAAAAAATAATCCTCACACTTATAGTAAAGCATGAAGATTATTTTGTAAATTTATTAAGATTTAATTACGAAAAAAAGTCTTGCAAAGGATCAGAAAATGCGACTTGTTCTTCTTTTGTAAAAACATCACTAACTTGTATGTTTTTAGGATTTCTATAAGTCATTTTGTCGTAAAAATGCTTATTAAAATCATCAAAACTGTCCTGTTTTAAAGATGATGCATTTTGTGATACTTTTCTTGCTTTGTTAATATTTGACCATTCTGTCATTGTCTTACCAAAGAAACCTTTGTCAAATGAATCTAAACAGTTAATTTTAATTGCCATATATTTTTCTCCATTTCTTGTTATGTAGATATTAAAACCCCGCAAAAAAATTTTTGCGGGGTTTTAAAAATTATTTTTTCTTAAAGTTTTACTAATGAAGATTTTAAATTTTCTTCAACTTGTGAAAGGATTTCATCCAATTTTGAAATATCTTTAATTCCGCCTTGTGCAAAATTAGGTCTTCCACCACCGTTTGCTCCTGTTGCTCTTGAAATTTCACCAACAATTTTGCCGGCATTTACGCCATTTTTCACAAAATTGTCTGAAACTTTTACCGTAACTGTTGTTTCGCCTGCCAATACAATTATGCTATTGCCAAGTTTGTTGGATAAAAATTCCAAACCGATTTTTATTGCAATAGGTTTCAAATCTACAACTTTTGTAATAAACAACTTGCCGCCTTCAATATCTTGAGCTTTTGACAAGAATGTTGCAAATTTATGTCTTGCATTTTCTTCTTGCAATTTTTCTACTTGCTTTTGAAGTTCTTTATTTTCTGATTGAAGTTTTTCTACTCTTTCATTTACTTCAAAATAATGAGATTTGAATTTTGAAGATAATTTATCAATTTCATCAGATTTTGCGTTCAAATATTCAATCGCAGCCTTTGATACAACTACTTCGATACGTCTTGTTCCTGCTGCTATTGCACTTTCTGAAACAATCTTTGCAAGCCTTAAATCTTTCAAGTTTCTTGCATGTGTTCCTGCACAAAATTCTTTTGAAATGCAACCTTCTTCATTTTCTATAGAAACTACTCTAACTTCATCTCCGTATTTTTCACCAAATAATGCAGTTGCTCCTGTCAATTCAGCTTCTTTTATTCCCATTACTTTGGTATTTATTTTGTAATCTTCTCCAATCCATTTATTCATTAGATTTTCTGTCTTTTTAATTTCTTCAGGAGTCATCGCTCTTGAGAATGTAAAGTCAAATCTCATACGATTTTCTTCTACAAATGAACCGGCTTGTTTAACTTCATCTCCTGCTACTTTTATTAAAGCAGCCTGTAACAAGTGCGCTGATGTGTGATGCAATCTTATTTCTTCTCTTTTTGCAACATCAATCTTTGCACTCACAACATCACCTATTTCAACTTCGCCGTTTAAAACAGTGCATCTGTGAACATACAAATCATTTACCTTGAAAGTTGTCAAAACTTCTGCTTTTAATTTTGAGCTTTCAATTATACCGCTATCTCCGATTTGACCGCCACATTCTGCATAAAATGGAGTTTTATTAAGGACTATATCAGTATACCCTTCACCTTCTACCTGTGCTAATATCACAGCATCTGAGGTTTCATTTTCGGTATATCCGATAAATTCGGTTGAACCTACTTCCTTTTCAATTTTTGCATATTTCATATCGCCTGTTACACTGATTTTCTCAGTTGCAGCCTTTGCTCTTTCTTTCTGTTCTTGCATTGCTGCCTTAAATCCGGCTTCATCTACATTCAAACCGTTTTCTTGTGCGATTTCTTTTGTCAATTCATACGGGAAGCCAAAAGTATCATATAATTTGAATGCACTTTCGCCATCTATATCTTTCTTTTGAGCAATAAATTCATCCAATAATTTGTATCCTCTATCAAGAGTTTTTGCAAATCTTTCTTCTTCTTTCTTGATTGTATCAATTACTTTTTGTTTATTTGCAACTAACTCAGGATATGCTTCACCATAGTCTTGAACGATTGTATCTACTAATTTGTATAAGAACGGTAATTCCATTCCTAAAATTTTACCGTGACGAAGCGCTCTGCGTAAAATCATACGCAATACATAACTTCTGCCTTCATTTCCAGGAATTACACCATCTGAAATTAAGAAAGTAACACATCTTGCGTGGTCTGTAATAATTCTCAATGAAATGTCTGTTTTTTCGGATTTTTTGTAAGGTACTCCGCACATTTCGGACACTTTGTCCATTATCGGTTTTAATAAATCAGTTTCAAATGTTGAAGCAACACCCTGACAAACCATTGTAATACGTTCTAAACCCATTCCGGTATCAACGTTTTTCTTGCCTAATGGTGATTGATTACCTTCTTCATCTTGATATAATTCGGTAAATACCAAGTTCCAAATTTCTACCCATCTGTCACATTCACAAGTATCAATACCACAATTTGGATTATCACATTTGTATTGTTCACCTAAATCATAGTGAATTTCAGAACAAGGTCCGCAAGAACCTGATGCTCCAGGAGGGCCCCAGAAATTGTCTTTTTTACCTTTACGTTTAATTCTTTCTGCTGGAACTCCTACACTTCTCCAAATTTCATAAGCTTCATCATCTGTTTCAAAAATGGTAATCCATAATCTGTCTTTATCTAATTTTAAAACTTCGGTTACAAATTCCCATGCCCAAGGAATAATTTCTTTTTTATAATAATCACCAAATGAAAAATTACCTAACATTTCAAAGAATGTATGGTGACGTGGTGTTCTTCCAACATTTTCGATATCTGAATCTTTTCCGCCTGCTCTTGCACATTTTTGACAAGATGTTGCCCTTGCAGGATCATATGGACATTCTTGAATACCCAAAAATATCGGTAAAAATTGTAACATTCCCGCAGTTGTCAAAAGCACTGTCGGATTATCCGGCACTAAACTTGAACTTTTTACTACTGTGTGTGCTCGTTTATTTTCGAAATAGTCTAAATATAATTTTCTAATCTCGTTTCCTGTTAACATAAATTACTTCCCTCTGTTTGTCTGTTTCTTTTACAAAAATTATACAATAAACATACTTGTTATTACAAAATACAAAGGTTTTTATATTTATGTTATAATTTTGTCAGGAGAATATTAACTATGACACTACGTAATGAAAGAGTTAGAAAAGAATTAATGCGCGATATTTCTGAAATCTTAAGAAAAGAAATCAGAGGTCTTGAAGGAGTTGTTTCCATCGTTGATGTTGAAGTAGCTCATGATAATTCATTTGCAAAAGTTATCTACAGTGTTCTTGGCTCAGAAGAACAAATTGCTAAAACTAAAGAAGTTATTGAAAAAAGCACTCCTAATATCAGATACCACGTTGGGAAAATGCTTCGCTTAAGATTAACTCCTGAATTAAGATTTGTTTATTCTAACGGACTTGAAGAAGGTTCAAGAGTTACTGAACTAATCAATAAAATTTCCCGTGGGGAGATTAAGTAATTGTTCGGGTTTCTAAACATCTACAAACCTAAAGGAATAACATCGCACGATGTTGTTTCTATTCTTCGCAAAATTACAAAAATCAAACAAATAGGACATACCGGAACCCTTGATCCTTTTGCTCAAGGGGTTTTGCCAATTTGTATAGGAAAAGCAACCAGACTCATTGAATACCTGCAAGATGACAAAGAATATATTGCTCAAATTCAGTTTGGACAAAATACCGATACTTACGATATTGATGGCAAAGTTACAGAGAATTTCGATAAAAAAATTACTGCTGACGATTTAAAGAACATTTTACCTGAATTTATAGGCGAAATCTCACAATTACCACCTATTTATTCTGCGATAAAAGTCAATGGTAAAAAACTCTATGACTACGCAAGAAAAGGTGAATCCGTTGAAATAAAACCAAGAAAGGTAACTATATCCAAATTAGAACTGCTAGACTTTGACATCGACAAGCAAACTGCAAAAATAATTGTCGGTTGTTCAAAAGGTACTTATATTCGTTCTTTAGCTTTTGATATTGGCAAAAAACTCGGTTGCGGAGCGTTTTTGTCTGAACTTACAAGAACTAAAGCCGGAACTTTTAATATTGAAAATACTGTTTCACTTGAAAATTTAAAAGCAAAAGAAGATGTCAAAAATAAACTGATAAACCCTATCGATATCCTTAACCTGCCAATTAAAGAACTTTCAGAAAACGAAAAAGAAAAAGTTTCTCACGGTATGAGTATTCAAAATACTACAAATATTGGAGATTTAGATATTGTAATTTTAATTTATAGTGGTAATATATATGCAGTAGGTGAAATAGAGTCGAATATGATTATTGTAAGGAAAGTGTTCGGAGAGTTATGAAGAAGTTATTAGTATTCCTTAGTATAATTTTTCTTTCATCAGGATCTGTTTCCTTTGCATCTTGTGATTACAACTGTACAACTCCGTATGATAAAAATTCTAAATTTAGAACTTTTGTAGGTGCTATTACAGGTGTTAATACAATAACCGAAATTGCAGCAGAAAAAGCATTACGAAAAGAAATATTAAAATATGGCAGTGCTAAGAAGCTTGATGTAAATATTGACTCTTTTAGTTCTAAAGATTTGAAAAACGGAATCTTTAAATCAGCCCAAATAAAAGCTGAAGATGCGAACATTAAAGGGATTTACGCATCGTCTATTGAATTAAAAACTCTATGTGATTTCAATTATCTAAAAAAAGTTGATAAAGATTTGGTTGTTGTTGAAGATTTGCCAATGTCTTTTAACATAGAACTAAATGCTAATGATATCAACAAAACAATGAAACACACTAATTATCAAAGAGTTATAAAAGATTTTAATAAACTTGGCGAATCATACGGTTATGGTGTTAAAATTGCATCTACCGTTGTTTCTATAAAAAATAGTAAATTCTATTATGTTATAAAATTCAAAGTTCCATTTATCAGAAAACTTCAAAAAATCGTACTTGAAGCTGATATCAATGTTAAAGATGGAGAAATTATTTATACAAATACAAAATTAGTTTCAGGATTTATTAGCCTGGATACTAAAAAGTTAGATTTTATCTTGGATTATTTGAATCCTCTGGACTTTTCTATTAATATAATTGATAATAAAGAGGCAAATATCAAAGTTAAAACTGTAAAAATTAAAAACAACAAAATTTTTACAGATGGTGTAGTCATTATTCCTAAAGATTAAAGGTAGGCAAATGAACAAAAATCAAAAAATTCTATTATTATTTATAGGTTTCTGTATGATAGTTGTGATAGGTATAGTTGCATTTAATGCTTTTATGCCAAAGCCTGAAATTGAACCTGAAGATGTTCAAGTTTCAGAAAGATCCGTAGCTGAAGAAGTTATGGGTGATGTTAAACCTGTTGAAAAAGAAAAACAATACATAAATATATATTTCATTGGAAAAAATGAAAATAATGAAGAAGTTTATAAAGCAGTAAAACGTGTTTATAATAAAGATGTTGATGGTTCTCAAATTCGCTTTGCAATAACATCTTTAATCAAAGGACCTAGAAGCGAAGAAAGAGCAAAAGGCGTTTATACAGAAATTCCTATGGCTTCTGAAGTCATAAATATTTCTGAATTACCTGATAAAGTTATTGTTAACTTAAATTCTGCATTTGTTAACGGTGGCGGAACTGAAAGTTTGTATAAAAGACTTTATCAGTTGATTAAAACTGCAAAATTAAATTCTAGTTTGCCTGTATATCTGTTTATTGACGGACAAAGAGCTGATGTTATAGGTGGAGAAGGTATTATGCTTTCTCAACCGCTAAGTAATTCTTCATTGGAAAATTAAGAAAGTATGGAACCCAAAAAAGATTTAGATTATTATTTAAACTTAAATTGGACACTAATAGAAGGTCAAGACTTAGATTTTGAAGGAAGACCTTACTATTACATCGAAATAAAAGAAATCCCGAGCTTTACATTTTGTGCCAATACTTTGGCTCGGGCCAGAGAAAATTATAAAAGACAATTAAAATTGTCCTTGCAAGTAATGCTGGAATGCGGAGAACATATAGTAGAACCAGGAGAAGAACCAAAAGAATTTGATTGGAACAATTATTAAAATTGTGAAAAACTTTTTCTTTTGACTAGCAAAAAAATAATTTCTCGTGTATTATATGTTTCATACAAGGTAAAAGAAAGAATATGCAAGTGTTATCAGGAAAAGAATTAAACCCAAATGACAAAATATACAAACCGGATTTTAACACCCGCTCAGGTAGAGAATTATTAGCATTCTACCTACAAACAAAATTTAGACAATTATACTTGTATGACCAAAAACAAGAAGTTCCGGTTCTTAATAGAGTTAATCCAAGTTTTGTAGAACGGTTCGCCAGAAGATTAATAAATAAACCTTCTCGAAAGTTTTTAATCGGTATTACAGGTGAATCGGCTTCAGGAAAATCGACTATCTGTCACGAAATTAAAAACGTTATTGAACAGTTTTCGATGCCTGTGTCTGTTTTAAGTACTGATAATTATTTCAATGATATTTCTGCTCTTATCCAAAAATATGGTTCATTTGATAAATTGCGTGATAATGGTTATGATGTTGATGCTCCTTCAAGTTTTCAATTAGAAACTTTACGCTCTGATTTAGAAGATTTAGCAGATGGACTTGATATTATGGCTCCTATGTATCTGCCTAACGGTACAGGTGTTTCAGTTCCTAAAGCACTTGAAATTAAAGCGAGAAAAATTGTCGTTGTCGAAGGCATCGCTACTATGTATCAAAATATTCAAGATGTATTTGATATTAAAATTTATGTTGAAACTGATAATGAATTGAGAAAAAACAGGTTTATGACACGTGCGGTTGAAGAAAGAAACCAAAGTGTGGAAAATGCACTTAAACATTGGCATTACATTACTGACGCCGGCGAAAAATATGTTAAACCTTTTAGATCTGAAGCAGATTTGGTTCTTAACGGAAATTCTGATCTTAAATATTTTGCAGAAATTCTTGAATATATTTATACTATTACTAATAATTTTCAGGTTTAATAAAAATTTTTCACTTAATATAAAATCTGTACATTTACCTGACGAGAACGAGGTTTGTTATCAAAATCAATCAGTACAACCTGTTGCCATTGCCCCATTTGCAAAACCCCATCTACAAGCGGCAAATGCAAAGAGTTTCCGATTATTGACGCTCTTACATGCGAATAACCGTTGCCATGATGCCACATTTCGTCATGGTGATAGCTTTTGTTAATTGGTGCTATATTATCTAATGCTTCAGGTAAATCTACCAACAAACCAGGCTCAAATTCAATATTGGTTATTGATACCGTACTACCTTTGGCATATACAAAAACTACAGCATTCTGTAACTGATGATTATATACAATATTTCTTATTTGCGGACTTATATCAATTACGTCTGTATTACCTTTTGTGTTTACTGTGAAAACTTCATTTATTATTGCCATTACCCCTATACCCCTTTAACATAATCATATATATTAAATTTAGGATTTCAACAACTCGATAATAAATAAGTAGTTTTGTAACATTGTTTATTTATGTTTGATTATAATAAGATTTCTATCAATTTTTTCTTCAAGTGGTAAGTCGTATTCTATCACATCTATAATTTCAAATTTGTATTTTTTTAATACACTTGATGCTTCTTCTATTTCTTCTTTATACTTTTTAGATTTATAAGCAACAAAAAAACCGTTTGAATTTAGTTTAGGCAGTGCATATTCACATATTGTTTTTAAAGAAGAAACTGCTCTTGACGTAATAACATCGAATTTTCCATCTAAATTTTCAACTCTACTGCATATAGGTTCTAAATTTTTTATATTTAGTTTTGCCTTTATTGAATCTATTGCTCTTATTTTTTTTGCGATACTATCAACTGCTACTACCTTTATATCAGGGTATTTTAAAGCTATAGGAACAGATGGGAAACCACCTCCAGTTCCAATATCAAGAAGGGTTGAAGCTGTTGGTGAATATTTTTCAAAAAATAATGATATTGCTAAAGAATCGTATATATGTTTTTCCCACAAATATTTTTCATCATTCTTTGATATTAAATTCACTTTGGAATTTTCTTCCAAAAAACATTCCATATAACTTTTATAAAAAACTTTATTATTTTCCATATTTTGCCTGATATCTCATTAATTCTGCTACTGTTATTCTCTTTTTCAATTCTTCCAGTCTTGAAACAATTTTATCTAAATTATCCTGCGTTAATGTAGTTTTTGCAAGTTTATACGCTTCAATTAAATTTTTGTATGCAAATTCAAAATTCCGTCTCAATGAATAAAAATCTGCCAATTCTAAAAATGTACTTACTATATAGAAAGGTTCATTTAATTTTCTTGCATAAGAAAGTGCATCATTATAATATTCCATCGCTTTGTTATCATCTGTTGAAGAATATATTTCCGCTAATCTTGAAGATGATACATATAAACCATTATAGTTCTTTGTTGTTAAATCAATACTTATGCTTTCATTATAGTATTTTATTGCCTGTGCACTGGAACCTATTTCAGAATATAAATCTGCTAAATTTGATAATGCCATTGATAAGTATGGATTATGTTTTGGATTATTACTGATTTCTATACATTTTAGATAGAATTGAGCAGAAGTTCTAAGTTCACCATATTCACTGCTCAAAACTGCGTGTTTATAATACAATTCTGATTTTATATGTTTATCTGTTTTTATATCTACAAGAGGTATTGATTTTTTATAATATTGATACTCTTTTGCCGGATCATCAGATAGTTTTGCAAGTGCTAAGTTTACCTTTATCTTCATCTCATTCGATAAGGTGTCAACTTTTTCCAACTCTGAAAGTATATATCTTGCATTATCATTTTTGTACATTGCATAATATATATTTGCAATTTCGAGTTTCATTTCATACACTTTGTCAAAATTAGAAGCATTATAATAGAAATCATGTGCCTGAGTATAATATTCCATTGCATTATATAAATCTGACAAGTGCTGATATGCTTGAGCTAATTTTATATAAATAGATGGCAAAAACTTATAAAAATCATCATCTGAAGTTTTGGTCAATGCGGTTTGATAAAGTTGAACTACGTGTTTATAGTTATAATTATTTTCTTCTGAACGTGCAAGATTTAAAATTTGCTGCAAGTTCATTAATGATGTTTCTTTTTCAATCTGAGTTGCTTGATTTGTTGTTGTTATATAAGAATTTATTGAATCAGCAATATTATCAAGCATAGATTCATCTTCTATAATGAAACTGATTTTATTGATTTTATCTTCTTTTGTTTCTTCTTTCACCTCAGATGCTTGTGGTTTAGTATCCTCAACAACTTGGGCATTCTCTATTGGAGGAAGTTGTTTTGGAGGTTCTACAGGTTCCTTTTTCACAGGTTTTGGCGGTATTACAGGACGTTTTGGAATAAACATACTGTGATACTCAATTTCATTACGCATTGTTTGACGAGATAATAACAAATCTCTTTCTGCAGGTTTCAATGGTAATTGTGTATTATATAAATCAATACAAGCTGAATGTAATTTTATCATTACATTATCAGGAATTTGATTTTCAATAACATTCCTCAAAGATTCCTTCAAATAAATACAATTACCCTCGTATGATAATATTGAATTTTGAATAAAATATATAATCTGTTCTTCATTATACAAATGTAATGTTTTTAAAAGATTTATATGAATTGGAATCCTCATTACTGTAAGTAACCTGAACAAATGAGCACTAACAGGATCCACAAATGATAAAAGTTCCCTTACTATAAATTCAGAATAGGACATATAACTTTTGGTGTAATTTTCTAAAAATTTCACAAGTGTTAAGTTTCGCAACTTGATAACGTTTATTGCAAATTCAACATTCTTGTAATATCCTTTTGAAATTTTATATAACTCATTTGAAAAGACACCAATATTTTTAATTCCATTATCTTTCAAATATTTTTCAAATAATTTTTGTGACAATGGCAACATAGTAACCGTTTCATAATCAAAACCTTCAAATGTCTCCATTTTAAATACAGAAGATATCATAACAATTTTAACATTTGGAAACTTACTTAAATGCTTCAAAAAATCAATAATACTTTCTCTATTCTCTTTAACAATAGCCTCAAATGAATCTATAACTATAATGATAGGATTTAAAACATAGTTAAAGTATGAATTTATCATTTGTGTAAAATTTTCGACTTTAACTCGCGGTTGAGGTATTGTTCCTTTTAGAACATAATTTCTGAATTTCTCATAAAAACTCAACAACATATCATCAAGAATTGTTGTTTCAAAACAGGTATAGTGTAAAACAAGTACGTCATCTTTTAAATTTCTGATAACAAAATTTACAACATCAGATTTTCCGCTTCCTTTAAATCCGCTTACTAAAGCAAGTTTTTTTTCATTCATCAAAAATGTGCTCAACTGCTTAATCTGCTTTTCATTATTTTCAATTAAAGCAGGAACTACCGGATAATCCTTCGGTAAATCTTTTGTATTTATTATTGAGTCGATAAATTCATTCATATATTTGTTAGTTTCTTATCAATTAACCCTGTTTCTGCCGTTTTCTTTTGCATTATATAATCTTTTGTCTGCTGATTCAATAATTTCTGATGGTGTTACACCATCTTCGCCAATAGAAGCAACACCCAAACTGATTGTCACATTGCTTTCTCTTGAGTTCGTTAACTTGAACTGCTTGGAAGAAATTATTGTACAGAGTTTTTTTGCAATATTAACAGCTTCCTCATATTTGGTATTTGGAAGAATTATACTCATTTCTTCTCCGCCATACCTACATACTATATCGGTCAATCTTACATTTTTCTTTAATGTCATCGCAACTTGTCTTAACACGGCATCTCCTGATTGGTGTCCGTATTTGTCATTAAATTGCTTGAAAAAATCAATATCTATTATTATCAAAGATACAGGATTTCCGTAACGATTAGAATGATTTACCTGAACCTGCAACTGTTCTTGAAAATATCTGTGATTGTACAATTCCGTTAAACCATCTGTTGTTGCAAGTTTGTACTGTTGATCAAAATCTCTTGATTTTATCAAATACTTTATAATTACAGTGACAATAAACGCAAACAAAACACAAATCAATGGATTTACTATTTCAAACCATAAATTTTTAAATTGCATAGCATAATATGTAAACATCACATAAACAGTATAAATCGTTGCTGATAGACAAAATGCAACAGGCATTGAGGAAATTCTAAACACACATAATACTGTTATTATTGCTAATAGTAAAGCAATTAAAAGATTTACACCCAATGGAACTTTATGAATAAGACTGCCATCAAGTAAATTATTTACATAAGTTGTCTGAACTTCAACACCTGGATATACTTTATCTACAGGAACAGTTTTTATATCAAACAAACTGGATGCTGTTGCGCCAAAATATACAATTTTATTACTAAAATCATAATCCAGTTCTTCTTTACCCTCTGCAGCTTTTATAAGCTTATATAATGGAATATTTTCAAATGTTTCAGCAGGTCCATACCAATTTAGAATAACACTTGCCTCTTTATCAGGACGAATATTCTTTAACCCGTTTTCACCACTTAAATCATTAGCTAAAAGATAACCTAATTGCGGATAATACTTTCCTTGATATTTCAAATATAAAGGCATTCTACGCAAAACACCATCACTTGATCTTGATACATTTATCATCCCGATATTTGATGTTGCATCTAAAATTCCTCTTAATATTATTCTGCAATTTGAATATTCAACAGTATCATCAGTATTTGGATAAGGTTTTATTGATGGAAGTGACAGTTCCGGCGGTAGGCGCAAATCTTGAGGTTGGTTATCCAAATTCATTGCGGTATATACATTATCATACTTTTTGAATATATTTATTAACGCATTATCTGAGGCTTCATCACTTTTCATTGAGCGTACAAACATCAAATCAAAAGCTATACTTTTGGGATTTTGCGCCTCTATATAATCTACAATTTTGGCATAAACATCTCTTCTTAATGGCCATTCACCATAATTATCCAATACATATTCATAACTTGCATCATCTATTGCTGCAATTACAATATTGGGATTATGTTTTCTATAATGAGATTTCGCAATAATACTTTGACGAATATCGAAAGTTCTATTCTCCATAGAATCTAAAAAGGTTAATAATCCACCATTTTTCACACCCAAAAACAATAGTACTAAAAATACCGATACCCATAGAATATATAAAAATCTCTTTAACATAATACCAACCTTCGCTATACGTCATTAATCAAATACAAACGACTACGTATAGTATCAGATTAAAGACATTCAGTAACGTTATTTACCCCTTCAGTATAATTTAACACTGAAACATTGGCAAGAATATTTTTTACTACAAATCTATGTTCTAATATTTTATTAGTTAATTTCAAAATTTCTGTATTGTAAGACAATTCATCAGGATGTGTTAAATAACGTAGCAAACACTGTTCATGCATATTCATAGTAAAAAAAATCCCTCCAAAGGTGATAACAATTTTATTATTTCAAATTAGCAATAAAATTAAATCAACCTTTTAAAGAATTTGAACTTTCAAATCTAATATGAATATATTATTTTATGAATTTAACATATTATCCAGTATGAAAGAAATATTAGCCATGTTTCTAATGTTCAACTCGTAATTTTGTATTATACAATATGAGCATAATTATTACTTATGTAATACACGGGGTTAGTTTAATATGATTAAGTTTAAGTATGCAACAATAGGCGTTGCGTTTATTTGTATGTTATTTTTAGTTGCTATAGCACTATCGTTAATTCCAAACATGGCAAATTCGGTTACTAAAGAAAGTACATTTTACATGATTATTATAGCAACAGTCCTGGTAACTCGCCATCTGGATAACCTTAGAACTAAACAAATTAATGAGAATTTCGTTACCCAATACACACAAATGGATTCGGTTATAAACAATTCACCATTTATAATATTCTTAAAAGATACAAACGGAAAAATACTTTTAGCAAATAACCAATTCGCAAAATTTTTAAACACCAAAACCGAGAAAATAATCGGTAAAAACATATATAAAATATACGAAAATGCACAACCAGATATAGAAGAAGATAAAATAATCCTAACGACAGGAAACAGCTCCTCATCAGAACGACAAGTAGAAATAAATCACACAAAATACTGGTTTAAAATTACTAAAATACCCATCAAAAATATACTGGGGAAAGTTGTAAAAATAGTTGTTATCCTTGTAAATACAGATACAGAAAAAGAAATTGAAGGTAGTAAATCCTCATATATTGCAACCCTTACACACGATTTAAAAACACCCACAAATGCTCAACTTCAAGCAGCAAACTTGCTTTTATCAGGGATTTTAGGAGATTTGAGCGAAGAACAAAAAGAAATAATTACTCAAATGAAAAGTTCTTGCAACTATATGAATGAACTAATTTTCACCATATTAGATTCCTACCAATATGAAAGCGGTGAAACTAAAATAATACCGGAAAGATTTGACCTTGTGGAACTTGTACAAACAATAACAGAAAGTTTATCAAACCTTTTATCCGTAAAAGAACAACAAATTCGAATTTATCCCGATAAAAAGGAAATATATATAATTGCTGACAAATTTCAGATAAAAAGAGTAATTGTGAATTTTCTCGGAAATGCAATAACTTACGGATTTAAAAATTCAATTATTAATATAAGCATTAAAGACCAAACATCTTCAATATGCTTTAATGTAAGAAATAAAAGCGAATACATACCACAAGACAAGTTAAAAGAAATCTTTGAAAAATATAAACATAATTCGGATGCAAAATATCAAAAAACAGCAACAGGTCTTGGTTTATACTTATCAAAACAAATAATAGATGCTCACAATGGCAAAGTTTATGCAAAAAGCGACAAAAACCAAACGTGTGATTTTGGATTTGAATTACCTAAAAAAGCACATTATATAACAAACAACAACCTATCATCTTCAAAAACAATACAATCAGATAAAATTTTAAAACCCATCCAATAAATTTATAATTAATATAATTCATATTATTGTTTAGTTTTCGAATATTCTTAAAATTAGTAGCAACACCTGCTCATATGTTTGATGTCATTTTTATCAATATAGATTTAAATGAATTGTAACTAAAAGGAGGTAAATATGTTCTACAAAGTACTAAAAGCAAAAGATTTAATCGAATTTGAAACAAAAGAATTTGATAAAAAAATTCTATTACAAGATGGCGATAGCAAATTAGCAATTATAGCGCTAAAGAAAGATGAAATTATAAATACCCACGTATCAGTAAAAGATGCCGCAGTATTGGTTCTTGAAGGAGAAATTGAAATTCATTTTAACGCCGAAAAATTCAAAGTTGATAAAAATGAAATAATAATGTTTGAGAAAGAAAAAGAACATTCAGTTATGGCATTAAAAGACAGTAAATTTTTATTACTAAACATTTAGCAAAAAGACCTCAAAATGAGGTCTTTTTAGTTATATATCAAGGAATACAGCATATCAAAGTTGCATATTGAAAATAATCTTATTTATGATAAACTCTCACATGAGAGAGGGATATATGTACCAGATTAAATTATTTTTTGTTTTCATTTTGGGGATACTACTATTATCAGCACCGGTTTATGCTGAAGGAGTATATGTTGTACCGGCAGAACAAATGGAAGCCGAACAACAAAACGTTACTGTGAATAACAGAATTCATAGGGAACTAAAAAGTGCAATCGCAAATGTTTACGGCAGAGAAAATGCTGATGAAATATATGACAAAGTTATTGAAATAGCAAACAAAGCAGTTCAAGAAAGACCAAAAGAACTTATTCAACAGGACAAAACAAGACCTGATGATTGGTATAAACATGAAATTATTTATATGTTCTACGTTGACCAATTTGGTGTTGTAAGAACCAATCAAGAAAATACATTCAAAGAAACTGCATTAATGTTTGATTATCTTGAAGATTTAGGGGTAACAACATTATATCTTTTACCGTTTGCAGATAGCCCAATGCAAGATGCAGGATTTGACGTTAAAAATCCACAAAGAGTAAGACCTGATTTGGGCGGAAATGCTGCATTTATACCTTTTATAAAAGAAGCTAAAAAAAGAGGATTCAAAATCAAAGCCGATTTAGTATTAAATCATTTTTCAGACGAACACGAATGGTTTAAAAAACTTGAAGCAGGAGATGAATCAGCACTCGATTATTTCGTTTATACAGATAAAAAACCAGAATACACAAAATATCAAGATGAAAAACTCGGAACAGTTATTGAATACAAGGAA
Organism: Candidatus Gastranaerophilales bacterium; assembly: GCA_944324845.1. Taxonomy (GTDB): domain Bacteria; phylum Cyanobacteriota; class Vampirovibrionia; order Gastranaerophilales; family Gastranaerophilaceae; genus Zag111. The sequence continues at coordinate 239,300 of CALUXX010000002.1, read as the reverse complement.
CCGGATGGAAAAATTTCAAAACGCCGTCTTATATTCCCCGAAAACACAGAAGATCATTACAGACACATAACTGTTAACGGAAAAGACTATTACTTATATCATACTTTTTATCCGTTCCAATTAGACATAAACTGGGAAAATCCGAAAGTTTTATATTATGTTCTTGACACAATTACTCACTGGGCAAACTTAGGTATAGATATATTCAGAATGGATGCTATCCCATATTTATCAAAAGAACCAGGAACTGATGCTGAAAATGAGCCTAAAACTCATTCAGTGATGACAATTATAAGTGATTACTTGCAATTAACATCACCATCTACAGTTATCCAAGTAGAAGCATGCCAGACACCAAAAGATATATTGCCTTATTTTGGAAAAGACAGAGATGTAAAAATCCAAGTTGACGGCGAAGATAAGATTTTAAAACGAACAAGTGAAGCTCAAATTGCATATCATTTTCCATATATGCCTGCATTATGGGCAAGCTTAATTACAGAAGATAAAAATTATTTTATAGAAGCATACAAAAAAACTCCACCAATTCCAAAATCTGCAGTATGGGGGATATTTTTAAGAGTTCACGATGAACTTACACTTGAAATGGTTTCTCCTGAAGTTCGAGAATTAGTATTCAATGATCTTGTTCTAAAGGGAGCAAGTTTTAGAAACGGATTTGGAGTAAGCGGAAGACTGGCAAATTTCTTGGAAAAAGATCCTGACAGAATTGAAGGTGCTTTTTCATTGTTACTATCACTACCGGGAATCCCTATTATATACTACGGCGATGAAGTTGGTGTAACTAATAACTTCGAAAACGCTAAAAAAGCCGCTCTAAAAAGGAAAAAAGAAAGTAAAAAAGGTGAATTATTATCACCATTTGATTCCAGAGATATACATAGAGGAGAAGTTCCGCAAAAACTATTTTATGGTTCTTTGCGAGGGTATTACAAATTCAACTCTAAAGTATATGGCAAAGTAAAAAATTTAATTGCTTTAAGAAAATCATTACCTGTTATGTCTGATGGGGATTTCGAAATTTTAAAAACTTCATCAAAAAGCAATTTTGCATACATTAGAAAAAATGAAACACAACAAATTTTAGTTATAAATAATTTATCTTCAGACAAACTTGTAGCTGAAATTGAACTACCTAAAAGCATAATATTGAAAAATGAAGGACATATATCAAACCTTAAAAACCTTATCAATGGGGATAATATAAAGGTAGATATTTCGTTGCAAAACAAAGTTATGCATTTAAAATTAGCACCATACCAGACTTTATGGCTTGAATTGTAGAAGGGAAATCATTATGGAAGAAGCACAACAACAAAAACCAAAGAAAACTAAAATTTTAAATTACATAAATGTATTTAGAGGACTTGCAATATTATTGATTATAATGGGACACACAATGCAATTTGGAAATCCCAAAAGTCTTATCAATATGATTAACTGCGAAATGATATGTGGTGGAACTGCATTATTCATATTTATTTCAGGTTTTTTATTCCAACATTTGGCATATAAATTTGAATATAAAAATTACCTATCAAAAAAATGGACTAATGTTGTTATGCCATACTTGATTACTGCAATTCCGGGGATTTTATTTTGTATATATCTTCCTGTTGCATACAAAAACTCTTTTGATGGAATAAGTCTTTATCTGCAAATTCCAATGTTATTATCTATCGGACGTGTTCATAATACTCCGACTTGGTTTATTCCAATGATTGTAATTTTCTTTATTTTCTCCGCATTATTCCTATTATTAGAAAAAAAGAAAATTTTGTATAAACTTTTACCTATATTGTTACTGATGACAATATTTTTACCTAGAGGTGTTGCAGAATACGAAACAACTTTAGGACTTAGTTATGCAGCTAAATATATGGTTTATGTGAAATATATCTTATGTAATTTTGTTCATTTCTTGTCTTTATATGTATTTGGAATGTTTTGTAGTGCAAATAAAGACATTATTGACAAATTCTATGATAAAAGACTTTGGATTTGGCTTGGAATGCTATTAACCGCAGCATTGGATGTTTTTGCAATGTTCAAATTCCAGTATTCAAATTATACCGTTTCAAAAATCTTTTTAACTATGCTTGTTTTAGCTTATTTAAAACATTTTGACGAATTTATTCTTTCTCACAAAAAGACTAATAAAACACTTGATTTTATTGCAAAATACAGTTTTGGTTTATTCTTTGTACATTGGTATTGGTTTTTCGTATATAATCAAATTTTCCACTTGCCTACAGTTATGCCGATTGTTGACGGAAGTTATCCTTTAACATTTGGAGCTATATTACTTAGATTTGCTTTTGTTACAATAACTTCACTAGGCTCATTATTTATTGGGAAATTCATTCTTCAAAAAATCAATCCTGAAATTAATACAAGAAAATTTCTTGGGATATAAAATTTGTAATAATTTAAGGGAAGTAATTTAAGAGGTTTTTTATGTTTGATTATGATATTATCGAATTTATTTGTTTGTTTATATTAGTAGCTGCAATTTTTGTAATTATAGTTGCATCTATTATTATCCCAATATGGTACAAAAATACAAAAAGAAAAAATCTATGGATTATTTATTCAGGAATAGTCATAATATCATTATTTGCAATCTCTTGTTACAGTCCTTGGTTTTTCAAAAACAAAGCAAATAACGTTTCTAAACCGGAAGAAATAATTAAATACGATACTTATGCCGCAAAAACAGCATTAATTCCACCGATTAGAGGGTTTATGTATTTTAGATTATCGGATGATTACTTAAATTTCAAAAAAGATCTTACAAATGGAATAAAATATTTGGAATTAGGTTACAAATATAATAAAGAAGCTTACGCATTATATCAATTATCTTTATTATACGAAATAAAAGGTGACTATGATAAAGCGCTTGAAACTGTTAATAAAGCAGACGGACGCCCTTCTAGAAAGGCAAAAATTTATTTTCTAAAAGGGGATTCTAAAACAGCACTTAAAATTCTTAACCAAGCAATAGAAAGTTCTGAGGCAGGAATTTGGGAATACTTATATAGAGGCAATATCTACGATAATATGGGCAAAAGCGACATGGCAAAAAAAGATTATGATAAAGTTCTCAAAATGGACTCCAAAACGAAAGAATATCCTGTAATTGAAGAAATAATGAATAACAAAAACTATTTTGAAGACAAAATAAAAGAAGAAAGAAAATATTTTGGAATTAAATAATTTCATCTGCCATCGCAAGAAAATCCAATAGACTTATTGCTTTTGTTCTTTTACCGAACAAACCCTGCTTTAAACCGATAATACATGCCGGACAAGTCGTAATAACATAATTGACATTAACATTTTCAATATTTTTTGCCTTTTGGCGGATTAGAGTTTGAGATATTTTGGAATTTTTCAGAATAAAACTTCCTGCAAGTCCACAGCAAGAATCATAATCTTCCATTTTTATATATTCAACATTTTCGCAATTTTTCATAATTTCTTCAAAAAATCCATCATTTTCAAGATGACAAGGCTTATGAAACGTTACCTTTAGAGATTTTTTAAATTTAAACTTGATATTTTCTTTTGCAATAAAATCGCCCCAATTTACACTCTTATTCAATAATGGTTCAACATCTTTTAAATACTTTGGATAAGAAGAAATCGTATCAGCACAACTTGCGCAATCTGTAATCAAATAATCATAATTTAAACTCCGCAACTCATCAGTGTTATGTTTGCATACCTGAATAAACCGCTCCAAATTTCCCTCTGACAAAAAAGGTAATCCGCAACATTCAAAAAACGGTTCAATGATTTTGACAGGATGATGTTTCAAAATCCTTGAAAGAGATTTATCAGTATTTGGGAAAATTCTATTAACACAGCCTTTAAAATAAACAACAACAGGCACTTTGGAACTTAAACTCTTATATTTTGGACGAAATGGAGCACTTAAAAACTCACCAATATTGATAATATTATTAAAAACTAACTTACTTTGTAAAAAATTAATAATCTTTCCGGAAAACTTATTTTTCATATATTCATACTTTGCAGCCGCCAAAATTTCACAAATATCAATACCACTAGGGCAAAATCCCTTACATTTGCCACATTTTAAGCATAAATCGATATATTTATTTATCGTTTCAGATAACTCCAAATCTCCATCAATAACCCCATTTAGCATAATAAATTTGCCTTTGCTTGCAACACAATCATTAGGATTTACTTTAAACAAAGGGCAAATACTTTCACACAATCCGCATTTTGAACATTTATTAACTTCGTTTTTGTAATCTTTCAATTCCTTCATACTCAAATGATAACACAATCGCTGATAATAAAAAGTTTTACATTTGTTAATATTTACTATTAAAAATTAAATTTTATAAAAAAACAGCCGATAACAATAATAATCTTAGTTTTAAAAAGGATATAGAGAAATGGCAGAATCAAATTTTACATTTAACCGCCCGTTCAAACCGTTTGGAATGAATGTAAGAGTTCCTGAAAGAACACTAAAACAAGCAGGTGAAACTCTTGAAGATATAATAAAATCTCCGGCAACCCCATTATTTGAATACTTGGAAGAAAACGAACCTGTATTCAACGGGAATGTAGCGTTTGAAATAACTAAAACCGCAGCTCAAAATTTCACAATAGGTTCTGCGATGAGAATTGAAGATGAAAAAGTTAACGGGAAATTGCCAAGTTTTGATATGCATTTTTAAATATGAATTTAATAAAAAAAGCGGCGAAGGCTAAATTAGCCTTTGCCGCTTTTTATTTATTACTAATATTCGGTAGAATACTCATAATCCTCAAATAATTTACTCCGATTTTGGGCCATTTCGGCTTCAGCCGAAGATTCAAAGTCTTTTAATGTTTTATTGAATTTACTATCATTTTTGGGAAATAACTTAAATAAAAAACATAAGTCAAAAATACAAAAACTAATTTCTGGCATACTCATATCTCCTTATTAACTTCACTTATATATAAAAACATTTGAGATAAGAGAATTTCAGAAAACTCGCATATTTTAAGTTATGTAAAGTTAAGATTTTTTAAGCCACATTTCAAAAAGCACAAACAAAAGCCCCGAAACTCCAACCACAAAAAGCACAACCGATACAATTTCTGCAATAGGAACGTTGCCAACATTTAATGCACTATCTATTCGAATTTGTTCAACAAAAAACCTAATCAAAGAATATACAATTAAATAAGAAAAAAAGGTAATACCTCTATGACGACTAAACTTAAAATACACATATGACAACAAACCGAAAGCCAGCAAATCCAAAACACTTTCATATAAAAAAGTCGGATGATACAAGCTATATTGCATAAATTCTGACAATCTTCGGCTTTCAGGGATTAGAACCCCCCAATTCTGGGACTTTACAGGAAGTCCATAAGCTTCCGAATTAAAATAATTTCCCCATCGACCTATTGCTTGCCCTAATATAGTGCCAACAGAAATAGCGTCTAAATATTTCAATAGTGAAATTCTTGTCTTTTTAGACACCAAAAACAAACATATAATTCCACCCAATATCCCGCCGTGAATAGATAAACCGCCTTGCCTTATATCTAATATTTCTAAAGGCTTTGCAAGATAATAAGAAAGGTTCAAAAGACAATAATATAATCTTGCCCCTAAAATTCCTGAAAATATTATATAAATTGAATGCTCAATAATAGAATCCTTAAAAGGCAAAGGATTATTTTTATTGAAATATGAATTTGAAACAATAATTGCAACAAAAATAGAGCATGCCATAAGTATCCCATACACATATATAGGAATACCAAATAACTCAAATGCAACAGTAGGTGGTGTAGGCAGGATAAACATTATTGAATTAACAGATTTTCCTCTTCTTCTTGTTCTTGCGGAGGATTTTGATATCTCTTTATACGTTCAATGGTATCCTTAACCTCTGTTTTATCTTCTGCATTAGGATTTAATTCTAAATATTTTTCGTAATTTTGAATAGCAGAATCATATAGTTCCATCATTAAGGCCTTGTCTTTTTCTGATAATTCAGATTCTTGTTCTTCTGCAGAGCCGGTCGGAACAACAGAACCTTCTTCATTAAGCTTGTAATTACCACGGCTTATTTCAATAGCCAAATTATTTTCTGCAGTGGCAAGCGAATAATAAGAATCCGCTAACTCAGGTTTCATTGAAATAACAGACTTATACTCATTTATTGCATTAACATAATCACCTGATTTTGTATAAACTATTGCAAGATTATAATGCGTTTCGAAAACAGACGGATCAAGATCAATACTTGACTTTAACCTTTCAATAGCCTGAGTATAATCACCTTTATCAGCATAAGCCTTAGCTTTATTGTTCAAATCTTGTACGGCTAAATTGTTAATACAAGCAGTAGAAATCACTGCAACTGACAATATACTTGCAATTAAAAGAACTTTCTTCATATATACCCCTCTTCGATTATGTTAAGTTGATGTTAAAGTAATTATAATTTAAGCATAAAAATATAGCAAATTTCAAGAATTTAAGTTACAATAAACGAGTAAAAGGAGAATTTATATGTCAGACGAAAAAGTAGTAAGCCTAGGCGCAAAGAAAAAATCGCTGACCGAAGAAAAACATCAGCAAGAAGATAATACAAATCAAGATCTTGTTTACTGCAGTTTTTGCGGAAGACCAAATACTCAAGTAATAAAAATGGTAAAAGGACCAGGCGTAAATATTTGTTCTGAATGTGCAATGATTGCTGTTCAATATCTTATATTACAAGATAGAATGCCATCAGCAGAAGCTCAACATATATTAGATGCTTTTTGGGGAAAGGTTAGATAAATATTATAATGACAAATTCTAACTTTAAACAATTAAGCCCTTTTGAGATGAAATTTGCAATTACTGAATTGTTAAAAAAAATCAATTCTGTTAATGATATTCAAAACTGCCTTGCAGAGTTTGAAATGCTTGAGGCTCAAAAAGACAAAAGTATATTATCAAAGATTTTATTTAAGGAATTAACCAACGCTCAACCTGAGAAAATTCCTGTAATTTGTTTTATGTTAGAACATTATCTTCCGAAAGAAGAATTAATCAACAAACTATGGTCTGCTTTAAAAATTCAAAATCTGCAAACTGAAGTAAAAATAACAATCCTTAACCTATTAAGGGATTTAGATTCCGATTGGTCTTATGAAACCTGCGAAGAATATCTTGAAGATGATGCAAAAAGTTTGCTTGATGAAAATACAAAACATCTTTTAAACACGGCCGTTATAAACCCGGAAGTTCAAATTGACTTTTTGGACTTTATGGCAACCATTAGAACCAATGATAAAATAACACTTATAAATTCTTTGGGTGACGATTTTTCATCTGATGCGATGGCAAATATCTTAATCCCTGTATTTATGTCAGAACCGGATTCTCCTGCGGGGATTGAAGCGCTTAAACTTTTGGGACAAACAAAATCTCAACTTGCACTTCACGCTCTTGAAGAGATGAAAAATTATGCCATTGGGGAAATTCTTCAAGAAATAAAAAGAAGTCTTTCAACCCTGAAACTTTCAGGAATGAGAGTTGATAATACCAAAGAGTTTTATACGAAAATACTATCAAACAGCACGCCACACAAATTCTATGTAACATATCCAGATGGATACGGCGATATTGCGATGATATTTACAAGACTTACCGAAAACAAAAAAATCCGATTTGTTTCTATCGTTGCTAACATCAAAACAGGCATAAAAGATTGTTTCGGATTTTTTGAAATTTCTGAATTTGAATATAGCAAAATTCTTGAAAGGTTTTTAAGGGATGAAAAAACTGTAGAAATTTCTCCAAATGCGTTTAGAACTCTTTTATATAATGCTGAACTTGCAACAATTCAGAAATCCGGTTTGAACTGGAAATTCCCATACGAATACATTTGCTGGAGAAACCTTCTTATTGATATTGATTACGAAGCAAAATCTATTGAAGAAATACTTAAAGAAAATGTTTCTCCTAAAGACATCAAAGGAAATATCAGTTCTAAACTTTCAGAACTTAGAATTTCTTCACGTTGGTTCTTAGACGCTAATTATAGTGATGAATTTATTGATTTACTAAAACAATTAAAAAATACGGATAATCTTGATAAATTGATTGAAGAAAACTTAAACAAAGTGTTTGATAACAACGAAAAAGAGGAATGGAAAAAGAAATTATTAAATTCTGCATATATAAAATACGCCATTGGGAAATCTGAAGAAGCGGAAATTGTATATGGAATTATATTTTCAGAAGAAGAACAAGACGAATTATTTAAAGACATCTTAAAACGAAGCATCTATGAATATTTAATGGTCATAAAATATGATAAAAACATCAATTCATACGACTTGACGCACGAAGAAATAAACGATAAAATCAAGTATATTGAAGAAAAGTGGGTAGATAATGTATAAAGTTATGGCACTTGATGTTGGAACAAAAAGAATAGGCATAGCACTAAGTGATTATCTTCTTATGCTTTCTAACGGTCATTCATATATCTCAAGAGAACCTGAAGATAAAGCTCTTGAAACTATTTATAAAATAGCAAAAGAAAATAACGTAAAAAAAATTGTAATCGGTTTACCCCTTAATATGGATGGAACAAAAGGATTTCAGGCAGAAAACTGCGAAGAGTTTGCATCAAAAATAAAAGATTACGAAATAATATTTGAAGATGAAAGACTTACTTCTGATACAGCAGAAGAAAATCTTCGAAATAAAAAAATAGATTTTAAAAAAGATAAAGGTTTAGTTGATATTGAAAGTGCTTGTATTATACTGGAACAATACCTTGCACGAAAAAAATAGGAGAAAAAGACATGGCAATCGAAGAAGAAAACAACAATATTATTGAAGTAACAGATGAAGATGGCAGCATCATCAAATGTGAATTGTATGATATTATTGAATTTGAAGAAAAACAATATGCGCTATTAATCGAAGTTGATTCAGAAAACTCAGAAGAAGAACCGGAATTAGTTCTTATGAGATTGATTGAAAACGGAGACAGCGACGAAGTATTCTTTGAAACTATCGAAGATGATGATGAATTTGAAAGAGTTCAAGCTTATATTGAAAGCTTACCTGAAGAAGATATAGAAGACGAAGAATAAGGATTAATGTTTTGTTTGAAAAGTTCACTGAAAAAGCAATTAATGTAATAGTAGAAGCGCAAAATATTGCAATTTATGATCATTCTGATAAAGTTTTATCAGAACATTTGTTGTTGGCTCTAATAAAAGAAACAAAAGGTTTTTGTGCCAAAATATTTAAAACATATGATATAACATATGAAAGATTGGCAAAAGAGATCTATATGAGCCTGAATATTGAAGAAGCCGATATGAATTCTTCAATTCCATTCAGTGACGATTTCAAAAGGATATTAACCGAAACAATGGATTTAATAGACAAATCCGGAAATTCCACAGTGCACTATGAGCATCTTGTTTTAGCAGCAATTAGTGATAAAAAATCAAGAATACCTGAATATTTGGAAAATCTTGGATTTGATATCGAAAAATCTAAACCGCTAATTGAAAAACTTGTGCAAAGAAAAGTCAAAAAAGATCTTCACCCTGAACTTGATGAAAATAAAGAACAGGAAGTAAACTTAACAAAAGAAACAGATACACTTTTTGACAACGAAAAATCTTCACAAGTTTTTCAAAGAGCAGTCGCAAAATTATCGGCGTCAAACTATGAAATATTAGGAACGGAGCAAATCGTATCATCTATATTAGAAGATAAAGATTCTGATTTATCAAAAATTCTTGCACAATTTGGAATAACAAGCGAAATTTTTGATGAAAGACTATCCCATATCGGAACAAGAAACCCTGAATATGAAGGTCGCCAAATAGTATTTACACCAAGTGCATTTATGGCGATGAGTTTAGCACTTCAAACGGCAAAAGAACTTGGTTCATCTGAAGTTTTACCTGAACACATGATTTTAGGATTATTAAAAACAAAAAAAGGACTTGCATATAATATATTCAAAGATTTGCACATAAACGATGATGATTTGGCTCATGGTATTATCAAACCAATAGAAAAACAAATGCCGGAAACACTTACGATTTTACGACTTGCAAAACAAGAAGCTCGAAGAATCGGCAGAGGCGTTGTAGGGACCGAAATGTTCTTGCTTGGAATTATAAGCGAAGGAACAGGTATTGGTGCTGAAGTTTTAAAAGAACTTGAAATCAATATTAAAGATGCACGAATTATGGTCGAAAAAATTATCGGCTACGGAAATGAATACTTTGATAGCGAAATAGTATTCACAAAACGAGCAAAACGAGTTCTTGAAACAGCTTGGGAATACGCAAAAAAACAAAATAAAACTAAAATTGAATCCTCAGATTTGTTATGGGCAATAACAACAGAACCTGAATCACTTGCAATGCAAGCACTTGAATTATTAGGAACAGATGTTGTTGAAATCAGAGAAGGTATAAAAAAACACCTTAAAAAAGCTTAGTCATTATGAATAAAATTAGTGAGGAAATTAAATCTTTTTTAGAAAAATATGACCTAAACCACGAAGAACTTATATACTTGATAGGTTTTTCAGGAGGTTATGATTCAATGTGTCTTGCAAACGCACTAAAAAAAGCTGCTCCTAAAAATAGAATTATTGCACTCCACCTAAACCACGGTTGGCGAGGAGAAGAAAGCGACAGAGAAGAGAAAAATTGTGTAGAATTTTGTAATAACAAAGGAATTGAAATTTATTGCGAAAAATTATCAAATTCAGTTCCCCATACAGAAACCGCTGCAAGAGAGGCAAGATATAACTTTTTCCAAAAATGCAGTGAAAAATTTAACACTCATATTATCTTTACTGCCCACAACAAAAACGATAATGCGGAAACTTTATTATATAGAATTTGCACAGGGACAGGAATTTGCGGACTTAGAGGAATTTGCGAAAATCGAGAGATTTACTATCGTCCATTGCTGAATATTTCAAGAGATGAAATTGAAAAATATTGCAAAGACAATAAACTTACCCCCAATATCGACAGCTCAAATTCAAACATTGAATATAAAAGGAATTATATCAGAGCCAAAATTCTTCCTGAATTAAAAAAGATTAACCCTAATGCGATAGATAAAATAAATTCACTTTCCGAAATTGCAAAAGAAGAAAATGAAATTGTAGAAGAATATTTAACAAAAATTCTTGAAAAAATTACAGAAGACGGGAAAATTCAAACAAAAAAATTCTTTAAACAATCAAACTCCATACAAAAAAGAATAATCTATAAATTGTTTTTATATAATAATCTTGAATATGACAAAAATAGAATTTTATATATTCAAGACTTTTTGAAAGAAAATGCAAACTCAAAATCAGGTAAAACCTGTTCTCTCACTGAAAACTTATGGATTTTTATAAACAGTGAATTCATCGAAATTATTAACAATGAAAAGCAAGAGCTTCCGTATTTTCACATTCTAAAAGAGGGAAAATATGAAAACAAAAATTATATCTTTGAAATAGAAAAATTCGACAAAGTTGTTAGAAAATTTCCTAAAGAATATGAAAATACAGCCTACGTAGATTTGAAAAACATCCCGTTTGAATTTGAAATACGAACTCGAAAAGATGGTGATATAATACAACCTTTCGGTTTAGACGGCACACAAAAATTAAAAAAATACCTTAATTCAAAAAAAATTCCAAACCACAAAAAAGATACCCTACTGTTTTTAACCCAGGGAAATGAAGTTTTTTGGGCGATTAATTTAGGTATTAGTGATAAAATAAAAACAAGACAAAAACCAACTCATGTGCTAAAGTTTTATAAGAAGGAGCAATAAAATGATAACAGCAGTAAACGATTTAAAAATATTGCTTACAGATGAGCAAATTCAAACAAGAATAAAATCTCTTGCTGATGAAATAAACAACGATTATAAAGGTGAAGAAATTGTACTTATCTGTGTTCTAAAAGGTGCTGTTATGTTTGCAGTCGATCTTTCGAAGCACTTGAATATGCCGTTAAAAATGGAATTTATAAAATTATCCAGCTACGGTAACGGAATGACATCATCAGGCAAAGTTCAATCTTTTGGTGCTCACCTTGAAGAAATTAACGGCAAAAATGTCTTAATCGTTGAAGATATCATTGATACAGGATTAACCGCAGAATTTTTAATAAATTATATTAAAGAAACTTATAATCCAAAAACACTTAAATTTTGTTCACTTCTTAACAAAAAAGAAACCAGAAAAAGTTCCGTTGAACCTGATTATTACGGGTTTGAAATCGGCAATAAATTCGTTGTCGGTTACGGGCTTGATGATGAAGGATATAATAGAAACCTTAATTATATTGGATATAAAGAAATTTAATTATTCAAAGGTATTTGATGCTGGAAAAGGTTTTGCAAAATATAAATAAATTCTATCAACAAGATTTCAAAACACCTGAACAAACTCAAAAAATGTTTGAATTGATTAACGAAGTTGTGGAATTTGATTTTGGTGCAATATTTTATCTTGTACCAAATGAATTACAATTAAAATTTCAAACCAACAATATCTTTGAAAAAACGTATAAAATAGATGACAAATTAACAGAAATTTTATACACACCAACAATTAAAGATATCTCAAGCAACCTAAAAAATTTGTTCCTCTTGAAAAACCACCTCATAACAACAAGATTAACCATAAAAGGTACTGTTCTTGGAGTTCTTTGCCTCGCAAGAAAAAACAAACCTTATACACAAGATGAACAAATCATTATAGAAACATACTCAAATATAATTGCTAACATAATAAAAGATATTGAACTTGCTCAAATACTATCACATCAAACCAAAACACTTGAAAAAGGGCTTAAAGAAACTCACAAGGCATACGAAACAATAAAACAGCAGAATAAAAAAATCAAAGAGAATGAAAAACTTCAAAATCAATTTCTTGCAAACATCTCACACGATTTGAGAACTCCACTTAATTCAATAATTTGCCTTTCTGAAATTCTATCAAACAAAATGTTTGGCGACCTTAACGACAAACAGCTTGAATACATCGAAGATATAAGAATTTCAGGCATACGATTGCTTGGCATGATAAATGAAGTTCTTGATATTACAAAACTTGAATCTAAAACTATCTCACTAAACAAAACAAATATAAACCTAACAATCTTATCAAATGAAGTAATCAACATTCTTAAACCGCTTTATAACAAAAAAAATATCAAAATTGCATGCGAATTTCCAAAAGATATAACAATGATTGGAGATTATATAAAACTTCAACAAGTTCTTTTTAATATTATCGGAAATGCAATAAAATTTTCCCCTGAAAATTCAACAATAGAAATAAAGATTACCCAATCAAATAAAAATATTGCAATAAGTATAAAAGATTACGGTATAGGTATTTCTAAAACAAATCAGAAAAAAATATTCAAAAAGTTCTATCAGGTAGAAAATACACTTTCAAAATCGGAACTTTCGACAGGTCTGGGTTTAACTATAGCAAAAGAATTTGTAAAACTGCATAAAGGTAAAATCGAAGTTAGTAGTGAAATTCAAAACGGCACAACTTTTACAATAAAACTACCTATTATGAACGATTGATAAAATAACTTTTTTAGTATAGAATAAAGCAAAAAGGAGAGCCAAAATGGATCAAGAAACATATATGAAAATAATGGGTTATGTACCAACCGTTATTGAAGCATCATCACGTGGAGAACGTTCATTTGATATCTTTTCAAGACTATTAAGAGAAAGAATTATCTTTTTAGGAACAGAAATTGATGATGATGTAGCAAATTCTGTAGTTGCACAATTACTATTATTAGACAGTGAAAACTCAGAAAAAGATATTATGCTATATATAAACAGCCCTGGCGGTGTAATAACAGCAGGTATGGCAATATATGATACAATGAACCTAATAAAATCAGATGTTTCAACAATTTGTTTAGGTGAAGCAGCATCAATGGGAGCATTTTTGCTATCAGCAGGCACAAAAGGAAAAAGAATGGCACTTCCAAGCGCAAGAATAATGATTCACCAACCATTAGGCGGAGCTAAAGGTCAAGCAACAGATATTGAACTTGAAGCAAAAGAAATCTTAAGAATGAAAGATATGTTAATCGGAATTATGGCAGAAAATTCCGGTCAAAGTTTCGAAAAAGTAAAAGAAGATTGTGAAAGAGATCACTATCTATCAGCATTCGAAGCAAAAGAATATGGTCTGATTGATAAAGTTGTAGAAAGACAACATTAGAAAATATATTATATAAAGAAGCGCCCTGAGAATAAATCTCAGGGCGCTTCTTCTTTGTGGCAGTATTAAATATTAACGTTACAAATATTAAGAAATATTAACAAAGCAAATATAATCATGCAATTCAGCGCCCCAACATGTTTTTATATATATGAAGGTTAAAATTAAAGGTTAGTTAAAAGGTTAAAAGGTAGGGTTAAAATGGGTATTTTCACATTTACCGCTCGAGTACACGCATTGATGTACCAAAAGAGCAACATTGAGTATCGTCTAACGCAACTGACGAAGAAATTACAAAGTTTACAACAATACTCAGCATTAATCGCAAACGGAGGAGTTTCAATCGGTGATTTATTAAGTTCTCCTGGGGTTAATATGGGTAGAATGATGAATTACTTAGCTTGGGCACACAACAATTCATTATTGTATATGCAACAAAACGCACCTCAAGCAATATCTTGGTATCAAAGCCAAATGGGTAATTCTCAAAACGCAGCAAATAATCAACAAATGCAACGATGGATAATGCTACAGTTATACCAACAAGGTCGTGACAGAGCAATGCAAATCGAAACTCGTAACTTAAAAGTTGAAGAAGATAAAATTGCTCAAGAAAAAGAAAGACTGGAAGCTCAAGGTAAATCTGTAGAAGCTGAATTGAAATCAGCAAGAGAAGGCAGAGATCAAGCCATCAAAGATATGGCACCAAGATACACATTTAATGCTTAATTCTTTAACCCCTTATAATTTAACTAACCCTCTAAAAAGTCCTGCATCAGCAGGACTTTTAACCGTTTAAAAAGCTTTTATAACAACATCAACAGGAATATCAAAATCTTCCGTTGGTATTTCATCTACAACCAAATTCGCAGGTAAAGCACAAATAGTTTTTATATTTTTATATTTACCCAAAAATCTATCATAAAAACCACCGCCATAACCTAATCTATTACCTTTACAATCAACTAACAAGGCAGGAACAATCGCTAAATCAATAATTTCACCATCACAAGGATTTGAACAAGGTTCATAAATTCCGAATGTTGATTTTTCGAGTTTATCCCCCTTTGAATAAGGACAAACTAACATACTTTCTCCAGCAACTCGAGGAAAATAAAAACTCTTCTCATCATTAAGTAATCCGAGAAAATTCATTTCAAATCTTAGCGGGTAATACAACAAAACATTTTTTGAGTTTTTATAATATTCGTTTTCTTGAATTAATTTAGTAAGTTTTTGGGAAAAATTCTCTATGTCGAGAGTTTTTCTAAGTTCTTTAGCTTTTTTACGCAATTCCTTTTTCATAATAAAAATATATACCAAAACTCATTAAATAACAAAACAATAAAGCCGTAATTAAAATAACTACGGCAAAATAATAAATAAACACGAGAAATTAAATTGAGATCTTTAGCAAATATAACATGATAGTAAAGCCTCTCCGGACATTTTCATCTTTTTTAAGGCTCTTAACTCTGTTTGTCTGATACATTCTTTTGTAACACCATAAATATTACCAATTTCTTCCAATGTACGTTTTTCATTATCGTCAAGACCATAACGCATTTTTACAACTTCTTGTTCTCTTTCTTTTAATGTAGAAATAACATTTCTAATATCATCTTTTAATGACTGATATTCCAAATTTACAGAAATTAAAGAACTGTTATCTGCAAGAATGTCTGCTACATTTAATTCTTTGCCGTCACCTCGCTCAAAACCGTTCTCTATAGATATAGTTTTAGTATATGCTGATAAAAACATTTCAATTTTATCAGGTGCAATATTTATCTTTTTGGCAACATCTTCATTTTTAACAACATCATTAACTTCTTGCTCCATCATAGTTTTTACCTTTGAAAACTTTGACAAAGTTTCTTGAATATATACAGGAATCTTCATACAATGTGATTGTTCAGAAATTGCCTTGAACATTGCCTGCTTAACCCACCAAGTCGCATAAGTAGAAAATCTATATCCAAATTTGTAATTGTATTTTTCAGCAGCAACCATCAAACCGACATTTCCTTCTTGGATTAAATCAATCATAGGAAGTGATGACATATGTATAGATTTTCTTGCTATAGCTACAACCAACTTTAAATTTGCACGAATAAGCTCTTGTTTTGCCTCTAAATCACCTGATTCAATACGTTTTGCAAGTTCAGTTTCCTCATCTTGTGATAATTGAGGATAATTTGAAATTTCTCTTAAATAAGCCTTTAATGTACTATCAGAAGTATTTTCCTCTTCATTAGTTTGATTTGAATAATTCTTTGACTCAACTTTCATTTCGATTAGTGACTCTCTTTTCATAAATTAAACTCCTTATTTTGCAACAGAAATTTTTGCAGCAAATACTGCTAGGGGATAAACAACTCATAATATATACTTTGTATATACCCATTTATATACTACTTGTTACATATAGTTAAGAAATATTAAGATAAAGTTTTGTAAAGAACTAACAGGCAAGTATGTTCGTACTATAATAATAATGGAGAGACGAGGGGAATAAAAGGAGACTCCAGAGAAATGAGTAAAAAGAAAATTATTTCAATAGTAACTTTAATTGTGCTTATTATCGGTCTTAGCGTTGCCGGAATTTTTGAATATAAGCATGTTAAAGAAGTTAAAGCACAAAGACTTGCACAACAACAGCAAGCAATGCCTGCAGGTAAAAAGCCATCAGAATACACTGTAGGTAAGGATTATAACGAGGCTATAAAAACTTCTAAACCAGTACTTGTATTATTCTATGCAGACTGGTGCAGATATTGTATAAGATTTATGCCAATATATGAGCAAGCAGTTGAAAAATATGGAAACGATATGGAATTTGCTAAGGTTAATGTGGAAGACAGAAAATATGAAAAACTTGTTCAAGATTCCAGAATTAGCGGATTTCCGACTGTTATTATAATTGATAAAAAATATGATAACAAAGCGATTGTTCCAAACTCAAGTCTAGGCACAATTGATGATCTTAGTGTTGAACTAGACAGGTTTATTAGAATAAGAAAACTTTTAGATAACAAATAGATTATAAAAAGCAGTAATCATTCTGATTACTGCTTTTTAAGCATAAAAGACAGGTAACAAAAAAGGATTTGACAGACATTAACATTTCTTAATAAACAGTATAAAAATAGCAATTTTTTATAATTTTTGCATTCATGTATATAGAAGGTCATAGTAGGTGGAAAATGAGTATTGAAAAGATTAAAGCCAAAATAGACAGCGAGTCTTTTCCAAAGATTAGGAAGGGATATACTAATGGTAATCGAGCGTATTTAAGATTGGACAAAGACAGAGTTAGTTTCACCGGTGTAGGAGCAGAAACAGTTGCCACAGCTGCTACTGCCGTTGCAAAACCACTTGAAAAATACTTACTTGAAAAAATGCCTTGGATTGCTAGAGCAATGGTCAGAATGCACGAGGGAATGGGAGAGGTTCAGAACCAATTAATAAACGCTTTTGGTACAGGTTTAGTAGCTCCTCTTTTCATTATGTACAACCCACTATCAGACAAAGATCAAGACACTAAAACATATACAGCTATGAGGCAACCAATTTCAGCAATCTTAGCAGTTGGAACACAAGCAGCTATTGTTGTTCCTTTCAACGCAATGATTAAAAAAGACGCTGATATCGGTTATCTTCCAATGCAATACAACAGAACATTATTCCCTTCAGATGATTTCATTGAAAAACTTGTCAAGGCAGAAAATCCGGACAAAAAATTCAAGAAAACAAAAGATGTTGATGAATTAAAAGAAGCTATCGCAGCATATAAAAAAGAACATTACGAGAAACCGTTAATAGAAATGATTGAAAATGATCAAATCATATTCAACACAACAGATGGCAAAAACAAATCTACATTAGAAATGCCAAAAGAAAAATTCAATGAATTATTCAGAGAAACTATTGATGAGATTATAAAAGAAGAAGAATCAGAAAAACTAAATGCAATCAATAAGAAATTTCCTAAAAAAATTGAGCGTGGAATATTATTTAATACAAATTCCGAACAAGCTCTAAATATAATGAGAAGACTAAATACACACCTAGACTTTGGAGAACTTGATTTTGAGGATACACGAGCAATAGAAAATGCTCATAAGAATTTTGACAAAGAATGTGACACAATCATAAAAGAATTAAAGAAAGCATCAACAAAACATCCAGAAAAAGAAAAAATAAACTCACAATTTATAAATGTTGTTGAAGAATTAAAAAAATGGAATAACGGTAAAGATGAAACATCATTAAGAGTTTTACAGGACAAAGTCCTAAAACAAATAGATCTTGTTAAGAAGATGCAAAAAATGGAATCTACAAAAGCCATTATAGATTATGTACAAATAGCAATAGATAGAAGAACAGATGCCATTGACGGTACAATCAGAGTATTAAAACAAATAAAAGATCGTCTTGAAGGCGATGGAATAACAGTAAAAGATGCACAAGAATTAATAAATACAGAAATTGCGAATTCACAAAAACGAGTTCAACAAATACTGAAAACTAAAAACTCACCAAAAACTGATATTAGAACAACAATAGAATGGATTGATAGTAGTGGAGCAAGACTATCAGAAAAAGCAAAATGTATCGCAAAATGTATTGCCAAACGCGCTGAAAAACACGCAGTTTCTTATATCGATGGATTGAAACGTTGGACAGGCTTAGGAGTATCACTTGCAATCTTACCGGTAACATGCTGGTTATTAAATAGAATATATCCTTGGGCAATGGATAGAATTTTCCCTGGATTATCAAAACAAAAACCGCAAGGAAATAATACTGAAAAGAAAGTTGAGGTGGCATAATGACTACAATCAACCCAATAACAAAACCTGTGCATAGCATAATTAAATGGTTTGCAAAAACCAGAATTCCTCAACACGCAGGGGACAAAGTATTAAACAACGACAGAAAATTCATTGATGGTCTTGGTGTTGCATCTATCGTAGCAAAAGACGGACTTGGATGTTACTTATATGTAACTCAAAGTTTAAACAATAAAGATATCCCTGATGATAAAAGAAAATTTGTAGCGTCACTAGACCTTACTAACGGATTACTAATGATTGCACTTCAAATCTTAATGTTTAAAACAGTATCCAATAAAGTTACACAAACAAAAATGTTTGATAAAATCTTTGGTAAAATCTTTGATAGACCTCTTAAGAAATTCTATAGAGCACATACCAAAATCAAACCTGAATACAGTGATATTACAGATATCAAATATACAAAAGAATTTACATCAATTAGGAATAAAGTTCGTGATGCCTTTGGCGGCTTAGTATCACTAGCAGCAGCAACGATTGTCGGAAAGAGAATGTTAGTTCCATTTATTGCAACACCACTAGCCGGCACAGTTGAAAAACAAATGCTAAAACGAAATGAAAAGAAAGCCGCAAAATCAAATAATAATCAAAAAGATGAAACACAAAACGTGTCTATGCAAGGAAAATTAAATGTTGTATCAGAATCAACAGCTTATCAAACACCGGCTTGGAAAACTCCGGGAACAAACTTCCTTGATAAATATGGAAAATAAAACACATCTACATAAAAGAAGGCGCAAGTTATAAATATAACTTGCGCCTTTTCTAATAAATCCTTAACTCTTTTTTATAAAGATGTTTCTAATATATTTACCAATTCTTGAATATAAACTTTTACAGCTTGCGTTATTATCAAATCAGGTTCTGAATTTGCAAATTCATCCAATATAAATATTGCTTTTTTTATATCCCCACTTTTTTCATACAACAAAGCCAATGTTATTCTATCAAGACTGGATTTCTTTTTTGATTTATATTCTCCAAGTTTTGAAGATGTTTTTCCTAATTTATCATAACAATCGACTAAATTTTTATAATATTCGAAATTCAATGGATACTGCTTCAATGCATTCTGGAAACAATCCAAAGCTAACTGAGGATAGCCTATTATCATATAGACTCTGCCTAAATTATTAAAATACGTAGAAGTTGCTTGAGTTTTTGGATTTAAACTTATGGCAATCTTAAATTCTTGAATCGCACCATAATAATTTTTCTCCTCTATATACATAACCCCCAAATTATTATGATGGTATGCATTTTTTTCAGGATCAATCACATAAGTTGCAACAGTTCCGGCACAAAATGCTGCCTGAATTTCCATAAACAATACAAGAATTATTAGAGCAATCTTCTTCATAACACATAATATATTATAATTATTTTATTAAATACTTCAAGCAAATATTTATAAAATTGAGATTTCCAAACCTTCATGCGGAAGATATACATTCTTATTCATTGAAGTATAATATTCTTTCAGCCTTGCCAATTTAGTATCATCATATGAAGGATCAAAATGGAAAAATGCCATTTTCTTTGCTTTTGCTTGTTTCATAACCTCAATCGCCATATCAAATGTTGAATGACCATAACCTTGTTTTGGTGAGCAAGGATTCAAATAATCTTCTGTCGTGTACTGAGTATCATGAATTAACAAATCACAATTTTTAGCAAATTTAATAAACTTTCTATCTCCTCCAAAATAACATTCCTTATCTGTGGCATATACAAGTGATTTATTCTTATATGAAATTTTATAAATCATCACACCTTCTTGAGGATGAACATAAGATTTATAAAATGTTATCAAAATATCATCATCTTCTTGAACAACATCACACAAATTCATTAATTGAGGCTTTGCATTTTTCTTAATCAAAATAGCCTGTCCTTCTGAAATACCTTGAATTTCCAATTTGCAAGATATCTCCTCTAAATCTACCGGAAAAGTTTTCCCAAATAAAAGTTCAGAAAGACTTTCTGACAATGTCGTATTCACCTGATTTGGGCCAAAAACCATAATCTTTGTAGAATTTAGATGAAGCGGCTTAAAAAAAGTAAGCCCTAATATATGATCATGATGAATGTGTGAAAGCAATACTGTTGACATAATTGGTTTTCTATCTTCAGGATTTACAGAAGAAGATATTGATTTTTCCATCAAATCATCACCAACATCAACAATTCCCGTTCCGGCATCCAAAATTATTAAATGCCCGCCAACATTAACTTCAACACAAGCAGTATTGCCACCATAATTATAAAATTCTTTTTTAGCTACAGGAAAACTTCCTCTTATACCTCTAAATTTTACACTAAACTCACTCATCTTAATCCTCAATATTATTTCTTTATTTCATAAGTACCGGTTTGATCGTGTTTTTCACCTGTATAAATAATACTACCAAATACAAGCATCTTAGCCATTCTTTGAATTTCAACTTCTCTTGTTTCTTTCCAGTCAAAATCGAAAACAACCCTATCCTTATAATTTGTAACATTAACTATTCTAAACGCATTTGGATAAGACACAAGCGCAGGAGAACTTACATATAAAACATTATCGTGCTGAGTAATTTTTGCAGCATGATAATGTCCCTGAAAAACACCTATCGGATTATCATAACTTTCTATCAACGCCTTAACTGCAGCAGCATTTCTAAGCTTATGACTAGGACTTGCAAAAGGTTCTATCACAGGTACATGCATAAAGATTAATACTACATCATTTTTTGAAGAATCTAATTCCTTCTTCAACCACTTAAATTGAACTTCGTCAATATATCCGTTTGATGTTATTTCATCAGTAATAATATCGTCCAAAACTATAACTTTATAATTTTTCTTTGGTTTAAATGAGTAATAAGGTTTTTTATATTTGAATTCAGGATTAGAATTCCTTAACATTTCCATATATACAGAAGTTGTTAAATACCCGCCAACACATCTGTCATGATTACCAAAAGCAAAATACCAAGGTGCAACAATTTTTTCTATATGAGGCAAAACTGCTCTTAATTCTTTTTCAAATGATTTGTCTATCAAATCACCTGTTAGCATGACAAAATCTAAATCCTTTACTTCATTAATCTGCTCTACAGCATCATCAAGAAGTTGAGGAGATTTCCCTGTCATTTTATACGTTGTATTTGCACCATTTTCTAAGAAATGCACATCACTTAACTGTGCAAATTTCAAACTTGTAGAGCCTGCAACGGAATATGCCTGCAACCCCCACAACATTCCAGCAGTTAGAACTAATGTAATAAAGCCATTTACTAAACTAGCAAAAAAGCCTTCCTTTTTCTTTTGTTTTTTATTATTACGTCTTTTACATCTACTCATTTGGATTACTTTCCAGTAATTTCTTTATTTCATTATATTTATTTTCTAAGTAAATATCATCCTTAGATAATATGATTGCTTTATCTATATTCATCAAAGCACTCATATAATCTTTCATTTCTAAATCACAATACCCCATATATTCATATATTTTAGAGGTTTGAATATATGGTAACAACTCTTTAAACAATGTTTTTGCCTGTTGAAAATTCCCGTTTTTATAAAGAATTTTTGCTTTATCAAACTGATATTCAGGACAATTATTTAACTTAATTGCCATATCATTATCTGACTGAGCAGCCTCAATTTGACCAAGTTCAAACTCTGCTCGAGATTTTATTGCATAAGCTAAGTCATCACGAGATTCAAATGTTAAATATTTATCAATAGGATTTATAACAGCTTCATATCTGCCAACATCAAAAAGAGTTAAAGCTATCGCAAGATAAGCTTGTGCAAAATCAGGTTTTGCTGAAACTGATCCATTATAAGCATCAAGTGCTTTCATATAATCATTTCTATCTCTAAAATAATTTCCCAAAAAATAATAAGCTATATATGAATTATTACCTTTTGTTGCTCTTAACAAAGCATCATATTCCATTTTATCATTTCCGCTTTGTTTGTAATCCATAGCCTCTTTTATTGTAGGATTAATTGCAGTTACATAAGATTTTTTATCCTGACTTATAACATGCAAAAGCCCCATTCTTAAATCAGAAGCCTGCTTACTATTTGGATTTCTTTCCAAAATCTTATCCAAATATACCAATGCTGAATTATAATCACCTATAACACAATAATTCGCAGCAATATCAAGATAATCTTCTTCCAGTTCATCTGCCTGAACAGGTATTGATATACATAATCCCAGTATTATAAAAAATAAAGATAGAATAAACTTTTTCATAAAATAATTATAACATAAATATATAACAATTAAAAAAGAGCCCGAATTTCTTCGGACTCTTTTTATTTTATTGAAGTTATTACTTCATCAATTCACCAACTGCTTTGTAAACAGACATACGTTTTGCAGCATCTTCTTCTGCTTGAGTATATAGAGCTTCAGCAGCTTCAGGATTTGTTTTAAGTAATGACTTATAACGACCTTCTGATCTGATGAAGTCTTGGTAATTACCGCTAGGTTCTTTAGCATCCCAAGTGAACGGTTGTTCATTAGCCGGATTGTATCTGTACAATGGATAGTAACCAGCTTCTACTGCACGTTTTTGTTCTGTTTGAGTCTTACTCATATCGATACCGTGAGCAATACAAGGAGCATAAGCAAAGATGATTGATGGACCATCATAGCTTTCAGCTTCTTGGAATGCTTTTAGAGTTTGAGCTCTATCTGCACCCAATGCAACTGATGCTACATAAACGTATCCATAAGACATGCTCATCAAGCCCATGTTTTTCTTGTAAGTACGTTTACCACCTGTAGCAAATTTTGCAACTGCTCCGGTTGGTGTTGATTTAGATGCTTGACCACCTGTATTTGAATATACTTCTGTATCAAGAACAAGAATATTTACATTCTTATTTTGAGCAAGTACATGGTCAATACCACCATATCCGATATCATTTGCCCAACCGTCACCACCGATAATCCATATTGATTTATCTGTGAAGTAATCTTGAAGTTCTCTTACTTTTGCTAAATCAGGACATCCGCAATCTGCATATTTTGCGATAACTTTTTTAGCATTTTCTTGAGCAGCAACTGCTTCTTCTGTTTTTGAATTATCCCAGTGTGACATAGCTGCTGTTAGAGCTTCTTTTAGATCTGCAGGTGTTTTTTCATTTGCAAGAACTTTTTCTACATAAGTTTTCAAAGTATCTCTGTTTTGATCAACTGCCAATCTCATACCATAACCAAATTCAGCATTATCTTCAAATAATGAGTTAGCCCATGCCGGACCTCTGCCTTCTTTAGTTTTTGTATATGGAATTGTTGGGAATGTTCCTGAATATATTGATGAACAACCTGTTGCGTTTGCAACGATTGCATTTTCACCAAATAATTGAGAAACAAGTTTTACATAAGGTGTTTCACCACAACCTGCGCAAGCGCCTGAAAATTCAAATAATGGTTTTCTTAACATTGCACCCTTGATTGTTTTGGTTGTATTTCTACCCATTACATTATCAGGTAATGCATCAAAGAATTTTTCATTTTCAAGTTGGCAATCATCGATTTCTTTTTCAAGAGTTGACCAAGTTAGAGGTGCTTTTTCAGGATTCTTAGACATTGGACATTGATCTAAGCATACACCGCAACCTGTACAATCGTTGCAATATACTTGAACTTTGAATTTTTCTCCGTTTGCATTTGGTTTTGCATCTACTGTATTGAATGATGCAGGAGCATCTTTCAAGTTGTCAGCTTCAATCAATTTAGTTCTGATTGCTGCATGAGGACAAGCTGATGCACAAATTCCGCATTGAATACAATATTCTGAATTCCAATGTGGAACTCTTGGTGCTATACCACGTTTTTCCAAACATGCTGTTCCTGTCGGAATAACACCATCTACACTCATTGCTGATACAGGAATATCATCGCCTTTTTGTCTCATTGAAGGTTCAATGATTTTCTTTGCAAATTCATCTGCATCATCAGGTATTAACTTAACATCATCAATACATCCTACTCCTTCTAATGAAGTTGGAACTTTAACTTCTTTACATGCATCTACTGCTGCATCAATTAGTGCTAAGTTCATATTAACAACGTCATCACCTTTTTTCTTAAAGGTTTTGATAGTCATTGCTTTCATACCTTCATAAGCTTGTTCAAACGGAATAATTCCTGAAACTTTGAAGTATGCAACCATCATAACCGTATTTGCACCCTTACCTCTTAAACCAGGTTGTTGTTTAATTAGAGCTTCAGCATCAACATTATAGAATTTAATTTTCTTATCTATAATTGTTTTTTGCATATCTCTTGTTAAGTGTGCAAATGCTTCATCAGCTGAATATGGTGAATTTAATAGGAATGTTCCACCTTCTTTGATACCTTTTAATAAATCATATCTTCCAACATAAGCATGTGCTGAGCAAGATACAAAATCAGGTGCTGTAATTAAATATGTAGATTTAATTGGTTTATCTCCAAATCTCAAGTGAGAAACAGTTACACCAAATGATTTTTTAGAGTCATAAGCAAAGTATGCTTGAGCATCTTTATCTGTGTATTGACCAATAATCTTAATAGAGTTTTTGTTAGCACCAACAGTACCATCTGAACCTAAGCCCCAGAACATACAATTTGTTGTACCTTCAGGTTCTGTAACAATATGTTCGTCAACTTTCAATGAAAGATGTGTTACATCATCTTCGATACCAACTGTAAATCCGTGGAAACCTTTATTTTCTGAATGTTTATAAATAGCAAGAACCATTGATGGTGTAAATTCTTTTGAAGATAAACCATAACGTCCGCCAATTACTCTGATGTCTTTATTTTCTAATGCAGCAACTACATCCAAGTATAAAGGTTCTCCGATTGAACCAGGTTCTTTTGTTCTATCAAGAACAACAATTCTTTGAGTAGATTTTGGCAATGCAGCATTAAATCTTTTTACGTCAAACGGTCTGTATAATCTAACTTTAACTAAACCGTACTTAGTACCTCTTTTTTCATTTAGGTATTCAATAGTTTCTTCAATAGTTTCACAACCGGAACCTATTGCAACGATAACGTCTGTAGCATCAGGAGCACCAACATAATCGAACGGATGATATTGTCTGCCTGTTATTGCTGCAACTTTATCCATATATTCTTGAACAATGTCAGGAACAGCATCATAATATTTGTTAACTGTTTCACGACCTTGGAAATATACATCAGTATTTTGAGCACCAACCTTACAAACCGGAGCCTCAGGTCTTAAGGCTCTTTGTCTAAATTCTTCAATATATTTAGGTTCAACTAATTTAGCAATATCTTCATAAGAAATTTCTTCAATTTTGTGAACTTCATGTGATGTTCTAAAACCATCAAAGAATTGTAAGAATGGAACTTTTGCTTTGTAAGTTGACAAATGAGCAACTAAAGCCATATCCATTTCTTCTTGAACAGAGTTAGCAGCAAGCATTGCAAATCCTGTGTTACGGCAACCCATAACGTCTGTATGATCACCAAAAATAGCCAAAGATTGCGCTGCTAATGCTCTTGCTGCAACGTGGAATACTGTAGGTAACATTTCACCTGCAATTTTGTGCATTACAGGAATCATCAATAGTAAACCTTGAGATGCAGTATAGGTAGAAGTCAATGAACCAGCTGCTAAAGCACCGTGAACAGCACCTGCTGCTCCTGCTTCTGATTGCATTTCAGCAACTCTAACTTCTTTTCCCCAAATGTTTTGTTTGTGTTGTGATGACCACTCATCAATCCATTCCCCCATTGTTGATGATGGAGTAATAGGATAAATTGCTGAAACTTCACTCATCGCATACGCAATGTGGGCTGCAGCATAGTTGCCATCAACTGTGATTGTTTTCTTAGGCATAAATAACCCTCCTTATACTTAACCAACATTATTCACTGTACAAAACAATGATAATACAAACAAATTAATTTTTCATTTTTTTATTGCCAAAAACAACAATCCTTTAAACTACTATCACCATTGAATTACAAAGGGTTTTAAGTAAAAATTTTCATCATTCAATTATTATTTTTCAAATTCGGATTTTTGAGAAAATTTCAATCCCAAATAATCCTTTACAATTTGCCTGTCTTTATCAGAAGTTTCGCGACAATCATTCAAACACATCAATTTTGATTTGCAATTTTTGTACTTGTAATGAGAAAATCTATTTATACCACAATGCTGAGAATCTACTGGAAAATTTAATATATATTTTTCAAACCAACTTGATTTGATATTCTTAAATACACCCATTCCTTTTGCTAACATATAATAAGATACAGCAATTCTTTGCATATCATTAGCTTGTCTAAATCTATGATCTAAAGTTTCGCTAAATTCATTCTGAAATTCTTCTAAACACTCTATAAAAAACGATTTTCTGTAAGCATCAATATTGTGATGAGGAAAACATAACGGAAATTTTAATTTGTATCTTTTAGCTATAACATTATACGAATATTGAAGCGTTTTTCCGTATAAGTGCTTGTATATCTTATTTTTTGAAAGCCTATCAGAAAATCGAAAAATAGGCTTTCCTTCATTAAAGAAAAAATCCTCGCTAACTTCGTCCCAAAAGAAAGTATCATCATTTGCATATAAAAAATATTCGGATAAACCATCTATATAAGGAATCCTGCTTTCTATAGCACAAGAATTAAACAACGGTAATTTGTCTTCCGGAATTATTTCATTATGATTAACTATTCGAATCCTGTCGTTTTCTAAATTTAACCAACTAGGAATTTGATTGTCCGTAACTATAAATATCTTGTTTATCCAAGGTGCAAATCTCTCAACTGAACGAAGCGAATATCTTAATTCATCATTATTATAAAATCTGCAAATATCAATCGCATCAGAATCATATTTCTCATATAAAGAAAATTCCATACTGTTTTTATACTTGCAAATCTTCTTTCTCCAAGCAAAATCGGTGTCGTCAACCCAAAGATAAACTAAGTCAATTTTCATTTTATATTCCTCTGTATTAAACTTATTCCAATTCCATAATAATAAATTTTAAACGCTAAAACCGATTGCTTATAAGGTTTTCTACGAAGAAATACTATCCCATAGTTTTTATTTTGTCAAGAAGTAAATTAGAATGTGTTAAATGGGAAGAAAAGCGTTTAAATATGATAAAATACTAGTGCGAAAATTCGGGGAAAGAATAGTTCTACTTAGAAAACATTTAGGTTTAACCCAAGAAGAACTAGCCTTTAAGGCAAATATTTCACCGAGCTATTTGAGTGCCATAGAACGAGGAATTACAGATACAACAATCTCGACAGCAAAAAAACTTGCAAAAGCACTAAAAACAACCTTGATAGAACTGTTTAACTTTTAACCCCAAATGAATTTCCCAAAGAAAAATTTTTGTGATAACATAAAACATACATCAAGGGCGATTAGCGCAGTTGGTAGCGCATCACATCGACATTGTGGGGGTCACGTGTTCGAGTCACGTATCGCCCAAATAAGGAGAGGGTTTCCCTCTCTTTTTTTACGTAATAAAACATACAATTCGCTAGAATTATTTTTGTTCAAGCGAGGAGCAAACAGAGGTTATAAAGATTTAATAAAATTTAAAATTATTGAATATAAACAATAAATTTAGTATCATAACGGTATGACAATTAGTGATAATAAAAAAAGGTATTTAGTTACAATATCAAAAGAGGATTATGAAAGATTAGCAGCTCAGGCAAAGAAATCTTTGAGGTCTGTAAGTCAACAGTCTTTGCTTTATATTCTTGAAGGATTAAAGCGTGACGAGAAAAATAACGATTAAAATTTAAAAATTCTAAAATACCTATTTACCTCTCAAATATATATTTTTTAAAAACATAGTAAAGTTAATGAAATTACGATTTATTTCATTTTGTTTTTGTGCTAGGATTTTGAGGTATAAACAGAAGATTTAAGAGGACAAAGTTTTATGGACAAATATTATTTAACAACGGCTATTGATTACGTAAACGGTGCGCCTCATATCGGACACGCTTACGAAAAAATATTAACTGACATAATTGCAAGACATTATTCACAAAGAACTGACAATTTATTTTTCCTTACAGGAACTGATGAACACGGGATAAAAATTCAAAAAACATCTGCCGCATTAGGAAAAACTCCGAAAGAACTTTGTGATGAAAACGCTCAAAAATTTAAAGATGCGTGGAAAGCCTTAGATGTTAATTACAACAGGTTTATCAGAACAACAGATGAAGACCACGAAAAAATTGTTCAAAAAATCTTCCAAAAACTTACTAAAAAAGGTGACATTTACAAACACGAATATGAAGGTTTATATTGTTCTGGATGCGAATGTTTCTTAAACCCTAAAGATTTAACAGAAGATGGTTTATGCCCTGATCACCTTAAAAAACCTGAAGTTGTAAAAGAAGAAAATTACTTTTTCAAATTATCTGCATACAAAGATGCAATAATTAAACACATAAAAGAAAACCCTGATTTTATAGTTCCATCATTCAGAGCTAACGAAGTTCTTAATCAATTAGAAGATATCCAAGACATTTCCGTATCAAGAAACAAGGCAAATGTAGGATGGGGAATTGATGTTCTTGATGATGAAGAGCAATCAATCTATGTTTGGATAGACGCTTTATCAAACTATATAACAGCAATAGGATATGATACAGAAAACCCATCAGAACAATTCAAAAAACTTTGGCCTGTTGATGTACATGTTATCGGAAAAGACATTTTGAAATTCCACAGCATATACTGGATAGGAATTTTAATGGCATTAGAACTTCCATTACCTAAACATATTTTTGCACACGGTTGGATTACGATAGATGAAACAAAGATGTCAAAATCTTTAGGTAATGTAGTTTCACCGACATCAGTATTAGAAAGTTTTGAATTAAAACAACCTGATGCTTTCAGATATTATATGGCAACATCAGCGCCTTGCGGACGTGACGGAAACTATTCCGATCAAGACTTTAAGGAAAAAGTTAACGCGCATTTGGCAAACAGTATGGGTAACTTGTTAAACAGAACATTATCAATGCTTGTTAAGTATTTTGATGGCGAAATTAAGCCTGAATTTATCGAAAATCGTTCTAAAGAAGCTGAAAGTTTATTAAGAACAGCATTAGGAACTATTAAGATAGTTGAAAATCATTTCAACCACTTTGAAATCCAAGAAGCAGCACAGGAAATTATTTCTATTGTTGATATGGCAAACAAATTTGTAACAGATAATGCACCTTGGACATTAGCAAAAGAAGAAAAAATGGCAGAGTGCGGAAGCGTACTTGCAACAGTATTAGAAGTTATGTGCATAGTATCTTCATTGATTTATCCATATTGTCCTAATATTGCACAAGATATGGCAAAACAATTATCTTATGATATAAAAACAAAATTAGACGATATCACAACTACTAATATAAAAGCAGGAAAATTAATTGAAAAAGAAGATATTCATCCTGTATTTTTGAGAATAGACAGTGAACTTTCTGACAAAGCTAAAGTGAAAGTTTAATTAAAATTTCAGACAACAATATTCTTTAAAATAATCTCCGTATAAAGTTTTTCACTATAATACGGGGATTATTTTTAGCAAAATTTACAGGCTTTTTTGACAATAAAGTAATTTTTTGAGTATAATCAATATATGATAACTTTGCGCAAATATCTGAAACAGTCAGTTACTTATAAAGTTTTAAACGGGTTAATGTATGCCGCAACTGATTTTCTTGATACCACAGGGAAAATTGTTCAGTTAGGATTGCATGTTTTAAAATGTATTTGCAAGTTTGAAATTTCTTGGAAAGAATTACTTACGCAATGTGATAGATTTGGAGTAAGTTCATTACCTATAACCTTGTCAATAGTTGGAATGACGTCTATTATTGTAGCATCCCAAGTAGCACATGAAATGGTAAAACAAGGTGGCGGAAATTTTGTCGGAATGCTTATGACTATTTTGATTGTTCGTGAAGTTGGAGCAATTATGTCAGGTTTTGCAATTACATCAATGATTGGCTCATCATTAGCCTCTGAACTTGCAACTATGAGAGTAACCGAACAGGTTGATGCAATAGATGTATTGGGAGTTGATTCCGTAAGATATTTATTTGTTCCAAGAGTTTTATCAGGTGCAATAATGATGCCTTTTGTAGTTATTGTGGCTTCATTTGTAGGGGTTTTGGTAGGGGCTGTAACTTCTGATTTATTTGCAAGCTTACCTTATAGAGCTTATTTTGACTCAGCATATTTGGGCTTATATATGAAAGATTTAAGCGTTTGCATATTTAAGGCAATCTTTTTTGGAGCTGCTATTGCTTTAATCAGTTGCACTTGCGGATATTTTGCAAGCGGCGGCGCTAAGGGAGTTGGACTTGCAACTACAAAAGCTGTTGTTTGGTCTTTCATTGCTATTGTTGTGCTTGATATGGTATTTGCAGTTTTGTTTTTCTATTGATTTGTGAAGGTATAAAAATGAGTATTGAAGTTAAAAATCTGGTTAAAAAATTTGAAGATAAAACAGTTATAAATGATATTTCATTCAAAGTTAATGATGGCGAAATTCTTGCGATAGTCGGATTTTCAGGCTCTGGTAAAAGTACTGTTTTAAAATTAATCTGCGGTTTAATACCTTATGACAGCGGAGAAGTATTAACTTCTCAAGGCGATATTGCAATGGTTTTTCAATATTCAGCATTATTTGATTCTCTTAATGTTGCTGATAATATTGCGTTTGCACTTCACGAAAGAAAAGACTTAAGAAAAAAATATAAAGAATCAGAAATAAAAAATATAGTATCGCAAAAATTAGAATTAGTTGGGTTAAAAGGGATTGAAAACAAATTTCCATCCGAATTATCAGGAGGTATGCAAAAAAGGGTAAGTTTTGCTCGTGCGATAGTTACAAACCCAAATATCATTTTGTATGATGAACCGACAGCAGGGCTTGATCCGATGTCTTCAACATTGATTGAAGATTATATTGTTACTTTGAAACGTGAAATCAATGCCGCATCTATTGTTGTAACACACCAAATGTCAACAATTACAAGAACGGCAGATCGTGTTATAATGCTTTATGACGGAAAAATTGTTTTTGAAGGCACACCGTATGAATTGTTACAACAAAATACACCATACACAAAACAATTTGTAACAGCTTCACTGGAAGGTCCAATGCAAATGCAAGCATAAAATTTTGACAGAAACTGAATAGAGGTAGATTAATATGATTATGGAAAATTTATTTAATGAAGAAGTTATGGCTTTAGACACTTATATTATGGTGAAACTAAAGGAAAAAACAGCTCAGCTATCAGAAACACTTGCAAAGAAAAATCGTAGTCCGATTTCACTATCTATGGGTGCGCCTACTGCTAATCCACCTGAAATGCTAATTGAAAAACTGAAAGAATATTTAACAGAAGATAATATTCACCAATATTCAGTTACAAGAGGTGAACCATACTACCGTCAAGCAGTTGCTCAAAGAATGGAAGAAAGATTTGGTGTTAAACTTGATCCAAATAGCGAAATTTTCTCACTATTAGGTTCTAAAGACGGATTGGCTAATTTAATTCGATTTCTTATAAATCCGCGTCACGATAAATTAGAAAAAGATATTATACTAATTCCTGATCCCGGTTATGCTTCATATTCTCAAATGGTACAATGTTCAGGCGGTTTAGCTTATCCAATTCCACTAACAAAAGAAAATAATTATCAACCTAAAATGGAAGATGTTTTTGCTAAATTAAAAGAAGACGGATATGATGAAAAGAAAGTAAAAGCGATTATAATTAATTATCCGAACAATCCGCTTGGTGTTTCAGCTACTCGTGAATACGCTCAACAAATAGTTGAATTCTGCCGTAAAAAAGATATTTTATTAATTTCTGATGCAGCTTATTGTGATATATATTTCAAAGAAGAAGATAAACCTTTCAGTTTATTGGAATTTCCTGGGGCAAAAGATGTTACTGTAGAATTATATACACTATCAAAACCATACGCTATTACAGGATGGCGTTTAGGTTGGATTTGCGGTAATAAAGATGTTTTATCAAGATTTGGAAAAGCAAAATCAACTATTGATAATGGTATATTTAGAGCACTTCAAAAAGCATGTGCATATATTATGACATCTCCGGAAGGCGATGATTATATAAGACAAGCAAATCTTGGTTATAAAAAGAAACAATCCATATTTGTAAAAGGTATGAGAGAATTAGGATGGGAAATAAAAGATGAAGATTTACCTCGTTCAACCTTCTACCTATGGCTTCCTATTCCAAGAAAATATGATTCTTCGTTCAAATTCTGCGAAGATCTTCTTGAAAAATCAGGTATCGTAGTAGTTCCCGGTGATGCCTTTGGAAATTATGGTAAAGGATTTTTCAGAGTATCTTTCGTTTGCAGTGACGAAAAATTACAAGAAGTAATTGATAGAATGAAAGCTGATGGATTCAAATACTAATAAACATACAAAATTATGCGTATTTCAAGGAACATTTAATCCTATACATAATGCTCACTTGAGAGTTGCTAAATATATTTATGAGGAAATTAAGCCGGATAAATTTTTATTTATTCCGGCTTGTATTCCACCACACAAAGATTGTGACAGCAACTTGACTATTCATCGATTAGAAATGGTAAAACTTGCAATATCAGATTATCCGCAGTTTGAAGTTTCCGATATCGAATACAAACGTTCAGGTAAATCTTATACCTACAAAACGATCTTAGAACTATATAAAATTTACCCCGATATAAATACTGTTTATTTTGTAATAGGAACAGATGCTTTCAGAAAAATAGAATCCTGGTATAAAACAGAAGAATTGAAAAAACTTGTAAAATTTATTGTGTTTGAAAGAGAAGAAAATTTCAATCTTTTGGACTTAGATTATTTAAAAAATAAAGGTTATAATTTTGAAATACAAAAATTACCTTTCAAAGATATTTCATCAACAGAAATAAGAGAGAAACTTAAAAATCATAATAAAAATGTAGCATCAGAAATTCCACAAAAAGTAATGGAGTACATAGATAAAAATGGATTATACATCAATTGAAGAAAATGAATTATTAGAATGGCTAAAAGATAATCTTGATGATGAACGCTATGAACATTCAATAGGCGTTGCAGAATGCGCCGTAAAATTGGCAAAAAAATATAATTTAAACGAAAAAAAAGCCTATATTGCAGGGTTATTACATGACTGCGCAAAATGTTTTTCAACCGGGAAGCTACTCAGAATGGTTTGCGAAGAGGTAAAAGTAGAAGAATCCGAAAAACAAAATATGAAAACTTTGCATGCTCCGGTAAGTGCATACGTTGCAGAGCATGACTTTGGTGTTACAGACAAAGAAATTTTATCAGCAATAAGATGGCACACCATCGGAAAATTGAAAATGACAACTTTCGAAAAAATTATATTTGTTGCAGACAAAATTGAAGAAAGAACAAGAGAACCTGAAATTGCTAATCCAATAAGAGAATTATTAGAGGAAGAAAATGGGTTAACAAAAGCACTATTACAGTGTTACAAACAAACAATAAAAAGTCTTGTTGATAGAAATTTAAAAATTTGTACTTTGACTATTGACATATATAATGAGTTAGAAGATGAAGTTTTTATTAAATAACTTAATAAACATACACATTTCTTAATTTTATGGTACAATTTTGCTAAATAGAGAGGGCTGCGATGAAACTACTGGAGATTAAGAATAATTTAGTGAAGTTATCCTATACAGAAAATGAAACACCTGTATTAGGAAGATTTATAGTATTATCATCTGAATTAAAATCCTATGTTGCTCAATTTGTAAATCTTAAATCAGATACTATTAGCAATTTTGCAATAGCAAAACTAATGTTTACATTCAGTAGTGACGGAGTTGTTGACAATTATGACGGCTCTATACCTTCTATGAACTCCGAACTTTCATTGCTCCCTGCCAGTGAATTGCTTGGACTTTTACCTATAGAAAACCCTCTCAAAATAGGTAATCTTGCCCAACAAGACGATATGTTAACCGTTGATACTTCAATATTTGAAAGAAATTTAACTGTATTTTCAGAAAAAGATTCTAACAAAACAGTTTTCATTTCGAATTCAATAAGACAGCTTTTCCAAATGAAAGAAAAGTCTGTAATTATTGATAATTGCAACCTTTTTGAAGATTATGAAAAAATAGAATTTGGTAAAGACTTCAAACTACCGCTTAATTCACAGATGATAGATTATCTGTTTGAAAACGAATTATCTGAAGTTGATGCAACAACAAAAGCGGTAATTCAAGATATTTTCTATGCAGTACAAGAATATATAAGAACTTTAGATTTTGAATTTTTACCTATTGATAACTTTGTTGATGTTGTAACAAACCAATACAAAGAAACACAAATGCCTGAATTAGCATTATTAAAAAATAAACTGCTAAAATATAGAGATTCAAACGTTTTTGCAAATTCAAAAGAAGAAGTTTTTGCACTAAAAGAAAAATTAGAAAGCAAAAATTGTTCAATAATCGATTTAAAAAACATTCCGGAAATACTTCAAAATGAAGTTTTGAGTTTTGTGCATAATGTATTAGATTCTTTTGATAAATACATTTATTTCTTTGTTCCATTAACAGACGAAAATTCTGATAAAAAACTCTTAAAACAATTTTTAAACCACAATCACGTGTTCACAACAATCTTAGTAAGTTCTTCATACAAATATGCAGAAGAATTAAAAGAACATGCTCAGAATTTAATTATATTTGCACCAAATGACATCAATCACAATTTTACGGCATATAATACATTCCTAAACAAGTTAAATCCTGATGAATGTATTGTTTGCGGTAAATTAACTCAAGGAATACCATTTATTGTTTCTATGTCAGATTTAGATTTAGATTTGACAAAAGAAGATGTATTAGGAGAACATTATCAATTTATTCCTGCAGTTGAAGATTTACAATTAGTAAAAATAGACGAACTTGGTAACAAGATACCTGTTTCTTTAGAAGAAAAAACGCAAACAGAACCTGTTGAAGAAAAAGTAGAAGACGCAGATAAAGAAGTAGTTGCTTCTATTCCTGTAATCGAGCAACCTCCTATCGAAGTTGTAGATGAACAACCTCAAGCTGCAACTAATCAAGTTGAAGAAGAAATTCCAGTAGAAGAAAATCTTCCAATAAGCGAAGAAGCACCAATGGAAGAACTTTCATCTGATTTAACACTTGATGAAGATGTATTTTTAGAAGATAATCCGGTAGTTATAGACGAAACACCATCTGGTGATGTTTTAGATATTACAGAAGAAAATCCTGACGAACTTCAAGTTTTTGATGCAACAGAAATGCTTGGAGATGGCGAAATTTATCAAGAAGGCGGAAATGCTGGTGAAATCTATGACAACGGAATGGTAAAAGCTGAAGATTCTCTAAGTTTTGAAACTGTAGAAGATGTTTTCGGTGACAACAATGGAAATATAGAAGAACCTCTTTTTGAAGAACCATCATTTGATGCTAACCTTATTGAAGAAGAACCTATAACTAATAATAATGACAATTATCAAGAACCGGAAACTCAAATAAGCAATGACCATGAAAACTATTCATTTGAAGAACAATCTTTAACTGAAGATGATTTAGATTTTCTTGAAGATAATGGTCTGGCACAGCCTCAAAACGAAGAAACATTTGATATTGATAATGCTGTAGATACAATGTTCGAAGAAGAAGAGAATATAGAACAACCACCTGTTGTTCCAGTTTATCCTGCAGAAGAAGCAAAAAAAGAAGAAGAATTTGGATTCAAACAAGGTGACAAAGTATCTCACCACAGATACGGCAGAGGAGTTGTAGAAAAAATTATAACTTATGGTAATAAAACACTTTGCTCAATTTCATTTGAAAATGTTGGACGAAGACTTCTTGATCCTACAATAACAGATTTAACTAAAATTGCTGGCAGATAATAAAGTTTGAAACATTTGTTTTATTAACATATAATAGATTTATGACTAATGAAATAAAAAACGTACAGCAATATATTACAGATTTTCCATCTGATTATACCGTTATAGATATTGAAACAACAGGACTTTCAGCAACAAAAAATGAAATTATTGAACTTTCGGCATTAAAAGTTCGAAACGACAAAATCGTCAAAAATTTTTCCTGCCTTATAAAACCTGAAGCCTCAATAAATCCATTTATCAGCGAACTTACCGGTATAACAAATGAAATGGTACAAAATTCACCTCAAATCACAGATGTTTTAATGGATTTTACTAAATTCATTGAAGATGATTGCATTCTTGGTCACAATGTAAGTTTCGATATCAAATTCATTAGTAATAAATTAAAAAAACACTTTAATAAAGATTTACTAAACAATTACACAGATACAATGAAATTAGCCAGAAAATATTATAAATTTCCATCTAACAAATTAAGTTACTTAGCAGAAAAATTCGGGATCTCAACTCAAGGTCATCACAGAGCATTAAACGATTGCATTATGACTTATGAAATTTATAAAAAAATTAAACAAACTGCAACTTCTGAACAACTTTCGATAATTTAAGCTGAAGTTTTCTTTTTGTCTTGTAGTAAAAATACAATAAAAATTGCAATAAATGCTAATGTTGAAATTATTAAAAAGATATCAGATATTGCACAAAGTTTTGATTGTGCCAACAACTGCTTATACAACATAACATTTGCCTTTTTAGATGCTGAAATTATATCGCCGTGCACCAAAAAGAACTTTTGCAAATGACTAAAATGTTTTACAAAATTCATACTGTGCACTGTCATATTTTTTACAAGATAATTTTGGTGAATTTGCGCAAAACCAATAATACAACTTGACGCAAGAGAAGTACCAATAGAACCCATTACGCATTTACTTAAACTGTGCACACCTGCTGCACTAGGGGTCAATTCCTTCGGTAAAGAACAAAGCGCAATAGCTGAAATTGGAACAATAGCAAATACTACCCCAAAACCAAAAATAATGTTTGGCAAAATAATAGTTAATGGAGATACCTCCAAATTGAAATTAATGAACATTGCCATTGATATTCCCAAGAACAAATACCCTATCGCAATAAGAAATTTTGGATTATAAACTTCGCAAAGTTTACCGATAAAAATAAGAGCCAAACACGCAAATACACGGCTTCCCATTTCTAAACCTGTTGCTGAAGCTGTATATCCCATCAATCCTTGATAAAATTGTGGAAGTAATATTACAGTTGAAAAAACAATAACGTTTACGTAAGATCCTAATATCGTTCCAATTAAAAAGTTCTTGTTCTTAAATACCCTTAAATCAACTATCGGTTTTTTATATTCTAATTCCCACACAACAAACAAAAGCATACAAGTAAATGAAAACAAACTGGTCCATCTAATCCATGTACAATCAAACCAACCATATTGTTGTCCTTTATCTAATACAATTTGCATAGAAAATAACCACAAAACCAGAAATATTATACCCGCAAAATCAACACTGCTTTTTTCAACTGATTTTGGTGTATCATTCACTATCATTGGGATAAAAATTAAAGATAAAATTCCTACAGGAATATTTATAATAAATATCCACTGCCAACTTAAATTATCTACCAAAAAACCGCCAACAGTAGGTCCGCAAATAGAAGATACCATCGTTGATAAAATAAAGATAGACATTGCATCACCTTTTCTATCAGACGGAAATTCTTGCAATAATATTGATTGGCTCATTGGCATAAGTACACCACCACCTACACCTTGTACTATTCTTCCTAAGATTAAAGTAGATAAATTTGGTGCAAATGAACATATTATAGAACCAATGGTAAATAAAAATATAAATATCTTTAAAAATGTTAATCGCCCTAAATGCTTTTCCAACCAACCTGTTAATGGCAAAAATACACCATTTGCAATCATATAACTTGTTACAACCCATTTTGCCTCATCGCTTGTAGAACCAAATGCTCCCGCAATATGTAACAAGGCAACGTTTGTCGCACTTGTCGCTAAAAAAGCGAAAAATGTAGGTACACAAACTACTAACGCTAATAACCATAGCGGAGATTTTCGTGGATTTGCAACTGTATTTTCCATTATCTTATTTTAACCTTTGGTACAACTGACATACCAGGAGCAATTTCATATCCTGAAATGTCTTCACTAAATCTGATTTTTACAGGTATTCTTTGAACAACTTTGATATAACTGCCTACTGCATTTTCAGGCGGGAATAAACTTGCCTTCGCACCTGATGCCCTTTGAATACTATCTACTTTTCCCTTAAAGACTTTACCAGGATAAGTGTCAATTCTTATCTGAACTTCTTGACCTTTTTTCATATTTGTCACTTGAGTTTCTTTGAAATTGGCAACTATCCATACATCAGGGGATACTATATCCATTAAAGGCTGAGCAACATTTACATAATTTCCTTTTTCTACACTCCTTGATGAAACATTTCCATCTTGAGGAGCGTAAATCTTTGTATATGAAAGATTTAATTTCGCCTGTGCTAACTGAGCTTCAATTTTTTGAATATTTGCATCAGATGCTTCACTTTTTGATTGTGCTGACTTTAATGCTGAATTCATTGCATTTTGTCTTTCTAATGCTTGATTATATGTACTTAAGGCATTATCATATTGTTGCTTTGTACATAAACCATCTTTTCTTAGTTTTGAATATCTATCATAATCCTTCTTCGCAAAATCCAAACTCTCATTAACTTCGGCTAATGCTGCTTGTGATTTTTCTGTATCACTTGATGATACATTCTTATTCGCCTTTGCCTCGTTTAATGCTCCTTCTAATTCCTTTACTTTATTTTGATAATCATTCGGATCAATTTCTAATAACAAATCATCCTTTTTAACAAAATCATTATCATCTACGTATAATGAAATTACTTGTCCTGATACTCTCGGTGCGATTGAAACTAAACGTCCCTCAACAAAAGCATCATCTGTGCTTTGGAATGTCAATGAATGTATTGATGAAATTATCATTAACACAAGTAAAATCAATATTATAATAGAAGGAATTATTATTCTCTTTTTTAAAAATCTTTTTTTACCTTTTACTTCTTTCATAATTTACAACTTCCTTGATAAATTTTCCCTGATTTTTTCTAAAACTTTTACGCAAGTATATAATTCATCTTCTGAAATATCTTGAACATATTTTCTTCGGGCTGAATCTATTACCGGTGCTATTTTATCTCTGACACTCACTCCGGTATCAGTGATTTTTACTTTGTTTACCTGCTTTTCATTTTCTACTTGCGAATTTTTTTCAACTAATCCCTTTTCTTCAAGAATTGAAACAAGTCTTGTTATATTTGCCTTGTCCTTATAGAGTTTTTCCCCTAATTCTTTTTGATAAAGCGGACCGTCTTCATTTAAGGTATTCAATACTACATATTGTTCGGGGGTAATTTCAAAACCTTTGTC
This sequence comes from Candidatus Gastranaerophilales bacterium, assembly GCA_944324845.1. Taxonomy (GTDB): domain Bacteria; phylum Cyanobacteriota; class Vampirovibrionia; order Gastranaerophilales; family Gastranaerophilaceae; genus Zag111. The sequence goes on along the minus strand of CALUXX010000002.1, from coordinate 198,618 downwards.
ATCAAAAACCTTTAAATTGTGAGTCTTAATCGCACGTCCTGTCGCAACTATTGTAATACCAACAAGCCTTGTAAGAACTTCTTTTAGCATGTTTTATACCTTCTTTGGTTATCATAATAACACATCAATATCATTTGTCAAAAAATATTACCCGAATATAGTTACATATTTTAAAAAATTTTTGCAATTAAATTTATATGTGTTATGATAATAACTGACAGGAGAAAAACATGAAAAAGTTTGTTATATTATTTTTTGCAATTAACCTCATTTTACCCCCAGCTTTTGGAATTGAAGCTAACAATCAATATGATTACATTAATATTAAATACTGGGAAAAATTTAACGATGAAAAACTTGTAGATAACATTACCAAAGTTATCGAAAACAACAACGACTTAAAAGCTGCCGTTTTGAAAGTTAACGAAGCTCAAAGACTAGTAAAAATGTCTTTTGCAAATGAACTTCCTCATATAGGCTTTGACGGATACATAGGACAAATATTTAACTCTTCCGATACAAGATTTGGAGATTTAATAATTCCTGATTATACCCAATCTCAATATTTACTACCATTAACAATGAATTATGAAATCGACATTTGGGGCAAAAATCATCTTAAAACAAAATCTAAAAAGAAGCAATTCGAGATGATGAAACAAGATGAAAGATCTGCTCATATATATATAACATCTGTTTTTGCCTGCGATTATTATAATTTAATAAGATTAGATAAATTAATTGAATATCAAAAAGAATTAATTTCTATTCATTCTCAAATTACAGAAGCAATAAAAAAACGTTATGAAGCAGGAACCGCAACAATCAATGACGTTATTGCAGCAGAAAAAGCAATGACTTATTTAGAAGAAGAATATCAAAGTTTATTAGAAAAGCAAGATATTCTAAAAAATCAAATGAGTACACTTCTTGCTGATAGAGAATTTTCTGATATTGATAGAGAAAACTTTGATAACATAAACGTAAATCTTTTAACCCCGGAAAACATTGATGTTACTATGTTAGAAAAAAGACCCGATAGAATAAAATCAGAACTCGATTTAGAAAGAATCGGAATTGATGTTAAGGTTGCCAAAAGAAATCTTCTTCCTAGTTTTATAATCACCGGCAACCTTGGCTTCAATTTATACAATTTATCAAGTGCTCATAAATTTTTAGCAGATATCGGGTTGGTACCGACTTGGGATTTATTTATGGGCGGTATGAAAATTCAATATTTAAAATTGCAAAAAGACCGCTACGAAATTGCTGTTCAACATTATGAAAAAACAATTCTAAAATCAATTCAAGAAACAAATGATGCTTTATACAGCTTAAAAACCACAGATAATGTTTATTCAATTTCTCAAAACAGAAAAGATGCAGATATAAAAGAACTTGAATTAACAAAACTAAAAGAAGAAGCCGGAACTGCAGATAAATTAGACTTATTACTCAGAGAAGAAATTCTTATCGAATCTCAAAAACAAGCAACTTCTGCACAAATCAACAAAATTATCGCAGGAATAAATCTATATCAAGCTCTCGGTGGTATTGATTATACAGAAAGCATATAGATTTTATTTAGCTTCGATATTTTTTTCCGCAAAATAGAGTCTGAAATAGAAACACGCAACGTGTTGAATTGAATCAACTCTTATCCATTGACGAGTTGCCTTGAAGCGAATTGTTCCTTTTGATTTTTCAGGGTTTTTATGAGCGTAATTATTTTTATCGTTATTAAACAACAACATTTGAGAAAGTGCTGTTTTCCTGCAAACTTCTAATATTTCTTCTGCCTTTTCCTTCATTCCGAGTTTTTTTGCAAGATAATAAGCTCCAATTAAACCTTCTGAACGCGAACCGTCAGGATAAAAATGATCACCATATTGATAATAATAACTACCTTCATAATCAATATATGGAGAATCATCTTTTTTATAAGTTTTGCTCATCATTGTCGCCGCATCACCAAGTACAAAATTTATATAATTTTCTTTTCTAAACTCTGGATTACTTGCCCATTCTTCTATCGCTTGCATTAACCAAGCATCAGAAGGTAGTGCGGTAAACAAATCTGAATATATTTTTGGACGTTCATCAACTATCCAATCTAAGGCAATCTTACCTTTTTCAATAACTTTTTGTCGCAGATTTTCGTCATCTTCAAAATAATTTGCAAACAACGCAAGTCCCAAAAGAGCTTCTCCTGGATAGTAGAATGAGAAAGTTTTTCTTCGCTCTTCATCTGACATATTTATAAGAGGCTGACCTTTTTGAACCCCAGGATGAATATAATACCCCATAAGTTCTCCGGTCTTATAAACTCTCGATAGAATATGGCGAGCGTATTTTTTTATGTATTCATCATAAGATTTATCGCCGGTTTCAACCCTATACTTCATTATAGCAACCAAAACCATACCTGTTCCGCCAAGTTTACCCTTTGAATTATAGTGAATATAACCCGCAGTTTCACCTTCATACTCGTGTTCTTTGGTTAATTTTATACTAAATTCTATTCCTCGTTTCGCACCTTCTAAATACTTTTTATCTTTTGTTAATTGATATGCTCTTATTAAACATACAATTCCGCCACAATGCCTCAAATCATTATAATATAAGTCATCTAACGGTCTTTTCGGATGCTCGTGATCAACATAATTATCTTCTTTTGCATCATAATAATATAAATACCTGCCATCTTCCATTTGATGCTCTAATATCCAATCAGCACCAGCCATCGCTTGTTGTATGATTTCTTCAGGAGAATATTTATACAAAATATTTCCTCTATACAAAGGCAAAATGTCATCTTTATATGTCACAAATGCTCGACTTTTTATAATATATGCTTCGTGCGGAGTGCTTTTTAATATCCTGATTCGCTCAGAGATACTATTTGTCATATCTTTTATGTAAGTCTTTCTCAAGATAGAATTTAGCGCAGAACGTCTGTCCATTTGACTATTGACCCAAGCATCCGTTGGCATATAAATTACAGATTTTCCTTGCAAAATAATCTTTATACCTGTTATTCCCGGCTCAAATCTTTCAGGAATAAATTCTGCACTTGTAATTTTGTTAATATCTGCAGGAGTCGTTTCATATATGTATTCAAGTAAAATCCTGCATTTATCAGAATTCGCAACTTCAAAATTTTTATATGTCTTATATTGCTTTAATTTTTCAATGTCACGATTGATAGTTTCATCTAATGTAGCCCTGCAAGAACCCCATCTTATCGGGCTTAAACCCTCTTGAAACAAGGTTATATATACAAAAGTCAACTTCTTATCAAAAGATATGATTTCTGATAAATCAAAATCATCAACATTAACCTTTTTTCCACTTACTAAAGACTCTCTTATTGCAGTCATCAGACCTTTAACAGGAGTAAAATCCTTTTGATAAAACGCTCTATCAATATCATTCTGTGCCTTGAAATCCATACAACCCTCTTTTGTTTATATATGGTATGATATCATAAAAGTTAAAAAATGTAACATTTTTGCTATATTAAATAATATGTCATAAACTAAGATAGAGAGGATAAATGTATGAAAAATGTAATAATATATACAGATAAGAATAGTTCAGCAATCGCAGATACTATTGCTACTATTGAAGATGTTAATATCAGACTTGAAAATGCTGATAAATTAAAAGATTACGAAAATCTTAACCCCGGAGTAGTTATTATTGAAAGCGTTCCAAATATTAAAGATGTTTTGATGGTAACTAAATTCAAATACCCTATATTATTTATTGGTGAAGTTTTTAAAGGCTGCACTGTTAGAGCTGTGGCTTTTGATTATATTAAAACTCCAGTTGATAATCAAGAATTGGTTGTTCGTGTTAAAAATATGTTAAAAATTAAAGACCTTAGAGATAAGTTAAAAACTTTATCTACTACTGATGAATTAACAGGTCTTCACAACAGAAAATATCTTCTTGAACGTATGGATCAAGAAATTTCCAGAGCAAGACGTTATGGAACACCATTATCCGTATTATTATTTGACTTAGACTTTTTCAAAGTTGTTAATGATATTTACGGTTATGAATGGGGAGATGTTTTGCTTCGTTCTATAGCTGATAAATTAAAACAATTAATCAGAAAAGAAGATATTATTACAAGATATGGTGATGAAGAGTTTGTTGTAGCATTACCAAACACTTCTGAAGATAACGCATTTTTATTTGCAGAAAGATTCCGCAAAGATATCGAAAAAATGGAATTTATTCCTGCAGGTGAAGAAGAAAGACATCCGATTACAATATCAGGTGGTATTTCAACTTATCCTTGTTTTAAAGATGCTGAAGAAGATGCTAATACCATTATTAGATATGCAGAACACGCTTTATATAACGCTAAAAAACGCGGTAAAAATAAAATAGTTCAATTCTCCCAACTAAACTTGGGAGAAGGCTAATAAATATCCTGTATTCAGGATAAAACAATGATCCTTTCTGAACACTTATATAGTGTAAATCTGGTTAATAGGCGGTGTAAAAACCGCCTTTTGTTTTTGCAATATTTTTAAATTAATGAATATTATAAGTCGATTTTTTATCAAGAACTTTTTCTTTTAACTTCTTAAATCCTTTACCATAGAAGTATCTCAACTGTTCAGGGAATCTTTTATAAACATCTAAAAGATACATATCATGTACAATAAATTGCTTCATTAAAAATGCAATATCATTATGTTTTGTCCATACAACTTGTTTTTCTATTCTTCCCCAAACAGATTCTTCATTATCGGAAAGAACAAAAACCATTCGACTTCCTAAATAATATTCCAAATCCTTTGCTCCTTCATGGCTATAAACTTGCCCAAATACAGTTTGAAGGTTATCATATCCAACAATTTTTATATCGACACCTCTATCATAAGCATTCATTATTTCAGGTTCTAATTGTTTATAATCAGATGCCCACAATTCGCAAAATAAAGAATCTTTGGAATTATTTATTACTTCTTTTAATTTTTCCAAAATATTATCAAAACCTGAAATTGTATGAATAGGCTCGTTATAATCTTCTCTAACAGACGGAAGCTTTTTCTCAAGATAATCTATTGTTGAATTTATTTTTCTTTTAAATCTTTTAGTAAGTTCTTTTGGAGAAATTGGAGTATATTTTTGAGGTTTTGCTTGATCAGAAATAACAAAACCTTCTGAAACAAGTGATTTTAATGCATCATAAGCTCGTGATTGAGGAACATCTGCAATTTGAGCAACTTCGTATCCTGTTGTAGGGTATTTCTTCAATAATGCAAGGTAAACCTTCGCTTCATAAGAATTAAATCCAAGTTCCTTTAATTTATCAATAATCTTCTCCATAGTTGGAATTGTATCAAATTTTACAACCGCTTGCAAGACAAAATCTGCTAAATTAATTATTTTGACACCCCTTATTTTTAATGTTTTAATTGATTTATGAATTATATTTTTTACTTTTTGATAGTTTCTTCAATAATAATAGGTGCGTTAAACGGAAAACTTCAAGATGTAGTAAACGCTATTATGTCAGGAGCTGAACTTTCTGTAAAAATAGCTTTCTCACTAATCGGAATTATGGCTTTTTGGCTTGGAATGATGAAAATTGCACAAAAAGCAGGAATTATAAAGTTCATATCAAAACTCTTGCGTCCTATTACTAAAGTTTTATTTAACGAAATTCCGCAAGACTCCCCTGCCATAGGAGATATTGCAATGAACTTTACCGCTAATGCATTTGGGCTTGCCAACGCCGCAACTCCTTTTGGAATTAGAGCAATGGAAGAACTTCAAAAAGAAAACAAAGATAAATCTCAGGCTTCAAATTCTATGTGTTTGTTTTTGGGAATGAATACCGCCGGATTTCAACTTGTCCCAACTACAGTGATTGCAATTCTTGTCGGTATCGGATACAAAAACCCTACAGATATTATTGCACCAACTCTTATTGTTACATCAATCGCTTTTATTTGTGCAATTCTTATGGCAAAAGTTGCACAATTCATTGTAAATAAGAAAGGCGGTTGTAATGATTAAATTTTTAAATTTAGTTTCTTTATGGATTTTGCCTATAATCTTACTTATTGTATTAACTGTTGCATTAGCCAAGAAAATTCCGGTATATGAACAATTTACTGAAGGTGCTAAAGACGGATTTAAAATTTCTATTAAAATTATTCCATACTTAGTTGCTATAATTGTTGGAATTTCAATGTTTAGAGCAAGCGGAGCTATTGATATTATTGCAAAAATTATGGCACCATTGCTTTCTAAATTTCATATATCATCAGATATTTTACCATTAATGATTGTTCGTTCATTATCAGGCTCTGGAGCTTTGGGAATTTTTTCTGATATAGCAAATAACGCAGGACCTGATGCATATTCTACCAAACTTGCTGCCGTTATGCTTGGTAGTAGTGAAACAACGTTTTATGTACTTGCCGTATATTTTGGGGCTGTCGGAATTTCTAAAATCAGATATGCGCTTATTATTGGACTATTAGCGGATTTTATCGGAATTGTTGCAGCTGTTTTGGTGTGTAGCCTGATGTTTGCATAGCATCAAGCCAACTTTGAGTATATTCATTTATCTCATTTTCAACAACTTTTCGAACTATTATTGCATAATTTATGTTTATGCAGTCTATTTGTTCTATTTCTTCCACAATATAGGCTTTACTTCCGCAATTATGACAAAATCCTTCCTCTGGTACAACTTCACCATCCCTTATTGTCGCTCGTTCTTTCATTCCACAACATTTACATCTGGTTATGTACCAATGATTTTCTATTAACTCTCCACAATCAGGGCAGTATCCAATATCTGTATCAAGCGGAACTTTTGTATGTTGACATTTTCTATTAAGACTAAATAATTCACTCCATTTCATACAATTTTTTATAATTATTTTTTTTGTTATGTCAACCTATTTATTTTGAAATTTGAACCAATAAACTATCAATTTTTTTAATAATTACAGCATTATGATCTTCGATAAAATCATCGAAATCATTAAGTTCCCCATATAATTTCCAAATTGCTCGTTTCTCTTTATCCTTAAAGGATACCAAATTTATTATATGCAAAATTCTTGACTTTAAATCTCTTATTCCTATGCCAAGGTTTATATACATATCGGTTAACAAACCTGCATCACTAAATTTTAAATAACTTTTTAATGTTTCATTTAATTTGGTTTGCGGAATATTATCAAATTTTGCTAAAAAATCATTATTATAATGTGTGTTTAATAAAGCAGAGTATATATCTCGCGCAATCCAACTCGCAGGCATAAGTTCATAATTAGTACTTTTTAAATTAGTATTAACTAAACTTATATTGTCCTTTGTATGTTCAATCGCATTCAACATATTTGTTTCTCCCCGTAGATAATAATACATCCCCTTATATTTATATAAACGGAATTTTGAATAAAAAATTGCATTGGTTAAACCCTATTGTAAACTTATGTTACAAAAATGCATCTCTCTGAAATTAGAAACTAGAAATATACTTTATATAACTAAGAGATTAAAATAAGAAGAGGACGAGAATATGGCTATTGCAAATTTACAAGAGAAATTATTATTCTTTACGAAACAAAAAAGCAGAATTTCTATGGAATTATCTGATATTCAAATGAAACAATTATCTGCGACTAAACAAATTCAAACAAAACAACAAAACTATAACGCTCAACTATCTGCATTGTACTATGATGAAGAATATGGCTATGGTACAGATGAATATTCACAACAACTGGAATTAATGCAGCAAGAACACGAATTTGAAATGGCAAGTATAAATTCTTGGGAATCTCAACTTGAATTAGAAAAAGAAAGTTTAGAAAACCAATTAAATGAAATTTCTACTTATGAAAATTCTTGGCAAAAACTATTATCAAATAATATTAAAATTGAGTTTACATATGGAGGAGCTAACAGCGGTAAATAGAGAACTTTAAAAACCGAATAGCAAAAAAAATAACCCGATAGTAATCGGGTTATTTTTATATTGAAAAACTTTCTAAATCTAACTACGCTTTAGCAGCTCCGGATTTTGAAATAATTTCTTCTTCAATATTCTTAGGTACTTGTTCATAGCATTTGAATTCCATAGAGAATGTACCACGACCTTGAGTGTTTGATCTCAAATCTGTTGCGTAACCAAACATATTTGCTAGAGGTACTAATGCTCTTACAATTACGTTACCTGTGTTACCTACAGGTTCTTGACCTTCTACACGACCACGTCTTCTTGAAATATCACCGATAATAGTTCCGGTAAATTCATCCGGAATTTCAATTTCTACCTTCATCATTGGTTCTAAGATACAAGGTTGCGCTTTCTTTGTACCTTCTTTAATTGCCATTGAACCGGCAATTTTGAATGCCATTTCAGAAGAGTCAACTTCGTGATATGATCCATCATAAAGTTCTACTTTTACGTCTATCATTGGATAACCAGCTAAGATTCCGCCTTCTAAAGCTTCTTCCATACCTTTTCTTGCAGGTTCAATATATTCTTTAGGTATAGCACCACCAACAATTTTGTTTTCAAATACAAATCCTGCATTTTCTTCAGCTGGAGAAATTCTGATCTTAACGTGACCATATTGACCTTTACCACCTGATTGACGAGCAAATTTAGAATCTTGGTCTGCTGTTCCTCTAATTGTTTCTCTATATGCAACTTGAGGTTTACCAATATTTGCTTCTACTTTGAATTCTCTCATCATACGGTCAACAATAATGTCTAAGTGAAGTTCACCCATACCTGAAATAATTGTTTGACCTGTTTCTTCATCTGATTTAACTCTGAATGACGGATCTTCTTCTGCTAATTTTTGAAGTGCAATACCCATTTTGTCTTGGTCTGCTTTTGTTTTTGGTTCAATCGCTACTGAAATAACAGGTTCCGGGAATGTCATTCTTTCCAAGATAATAGGTGCTTTTTCATCACATAATGTGTCACCTGTTGTTGTGTCTTTTAAACCAACAGCTGCACAAATATCTCCTGCATATACTTCAGATTCTTCAAGTCTTTGGTCTGCATACATACGTACAAGTCTTGAAATACGTTCTTTCTTGCCGTTTGTTGAATTCAATACATATGAACCTGAAGTGATAACTCCAGAATACACTCTTAAGAATGTTAAACGACCTACAAATGGATCTGTCATAACCTTGAATGATAATGCTGAGAATGGTTCTGAATCTGATGAATGTCTTTCAGTTTTTGTACCATCTTCTAATTCACCTTCAATTGCTTTTACATCAACAGGTGATGGCATATAATCCACAACATTATTCAACAATAATTGAACACCTTTGTTTTTAAATGCTGTACCACAACATACAGGAACTATCTTGTTGTTGCATACTGCTTTTCTCAAACCAGCTTTCAATTCTTCAACTGTTATTGAATCAGGATCTTCAAAGAATTTTTCCATTAATGCGTCATCTTCTGATGCAATCGCTTCTACCATTGCATCTCTGTATTCTTTTGCCTTTTGAGCTAATTCTGCTGGTACTTCTTCTTCTTTTATATCTGTACCTAAATCGTTTGTATAAATCTCAGCCTTCATTGTCATAAGATCTACCAAACCGGTGAATTTATCTTCTGCACCAATCGGTAATTGAATTGGAACTGCATTTGCGCCTAATCTTGTTTTGATTTGGTCTACTACTCTATAAAAATCAGCACCTGTTCTATCCATTTTGTTAACGAATACCATACGAGGAACTTCGTAACGGTTTGCTTGACGCCATACAGTTTCTGATTGTGATTGAACACCACCTACTGCACAGAATACTGCAACTACACCGTCTAATACACGCAATGAACGTTCTACTTCAATTGTAAAGTCAACGTGTCCCGGAGTATCAATGATATTGATTTGGTGACCTTTCCAAGTTGCAGTTACTGCTGCTGACTGAATTGTAATACCACGTTCTCTTTCCTGTTCCATAAAGTCTGTTACTGCTGCACCATCGTGAACTTCACCAATTTTGTGAGTCTTTCCTGTGTAAAACAATATACGTTCTGTTGTTGTTGTTTTACCTGCGTCGATGTGGGCTGCAATACCAATGTTTCTAATTTTTTCCAATGGAGTTTTTCTAGCCATTTTTCTTTTTCCTTTTTTATCTTATATGTACATCGCTATTTTATATTTAGCCTCATTTTAATTATTTCATAAACATATTATATTTCAAATGAATAGTGCAATTTATGAAAGATTATTAAATTTCAGTCAATATACTCAAATACTACTTAGATTTATAACAAAAAAAGAAGCCCCGAAAGGGGCTTCTTTTTGCACATTTCTTGAACTTATTCACCGTATGTATCCAAAAGTTTAGATACCGCTTGGGAAACTTTAGCTTTTTCCGCATTTTCTAATGCTGCTTGTTCTACTCCTTGAGTATATTTGCTAACTGCAGCACTATCTAATATTTTTGCAATTTTTGCAAGATATTTTATATCATTTACATTCTTGTATGCACCAAGGACACCCCAAGTATTATAAAACGGTTTGGTTTCATTATAAGGCACATATCTGCCGACACCGGCAATAGTTCCTCTATCATTTTCAATCATTATAATTCTCTCATCAGGAACTTCTTTTCCGCCGAATTTGTGTACACCATGACGATTTGCAAAATATTCATCAGTTTTAAAAAATCCAAAATATGCATTTTCATCACTGTCAATTTTTGCACCCAAATTATCATCAATTTTTACATGGAAAAATTTTGTATCTTTTAAGGCTTCACCAGCTTTTTGAAGTTCTTCTATGGTTTCATTAGAACAATTTTCTAATGCTTTTTTTGCACCTTTGCTAATTTTCAAAGCCATACCAAAATTTGGAGATTGAACATTGTTGTTAATTTGCATAAATAAATCACCTTTCATTTTTTAACACTACACTAATATCGTTGAACATTTAAAACCTTATAAACAAATATTTTGCTAGCTCTTCAGCTTTTGTGCAATAATTCTTTACAATAAAAAAACAGACTTACAAAAAGCAAGTCTGTTTTCATTTACTTTTTACTAATTATTTACTTAGTTTTTAAAAATAGTTTGTTCTCTATCCGGCCCGACTGATACTATTGAAATTGGAGTTTCCAAAAGTTGTTCCAAGCGTTCTAAATATCTTCTGCAATTTCTTGGCAAATCCTCATACTTACGAACTTTTGTTATGTCTTCACACCAGCCTTCCATTATTTCATATACCGGTTCTAAATATTTATGAATGAATACGTCTGTAGGATAATCATAATATATTTGACCATCTCTAATATCTTTATATGCTTTACAAATTTTGATTTCATCAAAATTATCAAAAACATCTATTTTAGTTAGTGCTATTGAAGTTAAACCACCAACTAAACAAGCATATCGCATAGTAACAGCATCAAACCATCCGCATCTTCTCGGACGACCTGTTGTAACACCAAATTCATGACCGATTTCTTGAATTAATGTACCGATTTCATCTTCTAATTCGGTAACAAAAGGACCTTCCCCAACTCTTGTAACATAAGCTTTAGCAACACCTATAACTTCATCAATTTCTTTTGGTCCATATCCTGAACCGACAGCAGCTCCGCCACCTACAGGATTTGAACTTGTTACAAACGGATAAGTTCCAAAATCTACATCAAGCATTACACCTTGAGCGCCTTCAAATAGAACTTTCTTATTTTCTTTTTTTGCATTTCTCAAAAGTTCTTGCCATTCAAAGCATACATAAGGTCTAAAAATTTCTGCATATTTTTTACACAATTCTAAAACTTCTTCTTTTGTATATGTTTTTAAATCATAAAGTTCTTTTAATTGTTTATTTTTTACAGGTAAAATTATATCCAATTTTTCTGACAAAGCTGTTTCTGAATATAAATCACCAACTTTTAAACCTATTCTTTGCATTTTATCTGTATAAGTTGGTCCGATACCTTTTTTAGTGGTACCTATTTTACCTTTTCCTGCAGTACGTTCAGATTGGCCATCAATTTCGGTATGCCATGGCATAGTAATTGACGCCAAAGGGCTAACTTTCAATCCTGACAAATCAATATTTTCTTGTTTCAAACCATCAATTTCTTGTTGGAAATATTCCGGTAAAATAACAGTACCATTACCAATAAAACAAATTTTATTTCCATATAATATTCCTGATGGAATAAGATGGAATTTAAAAGTTTTACCGTGTGCAACAACAGTATGACCAGCATTACAACCACCTTGGTATCTGATAATTAAATCAGCGTTCTGAGCAAGTAAATCGGTAATTTTTGCTTTACCTTCATCACCCCATTGCGCACCAACTACTACACAGTTTTTCATAAAATATTCCTCTTTATTTTTTCTATCAGCATTACAATTCTACAACAAACAATCAAATACTAAAAACTCTTACGACAAAAAACTAAGCCCCTAAAAACTTTAAATAAGTCAAAACTGCAATTTATTTAAACTTTAGACATACAAATACATCAAACAATTTAATATTTCTTAATGATATTAAAGTTTTAGGAATTTTTTCCGAGAAAAAGGGTATATTTATTGTATTACAAAGTGAAACGTGCAAGGAGTTAAAATGACAGATTACAGAATTCAACCTGGCGATACCCTTTCCAAAATCGCTAAACAGTATGGGCTAACAGTAAAACAATTACAAGAAGCAAACGGTATTAAAAACCCTAACCTAATTTTTGCAGGAAAAGATTTAAAAATTCCGATAGATGATGACAAGGCTTTCGACATTCCAGGTTTAAAAATAGAACCAGGGAACAAAGACGGAAATACTCCAAAAACTCCTAAAACCCCTGACAATACTCCGTCATTGGCGCCATCTTTTTATCCGAAACCAGGAATGAAAACTCCAGATCCTTCTATTGTTGCTATGTATGCGGCTCCAGTAAGACCATCAGATGGAACAACTCCGGCTGATAAAGTTTTACCGAACTTACCTAACCTACCAACAATTGATCCATCTGATATAAAAACTCCTACGCAATTTCCAACAGGGGAACCATCCAGCATAAAAATGCCAGACCCTTCTATTGTTGCTATGTATGCGGCCCCAGTAAGACCATCTCAGGGAACAACTCCGGCTGATAAAGTTTTACCGAACTTACCTAACCTACCAACAATTGATCCATCTGATATAAAAACTCCTACGCAATTTCCAACAGGGGAACCGTCCAGCATAAAAATGCCAGATCCTTCTATTGTTGCTATGTATGCTGTTATTACAAGACCTTCTGATAATGAAATTCCTAAAGATAGAATTTTACCGACACTACCAACAATTACTCCGCCAAGTATCAAATTACCAGAACCAACTACAGAGCCGACACCTGAACAGGAAACAGCTCCAAAAACTAAAGAATTGACACCTGAACAAAAATCTCAGGCTGAAACTCTAGGTAAATACACCGCAAGATATCTTGCTGGATACACTACAGACACTGAACAACAAGCAATAATTGATAACATCAATAAGGTTGATAATGATAATGTAACAGAATTCTTAAAAAGCTATGAAGCTCATAGAGGTGACGAAACAGTAAGAGCTGAATCTTTCTTCTCGCAAGTTCTCCATGAGTGGAGCTTTGATGAAAAACAAGATATTATGAAAAAAGTAGCACTTCGATTAGCAACAAATTTAGCAGAAACAGGAAATGCGAAAGATGCTGAAAGAATTAAGAATATTCTGAAGAAACCTGAAATATCAGAAGAAGATGCACAATTACTTGATAAAATTTATCAACATAATATAAAAGAATAACAAAGAAAAATAAGTAACGGGAAAAATTCCCGTTACTTATTTTTATAAAATGCAATATTGTAGTATTATATAAAAAGGAAATAGGAGAGAGTAAATATGACATATACACCAGATGTTGTAGTATGGGAAGTAACATACAAATGCAATGCAAAATGTATTCATTGCGGTTCAGACTGTATTGCACAAGAAAAACCATATCAACTAACCACTGCGGAATGTCTTGATATAATTCAAGACCTGAAAGAACTCGGAGCAAAACTTGTTATACTTTCGGGGGGAGAACCGTTATTAAGAAAAGATATCGGAGCTCTTGCTGCCGCTCTTAATCGTGCTAAAATCGATTTTGCATTTATTTCAAATGGGTTAGCACTTAATGAACACTCCATCAAACTAATCAAAGCAGTAAAACCAAGAGCTTTTGGATTAAGTATTGATGCTGCGGATGCTTATATGCACGATTATATCAGAGGTCATAAAGGAACTTTTGATAATTTAATAAAGGGTATAAAACTTCTACACGAAAACGGTATTGAACCTTCTGTAGTTACTACAATACATAAATTAAATTTCTCACAGCTGCCTAAAATCCGAGATTTTTTAATTGAAAACGGCATAAGATTATGGCAAATTCAGTATGCAGATTTTATCGGAAGAATGCCTAAAGAAGCAATGATTACAGAAGGGCAGTTCTTTGAATTATCAAAATTTATTCTCGATACAAAAGTTAATTACAGAAAATATTTTGATATTGCATTAGGTGCAGATGTAATGGGGTATATGAGTGATTATGCACAATCACTTCAAGGACCATGGCTAGGCTGCCATGCCGGATTAAATGTTCTGGGGTTAGGTAGCGATGGAGCCGTTAGAGGGTGTTTATCACTACAAAGAGATGAATATATTGAAGGTTATACAACTCAACGCTCGTTAAAAGATATATGGAATGATAAAAATGCTTTTTCATATAACAGACACTTTGATTGTTCAATGTTAACAGGGTATTGTAAAGATTGTATATATGCTGCAGCTTGCAAAGGTGGATGTATTCGCTCTGCAACAAGCAACAGCTGTGAAAGATGTAATCCTTATTGCTTATATAAAATTGAAGAATCAGGTTTCACATCAGATGAGCAAGCTAGAATTGAATTTTCTAAAGAAGAAATTGCTGCTCTTTATGACCCAATAAGTAAATTACCACAAGAATTTTGGAATGACACATTCTGTTCTAATATCCTTGAATGTCAATGCAAATATTAGATCATTTTAAATAATACTTAATGTGGCGCCGTTATATATAACGGCGCCACTTCTTTCTGATATTCTTCATTTTACACCTGAATAAACGGACTTTTTTCTTGTGCAAATATTATTTCTACATCGTTTCCTATAATATTTTTAAATACAGGAAGTATAAGAATTTCAGATTCAAAATGCCCGATATCAAATACCACGATATCAGAATCCAGTGCGCTGTGAAGTTTCAAATCACCTGTAACAAGACAATCCCCACCTAACATTTTTGTATCATCAATAAAATCAGCTCCGGATCCTGCACAAAACATTATTCGTGAAATTTCTTTTACTTTTTTATTATTTACATAACGTAATCTAGGAGAAACTTTTTTCAATAAGTTTGCAAAATCTTCCACAAGCATTGGCGACTTAACTTCAATCATTCTGAGAAAATCGTGTTCTATATTTCTTTTATATTCATCCAAATCCAAAAAACTAATAAGAGTATCGGTTGTTCCGCCTTGAGCTTTATCCATATTTGTATGAGCACTATATATATCAAGAACTGGTTTATAGCCGTTTGCAAAAAGTTTTGAGTTCAAATTAACACAAAACATAGGGTGATGAGAAATTATCATATCGCAATTATTAGAAATCGCTTGGGTTATAATATCTTCGGTTGGAGTTAAGCAAAGCATTATTTTTGAAATTTCTTGTTTTTCGGTTTCTGCAATAAAACCACAACAATCCCAAAGTTCTGCATTTTCTATAGGTGCAAATTTTTCTATCTTATTTATTATTTCGTACTTATTCATGAATAATATACTCCAATATTTGCCTAGATATAATTGATTTTGAATTTTTATCCAAATGCTTCATTCCACCATTTTTATCTAATATCGTAACTTCATTATCTTCTGAAGAAAACCCGATATCCTTTCTTGATATATCATTTGCTATAAGATAATCACAACCCTTTTTAATAATCTTTTCTTTTGCATTTTCAAGTAAATTTTCACTTTCGGCACAGAAACCTACAATTATTTTTTCTTTATTTTGATTTTTATTACACAATTCCTGTAAAATATCAGGATTTTTCACAAGTTCTAATACTAATTCTTCATCAGATGTTTTTTTAAGTTTTTGCGCTGAATAATTCTTTACCCTATAATCCGCAACGGCTGCTGCCATTATAATAATATCAGAAGTTTCAAATTCATCATCTAAAGCATTTTGCATTTGAATAGCAGATTTGACATTAACTATCTTAAACGGAGCACCGAAATTTTTTGTAGTAATCAATACAACTTCTGCTCCCATATTATAAGCTGTTTTTGCTATAGCAAATCCCATTTTTCCTGACGAATAATTCGATATATATCTTACGGGATCAATTTCTTCAATCGTTCCACCTGAAGTTACAACAACTTTTTTACCCGCTAATTTTTGTGAATACTCTAAAAACTCTAATACTGTATTATATATTTTATCAATAGAACAAAGCCTTCCCTTGCCTGTATAACCACAAGCCAAAAAGCCCGTATCAGGTTCTAAAAATTCAACACCTCTTGATTTTAACTTCGAAATATTTTCTGCTACAGATTGATTATTCCACATATTACAATTCATAGCAGGGGCAATTATCATTTTTTTAGAAAAAGCACAAGCTATAGATGTCAATAAATTATCAGCAATTCCATTTGCAATTTTGGAAATAGTATTTGCAGTAGCCGGTGCAATTAACATAACATCAGCCTCATCTGCTAAAGATATATGCTCAGGCTTCCAATCTTTTACATCAAATTCTTCTACATAAACCTGATTTTTACTCAAGTTCTGCAATGTAAGCTTTGTTACAAAATTAAGAGCATTTGGAGTGCATACAATTTTTGTATTAACACCAGCTTTTTGGAATTTTCTTATTAATTCACAAATCTTATATGCGGCAATTCCACCGGTTATTCCAATTAGAACAGTTTTATCCTGAAGCGACATTTTTACCTCATTTTATTATAGTTTATCTGTTCAAATGATAATACAAAAATAAAACTATAAACCTAATTCTTTTCTTGTAATAGTTTCAAGTTCAACAGTAGCACGCTCTACATCATCATTCAATACAACATAATCATATTGCTTCGAACGTTCTAACTCAATTTTTACTTCGTGCAATCTTTTTTGAATTGCCTCTTCATCCTCTGTATGACGACCTCTTAAGCGATGTTCCAATTCTTCAACACTAGGAGGTGCTATAAATATCAATACAGCTTCCGGCATTTGCTCTTTTACCTGCAATGCACCTTGAGTTTCAATTTCAAGAATTACGTTCATACCTTCTTCAAGTTTTTGGGCAATAAATTTTTTCTTTGTTCCGTAATAATTTCCTGCAAACTGAGCGTGTTCTAGGAATTTATTTTCTTCAATACAACGAGTAAATTCATCCTTGGATACAAAAAAGTAGTTTACGCCATCAACTTCGCCAGGTCTTGGATTTCTTGTTGTGCATGATATTGACACCATAAAGTTGTCAGAATTTCTTGACATAAAATTCTTTAATACAGTTCCTTTTCCTACTCCGGAACATCCTGATATTACAAATAATTTTTTGTTCATAGATCGATTATACTATGAAGATTTTAAAAATAAATATCTTTTCTTGACTCTTTTGTTAATTAATTTCATGTTTATATTAAAATAAAAGAAAGTTTGTACTAAAAGGAGAGGTATATATGTTAACAAAAAACTCATCAGTAAAAACAACATTTTCAGGTGTTGATTTTTCAAAATACTCATCAAGAGTATCTGAATTCGTAAAAGAATTTGCAGCTCGTGCAAACAAAAAAGGTTATTTCCTAAACTGGGTAAACCTTCCATCTGAACAATTAAAAAGAGTTGATGAACTTTATTCTATGGTTGAAAGTTTTAAAGCTCAAACAGGTGTTAAAAAACTTAGTGTTCTTGGTATCGGTGGTTCTAAACACACTGTTGAACATATGCTTGGTATCAATGGTTTAAATGTTTGTCATGATGTTGTAGATTTCTATTCTGATGTTGATTCAATCAGCTTAGCAAGATTTTTACACAGACTTGGAGATGTTACTTCTTCAAATTATATGGTTGCTTCTAAATCAGGTTCAACTTTTGAAACTAAAGACGGATTTTTAAGAATTCAACAAATGTTGATTGATGCTTATATGGCTAAAGGTCAATCAGAAGAAGAAGCTAAAAAATCAACTGCAAAACACTTTATTGCAGTTACTGATGCTAATAATGAAAAAAGTGAACTTCGCAGAACTTCAATCGAACAAGGTTGGTTAGGCGATTTATTTATTCACGATGATGTAGGCGGAAGATTCTCAGCTTTTGATGATCACGCATTATTCACTTTAATTTGGGCAGGACTTCCTAAGTCTGATATGATTGCATTATTGAATGCAGCTCAAGAAGTTTCTTCTTTATCATTATCTGAAGATTTAGAAATTAACGATGCACTAAAAGAAGGTATCTTCTGGGCAGATGCAAAAATGAACGGTATTATCGCATCTGTTCACCAATATATGGGTTCTATGTTTGAAAACACTGTATATTGGCACGCTCAAATGCAAAATGAATCTATTAAAGATACATTAAAACAAGTTGCTAAAGTTCCTGATGCTATGCACCACTCAGCAGAAGCACACTTCAATCCTGCAAACAAACTTGTATTTGCATTGACTGTTCCTTCTGATAAAGGTGTTTGCTCTGAAAATGCAAAAAGTTATATTGAAGCATTAACAAAATCTTACACAACAACAGGTGCATTCTTTAAAGAAGAAGTTGCAACTTCTTCTATGGGATTAACCCCGGAAGCTGCAGGTGCTATGACTCAATTAAGAGCATTTGCTACTGTTTACCAAGAAATTGTTGAATGTGTAGTTTCCGGCAAAGAACTTCCTGATGTTCTTGATAGCGTTCTTCAACCACACGTTGAATTCTATAAAAAGAACTTAAAAGGCGGTGTTGTTGTTCCGGGTAGAATTTCTAAATAGAATAAACTTTTAAATGGGATGCGGCGAGGATAAATCCTCGCCGCATCTTTTTACCTATAAATATTCAAGCAACTTGCAATTTTAATATAATGATATTATAATTGACCGTGTAGAAGAGGATAAATTTAAGGATGAATGACTCGAGTCTGGGAACTATTATTTCCAATTGGATTATTGTTTTTATATTATTGTTAGTAAACGCATTTTTTGTAGCAGCTGAATTCGCTATCGTTAGGTCAAGAAAAGTCAAAATCGAGCAATTAACTAAAGACGGAAATGTTGATGCTAAATTGGCTCTTAAAGCATTAGAAGATATGAACTTTTTTATAGCTGCCGTTCAAGTTGGTGTAACAATCGCCAGTATCGGTATTGGTTGGTTTGGGTCACCTACTATTGAAATGATGTTATCTCCGATTTTAAACAATTTTCCTGCCGCACATGTTTATGTTGCACCAATCACTGCTGTTGTTGCATTCTTATCTATTACTTTTTTACACGTTGTAATTGGAGAACAAGTTCCAAAATGTATTGCAATACAATATCCTGAAAAAATATCCTTATACGTTGCAAAACCTATGAACTTATTTATGATGATTTCAAAACCTTTTGTTTGGGTTCTAAATATCGCTTGCAACGGGATTCTAAAAGTGCTTAGAGTTCCTATAAACAGTGCGAATGGAGTTCCTACAATAGAAGATTTAGATTTGCTTGTTGATTCAAGTTATGACGAAGGGGTTTTGAACGAAACAGAAAAAGATATGCTTCATAATATGTTTAATTTTTCTGATTTAACAGCAAGAGAGGTAATGATTCCAAGAACAGATATGGTTTGTGTACCTATTGATATGGATTTTGAAGAATTAAACAAACTTGCTGCAGAAAATCAATATACAAGATATCCTGTATATGATGGTGATATCGACCACATTACAGGTTTAATCCACGTAAAAGATTTGTATTTACTTGCTATTCAAGAAAAAGAAACTTCAATAAAATCTATTCAAAGAAAAATTATGCTTGTTCCGGAAACAATTACTCTGGACAATTTAGTTAGAGAATTTAAAAAGAACAAAAGTCAACTGGCTGTTGTTGTAGATGAATTTGGCGGAACTTCAGGAATTATAACATTAGAAGACGTATTTGAAGAAATCTTTGGTGATGTACAAGATGAATTCGATGAAGAAGCTGAAATAACAATTACTGAAATAAAACCAAATCATTACCTTGCAAATGGAATGCTAAGACTTAATGAACTTGCTGAATATTTTGATATCCCGGCTGAGAAATTAGAAGTTGAAGGTGTCGATACTATTGCCGGTTTAGTTGTTAAAGAATTAGGTCGTCTTGCAGTTATTGATGATTTTGTTAAATATGATGAATTTACATTTACTGTTAAAGAAATTGATGGAGCTAGAATTACAAAATTATTAGTTGTTCATGAAGTTCCTGAAAAAGAAGAAACAGACGAAAACAATTAAGATTTCATCTAAATATCGGGTTTACTTTTCACATAAAAACATTATGATAAAAGTATGAAGAAGGTTATATTACTATTTGGAATACTAATTATCTTACTTGTGACAGGAAACGTTTCGTTTGCTACAGATGTTGATGTTTCTGACAGCGGAGATGACCTTTGGGATAACTGGAATGCGGGCCAAAGTTTTTATGGACAAGATAAAAGCGTTTCAGATGAAGAATTTGATGAGACAGTAAAAAAATTAGAAGAAAAGAAGAATAAAAAAATAAGAAAAAAACAAGTTCCTAAAGGCGAAGAGTTCCACCAAAGTAATGAAACCGAAATTATAAACAAAGAAGCAAATGATAGTTTACCGGTAATTTGTATTCCTGCAGAAATTCCAGTGGCAGATGGGATTTTGCCTGTTGGGCATTACCAAATTAAAGGAGTAAAGGATGAAAACGGTAACGTTTCAATAGAACTTTATCAAGCACATTTTGTAATGGCTAAATTTCCTGCAACAGAAACGAATGATGATTTCGGTTCTGAAACAATCACTTTTGGTAAATGGCTTCCTGAAGGTAACAATAAAATAAAACTTATATATGGCTCTATGGATATCAATGCGTACGCTATTGTTGATATAAAAGAACAAAAATAAGAATATCCTCTTTTTGAATTAGAATTAATCTTAGAAAATATGATACAATAAGGCTATGGAATGTCCAAAATGCGGAGCAGAAATTGATAAAAATGCATTAGTTTGCCCGAATTGCAAAAAGGTGCTAAAGATAATTTGCCCTGTTTGCAAAACTATTAACACCCAAAACACTTGTAAAAAATGCGGTGAAATTCTGGTAACAAAATGCGCAAAATGCGGAAAAATTAATCTTCTAAAAAATTCGCACTGCGTAAAATGCGGATTTTCTAACGAAATTAGTGCGGTAATGGGAGAATCCAATACCGATACTTTTGCAGTTGTGCGTATTGATTTTCCGAATAGTAATGTCGTTAAAGCAAAACTTGGCTCTAATCAATTATATAAAAAATTTATGGCAAATATTGATGCCATGATAAATACTTATGTTAAAACTCTAAATGTCAGAAGACAAATTATAAAAGGAGATGCATACGTTATAAGATTTTGCAAAGACTATACTTTTAGTTCTTCTGCTAATACGGCAATCCAAGCAACTATTGAACTTGTTAATATGCTGACCAGAGTAAACCTGAAGCTTCTAAAGAAAAAAGGTGTGGCTCTAAAATGTAATTTTTCAATATTAAAAAGAACAAATGACCAAAATCCTTATGATCTTGATATCGGGTTTCACGCAAACATGGTATCTAATAGTGAACAACTTGATATGAAAGCAATGGAAGCCTTCCAAGTTATAACAGATGAATCTTTTTGGGATATTTACGGCGGGCATTACAAAATGGAAACACTTAATACCGCATTTTTAAGTGGACAAATGAAAAGATTTTTCGAAATTGATATCCGCGAATTTGTAAATGTTGGCGAACTGCTAAAAAATGAAGCTCAAAAAGAACAAGATATGGAAGAACCCGAAATTCCAATGTTTGTTCAATCTGCATTAGTTGATCAAGAAAAAATAACAATGGATGTTCTGGCAGAAGAAAATGCAATCACAAATGACGACATTTATGATTTAGATGCAATCGATTTTGAAGAAATTAATTGTGCATTTATGAAAGTCGAAGGGATGAATGTCTTTGATGCAATAATAAGAACTTTACAAGAAGTTCCTAAGGGAGTTTTAGCTGTAAAAGCTTCCCCTTTGTACCAACCTTATACTTTAAAACTTCTTTCTGCTGTCGATGAATTAGGTGCATACGAAAACATTATCCCAATAACTTGTCATGACGATATGAAATATACGCCTTTTTCATTTTTCAGAGATTTGATTTCTTCAATTTTTGAATATACAATTTCGCAAAAATTATTTGATTCTAATGATTTTTCAATGTTCGCAAATGTTGATCAATTCGGCTTAGTCGAAGACCTTGTAAGACTAAATCAAAGACCTATGCAAAATATGGAAGATACAAGAGAAAAATACTGTAATGTTTTTGTATCTTTACTTCAAGCCATTCCTAATACTTTGCTCTATATTGAAAATTTCGAAAAAATTGATGAAAGTTCACTGTTTGTTTTAGAAAAATTATTTGATTATCTTGATGAATTAAATATCAGTTATTTAATTTCGTACGATAAAACATACTCTCTGCACAAAAAATTCCATTTCTTATTATCTCGAGGATATTATACAGAAATTACATTAACTCCAACACCATTCCAAACAATAATAAATGCAGATTATGATTTTTATAAAAATCTTTTGACAGACTTTTACTTCCAAAGAATTGCAAAATATGCTTGCGGAAGTACACTGTTTTTGGACTTTGCAATACAATATCTTTTGGAATCAGGAGTTTATGAATACACCGAAAATTCTATCGAAATGGTTAATCCAAAAACAATAATTATTCCATCCGGCTTGGATAAACTTATCAAACGAAGATTAAACCTGCTAAAAGATAACGAAGAAAGTATGAAATTTTTAACAATGCTTGTTCTTTTAGGAACACGTATTGATGAAAAAACTATAGATTCTTTAGGTTTTAGAAACTGGAAAGAAATTGGGGAAGAACTTGCTCAAATGGGATATTTATATTCATACAATAATTGCATATATTTCCCTAACTACAATATCTTGAGAAAAGCATTATTAGAAGTTGTAAAACGAGAAGAACTAATAGAAATTGCTCAAGAATTATTTACAAAAGTGTTTGATGAAACAATGCCTGCTCCTGTAAAACCTTTCTTCTATGATATTATTGGAGATCACGAAAAAGTAATTTTTGAATGGGAAAATCTAACAAATATAAATTTAGCGATGGGAGATTTTTCGTCTTATCTAAATTGCTCCAATGAGATTATGAAATGTTTGGAAAAATATACAGATACTTGGACGCAAGAAGACTTAGAAAAATACAAGATTTCATTATACGAAAATGTTGCCGATAACATGTTTGAATATAAACCTTCCGATATGGTTGATATTGTAGCAAAAGCATTAGACTACATGAAACATAACGGCTATATCGAAAAATACGTATCACTATGTTCTAAAATGATACAAGGCGCAATGCTGGAAGGAGATTATCTTTATGCTATGGATTTAACCCATAGTGTTCTATCATCTCTTGAAAATTCGTCAATAGATCCGGCTTCTCCTGATTTCAACTTGCATTTCCTTGTTATGTCTATCCTATATGTTAAAATATTATTCCATATAGGCGCATACGGAGATTGTCTTGATATCGGATACAATGTCTTAAATGTATTAGATACTGAAAAACTTAACAGCATAAAATACACATTTATAACAAAAGAGGAATTAGAGTTTTTAATATCAGAATGCGTTGGATATATTGCTTTAGTTGATGTTATTACTCTAAACGAAGATGTAGAAGAATTTTTGAATATTACAAATAAACTTCTGAAATTCATTCCTAAAAAATATGCAATATTTACACAATTACAAAAACTGATAAAAGGTGACAAACCTAATATTAATCCTGAAATGATGGGAGATGATGATTTATTCTCATCACTAACTTATCATATTATTCACGCATTTGTATCTTGCAAAGACAATCCTGAACAATTCGCTAAAATTATGTATAAAGCAAAACTTATTGCAAGATCAGCAATGTTATATTCTGTAGAACTTTTCACAGACTTAATGATAGGCTATGCTTATGTAGAATTAAATGCGTTTGAAAAAGCATATTCAATTTTAATAAAAATAGTTAAAACAGCAAAAGAAAAAGGTCTAACCTCAATATTACACCTCGCTTGGTATATATTAAGCGTTCATTATATCAAAGAAGGTAAATATGAACTTGCTTATGGAGTATTAAACAATTCAATTATTCAAATGGAAAAAACAGGTGTGATAAGCGAATACTTAACAATGCTGGATAAAGTTAATATGTACAAAGTTATGACCTGTATGAATTCAAAAGAACAGGCGCAAATTTGTATGAATCAAGCATCCGCTATAGTCCAAAAATATGGTCTGAAGTTTAATTTGAATATTGACATTAAAAAAATTATGTTGGAAAATTCAAGTAGAAGAGAAACAGAAAATACAACTATAGAAAATCCAACATCAAGTGTATCAGAATCAAACAATTCAACGCCAAACAACAAGGTTCCAAAACCTAAGTTTGAAACAGACGGAGAAGTTGTGGATCCGTCACAATTCTTCTCATAAATACACTTAAGGGATGTTCAGAAAGAGAGGGAAAATGAAAATATTATTTGCATCTGCTGAGGTTGCACCTTTTTCAAAAGCAGGAGGATTAGCTGATGTTGTCGGCAGTCTGCCAAAAGATTTGGAAAAACACGCTGAAATTGCAATTTTTACACCTCTTCACGGATGTATTGATAAAGAAAAATACGGAATAAAAGAACTTGAGAATTCTGAAATGTGGATTACATTTGGCTCTCAACCACATAAATTCAACCTTTATATGACTAAATTACCCGGAACTAATATTAATGTATTTTTTGTTAAAAATGACTGGTATTTTTCTTGTTTTAAAGAAGTTTATCCAAAATACTTAGACCCACGTTATGAACACGAAAGATATATTTCTTTTTCACTTGCAACTATGGAATATGCAAAAGCTCTTAACTTTAGAGCCGATGTTATTCACGCAAATGATTGGCATACGGCAATGATTCCATTATATCTTCATTCAAATTACAAGTTTGATGAATTTTGGGCTCATACAAAATGTGTGTTTGAAATTCATAACCTCGCTTATCAAGGTATTTGGTTCCAAGATGTACTGGATTTTGCCAATATGAGAAAAGATATCGTTTATAATGAATGGGGCTGTGAACATTATGGAATGGTTAATTGGATGAAAGGAGCTATTCAATATTCCGATAGAGTTGTTACCGTTTCTCCAACTTACTCAAGAGAAATTCTAGGTTCTGAATATGGCGAAAATATGGATTATACCTTAAGAGGTGTTCAATATAAATTAAGAGGAATACTAAACGGTATAGATTATCAGGTATTTAATCCTAAAAAAGATAAATCTTTAAAAGCAAATTATGACGTTAATTCACTGGATAAAAAAGAAATAAACAAAAAAGCTATTTGCGAATATTTCGGGCTAAAATATAACCCTCAAAGACCACTTGTCGCTTTTGTTTCTCGTCTTGTTGAACAAAAAGGTGTTGATTTAATTCGTGATATGCAAGATGAATTACAAAAATTGGATGCTGATTTTGTATTTATGGGAAGCGGTAACAAAGATTATGAAAATCTATTTATCTGGCTTTCAAATAACACTGCAAATATCAGAACTTACGTAGGATATGATGCAAAATTAGCAAACCTTTTATATGCAGGAAGTGATTTCTTCTTGATGCCGTCCAAATTTGAACCTTGCGGCCTAAGTCAACTTATTGCGATGAGATATGCTTCATTGCCTATTGTCAGAGCAACCGGCGGACTTGAAGATACCGTTACCGGCTATCCGCTTGATAACTCAAATGGATTCAAATTCTGGAATTATAACGGATGGGATATGCTAAATGCAATTAAATGCGCATTATATGTTTATACTGATAAATATGTATTCAATGCAATGAGAAAATCCGCAATAGAATCTGATTTTTCTTGGAAGAAAAGTGCTATTCAATATTTGAATATGTATAAAGAAATTACTCAAAAAAAATAATACATTACTAAATAAAAAGAAGGGGCTGGCATTCTGCCAGCCCCTTCTTTAATTGAAACCTTTTCAAATTACTCAACATCAATTTTTGATGTATCTTGGTTTTTACAATATAGATAAGCAAAAATACCACCTACACTAGGAACTATTGCTCCAGGTAATGTTGCAATCATTTGGTCGCGTTTAATTTTCTTGATAAATGCTTTGTCTTTTTCAGGATCTAAATCATATTTCTTTGCGACAGTCTTATCAGAACGCAATCCGTAATATATTGTACTTACACATTCTCCCAATATTGACCAACCTGCAGCATTTGCCCTTGCTTTTGACAAAATTTGCTGTTTGTCAGCTTTTGTTAACTCGTGAGAACCTTTTTTATGCTTAAGTTCTAAACTATCACCAACTTCTTCGTCAATAGGCTTTGCATTCGCAACTTCTTCAGTTTTCTCTACTTCTGAGCAAAAATTCACTCTACTCGCATTGCTAATTCCAGAAATACCTGATACACTCAACATAAGCTATTTGTTATCCTTTCATTTTAATAACCCTACACTTAGTATTAAAACACCTATTTTAATTAATTTGCTATTCAAAAAATTTATCTGTTACAAATCTTAGAAAAATATTGATACTTGCGAAAAATTTATTTGTATTATATGATTAAAATACGATGAAAAGTGAGGTTTGTTAAATATGGATCAAATAATTAAAGTTGCGTGGGATTTAAACGAAAATTCTGATAACAGATATAAATTGGTTTATGAAATCGCCGAACTTGCAAAAAAAATTGTTGATGAAAATCAAGCAAGAAAGGCTCGTGAAGATTTTGGGTTTGAAGATGTTCACGAAACATCTTATTCAAGAGAAAATCCTATTGAACACGCTTTGATGGTTAAAGCATCTGAAGCTGATGATAACAGATTAGTAGGTTAATAAGTTTTTATACAGTAGTAATCATACGTATTACTACTGTATTTTTGTACGTATAATGGTTAAAATAATTGGTTAGGTGGGGTTATGAAAGATACTTTAGATTATATAGACGTATTTACAGATAGTTTTGCGCCTGAAATAGGTATTGTTTTAGGTTCAGGCTTAGGTGAACTTGCAGATGAATATTCTATACAGTCTATTCCGTATGCACAAATTCCGGGATTCACAAAGTCAACCGTTCCGGGACATAAAGGCAATCTTGTATTTGCAGAAATTCATAATAAAAAAGTTGTTATGATGCAAGGAAGAAACCATTTTTACGAAGGTCACTCTATGCAAGATATAACTTATCCTATTAAGGTTATGAAAAAACTTGGAGTAAAACACCTTATAATAACCAATGCAGCAGGAGCCGTAAACAAAAGCTACAGACCAGGCGACTTTATGATAATTACAGACCATATTAACTTTATGGGAACAAATCCTCTAATTGGGGATAATGATAATTCACTTGGCGAAAGATTTCCTGATATGTCTGAAATTTATAACAAAAATCTTATTAAACGTGCAGATGCAGCATCTCGTATTCTTGGAATAAATCTAAAACACGGAGTATATATAGCTGTTTCAGGACCAACATACGAAACACCTGCAGAAGTTAAAATGTTTAGATCAATGGGGGCAGATGCTGTTGGAATGTCAACTGTTCCTGAAGCAACAGTTGCTCATTACTGCGGAATAAATGTTCTTGGTATTAGTTGTATTTCAAATTTTGCTAGCGGAATATCTTCTAATAAACTATCCCACGAAGAAGTTATAGAAATAACAGATAAAGTAAAACCTCAATTTAAAGAACTTCTTCTACTTATAATTAAATCACTTTAAATTATTTACCACATACAACCCCAAGGCGAATAACAAGTATACATATAAGGCATACAACCGAAAAACATTGAAGGAGAACAGCCCATAAGAGCTGTTGTTCCTATAAAATTAGAATATGAATTTCCGTAACCGGCAAAAGAATTGATAAGGTTACCCATTGGATTTCCGTGCATTTGCATATGTGCAGCAACTGCGTTTCTTCCAATACCATTGGTTATATTACCCGCAAAATTTAATGCAGCCTGACCTGCAGGAACACCGTTATTTCGCTGATCTATTAATGAAACTATTGAAGCCAGACCACAATTTATATTACTCCATGTAAACATCGTCTTGGCGTAACTGGAATTTGCGCCACAGTGATGTGCCGGACCGCAAGGCCCTCCAAACATTGGCATACAATATACTGGTCCCCAGATCATAGTTGTACCTCGTTTTTATTCTTATATATATAAAGTTTAAATAAATTCTTATATTGCTTATTTTCTAAGCTTTGTTAATTTATATTAAGCCTAATTTAATATAAGTAATTTTGCTAATATTTTTTTATACATTTTGGCGATTATTTAATCCGAGCAAGTTGGTACAATTCTTATATAAAGATTTAGGGAGTAATTGATATGTTTATTAGTAACGGTTGTAATGATTGCAATAAATATGCAAGATTGGAAATGAAAAATATAGATCAAGAACTTTTACCTTGGTTGGAAGATATCATTGACGAAAACAATGGAAAATTAGAACGTAAAGAGTGGAAAAGTAAATATAACAGTTATGTTGTATATGATTATGAACCTTTCTGCACTACCGGATTTGAAATAAATCTTGTAATTTCTGCTAAAGATAGTGCTTATTTGAATTTTATTAAATATTTGTATGACGAAAAAGTTAGCACTATTGAATATCTGAATAATTGCTATACTATATGATAGCATATAGACCAAAAGGGCTTCGCAAAATTCTTGCGAAGCCCTTTTTTATTTTGGTATATTAAATTTTTCGAATTATGCTTCTTCTGTTGTTGACTTTTGGAAACAGTCTTTGCAATATACTTCTTTACCCGGAATAGGTTTAAATGGAACTTGTGTCTGTGCTCCGCATTTTGAGCATACAGCATCATATTTTCTTCTTTTCTTTCTGTTGTTTTTTCTGCGTGCTCGTCTGCATTCAGGACATCTTTTTGGCTTGTTCACTAAACCCTTCTCTGCATAGAATTCCTGTTCGCCTGCTGTGAAGACAAATTCTTTGCCGCAATCTTCACATACTAATTTTTCATCTTCGTACATTGTTTTTCTCCTGATTGTGTACTGTTAGGTTTTGGTCACCTATAATTATCATTCCCTTATTGTACACTATTTTTCGTTTTTTGCAAGTGATTTTATAAATTACCCGCTATAACGAGGCGAATGCTTTTGCATTTTTCTATCTTCCAAGCCTAAACCGAGTGCTTCTCTTAAATATTCTTTCCCTGCCATTTTGTTTTTGGCTATCTTGTCATCTCGTTTATTCTTATTTTGCTTTCGTTTTAACTTTTGTTCAAGCTTTTCATTATGTTTTTGAACGGCTTCTTTAATTTGTGGCAATTTTGCTTCCAGACGAGAAATATCAACATTAACTAATTTTGAACGTCTGCTATATTCATCCTTTAAAACTACTATATAGTCTGATAAAAGGTTAGCATCTTCTATTTTGCCCTGTTTTAACCACTTTTCACATATATCAATATAACGATCTATCTGATGTTGAATCCGCCTTGGAATATCATATTCACTTTGTTCTATAAATTCATCTAATGGAACATCAGTTTTTGCCATATTTGTCTTACTACTTGTTAATGTTGTAACTCTTAATGTGCTTAAATCAGCTTCAGAAGCTTCTCCTTTTTGAATTGCTTCTTGCTCTTTTTTAAACATGACCTGCGGATATATATGATCATCAGTTGCAACGGATGGTTCTAACAAACGCTCTCCTATTTCTTGCGAATCTCTCGGGAGCCTTATCATTTCCTTTTTATTATAATCATATCTAAGTCTGTATGGTTGTGAATATTTTATTATAAACGCGTTTACTGAATCTGAAGACTGTGGCAAGGTTTCTGCTACTTTACGTAGTTTATCCTTAAAAGCCTTATCACTTATTTCTATTTTCTCCAATTCTTTAAAAAATCGCTTTCTACCAAAGCGTTCTTCCGGAAGTGGATTTTGCGCAAAAATCTTATCGAATGCACCTTTTATAAGGTTGCGCATTGCTAAAAATTCTTTTTTCGGAAGTTTGCGAATCATCATATTCATTTTATTCAAAACTTCACTTTGCTGGTTTATAAGAGCCTGTTCTTCTTGTGGATATCGTAGTTTTATAAGCTCTTGAAGTGTCATATCAGGATGTCTTTTTGACAAATTCTCCAATATTGTTAATATCTCTTTTTCTACAGGAAACATACTATCTTTATATTTTTTCAAATGCTTTATCGCATATTGAGATTTCTTACTAAACGTTTCCATTGCCTTGTGAGCATCCAGTTCTTCTCTCGGTATCAACCTTTCGATATCAGAATATGCGTCAGGAATTCCTTCCCTTAAAAGTTTAGCGAAAAAAGTTCTATTAAATTTTGTTTCAAAAGCATAGTTCATAAATTGAATCCCGCCAAGAAAACTCAAACTTCTCAACGGGACACTTCTGTTATTTTTATTTATATTCTCAACATTTGCACTTTTTTCAAAACAATCACTTCTTAAAGTCGACAATAAGGGATACGAAAATGACTGTCTGCTATATAATGAAGGTGAATATATTGACCTTCTATTTCCTAAATTTTGTATTCTTGAAACTTCCATTATGTTCTATATAAACCCCTTAATAGATTTTTTTGAATAGTTTATTAACAAATATTTACTTATTAATTTTATTCAAGTTATTTTGTTGCAGTATGAACTCCCGGCGGCTGAATATACAAAGGTTTTAGCTCTCTCCAACTGCCTGAATTCGATTTTGCTTTTGAATAAATAAGTTCAGCAAGAATTTCTCCCAATGAATATTCTCCCTGCTGGTATGAGATTCCTCCCAATTCTTTTTGCATTTTATCATCTGTTACCAAATAATAATCTTTACCTTCGATAAGTTTTTTTATTTCTTCTATTTGAACAGCACCTTTTATTTCATTATCTAAATACAAATAAGCACTATTCTTTCTTGCATCTAATGCAACGACTGTCGGTTTAGATGTTTGATTGATTTTAGACAAAATTTCTAATGATGAAACTCCATATGCTTGGATATTTAACTGCTGCGCCATCATTCTTGCAACTGTTGTACAAGCTCGAATTCCCGTAAAACTTCCCGGACCTACATTTGTTCCTATTACATCTAAATCTTGAGGTGTTAGATTGTTTTCCTTCAATATCTCCTTTATTGTAGAAATCAAAAATGCTGAATGATATTTATTATCCTGATTTTTTACTACTTTTGAAGATAAAATTTTATCATCTTGAGCTAATGCTATATACATTTTATCTAAACATGTATCAAAAACTAATATTTTCACTGTTTTAACCCTTCTACAATCTTTTCACAATCTTCGCCTACCCCAACAAAAGAGTACTTACGAGAATCATCATCGTCATATGTTACATTTATTTTTATATGATTAAAAGGAATTTCATCTTGCGAAAACTCTGCCCATTCAACAAATGAAATCTGGCGACTTTCTGAATACTCTCTAAGTTCATCAATAATTGTTTTTACACCTTCATTTTCTAATCTGTATAAATCAAAATGATAAACAGGAATATTTGCACTATGATATTCATTTAAAATTACAAAACTCGGACTGGTTACCTTTTCGGTTACCCCTATTGCTTGAGCTACCAGTTTTACAAATGCAGTCTTTCCTGCTCCAATTTCTCCATATAAATTTATAAAACATCCGTCTTTTTCTATTAATTTTGCAAATTTGTATGCAAGTTCTTTTGTATCATCCAATGTTTTACAGATAAAATCAACACTACTCATCTTGTACTACAACCTTATTCCTTCCGGTATTTTTTGCTTGATATAAAGCCTTATCTGCCTTTTTCAACAAATCTTCATCACTATCATTTTCTTTCATCTCGTAAATACCCATACTTATTGTGACTTTAATATTTTTAATTTCACTTTCAGGATTTACTTTTGAAATATCAACAACTTTACTTTCTATTGATGCTCTCAAACGTTCTGCAACTTTTTCCGCCTCATCAATCTTTGTAAATGGCAACAATATCGAAAACTCTTCACCACCATAACGACCTGCTATATCATATTCTCGCAACTGTCCTCTTATGATTTTTGCAATATCTCTCAAAACCAAATCACCAACTGCATGCCCGTATGTGTCATTTACATTTTTGAAATAATCAATATCTGTCATAATCCCACACAATGGAGCTTTTTGACGTTTTGCATTCGCAACTTCTTGTTTTATACGTTCTTCCAATTGACGGCGATTATAAAATCCGGTCAAAGCATCAAGTGTTGCGTGTTTTAAAATTTCCGCATAAACATTTGCTCTATTTATTGTCGTTGCAATCTGTGAAGATAATTGAGTCAAATAATCGAAATCCTTATCCGAAATTTTATCACCTGTACTTTTCGCAACTAATACTCCAACTTCTTTAGTTTCACTTTTTAAAGGAAGTGCAAGTAATTTTTTATCTTCGGTAAAAACTGTATCTTCAAAATTTTCAACTATTTCAAGGATTTTGCTATCCTTACAAGCCATTGGCCAAGCCAGAACAGTTGAGCCAAGATTTTCATCTTTCAAAAAGATATACAACAAGTAATCAGTAAAGAACTTATCTATCATTTCACCTACAATCGGAATGACATAATTAAGTTCATACTGACTTTCTATTATCTTTGCAATATTCTTCATTGTTTCGTGAAAATTCACGTTTTTTTGCATCTTTTCGTTTAGAATAAGATTTTGAACCTTCAAAGATATAAACGGAGCAGCATATTTTATGAATTTTTTAAATTCATTGTTGCCGCCTTTGAATATCAAATAGCCAATACTTCTTTTATGTTTGAATATCGGATACTTAATTTCATTGGATTCTATTACGGGAGATTCTAAATATACTTTGTTATTGATATCAATAGAAAAATCTTCGATATCAAAATTTTTTTCAAAAAAAGTCCTTAAAGCACTTTCCAATGATTTTTCACTGTATGCTTCATTAAGGACTTTTGAAAGTTTTTCTATTTTATTAAGCAAAGTTAAACCTCAACTTGTTGCAAAACATCTTCCGGAATATCACAATTTGCATAAACATTTTGAACATCATCAAGTTCTTCTAGTCTATCAATTAATCTCATAACTGATGTTGCAGTTTTCACATCAGTAATTTCAATATTATTTTGCGGAATTCTGGTAAGTTCTGCATTTGTACTCTTAAATCCTTCAGCTTCAAGACCTTCTACTACTGATTGGAAATTTTCTACTGAAGTTATTACTTTATAGCAATCTTCTTCTTCTGTTACATCTTCAGCGTCAAGATTTATTGCTGATTCGAATAATTTTTCAAAATCAACATCTTTATCAAATTCAATAGAACCCTTCTTGTCAAACATCCAACTTACACAATTTGACTCACCTAAATTTCCATTGAATTTTGTAAATATGCTTCTTACATCACCTGCAGTTCTGTTTCTGTTGTCAGTCATAGCTTCTAATACAACAGCAACACCACCTGCTGCATAACCTTCATATGTTAATTCTTCATAATTATCAGCTGCACCTGCTCCTGAGCCTTTTTCGATTGCTCTTTTAATATTATCGTTTGGCAATCCTGCTGCTTTTGCTTTTTCTATAGCGGTTCTCAAACGGAAATTTCCGTTAGGATCCGGTCCGCCTAACCTTGATGCTACTATCAATTCTCTTGAATACTTTTGAAAAACTACCGCTTTTTGTGAATCTGTTTTTGCTTTTTTATTTTTTATGTTCGCCCATTTAGAGTGTCCTGACATTTTTACCTCGTTTTCTATCTAATCTCTTTTCCACCTGATGATAGCAAAAAGACTATTCTTTTTCAATATCAAAACGATTTGCTAAGAATAATGTTCACAATCCCGTAATATTAGTTTTTAGAAAATTCCAATTATTCAGATAGCAAAATTAATTATTTTTAGTTTTCTAATAAATATGCTTAAAATTAGTCAAACAGCAAAATTACCATTAGAAATATGCAAAGGAAGTTACAAGGATAGAATTTCCCTTGCTAAAGAACTTAATAGCAAATTTTTTGATGAAATAAATAAAAAATTTACTCAAAAAACGATCTCCTATGATTTGTTTGAAAAAACATTAAAAGATTCAACTCCAGCAAATATAGATATCTCAGTTCAGCCATTTGATAAAAAAGGTGGAGTAACTTGCGTAGGTTTTGATCAAGACCAAGATATCGCCGGATATCTTATCCGTATTGAAAAAAGACCAATGATGGATGGTTTAGGAATTTTAGATACAGAAGTAGCATTACACGAAACTATGCACTATTTTTCAAGCCTTACTAATCCAAAACACAATGCAAAGACACTAAAAATGATAACTTCAGGAACCATAGCGAAAACAGAAAAATTTTATAGAGATAATCTTTATACCCGCAATGAATTTAATAAAGAAAATACTCAAAAAGCATTATCAGAATTTTTAAAACAACTTAATACAGAAGAACAAATTGATTTTTTGCAAAGTTCAAGATATAGACTTATTGAAGAATATAATGCCTATGATGAAGGGTATAAATATTTGGACAAAATTCAAGATTCTCATCCTGAATTAATTTGTGAAAAAATTTACGCCAGAGAAAAAGAAGATTTTCATTTTCCTGAAATAATCGAAATAATAACGGATAAACTTAAAGAAATCTTCGCAAATCGCCACAATTTAAAATAATTTGTCAGCAAAATTTTATATTTTTAAACTTTATATTCAATATGAAAATTTCAAATCAAAACTACATACAACCAACATTTAAAGCTCTAAACAAAGTTGAATGGAAAGAGGTTTCCTGCTATGGAAAAAATATCAGATTTTTTGAAAACATTCCTGTTAAAAATGAAATTCTCGGGGACCTTTCTGTCGGAATAAGAGAATATATTGATGGAAGCATTCGACAAATTATAGAAATAAAAAATGCGTTCAATAAAGTTTTAGGAAAAGAAATAATATCAATAGATAGCCCCCAAAAACCAATGTATGGCTTTTATATAGAAGTTCTACCTGAATACAGAAAAAAGGATTTCAGATTTGGTGAACTATTAAGAATTACAAGTGTTATGGAAATGCTTGAAAATAAAGCATCACAAATAGAAATAAAATCTAAAGACAGCGCAATATATTTTCACGCAAAATATAAATTCACCCCATTTGAGAAAGATACACATGACACCATAAGAATACTTAAAACTATCATAAATGACTCAACCGAACCTTTCTCCGACTTAAAAAACAAAGCTAAAGTTACGCTGGAAACACTTGAAAATAATTTACACAATCCCCCAGTAAGACAACAACTACATATAGAAATTAACAACTTGGCAGATGAATATATTAAACGTGCCCTAAAAACCCCTCAACCAAATTATCACAGTTTTGATACTGCTATGTATATGAAATTAACAAGAGAAAACATAGAAAAGAATAAAGATTTTTATAACAATCTATGGGAAAAATATGGTATCGATTATAAAATTTAATTCTTTAAAAATAAAAACGGCTCTTAGAACCGTTTTTATTTTAATCTCCCGGAGATGGATTCGAACCACCGTTAAAAGAGCCAGAATCTTTCGTCCTGCCGCTAGACGATCCGGGATTATATTTTTCCAACCTCTGTTGACAGCTAAATTCTAGCATTTGAAAATTTAAAATCAAGCAAATTTTTATCATGTAATATTTTTGAATTTTCACATATTGTTTTATTATGATATACTCAAATTATGGCAACAAATTTCGATTTCTTAAAAGATACTGATGTTAACTTGTACGATATAATTGCTGATGCAGAACGATTATATCGTGATGAATATTTTGAACAATGTATAAGCCAAACACGCAGATTTGCAGAAAATGTATGCAAAAATGTCCTTGGCAAAAAAAGAACATCCGAAGAAACCTTTGATCAAATGCTTGCTACTCTTAAAGATAACGCTCAAGGTTCAGAACAAGAAAAAGAATTTATTGAAGATTTATACTTTCTAAAAAAATGTGGAAATAAAACAGTTCACTCATCTTCTGTAAAACAAAATGGTATCAATGCTCTTGAATGCCTTCAAAGAGCTTTTGAAGTCGCAATAAATTATAAGGTCTATAACAAAAATGGAGATTTAGAGACCCTAAAACTTCACTATGACATAAAACTTTTAGCAACAGGAAAAAAAGATAAAACTCTTGCTCAAAAATACCAAACCGCAGAAGAACAAGCGAAGAAAAAAACAACAAGTAAAAATACTAAAAAAACTTCTTCCTCAACTAAAAAAACTGCTGGTAAAACAACAAAAAAAGCACAAAAGAAACAGCACAGTTCAATAAAATCAATTCCTAAAAAGAAAAAGATTTCTAAATATTGGATTGTCGTAGGATTTTTCTCTATAGTTGCCTTTATCCTTGCAATTTATCTTTTACTTGCAAAATAAAATATTGAGTTTTGACCATACATAAAATATTTACATTTTTCTTTTCAATGGTATAATAATATGACAAATTAAAAACCTAAAATAAGAAGAAAGGAAGGTTAGACTATGAAATTTGTATGTACAGTATGCGGTTGGTCAACAGAAGCAGATAAAGCACCTGAAAAATGCCCTCTTTGTGGCGCTACAACATTCAACGTTATCGATGGCACAAACAAAGTTTATGCTTGCGAACATAATGTAGGCGATGGCGTTGTTGAAGACAAAGAAATTATGGAAGGTTTAAGAGCACACTTTACAGGTGAATGTACAGAAGTAGGTATGTATCTTGCAATGGCAAGAGTTGCTGAAAGAGAAGGATATCCTGAAGTTGCTGAAGCTTACAAAAGATATGCTTATGAAGAAGCAGAACACGCTTCAAAATTTGCAGAATTACTTGGTGAAGTTGTTACAAATTCAACAAAGAAAAACCTTGAACTAAGAGCTGAAGCAGAACACGGTGCTTGTGCAGGTAAACTTGAAATCGCTAAAAGAGCAAAAGAACTTGGTTATGATGCAATTCATGATACAGTTCACGAAATGGCTAAAGACGAAGCAAGACACGGTAAAGGTTTTGACGGTCTTTTAAAAAGATATTTTAGCTAATTAAAATATCAAAAAGATAAAAAGAAAAATCGCTATAAGCAACTTATAGCGATTTTTCTATATTAGAAATAATTGTAGATTTTGGCATCATACCTGCCATTCTTTCAACAGGTTCACCATTTTTAAATATCAACACGCTCGGCAAGCTAATTATTGAATATTTTTTTGCAGTTTCCACACAATCTTCAACATTAACTTTTGCAAACTTAACTCTATCGTCATATTCTTGAGCTACAGCATCAATTATCGGTGAAAGTTTTCTGCAAGGTCCACACCAAGTTGCCCAAAAATCAACAACTACAACAGATTCTGAATTTATTACTTCTGATTCAAAATTATTATCTGATAAATCAATTACATTAGCCATAAATAACCCTCTTTATTAAATTACACTTCACAATACTAACATAGAAAAAACTTTTGTGCTATTATCAAAATGAAGATTGACTTAGGATAATAAAATGGCGAGAAAAAAAGTAATTGAAATTGTTTTAGATACCGAAACAACGGGATTAGATTATACAAGAGAAAGAATGGTTGAGTTTGCTGCGGTAAGACTTGAAAACGGAAAAATTAAAGATGAATTTCAAACTTTAATTAACCCAGAACAACATATTAGAAAATCCAGTATTGCAATTCACGGAATAACACAAGAAATGGTTGCTGATAGCCCGACAGAAGCTGAAATTATGCCAAAAATTTTAGAATTTATAGGTGACTATCCGATTGTTGCACATAATGCAATATTTGATTTTTCTTTTATTAACGAAGCAGCTAAAAGAACTACCGGTGAAGAAATTAAAAACGAAAGAATTGATACTCAACAAATGTTTAAAGAAATTTATCCTGACTTAGAAGCTCACGGACTAAATGCTTTAACTGAAAAATTTAAAGTTGAATTAAAAGATCACCATAGAGCAATGGGAGATACTATGGGACTTGCTTTAGCATACCCTAAATTAAAGAAATTATATACTCAAAAATATGATTGGGAAAGCAAACAATTAGAAAATGTTGAATATTTATTTGAAAGATTTTTGAGATTACAACAAACAGTAACTACATTGCAATCAGAAATGCAAGATTTGAAATCAGTATTCAAACTTTATTTTGAACAAGGCGGAGCACCAATTACATCTCAAGAAGGAGATATGCTCGTTTATAATTCAAAACAAACTTTTGGTTACGACTTCAACGAAATAAAACCAATTTTGGAAGAGATTGGAGCCTTAGAAAAAGCCGTAAAATTAAATACAGGATTTATTGATAGACTGGTAAACGGCAAGAGTTTAGATGATGAGAAAAAAGAAATCATTAAAAATGCACGCCAAGAATTAACTGAAACACGCAATATTCAAGTGATTAAGAATAACAAATAGGAGAAGAGTTATGTTAAAGAAAATAGGAGCGTTTTTCAAAGAACCTCCGGCAGCAGAACCTATTCAAGATTCTGAAAAGGTATCTTCCTTATATAAACACTGGAGATGGAGAATTTTTTATTCAAGTTTCATTGCTTACGTTGTATTTCACTTGTGTAGAAAAAATATTGCCGTTGCATTGCCGTCTATGGGTAAGGCATTAAATATGTCAAACACTGAACTTGGTTTATTAGGTTCAACATTATACATAACTTATGGTATTGGGAAATTTATCAACGGAGTTATTGCCGACAAAGCTAATGTTAGAACATTTTTACCTACAGCTTTAATTCTGTCTGCAATATGTAATTTATGTTTTGTACTAAGTGCTATATTTATTACACCGGGACATGTAAGTTTCTTTGGACTACCATCTGCAACTGTTTTATTATGGATTTTGGCTTTCTTCTGGGGAGCTAACGGATGGTTCCAATCTTGCGGGTTTCCTCCCGTTGCAAAAAGTTTATCTTATTGGTTCTCTAACTCTGAAAGAGGAACTAAATGGTCATTATGGTCAACTTCGCACCAAATTGGTGTATTTTCAGCTGTAATGCTTTCAGGTTTTGCGATTGATAAACTTGGTTGGATGGCTGCTTTTTATGTCCCTGCAATAATTTGTATAATCACAGGTGTTTGGCTATTTGACAGATTAAGAGATAAACCGCAATCATTAGGTTTGCCTGATATTGAAAAATATAACAACGAACCTGTTAAAGAAGATAAAAAAGAAGAAACAGATGATACTCCGTATTTTCAAATATTCAAAGAACATATCCTATGCAATCCTGTAATTTGGATGCTTGCGATTGCTTATATTTTCGTTTATATCATTAGATTTGGTACAGAAGATTGGCTTGTAAAATATCTTGTTGAGGTTAAACATAACTCATTAACTTTAGCAAGTTCAAAATTAAGTTCTCTTGCCTTAGTCGGTGCTGGCGGTGCAATATTTGCGGGTGTTATTTCTGATAAAGTTTATAAAGGTAACAGAACTCCAATAAATATTGTATTTTTAATATGCTTAATCCTAAGTTTGCTTGCATTTGCAGCAAATCCTGCATCTAACCATGTATTGGATTATATTTATGCCGCAATGATTGGTGTCTTTACTGCTGGTCCTCAAATGTTAATCGGTGGATTATGTGCAGTTGAAAGCAGTTCTAAAAAAGTTGCCTCCGCATCTATCGGATTTACCGGAGTTTTCGGCTACATCGGAGCTGCATTATCTTCAGGCGGTACAGGTTATGTTGTTGATAAATTCGGATGGAATGGCGCCATAGCTTTTTGGATGATTTCAACAATGATTTGCGTTGTGATTTGTACAATCCTTTTGATTTTTGAAAAAGTTAAAAAGAAAAAACAAATCAAAGAGTAATTTATATTACAAAAGAGGCGGGAATTGCATAAGCAATTCCCGCCTCTTTTAATATCTTGAAATTATATTTTATGGACTATATTTCTTGTCTGCCAAAAATATAATTGCCCGTCTTTTATACCACCTTCAATGTCTTGAGGTTTTCCAAATTCTTTTTCAAGGACCAAAGCATTTCTTACTAAATCTTTAACCACATCCCAGACTTTTTTAACATCTTTGGGCTGCGTAGCTTTTTTATCTATCAGATTATAGTTTTCATCATATAAATATTCTTCATACTTACTGTGTTCTTGTTCAACTTTTAATTCTTTAGTTAACTTGTTATATGTAATCTGATAAGGTTTTGGTTTATAACACCTAACTTCAGTTATAAACATTTCTATTAAAACTTTGTTTTTATCAAGAGGGGATTCTGTGTAAGTTGTAAATGAGTAATCCGATTTTATTCTATCCTGTAATATAACACTTGGTTTTATAGCTTCATCAGGAATGTTATGTTGTTTTCGTGAACTAACTGCTATAGGTTTATTTTTTGATTCAATAACCGAATAAATTGCATCTAAATTAAAATCTTCTATATCTTGCCAATAGGAATTATATAATCCAGCAGCAGAATAATCTTCTAAATCTTCACCATTAAAGGCTGAACGAATCATAACTTCTGGTTGTGTAATAACATTTTTTGCATAATTCCTTATTTCTTGAATAATTTTATTCTCTTGTTCAAAATCATCATTATTTTCAACAAATAAATTTTCAATTTTTTCTAAATATGCATAAGGAAGAACAAAAGCATTTGGAATAATTACATTTTTTAGTTTCCCTTCTTTAACTAAATCCATCATTCGTTTAAGATTATATGCTTTATTTCCAACTGTATCTTTTTCACACTCTTCAAGAGATAAAATTTTATCAACTCTCCTCATTGAAGGAACTTCGATAGTATTTTTTCTTCGAAAATTTTTAACTATATTATCTATTGGGGAGTATTCAAGATTTTTATTTTTATTTGATATGTAAATTAATTTACCTTCTAAATTAGATAAGTCATTTAATATTTTTTTATCTGTAATATACATTCCAAATGAAAAATAATCCCTGCAAATAGCTGCAAAATGCGATAACAAATCAGCTGAACCTGATTTCATAATTATACCACTTGCATAATTTCGATACTTATAGCATTCTTCATCATTATCACAAATTATAATTAAAGGCTCTTTTGATTTTAAATGAGATACATCAATATTTTTAGCTTGTACTAATCGTCCTTGAACTGCCCCTTTAGAAAGTATGAAATATTGAGACTCATTTTGAGAATTCGATAAATTTAGTAACTTTTCTTGGTCAAAACTCTTTTCAAATCCTTGATTTTCGTATTTCCCAGTATCTTCGTATCTTATTTTATATTTATTTTCTCTAATAGAATATTCAGAAGTATAATATTTCCCATCATAAACCATTGGGGCACAACATGTATCTGTTTCAATAATCGGCTTGGAACCAAGCTTTTCAGAGTTATCTGTACATACATAAATAGCAGAAGCTTGACCATATTTTTCAACTTTGAAAAAATTCGCCTTGAAATTTATATTTTGATTAGTTCTTATTAAATTTACTTTCATCAATATCCTTAAATAATAAGCATATAACTTATTATATATAAAACCTCTGAAAAATAAATTTGTCATATTTAAATAACCCTCACCCTAACCCTCTCCCAAAAGGAGAGG
Organism: Candidatus Gastranaerophilales bacterium; assembly: GCA_944324845.1. Classification (GTDB taxonomy): domain Bacteria; phylum Cyanobacteriota; class Vampirovibrionia; order Gastranaerophilales; family Gastranaerophilaceae; genus Zag111. The sequence goes on along the minus strand of CALUXX010000002.1, from coordinate 156,650 downwards.
GAACTTTTCAGAAATTTCTCGAAAAGAAAAAACAAAACTTTATAGAAAAACGTTTACAAGCAATTATTGATATTCCATTTTTTATCCCCAAAATAAAATTTGCACCCTCTCCTTTTGGGAGAGGGTTGGGGTGAGGGGGCGATTATTTTAATAATTTTATTTCAGGCTTTTTTATTGTAAAATTATTCAGGAGGGTTTTATGAAAGCTGCGGAAATTGAAAATAATATTCTTGTTATTAAAGAACGTGAAGATGAAAAATTAAACGGAAGAAAAGGTGCTATTGTAAAAGTTTTGGGTTGCGGGTTATGCGGTTCTGATATTGTTAAATTAAAACAACATCTATCCAAAAACGGAACTGTACTAGGTCACGAAATTGTTGCATCAATTATTGAAATTGATTCGGATACGGAATTTAAGCAAGGTGATGTTATTGTAACATCCCACCATATACCTTGCGGCAAATGTGAATACTGCAAAAACGGAAATGTTTCAATGTGCAGACATTTCAAAGAAACTAATATAAAACCCGGTGGTTTTAGCGAATATGTGTTTGTATCAGAAGAACATTTAAAAAATGTAGCATATCTAAAACCAAAGAACTTATCCAATGCAGAAGCAGCTTTTTATGAACCTTTAGGATGTTGTATTCGTGCGGTTAAACGTGCTGCATTAAGACAAAATTCAACCGTTCTTGTTATAGGCCTTGGTTCGATTGGAATTCTTATGGCGCAAGCTCTCAAAGCTTTTGGAATGAATGTTATAGGATGTGATTTAATTGCATCAAGAGTTAAAATATTGCAAAATCTTGGAATTGAAGCTTTCAATGTTCTTGATATGTGTGAAAGCATTAACGCTGATGGCGTATTTATGACATCGGGTTCTGATAAAGCAATAGATACAGCATTAAAATATGTTAGAGATGGCGGAAAAATCCTTGTATTTTCAAGCACCCCAAACAACTTCGGATATGCTAATAATGAAATATATTATAGAGAATTAACAGTTTTAGGAAGCTATTCTCCATCACCTGCCGATTTAAAAGATTCTCTAGAACTTCTTGCCCAAAAAGAAGTTAAATTGAATGGATTATCAACAGAATATCCGCTTGAACAAGTGCAAAAAGCAATAAATGATACCGTTGATAATAAGATTATGAAAGCATACATAAACATTGGAGCATAATTTTAAATATTCCATTTTTCACTTTCTTCAGGGTTATCTACCCAGATAACTGTTACTTCGGGTTGTTTATAAAATGGGTTAAACCAATGGCTTTCTTCGGTGAAATCTACTATTGCATCATAATAAGAAATTTTTTGTGCAATTTTCTTTGTATAAAATAATAAATCTGTCATAATTTTCCTAACTATCATAATATTATTCTGCTCTATTTTTGGGGGTAAATAATCACCATAAAGTTTTGATTTCCTTAGCAAAACCTGCCAAGATAGACTACTCTTTTATCTAATTTTGAAAATTATTGATATTTGGTATTTTGAAGTGAAAAGTTTAGGAGAAAAATTATGGACGAAAGATTAAAAGGAACAAAAACCGAACAAAATCTTATAAACGCATTTGCAGGCGAAGCTCAAGCAAGAAACAGATATACGTATTATTCAAAAGTTGCAAAAGATGAAGGATATGAACAAATTAGCGCAATTTTTCTTGAAACAGCAGAAAATGAATTAGAACATGCCAGAATATTTTACAGCTACATAATTCAAAACCCGCTAGCCCATGTTGATAGTTTTTATCCGTTTGAACTTGGCACAACAGAGGAAAATTTATCCAGTGCAATAGCAGGTGAAACAGAAGAATATGAAACCTTATACAAAGATGCAGAAAAAACTGCAGAAGAAGAAGGTTTTGAAGCAATCGCAAAATCTTTTCACAATGTAAGAATTGCAGAAAATCATCACGCAAAAAGATATCAACAATTATACGAAAATTTACAAAACAATACAGTATTTTCTAAAAATACACACACTGAATGGATTTGCAGAAAATGTGGTTATGTTTGTAATAGCACTGAAGCTCCCGAATATTGCCCAAATTGTTCCCATCCGCAAAACTACTTCCAAATTTTATGTGAAAAATACTAAAGTTGGAGGATATTTTTGATGTACTTATTCAACAAATTATAATATAATAAGTATAATATGAGGAAAAAGTGGAAAGTTATAACAGCAATAAGCGTAGTAGCAATTTCCTGCGGGTTATACACGTGGGGAATTCCTGCTATTGTAAATATAAAAGCTCGTAAACCTCAAATAGAAAATTTAATTCTTGAAAAAACACAATATAAAGTGAATATCGGGACACCAAAACTATCAATGGGAATGTTTCCTTCAGTTTGGATTGAGTCCGATAATGTTTCTTTGCTGAATGATGATAATTCAATAGCCGCATCTATTGATAATCCTAAAATTCAAATTAAATTATTACCTCTTCTAAAAAAGAAAATTGAAGTATCAAGTTTTTCTGCAAAAAAAGAAGAAGTTTATTTAGTATTTACAAAGGATTCAAAATTTCAAATCGGTCAATATCCAATAAAACCACCAAAAGGAAAAAGTGAATTTGAACTTTCTAAAATCAACTTGGAACTAGGTGAATACAATATTTACCTTGATGATATAAAATACAATCAAAAAATTAAATATGCCGGTAAATATTTTAAACACGGAAAATATGTTGCCAATAAACATGCAAAATTTTCCACAGACAGCACACTTTATGTAGGTGATAAAGCCTCTAACATAATGGCTGATATTGATATTGACCTGCCGGTAAATAGAATTAGCGAAGATAAATTAAAAATAATTGCTAATATTGATGATTTCGATTTATCTGCATTAACACATTACGTTAAAATTCTAACAAAAGGTAAAATCACCGATATTAGCGGAATTATCAACTTAAAAGCAAATACAAAAGATGACAAGTTCGGGCATAAGAATATTGAAACCGCACTTACCCTAAAAAATTTGAAAATATGCGGCAAAGATGAAGTTTCAAAAATTGAATCTGCAAAAGATATAATAGCCCAAATAAACTTTGGAACTATTGAAAATGGTATAAACTTTAAAAATACAACAATAGAAAGTGATAATATTCACGCAAAACTTGATGGAAAAATCTTTAATCTTGGAAGCAAAAAACTGGCATATAACCTAACAGCCAAAGTTTCAAATACAAGAATTGAAGATGTTGTATCACTATTACCTTGGACAAAAGATTTACCTAAAGAATTTAATTTCTACAAACTGAAAAAATATAAATTCTATGGTGACGGAAACGGAGAGTTAAACTTCAAAGGAGAAGGAATTCCTCCATCTGTTAATGGTAGTGTTCATCTATCTGATGCTTATCTTATACACCCAATGAAAGGTGCAAAGGCTAATGCAAATATTGATTTGAAATTTGCAGGTCATAAAATGTTTATTGATGTTCACGTACCAACAATAAATAATCAACATGTTGATGTTAATGGAATGGTTCTAATTGACGGTTCAAAATATTCGGAATTAAACATTAAAAGTTCTGATTCTGTAGTTTTAGCACCAGCTCAAGAAATTCTTAATCCGTTACACGAAATTCTAAACTTCCAATTAGGTCCTGTTCCAATGATGAATATTTCAGGTATCGGCAATATCGATATGCGATCTGCCGGGAAAAAAGTAGATCCGCACCTTTGGGGTATCATCAAATTTAAAAATGCATCCGCATCATTTATTGATATACATAACCTAAATCTGTACAATGGCTCAGGGGAAGTAAAATTTGATGATAAAAAAGTTACATTCAAAACATATTCAGCTACAATCAACAACAAACCTGTAGAAATATACGGAGATTGTGTTGTACTTGGAAAACTTAATGTTTATGTAAAATCAAAAGGACAAGATATCAAAAAATTAATAAAAACAATACAAACTTCTCCAATTCTTGTTGATGTCCAAAAAGTAGTTAAACCATTCACTAACCCCGATGGACTTGCTGATATTTTCTTACATATCTACGGAAATGTTGATAAACAAGCTGAAGAAGTTGTATTTAATGAAGATTTATTTTCTAAAGGATCAATTACTTTGCATAATGCTAAAACAATTATGCAAGACACCTTTTTACCATTTACAAATGTCAATGGTGTTGTGAATTTCGACAAATACGACTCTGATTATGATGTTACAGGAAATGTTAGAAATTCAAAAGTTCATGTTTGGGGAACTGGCTCAGATTCACAAATTGATTTAAAAGCTCACTCTGATAAATTTAAACTTGCAGATATTTTTGATATGCTTCACCCTGATCAAGTTCTTCCTTATAAAAATGAAATTGGTAATCTATATGCGTCTTTTGATGCAGGCTATAAAGGTGCAGCAGATGCAGATAATATTGACTATAACAAAATTAAAGTTAGCGGACATTTTCTTCCAAATATGTCCAGTTCTAACCCAATAAAAATTCATGGTGGAACTTTCTCAATAGCTAATAACACCTTAAAAACTTCGAAATTAACAGGCTTATTTAATCAAAATCCTTTCAATCTAACACTTACGATGAAAGATATTGATAAAGGAGATATGAATATATCTGAAGCCGTTTTCAACTTCAGAAATTTCGATATCAGTTCAATAAACTCTATAAAACAACAAATTGCCCTGCCTAAAGATATGGCAGCTATCGTTGATAATATCGAAAAACTACAAGGAAATATCAATATTACAGGAAAAATTAAAAATAACATAATTTATGCAGATACAACATTAAATAACCTTTCATTTGTATATAAACCATTTGATACAATGATAAGAGTTCGTAGCGGAAATGCAAATATGAGAGGTGAAACTCTTTACCTTGATAAAATTACCTCTAATGTAAGCTCAATGCCTGTATTTATAAATGGAAAAATTTCAAATATTTATTCACAAAATCCTCATGTTAATATGTCCTTAAGTGCAAAATTAACTCAAATATTCTTTGATAGATTTTTCAACTCAAAATCAGTTTATCCTATTAAAGCAAAAGGAAATATTAACCTATATTCTCAATTTAGCGGCTCATTAAACGCACTAAGAGCAAAAACTAAATTATCACTTGATGAAAATGCTTCATTATATTATATGGGAGCAACTATTGCAGGTGCTCCAACAGGAACTTTCAATTCAGAAGAAATGACAACTAATCCTGTAAACATCCAATCTGATGTTATCCTCTACCCTGATAAAATCAGAATAAATTCATTGAAATATAACCAACTAATAACTTCTCAAAACAAAAGAGTTTCTACTCAAAATCTTTTAAATGCTTCAGGGGAAATTTCATTATTAGATAACAATATCCTTGGATTTAAAAACTTTAAAGTTAAAACCGAACACCCTACAAATGCCAGAATTTTTAACGTTTTATTCAAAAAACCAACAATTAAGCAAGGGGTATTCACAACAGATTTAACTATAAATGGAACATCATTAGAACCATACGCTTTAGGCTTTTTGAATATCAACAGTATTGATATCCCTGTGCTTGATTCTACTGTAAGAGATATTAATATCGACTTTAAAAAAGATTTTATAAACCTAACAACAAAAGCGGTTGTTTTAACTAATGATATTTTGATGAATGCAAAAATTGTTAACAAGCCAACGAAACCTATTGAAGTTGAAGACATAAATATTACAATGGATGAATTAAATCTAAATGTCATAACTCAAGCAATGAGTGATATTGAAGCGGATAACACTCATAACAACCCTGTCCCTTATACAACTCAAGAACTTTTACCGGCAGATACATTAATTATTAAAAATGCACTTGTTAAAGCTGATAATATACTAATTAAAAAAGCAGTTGCTACAGATTTTAGCTCTCACTTTACATTAGACGATAACCAAGTATTAAATATTGATAATTATAATTTCAAACTTGCAAATGGAGCTGTTAATGGCTCAATTAGTTATGATTTGAAAAATCTCAACGGTAAAGCGACTATGCAAGTAAAAGATGCAGATGCGCAAATTATTGGTGAAAACTTCTTTGACATGCCGGGACAAATGTATGGTTCCGTCACAGGTGATATGTCAGTTGCTTGCAGCGGAATAACAAGCGTTGACTGCGTTAAAACATTATCCGGAGAAGGTGTATTTAATGTTAAAGACGGCAGAATGCCAAAACTAGGTTCTCTTGAATATCTTTTAAAAGCAGGAAACCTTATCACTGGAGGCGTTACAGGTCTTTCTATTAACGGAATTATTGATTTAATTACACCGTTAAAAACAGGTAACTTCAAAAGCATTAGCGGTGACATCCATGTAAAAGATGGTATTGCAGATAACATAAATGTTTATTCAAGCGGAAAAGACTTGAATATGTATTTAACAGGAAGCTACGATATTGCAACTCTTGTTGCAGATATGGAAGTTTATGGCAGTCTTTCTAAAAATATTTCAACTCTTACCGGTAGAATTGCTAATACTTCTTTAAATACATTACTTAATACAATTCCTGGAATTAATATCAATGAAATTAACCCTAGTTCAACAAGTAATATAAATAAAATTCCTAATTTCAATAAAAATAACACACTAAGAGTCTTTAGAGCTGAAATTTATGGAGACATCAACGGAAGTAATTATGTTAAAAGTTTCCGTTGGATTAAAGATTAATATAAATGATTATCGATAAAATTATCCTAAATATTTTTGCAAAGATTCATGATTAAATACTTCAACACTATTTTGTGAGTGTATAAATATCATACTTGTTATGAGTTCTTTCAAAGTATCAAAATCTGAAAAAGACATTTTTGTCCTTAAATCTTCCATATTATTTGCTAAAAATTCCATAATGATAATTTTGTCATTGAATACAAGACTTGAAAAATAATCAAAAGATTCTTTCGAATTTATACTTTCAAGATATATGATATCAGGGTTTTGAAAACCGATAAATCTTGCAGCTTTATCCATATTGAACCCGACATTTTCATTAAATTCGCACTGATTTACACCTTCAAGCTCATATTTTGCAATACTTTCAAGTGTCATAATATTTTTATATTTTGACTTTGCAGCCTCTAACAATAATGAATATATTATATGAGTTTTACCACTTAAAGATGAACCGCATACAAGTATTATCCCAGGTTTTTCCAAGGACTGCCTTACTTGCGCAAGTTCTGATTTTGAAGTTATTATTTTATCCAATGGTTTTGGCGGATTATATATCTTCATAAAAATCCGTTCACCCATTATTGTCGGGAATGTTGATACGCTCGCCAAAACTATTATATTATCTACCTTGAAACATACTTTTCCTAACTGCGGAACTTCTGATACTGAAGGATCAAGTTCTGATAATACTTTCAATTTTGCAATAAATGAAGCCACTAATGTTGTTGGAATACTACCTTTATTGTTTAGCTCTCCATGTTTTTTGAAATTAACTCCCAAACCATCATCTTCACCTTGGAATGTTACTTCATGAATACCTTCTATTATTGCTTGTTTCAATATTGCACGAATAATCTTTTGAATATGATCATCACTTAGATCTTCTTTGTGAAGTTCATCTTGCCAGTTGTAACCTGAGTTGCTCATTGTTGATATATTACCAACACTTACATCAAACTTGTAATACGCATCAATCGCTTTTAAGATACTTTCTTCTGATGATAATACAGGATCAATTTCACATTCTGCTGATTCCATTATCTTATCAATCGCAAACAAATCTCTTGGATCCGCCATTGCTACAGTCAGGGTATTTTCAATTTTGAATAAAGGTATAATTTTATATCTTCTGGCATCTGTAAAATTGATATACTTCAAACATCTTGTATCGAGCTCATAATCTTCCAAATTGACATAAGGAGTGTGCAATTTGGATTCCAAAAATTTTATCAACTGCTCTTCTGTCAAAAAACCGGAATTAATTAATGCTTGTCCTATATTTATATTTTGAGCATTGGCAATTTCTTCGGCCTGTTCAACGATTTCGTATTGAACAAGACCTTCTCTAACTAAATCATATTTTAGTGTTTCAAGCGTTTTATTTGTTATGATATTCATTTTTAATTGCTTTCGGTTTCCAAATATTTCTGAACAATCTTCACAACTTCATCTAAATCAAAAGGCTTTGTAATATATTCATCAGCGCCGGTTTCTTCTCCGATAAGTTTATCTTCCTCCTGTGATCGAGCTGTTACCATCAATATCGGAATGTTTTTATATTTCGCATCAAATTTCAATAATCGGCTAATTTTATAACCATTAATTCTTGGCATCATTACATCTAATATTATTAAATCAGGTGCTATTTCTCTTGCCAGTTTTAAGCCATCTTCTCCATTATACGCACAATAACAAGCATAGTTGCAATTTTCTAACACAAACTTCAAACTTTCTACTATATCTTGTTCATCATCTACTATAAGAATTTTTTTCATAACATCCCCTAATCTAAAAATATTCTTAACGACAGTATAGCATATAGTTGCTTTTGTTGTAAATCTTTTAACAATAATATTAATTTCCTCTTAATAAGTGATTTGATTTTAGAAATTGTCATCTATCATTATCTTATAATGCTTAAAAGAAACATCTCCATATCAAGAAACTTATTTACCTTGCAAATGTTAGTAACTTTGCCAATAATATTTGCAACAGGAATAATTGCGTTTTACATAAATCATTTAGGATTTAATATCGCTTCAAAAATATTTCTTTCTATAATGTTTATTTTCGATTTAGCACTTTGTAATAAAATCAATTCAGAAAACAATAAAGTTATCCAATTTACAGATAATGAAATAATTGAATATAAATCACCTGACAATAATTCTAAAATTCTGAATATTTATAAAATTGATGCTATAAAAAGTATCGTATGTAATGACAACAAAAAAGAAATTAACTTTTTATATCATAACTGTCCTGAAAAAAAATTCTTCAAGTTTAAATATTCAAAACTGATAGGTGAAGAAGTTTATTTTAAAGTAAAATCAGAACTATGCAGATATTACCCAACAAAAACACTCTCACTAAGAGATGAATATATAGAAAAATATCTAAAAGATGGAAACCTTCCAGAATATATAGAAACTCAAATATTTGCCCAACGCAGTCAGGCAACTATTATAATATTTTTTGAATTTCTGCTTGCCCTAATACCTATTGGAATGACAATTATTGCACTTGGATGGTCCATTGCTGTTCTATCAATAATCCTTCGCAAAGGAGCTCTTATTTTCCTAAACCTTTTCTACTAATTCATTATGAATATATTCTTGAGTTTTTAATCTTATTTCTTTATCAATTTCAAATATTTCATCAATATCAAGAGAATATACCACATTATGTCTATCTAGCATATTTTCAACTATTTGATAAATATCATAAAGCCTGATTTCCCCATTTAAAAATGCAAAAACAGCCTCTTCATTTGCTGCGTTCAAACAAACAGGGGCACTGCCACCTAATTTTCCGACTTGATATGCCATTTTTAGTGACGGGAATTTGTCAAAATCAGGTTTTTCAAAATCAAGCCTTGCAATATCTGAAAAACTGAAGCTTTTAGACTTTATTCCCTCAAATCGTTCAGGATAGGATATTGCATATTGAATTGGAATATGCATACTTGGCAAACCTAACTGTGCAATTACGCTGCCATCTTTGTATTCAATAGCAGAATGAACAATACTTTGCGGATGAACTACAACATCTATTTTGTCATAAGGCATATTAAACAGATGATGTGCTTCAATAATTTCCAAGCCCTTATTCATCAGTGTAGCTGAATCAACAGTAATTTTTCTTCCCATATTCCAACGAGGGTGAGCCAAAGCCTGTTCTACAGTAGCTTTTTTCATCTCATCTATTGTTTTATGAAGAAACGGTCCACCACTTGCTGTTATAATAAGTTTTTCAACCTGAGAGATATCTTTTATACATTGATGAATTGCGCAATGTTCACTATCTACAGGAATGATTTTCACATTATGCTCTTTTGCTTTTTGCATAACAATATCACCCGCCATTACAAGGGTTTCTTTGTTTGCCAAAGCAACTGTTATATTATTTTCTATAGCCTTTAAAGTTGGTTTTAAACCAATTTTACCAGATACGGCAACCAGAATAATATCATTTTCTTTATTAGAACAAATTTCTTCTAACCCATCTTGGCCATATAATGTTTTTATTCCTGAAATTTCCAATTTTGAAGATGATTTTCCACCTACACAAACATATTTTGGGTTAAATTTTCTTGCTTGTTGCTCCAATAGTTCAACATTTTTTCCACCAGCAAGAGCGATTATTTCAAATTTATCTTGCAACTTTTCAATAACTTCTAATGCTTGAGTTCCTATAGAACCTGTTGAACCTAATATACTTATTTTTCTTTTTTTTGTTGTATCCATAATTTTATTATATTACAAAAGTGCTTTTTGTATTGTTTTTACGGGAGCTGATTTCTCACTTACAGGAATCGCAAAATGGAAACTAGAACCTTTATTTTCTTCACTATCACACCAAATTCTTCCATTGTGAGCTTCTATCAACTGTTTGGCAATCGGCAATCCTAATCCGGTTCCCCCAACTTTTCGGTATAGTGAACTTTCTATTTGCGTAAATTTATCAAATGCTTTCAATAAATTTTCTGATTTTATACCAATACCTTCATCTATCACGCTGACAACTACATAATTGCCGTTAAGTTTATCCAAATCATCTTTAAAATATGGATTTTTAACTATATCATCAGAATTTTTCAATTCAGATTTAATGACAATATTCTTACCATTTGGCGTAAATTTTATGGCATTTGAAACAAGATTAGTAAGAACTTGTCCCAGTCTTTGAGAATCCGCATAAATTTCAGGAAGTGAATTTTCTTCTTCGGTTGTCAAAATTATATTATGTTCTTTGGCAACACAATCAAAATTTGCCCTAACACTTTCTATTACAGAATGAATATCCATCAATTTGTATTTGAAATCCATTTTTCCGGCTTCAATTTTATTGATATCTAAAATATCGTTAATTATATTGGTAAGATTTTCAACGTTTCTTTTTGCCATATTAACGAATTTTATAGCATTATCGGTTAATTCACCACATCTTCCGCTTGATAAAATACTTAGGGCGTTTTTTATAGGAGTTAACGGAGTTCTCAATTCGTGGGAAACTATTGAAATAAAATCAGATTTTACACGCTCAAGTTTTTCAAGTTTTTCATTTTTACTAATAATTTCACTATACAATCCCGCACTTTTTAACGGTAAAGATACCTGCTGAACAATCGTTTGAAAATAACTTGCATCATCTGTTGTAAAAGGTTTTTCTTTAAAAATTTCGATACAACCAAAAAAGTTATCCCCCAAATCTATCGGCGCAAACATATTATCATATTCAAATATCGTAAAATTAAATTTATTTGTCGGATTTTTTATATATTTTACTACCTTTAAATTTCTATCATCTATTTCAAACGGAATATTATCGTCTTTAAATAGCGATTTATAATTCAAAATAGCACGCATTTTTAAAGCATTTGTCAATTCTTCTGAAATATCATACAAAGAATTTATAATAAGAACAGGTTCATTTTCAAATCCAAAAGATATCGTACAGGTTAAATCATAACTCAATGACTTATCAAGACCTTCTAACATATAATTGATAAGTTTTTTTACATCTAAAGTTCCGGCAAATTGAGAACTTGTATTATATAAAACATTTAACTTATACAGACTATCAGCCAATTCTTTGTTTTTTTGAGTTAAAATATCTGATTTTTCCTTATTTTTAATATGGGAATTTATAACGGAAATTATTAAATCATCAGAAAAATCATTTAAAATAAAACCATTTGAAATCCTGGCAAGTTCAATATTATCAATATCTTTATCCATAATTAAAAGGATTTGAGGGTTTTCTATTTTAGTTTTAATTTTCTTTATTGTAAGCATCGGATTAACAGAATTTATAGCACTGTCAACAATAATAATATCTATAACTTCAGAATCAACAAAATTATATATAGATGCAGCATCTGAAGATATGCTAAAACAATATTCATACGTTTCAAATAACTTTTTATACCTCAAAGAAACTGTATTATTATCCGTAATCAGTAAAATCTTTCCCATATCATTATTTTATGCCGAGTAAAAAAAAATGCAAATAAGTTACAAATAAGATAAGGATTTTAGGAGTTGTCAAGTCCGTATTTTTACGTAAAGGAAAATGCGGACTTTTCATTTTTCAAAAAACATATATACTAGTTATGTAATCGGTTAAGACTCACACCCAAAGATGGTAAAGTTGCTTGCCGAACCTGCTAAGGAGAGGGTTTATATTTTATGGGATATATTCACTGCTGCGGGGGACTGCATAAAACTCGTACGTTTATGCTTGCACCTGCGGATAATTTTGTAGCTTGCGAATTGGATATTTTGCAGCAATGTCCGGTGTGCGAACATTATGTAGTTCAATTAACCAGAATTGATAAAAGTAACAACATTTCTACAATAAGGTTGACAAATACCAAAGCAAAAAAATTTTTTGAAAAATTAAAATCAAAAATCCTTTATGAAGAGAAAATTTATGATTATTCAAAAATCTACCATTCTTCTTTTTATTTAAACTATAACGAATACGGGGTTAAAAAGAGATGTTACTCAAATATTTCTAACCTAAAACTCGGAAAAATTTAGAACCAATATACTTCCCCTATTATCTTCACTCAGACATTGGATGCTGATAACTCTAAGGGGGGATTTCACTTTTACTGCAATCATCGCATATCAATCCCCCCATTTTTATTTAAAGTGGAAATATTATTAAAAATCTATGACTAAATTATTGTAAGATTATTAAAGGAATTTTGAGAATAGAGGTTCTGGAAATGAAACTATCCCCTACCAAGCATAAGATATTAACCCTTGTTGCTCAGGGTTATACAGACAAAGAAATTGCATACAAATTACAAATATCAATCAGAACGGTTCAGACTCATCTTTCAAACATTATTGCAAGGCTGAATGCTCGCAACCGTACAAATGCAGTAGTTCTGTATTTATATTCAAATCCTAATTGGAAAATTATATGAGGTAAAAATGGTAAAAAGAATAATTCTGCATTGGAGCGCCGGAAGGTATTATCCAACTGCTTTTGAAAAGAATTATTATCATTATTTAATTGATGTCGAAGGAAAAGTTTACAACGGCAAATATACACCTAATGATAATGATGATTGTACAGACGGGAAATACGCCGCACATACAGGCGGAGGAAACACCGGTTCTATTGGAGTCTGTATGTGCGCAATGTATGGCTACCAATCTCCCAAATTTTGTGGAGATTTTCCAATTTCTGCAACTCAATTTGAAGCCTGTATGAAATTCACCGCTGAACTATGTAAAAAATATAATCTTCAAATTACACCACAAACTGTACTTACCCACTATGAATTTGGCATACAAAATCCTAAATCAACAAGCGCAGGGAAAATAGATATTACATTCATCCCTTCGTATTCTTGGGTTTGCAAAAACGATGTCGGCAATTTTATACGCTCAAAAGTTCGTTGGTACAGAGAAAAAATATAAGAGGTATTTATTATGGAAGTTAATTTTTTTGATTTATCCGGAGGAATAAACCAAGCAACAACAAAAGTTGAAATGGGTTTAAATCCTAAAAAAATATACTGGTCAGATTCCAAAAATGTCGAAATCCACGAAAACAAAGGAATTAGGAAACAAAAAGGCAATACACAAATAACCGAACTTCCTATTGCTGAAAAAATTATTGCAATGAGTGAATTAGAATCCGATAACTTGTTTAAACTTGTTATTGTAACTGAATCAGGGAAAATATATATCTATTCAGATGCCAACGGAGAATTAAAAGCTTTAGATAAAACTCTCACCGGTAGCAAAATAATCTTTGCACAATTTTTGCGAGGAATTATTGTAGCTTCCGATAGTGATGAAATGTTTTATATAAAAGATAATACAAATTATGATATTGTATCTTGCAACTTAACAGATCAAACAGATAAAACAGTTTATCCTGATTGCATATCTATTTATAAAGGCAGAGTTTGGTGTTGCAAAGGTTCTACTATATACTACTCCGCTCTTGGAACATATAACGACTTTAAAACAGAAAATGACGCTGGATACATAAGTGATTTTCACACTGATACTTCTGATGTTATATCAATGCACACTTATAAAGATTATTTAGCGATATATAAACAAGAAAAAGTTTATCTTTTATCAGGAACTACACCTAATGATTTTGCAATTACACTATTTGCAGACAAAGGAACAAAGGCACCCAATTCCATTGTAAATGTCGATAACAAGCAATATTTTCTAAGTAATGGAATATATGCCCTTGAACAAGTAGGCGAATTAAATCAAATAAGATTAGGCTCAGAAATTTCTGAAAATATAAAAGAAGAATTTAATAAATTAGATTCTACAAGAATAAACACCACTATTGTAATTCATTATCCTGCTTGCAATCAAATGTGGTTTTTCTTCCCATATTTGGATGATGATTATTATCATACGATTTGGATAAATGATTATGTAAACAGAGCTTGGTTCAAAAGAGTTTTACCACAAAATATAACAACGGCTTGCTTTTTTCATTCAAATATATTCACAGCAGATGAAAACGGTAAAATTTATCGAGAAAATTACGGCACAAGTTTTGCAGGTGAATGCATTGAATTTATGTGGAAATCACCATTTTTAGCACTTGGTGAAGTTTTAACAAGAAAAATAATCGAAGAATTTTATTTTCTACTTGACGACATCCAAGATAACAAATTTAATGTTTCCATCTATAAAGACTATGACAGTGAATACAAAGACGGTACAGAACTTATATATTCAAAACACTTAAGTCATTTTCTATGGGCGGATGAAAATTCACCAGACACACCGCAATACTGTTGGAATGATGGAGAAAGCGACATGCCGGTTTGGGCAGTCGGTTCTAACTCCATTGAGAAAGCTGAAATTGATGGAAGCAATTATTCAATACAAATATGCGTAGAAGGTAATGAACTTGCTGATAACTGCGCAATAATCGGCTTACAATTTAAAGAAATTTATACAGAACAATAAGAAATCACCACTCAAAAATATAGTTAGTACACAAGCGAAAGGAAAATCAAAATGGCAGAATCAACTTACTCAGCTTTTATTCCAGAAATCTGGAGCCAAAAGTTAAATCAAATGCTAGAAAAGAATTGTGTTATGCTCCAATGCGTAAACAGAAACTGGGAAGGTGATATTAAAAATCAGGGCGACACTGTAAAAATCATTACCCCTGCTGAAGTATCAGTATCAACCTTAACTTCAGACAATATAACCTACAGTTCTTTAACTCCAACATCTTTAGATTTAGTTATCGATCAAAAGAAATTCTTTGCATTCAAAATTGATGACGTTGCAAAAGTTCAAAGCAATACAGATATTATGGAAGCTCATTTGAACAATGCTAAAAAAGCTATTGAAGAAGTTCAAGATTCATATTTACTAGGTTTACATACAGATGTACCTGAAGAAAATACCGTAGGTACAGAAGAGTTACCTATCACTCTAGATAAAAGCACAATCTATGAAAATTTTGTAAAATTATCATTAGCATTAAAAAATTCAAACGCAGTACACGCAGGAGTTCGCCCTTGGGTAATAATCAACCCAAATATTGAAGCTTACTTATTACAAAGTCCTGAATTTATCTCTGCATATAATGTTGCCGATGAAACATTAAGAGAAGGTTCTATCGGAAGAATTGCAGGTATGGATGTATTAGTTAGCACAAACTTAGTAGATGTAAGTGAAAAATATTATGTTCTAGCAGGTACAAATGAAGCAATAACTTTTGCATCACAACTTTCAAAAATCGAAAGCTTAAGAGATAAAGACAGCTTCTCTGATTTGGTTAGAGGCTTATACTTGTATGGTGCCAAAACAGTACAACCAAATGCTCTTGCTAAAATGATTATCACTGCCGGTGCATAAACTGCGGAGGTAAGAACTTTATGTTTACAGAGATAAAAAATCAAATAAAAGAACTTGCAAAAAATGCAGTATTCGTTGCGGAACAAGAATTAGGCTCAGGAAAAGGACAAGAGAAAAAAACACTTGCCATAAAATATATAGTTGATCATTTACCTTTTTCCGGATTCATAAAGACTATAATTTCGATTTTATTATCAAGTTTCATTGATGACGTAGTCGAAATTGCCGTAACCTATATGAAAACTTTTCAAAGTTCAGAGGGAGAATAAAATACATGGAAAATCAAACTAATAATAATATTTCATCACTTGCCATAAATCCACAAGGTAATGCTCAACAAAGTTACAAGGATGTTTTTTATCAATTAGAGCAATCAATTGGAGCAGATGTTCAAAATGTAAATAACCTTGTACAAAAAGGAATAATTACACAAAAACAAGGACAATATCTGTTGGCTCAATTAGCCGGAAAAGCACAACAAATTAACGCGTACAAGAACAATTTACAGCAACAAACAAATGCACCAACAACAGCTGCTAATATGACACAAACAGCCTTGCCACAACAAGCAGCAGAAGAAAATCAAATGGACTTGTTTAACAAACTTCGTCCGGGATTTTTTGATGAAGATGGAAGAGCAGATTTGCGAAACTATCTTAACGGTTACCAAATGGATAAAGATGAAATGCTTCGAATAGCCGGATTGGTAGAAGGTTTAGAAAATTCTGCCATAAACAGATATTTGAAGAAATCTGCTTACGACAAATCATTGAATGACGAGAACGAAATTGCTAAAAGGAAATTGACCGCTTACGCTCAAACTTCTCCAGCAATCAGCAAGAATAATAGGATTTTTACTCGTGAGGAGATTGGCAAGATGAGTGGTGACGAATTTACTCGCAACGAAAAACTTATTATGGAGCAACTAAGACAAGGTTTGCTTAAGTAATTCGAGTAAATTCATATAAGTTCGGATAGGTCTTATCCTATCCGGACTTTTTCAAGGAGGATCGATGAATTATTTAGACATTGTAAATAAATGCCTGTACGAAATGAATTACAAACAGGTAAACGATTTAGCAGAATTAACAAAAACAGAACACAAACGTATTCTGGCTGCAATAAATACCGTAAATAAAGAAGTTTGTAACATTGAAAACTGGAACTTTCTTCTAAAAAGAAGCCAAGTGACTTTACCGAAAGAAACATCAGAAATTGAAGTTCCGGTCAACGGAAAAATCTTACACATATTTATTGACGGAAAAGAATATACTTTCTGCGAAAATTTAAAACCATTTTTAACAGAAAAACATAACGACTTATGTAAATATTCAATATTAAACGACAAACTACTATTCCATAAATTTAAAGAAGATAAAGAACTTGATATTGTATATTACACAAAGAACTATGTAATAGATGAATCAAATACAGAAAAAGAAGAATTTGAAAATGCAACAGATAAACCGCTAATTCCAATGCCATTTGCAGAACAAATATTAGTGTATGGAGCATGCCTGCGCGTAAAAGGTAATCCGCAATATTTCAAATTCTCATACTGGCTAAGCATGTACAAAGAAGCCTTATTAAATCTTAAATCAAAGGTTTCAGTATCGGTACAAAACGCACCCCAAATAAGTCTTTTCAGGGACTAAGAAATTTAAGGGCAAAAAAAACAGGAAGTCCTTTTCATTCCCCCCTGTTAAGATTTACACTAGCCGAAATATAAATAGCATGTTTATTATACAAATTTTTTGACAAAAATACAAATTTTAATAAGAAATGTAACGGAATGGAACAATTAACACAACAACAAAAGAAATTCGTAAGTGAATATATAAGAACTCTTGATGGTGAAAACGCTGTAAAAACAGCGGGTTATAAAGTTAAGAACCCAAAATTTTTTGCATCCGAATTATTAAAAAAAGATTCGATAATAAAAGAAATAAAAAGACAATTAAAACTACAAATCTCAGCCTTAAATGTACAAAAAGGATATGTAGTGCAAAAACTTTTACAAATAGCAGAATTTTCACTTGAAGAAGAAGATATTACCGACAAGGACGGAAATTTTACAGGAAAAGTAAAATTAAGAGATTCAACAGCCGGTTTAAGAGCACTTGATGCTTTATGTAAATATCTTGGATTTCCACAAACTCAATCCAGCGAAAACGGGCACGAGTTTAAAATTGTCACTATTGCGAATTTAGACGAGGAAAAAATTTAAGGATTGAAAAATGAAAACAGATAAAGAAACTGAAAAACTACTATTAAATGATTCTGAATACGACAAAATCGTAGCGATGAAAATTGAACAAGAATTTTGCGAGGAAATCAAACCTGAAAACAAGAAAAAAGAAACATACAGTTTTAATATAAAAGAAATTCCGCCTTCAAAACTTTTTTCAAAAGCTTCTGTTTTTGAAGTTCTCAACAAATCAAGCAAAACAAAATCTTATATAAACGGCATACAAGCTGAAGGTTTTTTAGGCACTGATACAATCAATCGAAACAAATTACTATCAGGTGAAATCTTAGCTTTTGTAAGCGGAAATAATTATATTAAATTTATCAAATGCAAAATTTAGAATTATGTGTAAATTTCTTAGAATAACTTCATATTCAGAATTTAAAACAAATAAAAACTATTCTGAATATATTTCTTCTGCAGAAAAAATTTATAAAAAATATTCAAAGTACATTTTAGATGATTTTTATCCTTTCAAAGATTTTGGGATGGAAGCCTTGATAAAACTATATAGCCCGTATTTTTGGATAATACTGGATCAAAATGACAAATTTATGGGCTTTGTTTATCTGGATAATTTTGTAGGAAACAAAAACAAACTCTTCAGTGCAGAAGTTTCTGTTTGCTTTGACAGATGCGCTTGGGGAAATTTTGTTCGATATTGTGCAAAATTCTTTTTTAAAATGTGCTTTGATGTATTTGGATTTTATAAACTAAAAGCTCAAATTTATCCGCAAAACATCTATGTTAGAAAACTCTTAAAAGATTGCGGATTTGAATACGATTCAACCTTACACTCAGAAACCATAAGACTCAATATTTTACAAGATATTGAAGTTTACTGCCTATACAGAAAATACTATTACAAAACCAACGAGGTGATATATGGAAACTAACAATCAATACATAAATGAACCGTATCTGCTCGGATATGTAGTTGAAAGGTATGAAAATTGTGAAAACGCAAGAGCCTCTCAACTTTCAGATAACAGATTAATAAAATACGCAATATACAATTCCACAATCCCTAAAATTAATGCCTGGGATTGCAAAGTTCAACTACCAGATATCTACGAACTTGCACAAACATTAAAATCTCACATTGTGCAAAACCTGTATTCACACCCGGACGGAATGTTTGATGTAGAAGGGACTGATGAAGTTACCAGAAAATACGCAAACTATCAAAAGGCAATGTTAGTAAATACTTTTGAATCAATGAAAATCGAAGATGTTATGGAACAAATAATTGATTCAGTAGTCGAAACAGGAGAAGTAACGTTATTTGTCGGTTGGGAAAACAGAATAAAGAAAAGAAGAAGAATACTATCTTTGGAAGAACAAATTCAAAGGAATACAACCGAAAACTTCATAGTAGAAGACCAAATTATCTATGACAACGCCAAAGTCAAATTTATAAACTATGAAGATTTCGTATTTGACTCAACAGACACAGAAGACTGGGATACTTGTGCAAAAATTTACAGAACATATCTAACTCTGGACGAAATTAAATCAAACCCTTCCAACAACTTGATAAATGAAGAAAAACTGGCAATATTGAAAGGAGTGGTGGCAAAAAGAAATAAAAAAGAATTTAATAAAGCAGATTACAACAACAAAATTGAAATTTTGGAATTTTGGGGAAACATTGAATTACCTAACGGCGAAGTATTAAAAAATAAACTTATAGTAATCGCCGGAAGAAGTGTAGTAATAAGATTTGAGGATAATCCGTTTGTAATAAACCCATTTATCCACGCAAACATCATTGAATGTCCCTCAACCGGCAGAGGGATTTCCCCGCTTAGAGTGGCTCTTATATTAAACAATATCTCATCAACAATACTTAATAAACAACTTGATGCACTATCACTTATGATGAACCCGCCATACCTTGCACCAAAAGGATGTTTTAGAGGTGAACAAGTTATTAAACCAGGAAAAATCATTGAATATGATGCCTCTTTAATGACAAGTGCACCAATTACAATTTCTTTTGATAAAGCAATGCAAGGATGGGATTTTCTTAATTACTTCAAAAACACTCAAGAAAGTGCAACAGGTATTTTCAAAAACATGTCAGGAAATATTCAATCCTCAGAAAGAACTGCCACTGAAATAAATTATTCTGTAAATGGTCAAGAAGCAAGATTAAATATGATTCTTGAAGCAATCAATCGAAAAGTAATTGTTCCAATGGTAGAAAAAACAGCCGAAATAATTTCTAACTTCAAACTTGGAAAAGAAACCATCCTGACAAAAGATAAAGGAATTGAAACAGAAATAGAAATAAACGATGACATCAGAAAATCAAATTACGTTTATCGCTATGGAGATAGAAAAGCAACATTTGAAAGAAAAGCAAGATTAAAAGAACTTTTCAATGTAATTCAAGCATTTGCCAAAGTAGATGTTGTTGCAAAACAAATTGATTGGATAGAATGTTTCAAATTCGTAATTGAACAGTACGGAGTAGAAAATGCCAACAATTTCTTAACAAAAGACAACAATAGTAATAACAAAACCGAATCAATGACAGAACAATAATACTATGAAATACAAACTACTGGATGCACAGAGAAAATTTTTGGAAATTCCACACGATTATTCTCTGGATGTTGCTGTATATCTTGGAGGGTATGGCTCTGGCAAAACTTTTGCCGGAGCTCTCCTTGGAATTTTATTATCTTTGAAATTTCCCGGAATATGCGGACTTGTTGGGGCACAAACTTATACCCTTGTCAGAGATACAACACTAAAAACCTATTTTGAACATTTAGAAAGTATGGGATTTGTAGAAAAAATTGATTACAAATGGATAAGTGCAGAACAAAAATTAGTTTTTTATAACGGCTCAGAAATCCTTTTCAGACACTTTGACGAACCCAGCAAATTAAAATCACTTAACCTGGGATTTGTTGAAATTGAAGAAATGTCTGATATTCCCTATGAAACATTCAAAGTTCTACTTGCCAGAATGAGGCAAAAAATAAAACCTGAATGGAAAAATTTTACATATAGAATTTTTGGACACACTAACCCCGAAATGGAAAAAGGATGGCTTTATCAAACGTTCTTGAAAAATCCTCCAATAAATTATAGACTTATTTCTGCTCCTACAACACAAAATATTTATTTGCCAAAAGGTTTTTGCGATGAACTTAAACAACTGTACGACAAAAGTTACTACGATATGTTTGTTCTTGGAAAACCCGGTGATTATAGTTCCAATCTGGTTGTTAAAGATTTTACAGATGAAAATGTCAAAGAAATTTTCTATCAACCTGATTTGGATTTACATATAAGCTGTGATTTTAACGTTGATCCTATGGCGTGGGTTTTAGCCCATAAAACAGAAGACAAAGTTTTTTACTTTGATGAAGTTGTTTTAGAAAATACCACGACAGCCAAAACTTGTGATGAATTTTATTCAAGATACCCAAACCATAAAGGAAAAATTATTATAAACGGTGATGCCTCAGGCGATAACAGAACTTGTACCAGTGAATATACAAATTATGTTATCATAAAACGAAAACTGGCTTCTTTTGGGTATGACGCAGAAATTAAAATAAAAGGATTTAACCCGCCTATAAAAAATCGAATAGCAGCCTTTAATGCAAAAGTTAAAAACGCAAATGGGGATAT
Source organism: Candidatus Gastranaerophilales bacterium (assembly GCA_944324845.1). Lineage (GTDB taxonomy): Bacteria > Cyanobacteriota > Vampirovibrionia > Gastranaerophilales > Gastranaerophilaceae > Zag111. The sequence continues at coordinate 134,705 of CALUXX010000002.1, read as the reverse complement.
TTGTCTATATATTTCGCCTAAATGTGAAAAACTTTTATATAATATCTACAACTTGAGATACCAAGAAGGTTCTTCCAGAATAGATATCCCTACATACACTCAAATTAAACAAATGAAAGAATTAAAATTCCTATCACACCCGTTTGATGCAGCTTCTTATTTGGTAGATTTTTATTGGCCGATAGTTTTATAACTGAATGGAAAATTTATGGATAAATTTATATACTATGCACCAATTATTCTAATTGTGTTAGTCTTTCTAATAAACGAAAGAATAGTAGTTACACCCGAACAATTAGAAAAAAAACATCGAGAAATATTAAAAGATATAGAAACTCGTTTTACAACAATCAAAAGCTTTGAAGACTTAAAATCTCAATTTACAGATATGAAAGATAAAATCGATAAGATTTATGATTGCTTAATATTAAAATAATTTTTATTTTTGTTAAGAAATATTATTTTGTTTTTACAAAAATAAAAATTTTTGTAGTATATTCATATTATGTCAATAAAAACCCGTAATGAAAAACAAATAAAAATAAAAGCCCCGATTGTTGAAGCCTTAAAACAGGCATATAACAATCCGACTTATCAATTCCATATTCCGGGACACACAAAAGGTCTTGGAACATTACAAGATTTCAGAAAATTAGTCGGCAAAAAAGCCTTAATGGTTGATACTACAGATGAATTTGACAATTTGGGAACACTTACACCTGCAACAGGACCGATAAAAGAAGCAGAAATTCTTGCAGCCGAAGCTTTTGGCGCTAAAAGAACATTCTTTTTGTTAAACGGTTCAACTATCGGAAACCTTGCAGTTGCAATGGGTTTGACAAAAAAAGGACAAAAAGTTATTGTAAACCGTAATTGTCACAGATCTATTTTAACAGGTTTAATTATATCAGGAGCTGAACCTTTATGGATTGTTCCTGAAAAATTAAGCGACTGGGGTATTTGGGGCAATGTTGAAGCAAAAGAAGTTGAAAGACTTTTAAATGAAAACGATGATGTTTCTGCGGTATGGATTACAAATCCGACTTATGAAGGCGTTGTTTCTGACATTCAAGCGATTTCAGAAATTTGTAAAAAACATAATGTACCTTTAATTGTTGACGAAGCTCACGGTTGTTTGTGGAACTTTAACAGCAAATTACCGACAACATCTTTAAAATTAGGTGCTGATATTGTTGTTCACTCGCTTCACAAAACCGGCGGAAGTATGAGTCAATCTTCTATGTTGCATATTGGTAAAAACTCTAAAATATGTGAAGAAGATGTAGAAAGAGCATTAATGCTTTTACATACAACAAGTCCGTCTTTGATGCTGCTTGGCTCATTAGATGCGGCAAGAGCTAATTTACAAAGCATTAGAGGACAAAAGCAATTATCAAAAGCAATCGCTAACGCAAAGTATTTACGTTCTGAAATTGATAAAATGCAAACAATTCATCATTTAACATCAGGGTTTGGATATAAAACAGATGTTACCAAAGTCTTTATAAAAGCTGATGGCTTATCAGGTAAAAGATTAGAATCTATTTTGGAAATAGATTTTGGAATTGAAGTAGAAAGTGCATCTGATATTGGAATTTTGATTTTATGTAACATTGGCAATAAGCGTTCTGATTTTGAGTATCTTGTAGAATGCTTGAAAAAAATTGACACTCATAACTATCAAGATATTTACTATCTTGAAAATAAAAAACATATGCCAATGTTAACTCCAATTATCAAAGTAAGTTTAAGAGATGCGTATTTCTCAGAAAAAGAAATTATTCCAAAAGAAGAAGCTGTTGGTAGAATTTCTGGAGAAGTTGTTGCAGAATGCCCGCCCGGAATTACAATTCTTGTACCGGGAGAGTTGATAACAGAAGCACATTTACCATATTTAACAGATTATAAAACGATAGAAGTGTTAAAAAAATAAAGATTTAACAGAAGCGAGGAAGCTAAAATAGCTTCCTCGCTTCTGTTTTTATTACATTTCAAATTTAGGGATTTTTACAACTTCTCCCTTTATTAAATATTCATTTCCTCTATATTTTGAATTTGAACCATTATAAACATGCACTGCACCTTTGTTTGCCGTTTTAAATTGTTCCTTTGCTTTTTTAATATTCGTTTCATTTGGTTCAATGCCTTGAGTTTTAAGAGCATCCACAATCAATCTTAAATACCCTTGCCCACCCGGAATTGTATATGAAGAGCCGGCTTGCAATCCATTTACAAGTGGTTGGGAAGATTGATTTGCGATGTGTTGATTAACTTGTTGTACAAGTTCTTGCATATTTTGTATTGTATTTGAATTGGTATTATTTTCTTGTATTGGAACTATAGGTGAATTATTCTCATTATGTGAAATTTGATCTGAGTTAATATCAGCCAAAGAAAGTTTTGTTGCAGCATGTTTAACTTCATCTCTTGTCATTACAATTTCTTTTGTCGGATCCCAAGGGTTTTTCAAATAAACATTATCACCTTCGACTTTAGTTATTGTAAACGCATGACCTCCGGCTCTAACTAATTTTCCATTCACTGTTTGAGATGCAACAGTAAAACCAACCGTTGCTGCATAATTATCTAGTTGTCCGTCTTTACAATCTTGTTCTATCTTATCAAACATTGAATCCAGTTTTGCCTCATCTTTGGCACTAATATTATATTCTCCACCTACTACTGTCATATTTAGTTCTGAATCAATATTACAAACCGGAGCATTATCAACTTTTCCTGAAACTTTATAAACCTCACTTTCTAAGCCTGTTAGCATAAATATTGGTTCATGAGCATAACCTCCGCTCAAATTATCTCCATTATTCAACACTCCGGATATATGAAGTTGTTGTTTTATTTGGTTATCTGTTAGTTTTGGATTTGCTTCACGCAAATCTTCTATATCTTCTTTTGCATCTGTTCTTAAATCTTCATATGCAACTTCCACTAGCAAAACATCTTTATCTCCCGCAGAGTAATCTTTACCTGCTCGTTTTGCATGTTCATTAATTTCTGTTTCTGTATATGTATATGAATCTTTTATATCAATCTGATCTTCCGGAACTCCTTGTTTAATAAGTTCTTCTCGAATTTTTGCAGCTCCAGGGAATTTCACTGTATATGTAGTTTCACCCGTTTTTGGATCTTTACCTATTGTTACTGTATCTTTTAATAATTCTTGACCGGCGGTAGATTCATTTAAGGAGTTTAAACCTGCAAGCAAATAACAATCTCCACGGCTTTTTTGATATGATGTATCAAATTTTCCATCAATCTCACTAAAATCATGTGTTGCTATAATATTTCCATCTTTATCTTGAACTTCCTCGCCTATCAATATTCCATCTTTATCAAATTTATTTATGGTAACTTCTTTTATTGTTTTTCCATCTGCTTCATATACTGTTTGTTTTGATGGTATTATAAATTTTCTATTATCTAAATTTGGACCGTCATAAGATTCAACGATCTTTTCGCCTCTTTGATAATACATACTATCAATATGCGAAATTTTTCCATTACTATCATATATAATCTCGTTTTGTCTTGGATAACCCTCGACAGTACCTGAGTTTGTCATTTTTTTAATAGTTTTACCATCAGAAGCATATTCTGTTTTTGATGCCATATCAGAAATTACATTACCTTGAGCATCTTTTTTTACCGTACGTCTTTCATGTAATTTACCATGTTTATTATTCCTTTGCGTAGTAGTTGCAGATGTTCCATCTTTATTAGTTACTACTTGATATGAACTTTCAAGTGTTTTTCCATCAGAGGCATAGTTCTTTTGAGTTGAAACAACACTATCTTTGTTAGAGGTTTTTATCGCTGAAGATACTAATTTACCTTCTTGATATTGGTTTACCTGAGAAGAAGTAGATACTAATCTTCCTTTGGCATCTGTCGTTTTTGATGAAATTTTTACAGGTCTGCCATAAACGTTATTTTGTATTTTTACCTCAGTAGTTTCTATAGGTTTACCCTTTTTATCAAATTTAACTCGGTTTTCACCAATTCTGTTTCCTGCTTCATCGTATGAATATACAGACTTTGCAGAACCAGTTATTCTGTTTTTTGAATCCCTATTTACAGTATTCTTATTCAATAAATTCCCATTTTCGTCATATTTAAATTGAGATTCACTTGAACCATTTGAATTAACCTCTTTCTGAGAAGTTAAATTTCCATTAACATCATAATTACTCGTTATTCTTTTATCACCTTGAGTTACAACTTTGGTAATTGTACCATCAGAATTTTGCGTGGTTATCGTTGTATCATGACCATCTCGAGAAACATTAACTTTACCTGCTTTCTTACCATTAACAATAGCTGCAATTTTCTTTATATCTGATTTTTCTCCTAGTTTTGATGCTTCCAATTCTCTTGAAGATAAAGTATCGTTTTTAGAAACCTTTTTTAATTCATTTAACAAATCTTTGGCTTCTTTTTGGCTTATCACTCCATCTCCATCTTTATCACTATTCTTCAAAAATATTGGACTCTTTTCATTTAGAACTATGCCTTTTACATTGTTATTATTTAACTGAACATTAGTTCCTTTTAGCTTAATATTGTGATTGTTTCCAACCGGTTCAACCATTTCGCACCTCAACTAATTATATACTCTATCTCTAATATATTTATATAAAGTATATAGACTGAAAATTATTGCTTTTCATTTTAAATTAGATTTACAAACCTTAATAAAATTATAAACAAATCTCAAATAAGCCACTTGCTAAAATAACTGCACATTCAAAATTTTTAAAGTAATTGTGATAATCTTAATATGAAAAAAATATTTTCATTAATTTCTATTACTTTATTAATATCTTGTGGACTATTAGCGCAAAGTGCACAATATGGAGTCTATAACCCCAAAACTTATACACAGAACTTTGATTCTGATGCAGGGGAAAGAATACTTTTCATACTCGACTTTTCAAATAGTATGACAGAAACTCTGGATGGCGCTAGAAAAGTTGACCACATGCTAAATACAATGAAAGAAATTTTGCCTAAAATAAACCCGAATGCTTGGGTCGGTCTAAGAGTTTACGGACATAAAATGGGATTTACTCCAATAGAAGCCTGCCGTGCCTCAACTTTAATCAGTCCAATTATGAAAAATAATGGAGAACACGTTAACTTCGCATTATCAAAAGCAAAACCAAGAGGTATGACTCCGATTACTTACTCGCTTAAACAAGCCATAAAATATGATTTTATGGGATTTAAAGGCAAAAAACATATAATCCTGCTCACAGATGGTGGTGAAAATTGTGACGAAAGTCCTTGTACTTTTGTCATGAACTTAATTAAAATACGAAAAGATGTAACTATTGACGTTATTGCATTTAACGTTGATAACGCAGAAGATTTAGATCAATTAAGATGTACTGCCCTCGTTACTAGCGGAAGATTTTATAATGCTCGCACTGCCGCTGAACTTCTTAATGGTTTTAATAATTCAATCGATAGCGCTAAACGAGTTGAAGCTAAAATAATTTCTCATTAATCTATTCTTTCATTTCGAAGCAAAAAAAAAACCACTCACTTGTGAGTGGGTCGTTTTCTGCATCCTAATGGTCTCTTTTAGTGTTTATTATTTAGGAGTTTATATGTTTTGGGGTTAATGAACTATTTATATTTAGTGTTTCGACTACACTTAAATCTTATGTAATTATTATGCCACAACAAATTTTATATGTCAATAACATCTTTTCATTTAATTTCTTTCTTCCTAAAAACCCTTATATAGTGTAGGTTTTACACTTTACAAAGCTTAACATTAGCCTTTTGGCTAGTTTTTCACGCATGTTCTTGTTTCATAAATCTTAATAAAATAACAATTTTCATGCATTTTTTGTTTTATAAATTCTAAAAGATTATGGTTTCGTTTTAGGTACAAGATTTAGAAAGGTAGAATATGCAAATTAATTCATTTTCCCCACATGTAAGCAAATTACAGCAAAATTCCTATGCAAAAAATAACCCGGAGCAAACAACCCCTATTGAAAACAAAAATGCTGTTGAAACATCAGGAACGGTTGGAATGACTCCTGCTGAAATGTTAGGTAGAACTCAAGTTAATTTTTGTGCCAATAAGGATTCAGAAATAAAATTAACAAAAGAAGACGCGAACTTTGTGAAAGGTATTGCTAAAGTTTTCAGACTTGATAAAGAACAAGAAAAAAGAGCTGAACAAATAATAAAAGACTTTCTAAAAGAATCTAATTTCAAGAAATTATCCGATTTACAAAGTGATGATCCGTGTGAATTTGCAAACGAAGAAGGCTGGTTAATAGAAACACTTACTAATGAATTTAATTTAACCGATTATGAAAACACAGTTTTAACCCAACTTGAAATAGAACAAGTTGAAGCAGGTGATATCACAAAACCTCAAGGATACTCAAGAAAAAGTGAAGTTGAAAAGCATAAATTTGCAAGAGATTATACACCTCTAAAACATTTATTAGAAAAGAAATACTCTACTGATCTTGATACAACATACAACATATATGGATATCTGACCAAAATAGCAGATCAAAACAATTTAGATTCTGTATATGACTTATTCAATAAAAAATATCGCACAATAGGTGTTGGTATAATCCAATCACTAGATGGCAACAAATATGGGAACCTTAACGATAATCAAAAAACAGATTTAATACTGGATTTGGTGAAACTGTCAGGAAAAACAACCGAAGAAAGACTTGAAGGAATCAACCGTCAGGAACAGATGGAAATATTTGAAGATGGGGTTGATACAATCGCAATAGCAAATGTAATATCAGAAAAATATGGTTTTGAAATTGATGAAAAGTTACTTAAATTACTTGAAGAAAGAAAAACTAATACAGAAATTCATAAAAACCAAAAACCTGCCATTGAAGTTGCATATAATATTGCCGAACACTATGACTTGCCGGGAAAATCTGTAAAAGAAATTGCCCAAATAATCGAAGACTATAGCAACAAAGACAGAAAAGACAGATTTGAAGACTTTTTAGATGCACTGAAAAAAGAATCCATAGATGAATAATGAAAATTCCAAACCTTAACCTAAAAACTATATTAAAAAATCCTTACGATAAACACTTAAAATTCAAACGTGATGATTTTTACGTAAGAATACGCGGTTATGGGAAAAATAAAATTTGGGCTGATGAAATTATAAAAACAGCAGATCTTGCATCTGATTTAATTAAAAGAGAAACTTCAGGTGAAAATGTTCTAAAAATAATTACCAATGGTGTGAAAAAAGCCAATAATCAAGTTTTGGAAATATACAAAAAATTTTACACAGGTATTTTAAGAACAACACGTGAAGGTTGGCTAAGTTTTCAAAGCGAAGCTACCACAAAATACCAAGATAATAGATATAAACTTTACGAAACTCGTTTAGATAGAATGAAAAATACCATTCTGGAACTTCCTCAAAAGGGGTTAGGGCTATCAAAACCAATTATGCTTAATGGTAAAAAACAAATTCTACACGGCTCGTCCGATAGCATTAATATCTCTTTAGACTATGTATTTAATCTATATAAAAATTTATTCCCTAAATATCTAAATAAAAAACTAACACCACAAGACTTGGCTAATATAAATTCGACAATAGCAGAAATTCGCTGGGTTTTGGCACATTCAACACCTTGGATGAGAGGCAGTGATGCAATATCTAATGTTTTTACAAGAGCAATTTATAAATCTCTCGGTATAAAAACTTACCCGCTGAAAAAAGGAATTTCCCTTGATCTGGAAGCATATTGCACTCCTTTAAAAGATTACCAATTAAATTTTACAAACTATTTTGAAAAAGAACCTAAACTTATTCAATAAAAAAAGACCGACAAATTTATCGGTCTTTTTTTAATTATTGAACTACCTATTATTTGATATTAGAGAAAGTCCAAGCATCAAATGTAGGTGCTTCATTTATTTTCATTTCGTGTTTTTTCTCACCAGAACATTCATCATCATGAGCGATTGGTTTATACAATCTGTTGTAGTATTCAATAACCATTCTGTCTGAATTGAAGTATGCTTCAGATGTTCTGATAGCTTGACGCATCAATCTAGCCCATTCTTGTTTATTATCATAGTATGTTGGGATGATTTGATCTTCAATAATGCTCATCAAGCACTTATGATCTTTCCAATGTCTTTCTTCCCAAGACATTTCATCATCGATTTCAGGGTATTCAATAGCATATCCGTTAATTCCGCTAAATGTACCTTCAACTGTCCAACCATCAAAGATTGATAAGTGAACTGTACCGTTAGCATTTGCTGACATACCTGAAGTTCCTGATGCTTCAAATGGTCTTAGAGGTGTATTTAACCAAATATCTGAACCACGTTTCAACAATCCTGATAATTGTAATTCATATCCTGGTAATACAACAACGTTTTTCAATGAGTGAGATCTGTTTAATAACTTGTTAAACATTTCTTTACCCATAACATCATCCGGGTGGAATTTACCGGCAAAGATGATTTGGATTTTATCTTCGTTAAGTAATCTTTCAATTCTATCTTTATCCATCAAGATTAACCAAGCACGTTTGTAATCAGCAAATCTTCTTGCCCAAGTGATTGTTAATACATCAGGGTTAAATCTCTTACCTGCAACGTTTGCAACATATTTGAATAATTCAGCCTTCATTTCACGTTTAACTGCAAGTAATTTTTCAGGATCATTTTGAGCTTCCTTAATTCTATCATCCTGCCAATATTGAAGATTTACAGCATTAGTGATAGCTCTGATTGGGCATCTGCCTTCAACCCATTCCCACATCTTGTTAGATACAAGACCGTGTAATTGTGATACTGCGTTAGCTATTCTTGACATTCTTAAGGCTGCTACTGTTAATGAGAAGTTTTCTCCACCTAATTTAACAGCTGTTTCACGAGAAGCACCTGCAAAAAATCCGCCTTCTAACAATGTATCAACCCAGTGAACTTCGTTACCGGCTGCAACCGGTGTGTGTGTTGTAAATACTGTACGTCTTTTTACTTCGTTCAAATCACCATTGTTTTGTCTTAATAATTCAAACGCTGCAGGTAATGCGTGACCTTCGTTCATATGGATTACATCAAAATTGTAACCAACTTTTTGTAGAATTCTTACACCAGCTACACCTAAAACTGTTTCTTGTGCAATTCTTATTTTTTCATTTCCATCATACAATTTGTATGAAATGCTCTTAGCCCAATCACTGTTACCTTCAATATCTGTAGTTAACAGATATACAGGACAAGTTCCAAATAAATCTGGTTGAACTAAATATGCTTTTACTTTAACTTTTTCACCGAAAATATCAACTTCTGTTTGGGCGTTTGTATCAGTTAAAAAGTCATAATATTTTCTAATATAAGCAACTTCAACATTGCCTGATTGGTCAATTCTTTGGTCATAATAACCATAAGACCATAACATTGTTACACCCACCATAGGCATTTGCAGATAACCTGCAGAAAGCATATGTGAACCGGCAAGAAATCCTAAGCCACCTGAATAAGTGCTTAAAGATTGATCCATAGCTATTTCCATTGAAAAATACGCTACATTTGGTAATGCCATAATTTACCTCTCTTCTTTTATAACTTCTATACACTAAATTTTTCATGTGCACATTTTTTGTGCTCTGATATTGTAACACACAAAAAATTAATTGACAACAAATAAACTTAGCCCTTTACAATTCCATACACAAATCATTTTTTAATCGATGAAGATTGGGAATCTTTTTGAACAATATTAAGCTTATTCTGATTTGCAAGGCTATCCATATATTGTTCCAACAAATCTTGTGCTGATATTTGTTCCAAAAATGTTGGAGCAACATCACTCACAACTTGAGGATTACTGGTAACAGTATTCCTCAAATAATTAATCTGTCCTATAAAATTCGGAATTCTAAACATCTGACACACTTAAATTTAATACTACAGATTAATAAAGTATTAAACATAGAAAAATTTGCCTTTATCAGAGCTAAAATCAAGATTTGTTACAAGAAATTTTGTCTAAAAATCTTCTTAAAGCAATTTTTACATGTGAATAATTCAATCCACCCTGCATATACGCAACATAAGGTTCTCTCATAGGACCGTCTGCTGAAAGTTCAATAGTTGAACCTTCAATAAAAGTTCCACCTGCCATAATAACTTTATCTTCATAACCCGGAATATATTCAGGTATTGGTGTTACATACCCGTTTACAGGTGATAAAGATTGGATTGTTCTACAAAATTCTTCCAATGGTTCAGGCGCTTTGAATGTTATATTTTGAATAATATCCGTTCTTTTTTCATTATATTTTGGAGAAGAGTCATATCCGATTTCATCGAAAATTTTTGAAGCTAATACTGCCCCTTTAACTGCATCAGCAACAACAGAAGGTGCCATAAATAAACCTTGGAACATTAATCTATGTTGATTAAACATAGCTCCACCTTCACTTCCAATACCAGGTGCCGTTAGGCTTACTGCTGAGCGTTCTACCAAAAGTTCTTTTCCTGCAATATATCCGCCGGCTTCTACAATTCCGCCACCTGCGTTTTTTATCAAAGACCCCGCCATCAAATCTGCCCCAACTTCTAATGGCTCTTTTGTATCTACAAATTCTCCATAGCAATTATCGACAAAACAAATACAATCAGGATTTTTTGTTTTTACTATTTTACAAATTTTTTCTATTGTTTCTATAGTCAATGATTTTCTTGTTGAATATCCTTTTGAGCGTTGAATTAAAACCATTGTAGTTTTAGCATCTACCATTTGTTCTAATTTTTCAAAATCAATATCAGTATCATTAATTAATGGAACTTCATCATATAAAACTCCATTCCCAATTAAAGAAGAGCGTCTTGTTTCTTCATCACCCATAACACCGATTACTTCTTGCATTGTATCGTATGGGGTTCCTGCTACTGATAAAAGCTTATCACCATATTTTAAATTTCCAAACAATGCACAAGCTAGTGTATGTGTTCCTGAAACAAAATGAACTCTTGCAATAGCTTTTTCAGCTTTAAACACTTGCGCAAATACTCTATCCAGAACTTCTCTACCTAAGTCATCATGTCCGTAACCTGAAACTGTATAAAAATGTTCCGGAGCAACTTTATTATCTATAAATGCTTGTAAAACTTTTTCTTGGTTGTAATCCCTAATTTCATCAATAATTTCAAATTGTGATGCTAATTCTTTTTCGGCTTGTTTAATTATTTCTTTACTTGTTCTATTCATATTCCTAATCCTTCTTATAGTCTTATAATATTACAAGCGAATAGAAATTTCAAAAGGGGTAAAGTGTATATTTATAATTTCCTACTATAAATCTTTATCAGTTTCTCGGATTGGTGAACCAATTACACGTTCTAATTCCGCTGCGTTTATATTGTATTGCAACAGGGTTGAATAATAATCTAATTGGGCATTCAAATATGTATTTTCTGAATCTTTAAATTCTATTGCATCACCTAAACCAACTTGATATCTTCTAAACGCTTGATATTGTTGTTCTTTTGCTTGTTGTAGCGCAAGTTTTGAAACATTTATACTATCATGTGAATTTAAAAGATTTATATATGCACTTTTAACATCCAAATATACATCTTGTCTTGCTTTTTCATAATCTGCTGCATATTTTCTATATGTTGCAGTAGCTTCATCTACTTGTTTTTTCAATAGCATAAGATTTAAATTTGAATATGCCAATTCTACACCGAATTGATATCCGTTATCAGCATCCATCTGACGACCACCGTGTTGATATTGAGCAAAACCACTTATGTTAGGAGTGAATGCGCGTTTTGAACTTCTTACATTCAATTCTGCAGCATCCATCAATTTTTTAGACGCCAGCAATGATGGTCTTGATGCTTCTGCAGTCTGTATTAAATCCGTGAAATTAACATCATATTCTTTGGTATTTAGACCGTCTTTTAATATTACTCCTGTCATTTCAGGAATACCAACAGCATTTGCAAGTTCAACCGCTGCCAATTCTAATGTATTTTTAGCCTTGATAAGGTTCAAATTTGCTTTCCCTAAGTTATATTCAGCATAAGTTACATCAATTTTTGCTTTTTTACCTATTTCATAATATGCTCTTGCTTGTTTTAGTTGCAATTCGTAATCTTTAACTGTTTCTTCATATACAGATTTTTGAATTTTTGCAAATACCAGATTATAATATGCAACTTTTACGTTGTATATTACATTTTCTATCATTGTTTCAGCATCATATCTTGATGATTCATAAGTTCTTTTTGCTGAATCAGCTGTAGCTTTTGTTTTTCCGAAATCAAACAGCAACATATTTGCAGATAATGTCGGAACATAAAACATATTATATTTTTGAACCATCATTCGTGAATATGCACTTCCCATAGTCATCAGCATATCATTTCTTGAATAGCTGACTCCTGCATTCAATGTCGGAAAGTAATTCGACCACGCTTGACCTACTCTGGATTTATATATCTCGGCATTACTAATTGATGATAATATTGCCGGATGATGCGAAATTGCTAATTTTATACAATCAGGAAGTGTAACTTCTCCATTTATATCCGCATATTCAATTTTACTGTTGATTACAGGGAACTTTGTCTCATACATCCCTTCTGCTTCTTTTGAGGATTTTAATTTCGATTTTGCATGCGAATTTAATTTTTTAATTTCTTTCTTTCTATTAACTTTAACTTCTTTTTCAGGTTCTATAATCTGAATTTCTTTTTCTTTTTTTGCTACAAGGTCTTCTTCTACAGGCTTAACTTTTTTAGCCTGTGCGTAATTCGCACCCAATGAAATTATTGATAATATTAATATAGTATTAAAAATCTTTTTCATTATCCATCTATCTCCAAATCTTTATCAGTTATCTCTTTTTTCGGGAATTTATCTACAAATTCCTGAACAAGAACATAAAATGCTGGTGTTAAAACCGCACCCAAAGTACATGCCGCAACCATACCGCCAAATACAGTTGAACCTACTGAAATTCTTGAATTTGCTCCGGCACCTGTTGCAAATAACATCGGTAATACTCCAATAATAAATGCTAACTCTGTCATCATAATTGCTCTGAATCTTAATTTCGCTGCTTTAACCGCTGCTTCTCGAACTGATAAGCCGTTTTTCTCATGTTCTTCTTTCGCGAACTCAACAATCAAAATTGATTGTTTTGCGGCCAAACCTATCAAGGTTATCATACCTACTTGTGAATATATATCAAATGATTGGTTAATCATCATCTGGAATATCAAAGCTCCTAATGCTGCAATCGGAGATACCAATAATACTGCAACAGGAATTGTATAACTTTCATACAATGCTACTAAGAACAAATATACAAAGATTAATGCAAAAGATACAATCATTGCAGTCTGACCGGAAGCTTCTCTTTCTTGTGCTGATGTTCCTGACCAGTCAAACGTCATATCTGAAGGTAAAACTTCTTTTGACACTTCTTCCATTGCTGCCATTGCTTCACCGGAACTTTTTCCTACAGCCTCTTGACCTTGAATTTGTACAGATTCATATTGGTTAAATCTTGTAATTGAAGCTGTACCTACTGTTTGTCTTAATGTTACAACTGACAATATCGGAACTTGAACTCCGTTTTTGTTCTTTACATATATTCCTTCTAAATCTGTTGCTTTATCTCTAAATCTGCTTTCTGCCTGTATTTGTACCCTAAATACACGTCCATATTTATTGAAATCGTTTACATAATATGTTCCAAGCATTGATGATAAGGTTGAATATAATTCCTGCAAATCAATATCTTGTGCCATCGCTCTATCATAATCAATATCAACTATATATTGCGGCACATTCGCTTGGAATGTTGTATTTACGTTTGATAGTGATGGGTTTTGATTTGCTGCTGCGATTAATTTATTTGCCCAAGTTTCCATTTCTTGTGCAGTATATTCACCTTGTGATAACAACTGAAATTCAAAACCGCCCATCATACTCATACCTTGAATTGCTGGTGGTGAAAATGTTATTATTGATGCTTCTTTTGTATTTGAAGCTATTTGTCTTACTTTACTTAATATCGCTGTATGTCTTAAATCTGTAGGACGACCTTTTATTTTACGAACTACCCAATCTATAGGTCCAATTTTTCTGTCTGCATAGTCATCCAACATTATAATTACTGTCGCTGAGTTTACTGAACTTTTACCACCACCAAAAACAGTAAGTCTTGATGAATCTATTCCTTCTATATCTTTTATCTGTTCAACAAAAGATCTCGCAACTTTCTCTGTTCTTGATAATGATGCTCCATCCGGTAGTGTTAAACTTGCCAATATAACCCCTTGGTCTTCATCCGGAATAAATCCTGTTGATATAAATTTGAAGGCTCCCATTGTTAATACCAAGATTAATATATATGTCATTATTGTAAGTTTTTTGTTGTAAACATATTTTTCTACAAATTCCATATAAAAATCTTCTACTTTATTGAAACCATCATTAAATTTTTTAACAATAACTTCAGTCTTTTTATTAATTCTTTCTTTTATATGTTTTATATGATTTGCAAAAGGATGATCCTTATCCTCTATTTTATTATTTTCATCTTGACCTAAGAAATGCGAACACATAGCCGGTGACAATGTTAACGCACATATTGCTGAAATTGCGATTGATACCGCTACACATACAGCAAATTGTTTATACATTACACCTGTCATTCCTCCCATAAACACGATTGGAACAAATACCGCCATCAATACCATTGCCATTGCAACCAAAGATGAACCTACTTCTTCCATCGTTAACTGAGTAGCTATTATTGCAGATTTACCTTCGTCTATATGTCGTTTAACGTTTTCTATAACAACAATAGCATCATCTACTACAACACCAACCGCTAATACCAATGCGAATAATGATAATAGATTTATTGACATATCTAAAGCCTTTAAGGCTACAAACGTTCCTAACAATGATACCGGTATCGTCACACAAGGTACTAATGTTGCTTTTCCATCACCTAAGAATAAGAATATTATCAATACAACGATTAATGCGGTAAGTAATATTGTAAATTCAACTTCCTTCATTGATTCGTGAATATATTCCGCATCATCCTTAATGGTCATAATTTTTAATCCATTAGTAAATCTGGAATTAAGTTCATCTACTTTTGCATGAACCGCTTTTGACATATTTATTATGTTTGCATCAGGTAACTGTGATACAGCTATAATTGTAGATGGTTTTCCGTCTATCAAACCTAATCTTGAATAGTCTTGAGCTCCTAATTCAACTCTTCCTATATCTTTTATTCTTACATTGGAACCATCCATATTCGAACGAAGAATTATATTCTCAAATTCCTTAACATCAGATAATCTACCCTTCGTTTTTAATGTTAATTGAAGAGCTTGCTCATCATCTGTAGGTAACGCACCCAATGCTCCTGCTGTAACTTGTGTATTTTGATTGGTTATCGCTGAGCGAACATCACTTGATGATATATTTAGACCCGCCATTTTTTGAGGATCTAACCATATTCGCATTGAATAATCGCCTGCACCATATACATCAACATCTGATACTCCATCTACACGCTTTAATTCATCTTTAATGTATATTGATGCATAATTAGATAAATCCAATCTTGACCAATTACCAGACTCAGGAACCAGGGCAAACATTAATGCACCAGATCCTGATGACTTACTTACTGCAGTTACACCTGTTCTTTGTACATCTTCAGGTAATTGTGATTGAACCTGTTGAATTCTGTTGTTTACATTCATTAAGTTAATGTTCTTATCAGAGCCAACTTTAAAATATAAAGTCAAAGAATAACTACCATCTGATGATGTTGATGTCATATAAGACATATTTTCAACACCATTTAATTTATTTTCTAAAACCGTTGCTATAGATGATTCAATTACCTCTGCTGAAGCTCCTGTGTAACTTGCTGATACATTTACCTGCGGAGGTGTTACATCAGGATAACTCTCTTGCTTTAAACTTGATAATGAAATTAACCCCATTATCACAATACATAACGATATTACCAGTGCAAATCTTGGCTTCTTTATAAAGAAATATAATTTATTCTTATCAAAAATCTTTTTCATTATTTTTTACCTTTTTTAGCATATTCCTCTTGTGAAATAATTTTTAATTTTTGCCCATCAGATGTGATGTTCTGAATACCTGCAACTACTATAGTATCTTTTAAATCCAAACCATCAGTTACAATCCAATTAGTATCTATAGTGTCTGAAACCTTGATATCCTTTCTAACAGCCTTATCACCATCTACTGCCCATACATAATATCCGCTCATCGCATCGCCTTTTGTACAAGACTGTGGAACTGTCATAAATGAAACTTGTTTTGGTGCGGTTAATGTAACTTTTACATAATCTCCGGGAACTAACCAACCCTTTGGATTTTCAAATACTGCTCGCATTTGTACTGAACCTGAATTTTGATCTATTTGATTATCTACAAAGTTTACTTTCCCTACGTATGGATATTGCTTTTCATTATTGAAAAATACCCTAACTTCAGCATCCTTAAATTTGTCACTTGCCCTTAACATTTTCACAAAATCATTGCTTCTTAAACTAAAGGTTACATATACAGGATCCGTACTTGATATATTAACCAATGGTCCTGATGTTGTATTTACATAGTTGCCTTCTGTAATTTTTACTTTACCAATTCTTCCGTCTATCGGTGATTTTATTGTCGTATATCCCAAATTTACACGTGCAAGTTCATATTTCTGTCTTGCAGCATCTAGTAACGCTTGATTTGAATTTCTCGCTGCCAAGCTTGAATCTACGTCAGAATGACTTATCAAATCTTCTTTTATTAATGAATTTGCTCTATCTAATTCTTGTTGTGCATTTTTTAACAAAGCACTATATTGATTAACAGCCGCCTTTGAATTATTTACCTCAAGTTGATACTCCCTTGGATCAATTTGGAATAAAAGTTGTCCCTTATGAACAAAATCCCCTTCCTTAAAATATTTCTTCTGTAACCAACCGGAAACCCTTGCTATTACATCTACGGAATACTTTGCCTCTACTCTTCCTGTTGATTCTGCTGATATATAACTATCCATCTGTGTTGGCTTATCTACTACAACTTCTTTTGGTAAACGCATCATTTGTTGAGTTATTACACCCGCAATATATGTTGATACTTTGTTGTATATAATCGGCAATATAATTACTAACAATACAACAGCAGCCATTTGCTTTCTTGTAAATTTTATTTTCATACCTCTCTCCCATAATATACCAGTGGTAGCATTTTCTACCTTAATGATAATGGATTATAATATATGTGTCAATAGAAAACAGATAGGCTAAACGATTGATTTTATAAGCCTTACGACTATTTTTTACCAGTAAAAAATTATCTGAATATAATTTTATATTGATTTCAAAAATACATTAACCCATAAAATGACTTTTAATTTTAATTACTAAACAAAGACAACTGCTTTTCAAAATGTTTTCTTAAAAAAGATGCTCTATGGTATTTTGTCAATCCGTATTTATCAATCGCGGCAAGATGTTCTGCAGTTAAATATCCTGCATTTTTATCCCAACGATATTGTGGAAATTCCTGCGACAACTCTTTCATATACCTATCACGTGAAACCTTAGCCAATATACTTGCAGCCGCAATAGATGCAGATTGTCCATCACCTTTTATTACGTATTTTTGCGGATAATTATAATTTTTTATAAGTTTATTTCCATCAACCAAAGTTATAAATTCAGTTAATCCTGCCTGATGAACAACATTTTCACAGGATATTTTCATTGCTTTTAGTGAAGAATTTAAAATGTTAAATTTTTCAATCTCCTCTACTTCAACATTCACAATAGAATTAATTGAATAGCTTAAAATAATGTCAAACATATTATCCCGAACTTTTTCCGATAACTTTTTAGAATCATTCAATCTGGCAAGATCTTTAATTAAAGTATCAGTAACTTCAGGAAAATAAACAGAGGCAGCAAAAACACCACCTGCTGCAGGACCTCTGCCCGCTTCATCTGTTCCGATTACGTATTGATATGTTTTATCAAATTCAAACAACTTATTCATTCTAATTTGACTTGACCTTTGTAAATAATTTTTCAAATGTAGGAAATGAAATTCCTGCCCACTCGAAACCTTTTATCGAAATCTCTTTTTTAGTTATTAACCCTGCAACATAAAAACTCATTGCCAATCGATGATCTTTAGATGTTTCTAATACACAATCACCTTCCAACTCAGTTTTCCCGGGAATTATCATACCATCAGAAGTTTCTTCAATATTAGCACCCAACTTTCTTAACCCCGCAACAACTGTTTTTATTCTGTCAGATTCTTTATTTCTCAAATCTTGGGCATCTGAAATAATTGTTTCCCCTTCGGCTTGAGTTGCCAAAACCGCTATTATAGGAATTTCATCTATCAATCGTGGAATTATTTCCCCTGAAATTTCACAACCCTTTAACTGTGAATATTCAACCTGTATATCGCCAACTTCCTCACCGCAAATAATTTGCTTATCAAGGATAGAAATTTTTCCACCCATCTTTTCTATCACATCAAGAATTCCGGTACGTGTCGGATTTAAACCGATATTTTTCAATATTAACTTTGAATTAGGAACAATTAAAGCTGCAACAATAAAATATGCCGCAGATGAAATATCCCCACAAATACTAATATCTATAGGAGATAATTCTGATTTTTCTATAGAAACAGAAAAACCATCAGTTTTTATATTTGCACCCATATATTTTAATAAAATCTCTGTATGATTTCTTGATAAATATGGCTCTGAATAGACTGTAACACCTTCAGCTTGCATCCCGGCTAAAAGAACACAAGATTTCACTTGCGCTGATGCTATTTGAGATGAATACTCAATAGCATGCAAATCACAACCATTAATTAATAATGGTGCTGTTTCTTTTGTTGAAATAATTTTTGCACCCATTTGTGATAATGGTTCAATAATCCTTTTCATCGGTCTTTTAGACAAACTTTTATCACCTGACAAAATAGATATAAAATTTCGTCCTGCCAAAATACCTGCACTTAAGCGCATTGTAGTTCCTGAATTTCCACAATCTAAAACAGAATTTGGCTTATACAAAATCCCTTGCGAATTTACACAGACTGTCTTTTCTGAAATATATTCAATATCAACACCTAAATTTTGAAAAACTTTAATTGTTGATTGCGGATCTTGACCGTCCGAAAAATTTCTTATAATAGATTTACCCTTAGCCAATGCTGAAAAAATAATACTCCTATGCGATATAGATTTATCTGCAGGAATCTCTATTTCACCATTTAAACATCTAAAATCTTTTTCAATAACCTTACGCATAAAACAATGGTATCATAAAATCATCTATTTAAACTACTATTCAAAACAGAAAAAATATGGTAAAATAAATATATTATGAATAAGAATTTTATTTTTGTAGGAATAGCAACAGTAATCGCATTATATGGATTACTATGTATCGTATCAGTACCTTTGGCAAATGTATTTTTATCATTTGCAATATTTTTAAGTGCAATCTTATTAATAGCATACTTTATGTTTAGAAAAAAAATCTATACCTTAAGTATCTACATTGTACCTGCCAGATATCACGCAGGAGCCAATGCAATAAAAAATGAAAGCTGTACAGTAACTTATTATCCTGGAGATAAACTTTTAATTACTGATAACACAGCGAAAAACGAATGTAACAAAAGATATTTCATATTAAAAAACAGCAATACAACTGATATCGGAATAATATGGTATAACATCTGCAGAAACTATAACAGATATTCTACACTAGGTTCATTAGCAGAACTTTGCAGAACATATACCCCTGTAGATATTCTTGTCGAAAAAAATGAAACAAAACCAAAGAAAAAAGTTATTGATAGAACTGAATACAGAAATCCTGACACTATTAAAATAAAACCAAAAACAACAGGACCGGAAATTGTAGAATTCAGCAATCTTCAAACATCAAACAGAGCACAAGCAACCAGCGAAGAAGAAGAAATGGTTGGACTTGAAGAATTCCTAACAATGGGCGATATTATGAAAAAATCTGCTCAAAAAGTAAACGTTAACACTGCAACAGCAGGAGAATTGGCTGTTTTGAACGGAATTAACATCGCTATTGCAAAAAAACTTGTAGAACATAGAAATCTAAATGGGGATTTCAAATCTATTGATGAATTTATTGAAGTTGCAGAAGTTGCAGAACATTTTATCCCGCAAATCAAAGAATTAGCAGTTCTTAGCGACAAGCCAAACGGACCGGACGACGCTCCAAACGAAGGTAGATTACTTGACTGGTAAAATTCTTAATGTATATAAAATCATTAAAACCACAGAAGTAGAAGGTCCGGGAAAAAGATTTTGTATATGGGTTCAGGGTTGCAAAAAGCATTGTAAAGGTTGTTTTGCAACTCAAACTTGGGAGTTTGGAAAAGGAACTGATTATCTTATAGATAAATTATTTACCCAAATAGAAAAAGAACCTGAAATTGAAGGTATAACATTGTTGGGCGGAGAACCTTTTGAGCAAGCGCAATCGCTTTTTGAATTAACAAGTAAAGTAAAACAAATTGGACTTTCCGTTGTTTGTTTTACAGGATATAAATTCGAAGAACTTGAAAAATCTAAAAAAACTGCAATTTCCAAACTTTTAAAAAACATAGATTTACTGATAGATGGCGAATTTAAGCAAGAAAACTTCGATTTATCACGACCTTGGGTGGGATCATCAAATCAAAGATACATTTTTTTGTCAGATTTTTACAATATTGAAGACATCAAAAAATATCACAACAAAATTGAAATGAGAATTTCTCAAGATGGGAAACTGGAGATAAACGGAATGGGGGATTTTAAACAAATACAAGAAAAATTCTGTTTACAACTTGGGAAAAATAATATAGAATAAGGTAGAAAGAGAGTTTCAGATATGAAAAACAATATAATAATGCAACTATCAAGACTATTCAGAGCAAGATTTCCATATATTTACTTAACAACGTGGGAAGAAGAACGAGCGATTAACTTAATAAAAAAGATGGCCGCATCTGAAAAACTAATAAAAGTAACTCGAGATGTATATATCTGGACTCAGACAAAAGGTTTTGTATTAAATGGAGAAGAAATAGAAGGAACAGTTTCTCCTGATAAGGCATTAGATTTTATTAGAAAATGCAACAAAAATGCAATATTTATAATGTGCGATTTCCATGTATATTTTGGAGTAAAAGGAAGACAAGTTGACTATAATGTTGTTAGAAAAATTCGAGATAACATTGCAGAACTTAAGACCAGTAAATTTCGCAAAAATGTAATTTTTATGGCGCCAGAATTACTAATACCTGAAACTATGCAAAAAGAAATTTCCATAGTCGATTTACCTCTTCCTAACCTTGATGAAATCAGAGCAAAATTAGACAAAATGCTAAAACAAAACAGTCAAATAGACACAACAAGATTAAATGATGTAGCTAAAGAAAAGCTTTGCAAAGCTGCATTAGGTCTAACATTACAAGAAGCAGAAAATGCTTTTGCTCTTGCGATGGTTAATGACGGTAGTATTGACGAAAGCGATTTAGAAATTATCCTTAGCGAAAAAATGCAAGTAATCAAAAAAACAGGCATACTTGAATTTATCAATACAGACATAAAAATTTCTGATGTCGGAGGATTAGAAAACCTCAAAAACTGGCTAAATAAAAGAAATAATTCTTGGTCAGAAGCCGCAAAGAAATATTGCCTTCCTGCACCAAAAGGTGTTTTAATAACAGGAGTTCCGGGCTGCGGTAAAAGTTTAACCGCAAAAGCAATGAGTGCAGCTTGGCAATTACCATTATTAAAATTAGATTTCGGCAAAATATTTTCAGGAATTGTAGGAAGTTCTGAAGAAAATATGAGAAAAGCTATTAAAACAGCAGAAGCAGTAGCACCATCCATTCTTTGGGTTGATGAAATCGAAAAAAGCCTTAGCGGAGTAAATTCAAATGGAGATAGCGGAACTTCTTCCAGAATTTTTGGAACATTCCTGACTTGGATGCAAGAAAAAACAGCGCCAGTATTTGTAATTGCAACAGCTAACAACATAAGCGGCTTACCTGCTGAATTATTAAGAAAAGGTCGTTTTGATGAAATTTTCTTTGTTGATCTTCCTACAAAATCAGAACGAAAAGAAATTTTTAAATTACATTTAGAAAAACGACTCAAAGATGAAGAAGTTGCCAGCAAGCTTGAATTAAATGAAGATTTATACGAAAAACTTGCAGACCTTACAGAAGGTTTTGTTGGAGCTGAAATTGAACAGATTGTAATTTCGGCATTATATGAAGCGTTTTTCCAAAAACGACCATTGGAATTTACAGACTTAGAAAACACAATAAAAAATATCGTACCACTATCAGTAACTCAAAAAGAGCAAATACTTGCACTAAGACAATGGGCAAATATCAGAGCAGTTACAGCAACAAAAAAAGACGATATGACACAATATGCAACAAGCTCTGTTAGTGATAGCGAAGATGATATAAAAACAGCAAGAGGCGGAAGAGCACTAGACCTATAATGAAAGGGAATAAATAAAATGTCAATTACGCTAATGGCATATCCAATGGCATTTCTTATTGCTCCGGAAGAGGCAAAAAAAGAAGAATTGAAAATAAAAACTGTTGGTAACGATAAAAATAAAACTATTGCAACAGAAAATTTAAAATTTATAAAAGTTTTAACCAATATAACCCCTAACGAACTTGAAAGATTTATGAATGAGGTTGGAACTTTTCAATATGACCCAAAACACTATTTCATCAATTCAACAAACCTTGATATTAAAATCGAAAATACAGAAGATTTTATAACTTTTAGAATTTCAGGGACTGATAATCCGTCTATTCTTCTATCTTCATCTGAAGCTCTTTTTACGGATCTTGATAGAATCGCAAGAAGAAATGTTCGTGTTATCAATAACAAAGAAACTTTTTATTATAACTACACAACTAATTATGAATCAATTAAAGAAATATATACTGAATTAAAAAAACAAAAAGCAAAACAAATTCGAGAAACTGACATAAATGAATTAACCGCAACCTTAAAAGGACAAAATATCAGATACTATAAAATAGAACCTGATATAAGATTTATGCTGGAAATTGAACAAAAAATAACAATAATGGATATCGGAAGATTTGATCAATACTCAGACCAAGATATTTCCTATAGGTTAACTAATCTAAAAATAAGAACTAATATCAAAACAGAAGAAGAACTTAAACACCTTTTAGAAAGTGTAAAATACGGATATTATGAAGGCGGACAAACACCGCTAAGAAACAGTTATGCAGATTTAAAATGGGTGATAAAAGACGGTTATTATGTTGCCGAATTTTCAGGTCAAAATAATACTGCAATAATCAAAGAATCCGAAATTCTTTTTCGAAAAATGAATATTGCAGCCAAAAGAGATTTAAGATTAGTCAATGAGATTTCAACAGTAATTTACACATATAATACAAATTACACAGATAAAGGAGTATTATTAAACACCCTATACGAACACGGAGCAACAGAAATAACAGAAAACAATGACGAAATCTCTTGCAAATTATTCAATATGGAAATGCGCTACTACAAAAGCGAAACAGGCGCATATACACTTGATATTACCCAAAATTCAAATAAAGCAGAATGCGAAGATTTAATTCAAGATTTGAATGAAGAATATGGATTAAATATGCAAGAAATAACTTACAACAAAATAAAAGAACGCTTACAACAAGAAAATCTAAACATTGATAGTGAAACAGTTTTAGATGACAATACAATAGTTCTGACAATAGATATATAAAAAAGAAGGTTCACAATATGGGCAAAATGAAAATAAAATTACTTCCTGACGGAACAATCCAAATGGAAACCGAAGGAGTAAAAGGCAAAAAATGTATGGATTATGCAAAAGTTCTTGAACGATTAACTGATGCAAAAATATACAAAATGGAAAAAACAGATGAATATTATCAAAAAGAAATCTTAGAAGTTGAAGACAATATCAATTCAGGTGAAGTTCAAGAATTAAAAAATTATGAATATTAATTGTCAAAGAAGTACCTAAAAAATAAGTTTTGACAGTAACAATAAAATTGCAAAGACTCAAAGTTTATAGTAAACTTATATCAGAAAGGCTGGAATAATGGCAATAAGAAAAGTTTTAAAATATGGAGAACCTTCATTAAGAGAACCTTCCAAAGAGGTTCATAAAGTTTCAAGAAAAATAAGTGATCTGGTAAGAGATTTATTAGACACAATGTACGCCCAAAATGGTGTTGGACTTGCAGCACCACAAATCGGCGAAAATGTAAGAGTGTTCGTTATAGATGTTTCAACAAACAACGAACCGCTTAATCCGATTGTATTTATCAATCCTAAAATAATCAAAAAAAGCGGAGCAATCCTTAGTAACGAAGGCTGTTTAAGTTTTCCGGAAGCATATACCGATGTAAAACGCTATAAAAATGTTATGGTAAAAGCATTGAATGAACACGGAAAACCATTTGTTATGGAAGCAAAAGACGGAACACTTTTAGCAAGAGCAATTCAACACGAAAACGATCACTTAGACGGAATATTATTTATAGACCACTGTATGAACAGATTTGAAACTGAAGCAGTTCTGCAAAAATATAATCTACCTGACCTTGATGTTGATAGATTGATAGAAGAAAAAGAATTAGAGGAAGAATTAAACAAAAATGATTAAAATCGTATTTTTCGGAACTCCCGATATTGGGCTAAAATCTTTAGAATACTTGTATAATTCTGACAAAATAGATGTTCTGGCTGTAGTAACTCAACCTGACAAACCTGCAGGCAGAGGACATAAATTGCAAATGTCACCAATTAAAAAATTTGCACTAGAAAAAAACATTCCGGTATTTCAGCCAAAATCAATTAGAAAAGAACCTGAAA
The DNA here is from genome assembly GCA_944324845.1 of Candidatus Gastranaerophilales bacterium. Classification (GTDB taxonomy): domain Bacteria; phylum Cyanobacteriota; class Vampirovibrionia; order Gastranaerophilales; family Gastranaerophilaceae; genus Zag111. Next base: position 109,644 of record CALUXX010000002.1, on the reverse strand, counting down.
TTATTGAGGCATTAAAGCAATTACAACCTGATTTTTTTGTAACTTTTGCTTTTGGTCAAATTTTATCACAAGAAGTTCTTGATATTCCAAAATACGAAACAATAAATCTTCATGCGTCACTATTGCCAAAATATAGAGGAGCAAACCCTATTCAAAGAGCAATAATAAATGGCGACAAAGAAACCGGAATTTGCACAATGATAACAGAACTTGGATTGGATTGCGGAGATATATGTATTCAATTACCAATCCCAATTTCACAAACAATGAATTGTGAACAATTATGGAATGAAATTGCCGAAAAATCACCTGAACTTATTGTAAAAACTCTTGAAGGTCTTGTTAATAAGACCTTAACACCTCAAAAGCAATGCGAAAACGGTGTTTGCATGGCAAACAAATTAACAAAAGAAGAATGCCTGATTGATTGGTCAAAATCAAATATTGAAATTCATAATCTCGTTAGAGGAATATGTCGTTCTCCAGGTGCTTATTTTATTCACAATTCAAAAATTATTAAGGTTATTGAATCAAAACCTGTTGAAGGAACTTTTGAAACCGGTAAAATCGAAGTTAATTCCAAAGAAGGTATTGATATCGGATGCGGAAACGGTGTTTTAAGAATAATGAAAGTTAAACCTGAAGGCAAAGGCGAAATGCCCGCTAGAGATTGGTATAACGGAGTAAAAAAGTAAAATGATTACAAAAGGTATTAGAGGCGCAATTACTGTTGACGAAAATTCTGAAACATCAATTAATGAAGCTGTTTCTATACTTTTAAACGAAATGTTACTTAAAAATAATATCGAAATTAAAAACATTTCTCACATTATTTTTACAACTTCAAAAGATTTGAACGCAACATTTCCTGCTAAATTTGCAAGACATAACTTAGGGTTTGAAAAAACAGCAATGATGTGCTTTCACGAACTTGATGTTCCAAATTCTTTACCTATGTGTCTTAGAGTCCTTATCGTTTTAAATTGCGATGAAAATTTTGAACCAAAATTTGTTTACCTGAAAGATGCTGCAAAATTACGTGATTAACTGCATTTATTTAAAAATTTTGCAGACATTATAAATAAAAAAAACAGACAAGTCACCTTGTCCGCTTATTTCATTTCTGAAACAAAAAAGGATTCACATTAACCTATACCTTGTTTCTAATAAATATTTGAAAATAATCTGCAAATATTCATTACTCCTATATAGTACAATAAAGTATATAAAATATCTAACATTTGTATATACTTTTAATAAAGTTTTTACATATCAAAACCTTACACCTTACAAAACTCAATAATGACAAGCGTTTTAACCTCAAAAACGCAACGGGAAAAATTTTACAATTCATATTGTAAAATTTGTGCAAAAAAGTATTGCCCAACCTTAAAGGTTAGGCAAATACAAGATTTTTAAGACATCTAAGACTTTATTATAAATAAAGATTAATTAAGATAATCTTCTTATTATTTCATGAGCTTCTTCACATTCGGCGAATGTTTCAGTAATTTTTTCTGCATATTTTAATGCTTCGTCATTATTGCCAAGTTTTTCATTACATTTTGCAAGGCTTAATAAAACATTCACATTCATTGGAACTTTTTCAAGCATATTTTCAAAAATTGATTTTGCTTGTTCATAATTACCTAGTTCAAAATAACATAAGCCAAGTAAATTTTGCGCATCTGGTAATTTTTCAAGCTCATAGGCTTTTACCAAATAGGTTTTTGCCATTTCATAATCACCTAAAAGATGATAGATTCTGCCTGCTATAAATAACAAAAATGCAGATTCTGAACACATTGGTAAAACCTTATCTATTTGGGCTTTTGCCTGTTCAAACTGTTTCAAGTGAGTTTTATTCAATGCTGAAAATGCCAATGCTGTTGGATTTGTATCATCTATTTCTATTGCTTTTTGATACATTTCATCTGCTTTTTCAAATTGAGATGTTGAATGTAAATAATTTGCATATTCTACAACGATTGAATAACTGTCAGGTGCCAGTTCGTATGCTTTTTCAAACTCTTCTTTTGCATAATCAAATAATCTTTTATTCAAATATATTACACCCAAATCCTTATGGGCAATAGCAAAAGATGGATTCAAGCCGCAAACCTTTTTTAATATTTGCTCTGCTCTATCTGGATCATCAGACTTTTGACATAAAACAGCTAATTCATAATATGTTTCATAAGAAACTGTACCTTGTTTTATAATCCTTTCATATACCTCTTTTGCATTAGCATATTGATGAGTCATTATATAAATATTTGCTAGTTTTTTTAATATATTGACAGCTTTTGGCATTATTAGAACTAATTGTTTTAATATTGATATCGCAACTTCATACTGCCCTAAAACTTCATAACAACAAGCTAAATTATATTTGTAATTAGGCTTTTGAGGATAAGTTGCTGCTAAATATTTGTAATGTTCTATTGCTTCTTTGAACTTACCTGCCTTAACCTCTGATAATGCCCAAGCAATAATATAACTATCTTCTTCAGGTTCGTTATTGTGAGCTTTTTCAAAATATTCGCACGCTTGGCTATGCTTGTTTTGTAATTGCAAAATTGATGCCATATTGAAAAATGTTAAACCATCTTTATCATCAATTTTGGAAGCTCTTTCATAGGCTTCAAAAGCTTTATCTAAATTTCCTATAGTTAAATAAGAAGTTCCCAAATTATTATATAATTGAATATTTTCAGGATTCATTTCTATAGCCTTTTCAAGATAATTAACACTATCTTCAAAACGCTTTGCCGCCATACAAGCGGTTCCTAGAATATAATATACCGAATAATCTTCTTCCTGAATTAAGTCTAATGCTTTTTGACCAATTTCTATTGCATTATCATATTCTTCTAATTTTATGTAAACAATAGCAAGACTTTTATATGCATCAAGATACTCAGGACGCAATTCCAAGACCTTCAAATATACATGTTTTGCTTCTATCAATTCTGAAAGACTGTCATAACAACATCCAAGGTAATACCAACATAAAGCATCTTCCGGTCGATATTTAACAACCTCTTCTAATATTGAACGAGCAGCTTTAAAATTTTCAAGATTAACTTCACATAATGCCATCAATCTTAAAGCATCATAATCCTTTTCATCTTTTTGCAAAATCTCAGTCAATATAGATTTTGCTTGGTCATATTGCCCATCTTCTATTTTTCCGTATAAACTATCTATTTCTTTTTCTTCCATAACAATATTATTATATCACAAACGAAAAAAGAGCGGTAACACCGCTCTTTTTTCGTTATTTAATATATATAAATACCATCTTTATGTGCTGCCATTTGTCTATTATGAACTTCATAGTCTAAATGATCACGATTTTTAACATCATTTATATCTTCTTCATTCTTGGTTATTGATGATTTTAGATTACGATCTTTATCATATTCAAATGTTGTTACGGAGTCATTATAACCGTCACCGTCTTTATCTACAAATCTTTTAATTGTTGCATCTCCGTTATCTTGATAATAATATCTATCTACATAATACATTTCTTTATCATCAAATTTGCCATCTTTATTTCTGTCATAACGAGTAACAGATGATTGTAGCTTACCATTTACATAAACATTTTCTGTTTGTGTACCATCCTTATTCATAACAAACACTGATTTTTTCTCAGGATTTGCAACAATTTTTCCATTTAAACCTTTACCATTGTTTGCTTGACCAGCATATGCGTAACCATTAACTTTAAACTCCATTTGCATACTCCTTTCCCCAATATCTAATAAATGCATAATGTTTATACTCATATTAAGTATTTTGGAAGAAAAAAATTGCCCAAAACAAGATAATAAAAAGTTAAAAATCTCCTAAATCCCATAGCCTTAGAGAATTTAAACCTATTTACATTTGTTTACATATTATTCTAAAAAGTTTTTACTTACAATTAGAAATCCTTGCTTTCAAACCTAATTTAACCAAATTATTGATTAAATCTTGAGGCAAATACGAAAGAATCTGAGCAAAAATTGCATCTTTGCCTATCAAATATGAACTTTTTACACGCTTTTTAAGAGAAATTTCCTTAATTTTTTCAGCAACAATCCTCACATCAAGACCTTTTTGAGTATTAGAAAGAGCATTATTTTTCAAAAAACTTAGCTCTTTTGCATAATATATATTATTATTTAAAATTTGCTCATTAGAATTAACAGATTTTTCCCATATTGGAGTTGCGATTACTCCAGGTTTTATCGACACAATCTCTAGATTTTTATGATTTTCGATTAATAAGGCATTAAAAAATATGTCCAAACTCCTTTTCGATGCACAATAAGGACTAATAAAAGGGAAATGACCAAAACTAGCCATTGAACTTATATTTATTATCCGAGAATTATCCAATACAGGAAACAAATTTTGAACAAATTCAATATGTGAAAAAGTATTGATTTGAAATTGTTCTTTTAACTTATCTATCGGAAGTACTTCAACAGGACCGGCTACAACCGATCCTGCAACATTTATCAATATGTCAACTTTACCAACTTTAGATTTTATATAATCAGCAGCAGAAATAATTGATTTTGTATCAGCTAAATTTATATAAAAATAATCAACATTCTCCAAGTTATTTGAAATTTTATCAGGATTACGATAGCCTGCAAAAATTCTGAAATCTTCACTGCGTGAATATAGTTTAGTTAATTCTTCACCAATACCTGATGTAGAACCGGTTATTACAACAACCTTTTTATTTTCCATTTTACCTCCGAAAAAAGAAACAACCTCCGCTCAATTATTGAACAAAGATTGTTTCTTGAAAACTTGACTCCACTTGTTTTACATACCCATATAAGATGCAAATAGTGGTAAGTACAATGCAGCTGCTAATACAAGTACGATAGAACCGATAACAACAAGCATGATAGGTTCAATCATCTTAGTCATTACATCAATAATAGCATCTAACTGCTTATCAATATAACTTACAGCCTGTCCTAACATATCACCCAAACGACCTGATTGTTCACCTGTTGCAATCATAAACAAAATCATTTTAGGCATTGTTCTTGTTGATCTTAATGCTGCTGATAAATGTTGACCTTGTCTAACTTTTGCTGTTGCTTCTACAACTCTTGTTTCTAATGTATGGTTTGTTAATGTTAAATTTGACAATGTTAAACATTCCAAAATAGGAACACCTGCGTCATAAGCAACTTGCATTACTGATATAAAGTTTGAAAAATTAGAATACTGTAACAAATCTGAAATAATAGGAATTTTCAATGCAATAGCATCAATTTTCCAACGGCTTGGTTTCCATTTAAACAAGAAATTGATTGTAAATGCAATAATTGCAATAACAATAGGAATACCTAACCAATTCTTTTTCATATACAACCCTGCGGCCATAAGCGTTCGAGTAATCCACGGTAATTGCATACCCATCGAATCAAACATGTCTTTAAATACCGGAAATACAAATACCAACATGACAATAATGATAAATCCGGCAAGAAGAATAACGAATACCGGATACATAAGAGTACCTGTAACCTTACTTCTAATAGCCGCTTGTTTATTCAACAATTCTAACAAACGTTCTAGGGTCTTTTCCAATTCACCTGAATCTTCACCGGCTTTTACAAGACCAATATAGACTTGCCCGAACTGCTCAGGATATTTTGCAACAGTACCTGCAAAAGTTCCACCGTTCATAATTTGACGTCTTAATTCTGCTGCTACCTGACGAATCCTAAGTTTTGCGGAATCTGTTTCGATAAACATTAACGATTCAATAATTGGAATACCTGCAGCTGACAAAATTTGCATTGTTGATGTAAAATCGATTTGCTCAGCAAGACCCAACTTAGGCATCTTACCTGATTTTTTTGCTGTATCTTTTTTGGCAGTAGTCACAACAGCATTTTCTTCTACTATATTTGTTGCAAGAAGTCCCAAATCACGAACCGCTTGACGGGCACTACGCATATCAACTGCTTCAACTTTACCTTTTACAAGTTCATTTGATCCATCTTGTTTTAATGCTGTATATAAATATATTGCCATAAACTATTCACCTATTCTCCTGCCATACCAAGAACTCTGACAAACTCTTCTATTGTTGTTTGACCATTCATTATGTGTCTTAAACATGAACTATGCAATGTTGTCATACCATTTGCAACTGCTGCTTCTTCAATTTCTAAATCGTGAGCTCCTAAAGCTACAAGTTTCTTAATCTCTTTGGTAATTTGCATAATCTCGTATACACCCAAACGTCCTTTGTAACCTTGGAAATTACATTTGTTACAACCTTTTGCTTTATATATTTGAGTTTTTGTTAATTTCTCAATTTCATCCGGTTTTAATGTTACAAGTTTTGCTTCTTCTTTCGTTGGGTAATAAGGTTCTTTACAATCATCACACAATTTTCTGATAAGACGTTGCGCTATTACACCAGATAATGTTGATGATACCAAATAATCCTTTGCACCCATTTCTATCATACGAGTAACAGTTGCCGCAGCTGAGTTGGTGTGAACGGTACTTAATACTAAGTGACCTGTCAACGCTGCTGAAATCGCAATTTCCAATGTTTCATAGTCACGAATTTCACCGACTAGGATAATATCAGGGTCTTGACGTAAGATTGCACGCATACAAGATGCAAATGTAATACCCGCTTTTGCGTTAATTTGTGATTGGTTTATACCTTCCAACTTAATTTCGACCGGATCTTCAATCGTTGTGATGTTTACAGTTTCATCATTCAAACTTTTCAATACAGAATACAAGGTTGTTGTTTTACCTGAACCTGTAGGACCTGATGTCAAAATTATACCGTTTGGACAAGATATAATCTTTTTAACCTTTTCAATATCATCTTCACATGCTCCGACCAACTTAATCTCTTTATCAGAAGAAGATAAAGATACAGCCGGCGCCAAAATACGAATACAAACCTTTTCTTTACCCGAAACAGGAAGTGTGTTAATACGAAAATCATATGAACAATCTTTATATGTTATAGAAAAAGTACCATCCTGAGGTCTTCTATTTTCAGCAATATTCATTCTTGCCATAACCTTAAAACGAGCAATTACGGAAGACTCAATAGCTCCAGGAATATCTAATACTTTTTGTAACATACCATCTTTTCTGTAACGTACAATATAACCTGTTAAACGAGGCTCAATATGAATATCGGAAACTCTTCTATCAATACCATCTGTCAATATCTTGTTTACAAATACCGCTACAGAACCTGTGGCATTTTCCACTTCTTGCTTAATTGCATCAGCCGGGTTATCTGCACCACCCTCACTTGATGCCATTGCTTCACTCGCTGCCAATTTTGCAGCTTCATCTGCTTCATTTTTCGCAAAGAAAGTATTATATGAATTATCAAATTCAAAGCGGGTCATCAATAACTGTTTAGGAACTAAACCAGTTTGATAAATAATTTGTTTTATTACACCTTGATTTAATGGTTTTACAACACCAAGTATAATGTTCTTACCATCTGCAGATATTGGAATTACTTTATTATCTCTAATAAATTCAGGTTCCAATAATTTTACATATTGCTTTTGGTTTGATAATTGATCAGTTGTTACAACATCATAACCTGTTTGTTCATGCAATACTTCTTTTAATTGCTCTAGCGAAATCAAACCCATTTGGAATAAGGTAGAACCAATATTCATATGCTTACGTTTTGATTCTCCCAAGGCCTTCATCAAATCAACGTCGGATACAAGACCTTTTCTTAATAAGATTTCACCTAAACGTCCTTCTTTTCCAGCCTTGACTGCGGCATCGCCTCCTGCATGACTTGATCCAAATGAACTTGCAATTGCTTCACTATCAGGAATCTTTACTTCAACATTCTTAGGAAGAATATCAGATAATAAACTCTTTAAATCATCATCCCCTACTAACATAAACTTGATAGATTGTGGAAAAGATTCTTTTAATACATTACTGATAGTATCTTTGTTTGATGATTTACATACAGCGACAAATAAGAAATTATCTTTTACACTGATTGGTACAAATAAATGTAAGCCCAGTAAACCTTTATCTATACTATTTAATATATTTTGATCTATACTATTTTTTAATCTTAATATTAATGGATTCATTTTTACTTTTCTTTAACCTATTCAAGTCTATTTAGTAGTGCATTATTTAATTATAGAGTATTATCACGATCTACTGCGTCTTCAGTATCAACAATGATTTGTGGTGTTAACATCATTACCATTTCTTCTCTTGATTTACCGGTTGTTGTAGTTCTGAAGAACATACCAACCACTGGAATATCACCTAAGAAAGGTATTTTTGTTACGCTCTTAGATTCACGTTCCTGAATCATACCACCTATAACTAGAGTTTCTCCATCTTTAACTCTGATACCTTTTAATTCTAACATTCTTTTTTGAAGTAATGTAGCTAAGATATCAATTTGGTTTGTATCATAAACAGTTTCTGATATTGAGTTGTATTGTGGTGTAATATCCAATGTCACATAACCATCAGGACTGATAAATGATGAAATTTCAACTGTTATACCATTGTCACTACCTTTGTTAACCTCTTTTTGAGATTGTGAAGTTCCAATAGCTCCTGATGATAAGAACTGAGTAGTCATTGTATCAATATATTCAGAACTTAAATCGATTTTTGAAGTTTTACCACTTGTTAGCAAAATCTTCGGATTTGCAAGAACCCTTGCTTTATTACTACTGATTAAATAGTTAACAGTATATACTAATTGTGGAGAAGTACCCCATTTTTGAATTTGACCAATTACATCATATGAACCGGTTTCTTTATCGTAAGTGTTAGGATCTACAAGAGTAAAACCATGACCCGCAAAGAATATCGGATACATTGGGTTTGTTTGGAAACCACCTGCTTGACCACCACCAGCGTTAAATGAGAAATTCTTACTCAAGAATTGCCATTGGTTATCAAATGTCTTACTACCATTTTCTGTTAAACTAACAATTTGAACCTCTAAATATGCTTGAGGTGTTTTTCTATCGTTAGCAGCAATATAATCACCTATTAACGCCAACTGATGAGGAGATCCTCCGATAATTTGAACAGTTCCAAGTGTTGGGAAATATGTAACAGTCATACCCATTGAAGGGAAACTAATCAATTTATCTTCATCATCATCTTCGTCTGAATCATCATCAAAGTCATCTGAGTTCACTGCCGCAAATGAACATGCTAACTGCCCACCACTTACTGCAATACTTGAAGTTCCTGATTCTGATGAAGAAGAATCTGCAGCATAACCGGTTGGAATACCAGCTGCTCCACCAGTTGCATCATCAGTTCCGATAAACATCGCACCAGGAATCAATGATGTACATATTGCATTTGCCATTTCTGCAGGAGTTGTGTGGTTTACCTTGTATGTAGTAATTGCAGGTTTTCTATCAACCTGATCCAATAATCTTCTTACTACATCAACATCAGAATCTGTACCTGTGACAATAATTTCATTAGTAATAGGGTTTGCCACTACAGCTGATCTTGCAGATATTCCCGGATTTGATTTCATTTTTTCTTTTGATCCGAAAAAGTTTACATTAATAAAGTGAGCAACTGCTGCTGCATTTGCATATCTTACAGGAATTACTGTTACTTGATTACGGTCAGATAATGAAACTGCATTGTCTGATGTTGATATAATCAATGCACTATCCTGAATATCATAATACAATTTGCCAGTTGTTATTACTAAATTAAATGCTTGCTCCAATGGAATATCAACTAAATCCAAAGTTACTGTTCCTTTTACGTCCGGCGTAAAAATAATATTCATACCAGCTTGATCTGCAAACATTCTCAATACTTGAGTAACATCAGCATCTCTTAAACTTAAATTAACTCTTGTATCGCCATTCAACATATGAATGCCTGACTTCAAACTTACAGATGAACCCATACCAGCTGATCTTATAGCTGGTCTTCCTGCGTTATAGCCAATGTAACTATCCATTGCGAATGACGCACTCATTGAATTTGTTACAAAGAACGCAGTTAACATTAAACTTGCAATAACCTTGTTTTTAATTTTACTTCTCATATCTGCTCCTGCCTATTACTTTATTTATTTCAATTAACTTTTTCTACCACCAAATCTGCTCTCTAAGTTATATAAATCATTCTTTGTTTTATCCAAATCATCTTTAGAGAATAATTCCCCAATGCCTGCTGAATATATATTAGAACCTAAAGATACTGTAATCCATGATTGATTAATTTGAAGAACTTTATATTTTTCGTCAATAATCTTATCACCCTGTCTTACTAAATAATCTTTATTGTCAAGATTTATAATTGCTGACGGATTTGATTTGTTATACATAATACCAACAACTTTGGTTCTTGTAATTTTTGAAGCTGTAGCTTCAGGATCTGCCAATGCTGTAGGTGGTACTGGCAAATTATAGCTGTATGGATTTGTGTCATCCGGTAATCTTATTACAGTATTTTTCAACTGCTGAAGCTTCGCAACTTTTGCATTATATGCATTTGCTTCTGCTATTGCATCTTCTCTTGCCTTATTAAATACTTCAGCTTCGCCGTTTGGCATGAATGGATCACTTCTACCTACTGAAACAACATCATAGCCCACCAATTTGTTATCTGGTGACTCTGCCTTATCTGTAGGTACTGTTATTTCTGATGTTTCTACCGGAACTTCATTTTGCGCTTCTGCTGCTACAGGAGTTTCTGGAACTTCTGTTTTTGGCGCCATGTTCGGAATAAAACTACATCCTCCAGCTATTATACCTACTGAACACGCAACGATCATTAACGCTGCTACAAATCTTCCTCGCTTGCTGAATGTTCTATCCACCCATTTCTCTTCTCTACAATAATAAGTATTCACGCTATCTCCACCAATCCAGTTAAGTTATTCACACATAACATTATATTTAAACTTCTTTTTTTAAGTATCCGTCATTTAATGTATATTTATCTTTTGTTTTCTTTAACACTAAATACGGTCTTTCATTATTCATATTATAATATATTTTTCAATTAGTCAAAAAAATACGAAACTTTAAATTTTTAGCCAAAAACTTCCAATTTATCAATATATATCTGGATTATAGACGCTTTACATTCTGTAATATTAGTGTTTACTGATAAAAAATCAATCTTTATGTTTAGATAACATTATCTACGGATTGACAAACGCTCTAAAAATCTAACAAATCTAACAATCTTTTTTTCACTATCAGCCGTCACAGAATCAACTAATATTGTTTTGCAACCTATATTTTTACCACACAATATATCAGTTAAAGGTCTATCACCAACCAAAACACATTTTTCGGGCGCTAAATTATACTGTTTAATAAATTCTAAAACTTTTTGAGGGTTTGGCTTTGCTGCACAAAACAATGTCGGAAAATCTGAAATTGATTTTACTTTTGAAATATATTCACTATTTTTATTATTTGAAACTACTGCAATAAAAAAATCTTTTCTGACTTTTTCTAACCATGCTCGCATTTGTTCTGAATACACTCCTGACTTTGATGCCATCAATGTACTATCCAAATCAAACAACATAGCCTCTATTCCGCTAGCTTTTAACTCCTCAAGATTTATGTCATAAATTCTTTTTAAATTATAATCAGGCTTAATAAACATTCTCTTTTACTCCAATTGTTCTTGCCAGTGCAACTTCATAATCTTGAGGCTCTTTATCTAATTTTAGATAAACTTCCGCATTCGTATTCGCAGCATCAAGATTTTGACCTTTTTCATCTAATATATCAAGAACTTTTGCAACAAATTGCTCAGATGGAGTAATAATTTCGACTTCATCATTTAATAATACTTTATTTTTGATTTTTACAAAATACAAATTATCAGAACTATTAGATGAAAAATCAACTTCTGAATATTTTTTCTTACCATGAAATTCAAATAAAAAGTCAGCACCTGCAAGACCTTTTGAAATATCATAGCTATAACTATCCGCAGGATTTTCACCTAACGCAAAACCTGTTGTATATCCTCTATTGCCAACTTTTTTAAGTTCTGTGAAATATTTTTCCATATCTTCATTCGGATTAGACATAATTGCATCAATAGCTGCCCTGTATGTTTTGGCAACTGCTGAAACATAATACAAACTTTTCGTTCTGCCTTCAACCTTAAATGAATCTACTCCAACATCAATCATTTCTTTCAAATGTTTTACCAAACACAAATCCTTTGGACTCAAAATATGAGATCCTCGATCGTCCTGATTTATTTCGTAATATTGACCGGGACGAGTGCTTTCTACTAATTTGTAACTCCAACGGCAAGGCTGAGAACAGTTTCCACTGTTTGCTTTTCTTTCTCCGTTTGTAAAATAATCACTTAACAAACATCTGCCTGAAAATGATACACACTGTGAACCATGAACAAAGCATTCTATTTCCATATCAGGAACTTGGCGTTTTATTTCTGCTATTTCAGGTATTGATAATTCTCTTGCCAATACAACTCTTTTCGCACCCATATCTTGCCAAAATCTTACACATTCATAATTCAATATATTTGTTTGCGTACTTATGTGAAGTTCAACATCAGGCATATATTTTTTTAGCAAACGCAATATACCAAAATCACTTACCAAAACAGCATCAGGATTTGCGTCTTTTATTATTTCCATACATTCTTCTAAATGCCTTATATCAGAATTGAAAGCAAATATATTTAATGTAAGGTAAGCTTTTGCGCCAAGAGAATGTGCCAATTCGATTGCACTTTTCAAATTTTCAAGAGTAATAATTTCACCCTTGCGCATTGCTCTCAAACTGAAATCAACTACTCCTAAATACACAGCGTCTGCTCCGTATTTTACAGCATATCTTAATTTTTCCAAATTGCCCGCAGGCAATAATAATTCAACTTTTTGCATACCTTGATAATAAAATAAACCCGATTAATAATCAACCAAATAGGTGATGTTTGTTTTCTGAAAATATGGAAAATAGAATATATAGAAAACACGAGTTTATTTTTTTGGAGAGAAACATGCAAACAATTAACAATGCAACCAGCACTATTAAAGAAATTTGGTCATACCAACACCCCGTAATGCACACTTGGTTTTTATTCAGTGCAATATCATTATGTGGCATGTTCACTTTAATATTTTTTCTTGGATAAGATTTTAAAAGTTTTATAACTTTTGTTATATTTATACCCCCATAAAAACAAGGGTCATTTGCTAACCCTTGTTTTATTAGTTTTTAATTTTTATAAAAATTTAAGATTTCACAACTTTATAAGTTTGATCGTAATATTTTTTGAGCTTGTATATCATTATAGAGCACAACAAAATTGCTGATAAACACAAACCTATCCAAAAACCTATTAATTTAAAATTATAAACTAACCCCAATAAGCAACCTACAGGAATTGACACACACCAATAAGCAACAAAATTGGCTAATAGTACAATATCAGTTTGTTTTACACCCTTACAAATTCCTGAAAGAGATATTTGAAGTCCGTCAAATACTTGAAATATTCCAATTACCAACATTACAGGAACTACAATATTATAAATAGCACCATCAACCGTAAATATTCCAACGATAAATTGAGGGAATGAAATGAATATCAATGCACTGCAGATCATAAAACAAACAGACATAACCGTTCCTGTTAAAGCATACTTTTTCAATTCTTCAATATCACCAGCACCATTTGCAAATCCTACTTTTATAGCGATTGCATTTGATATTGCAAAAGGAACCATAAATGATATCGTAGTCAATGAACATACAAGATTTTGTGCAGCTGCATAAACTCCGGATACTCTACCCATCAATATTGCAATGCAATTAAATGCTACAAATTCCACAAATACCGCAAGCGATATCGGAAATCCGATTTTCATCAAGTTATGATAATAACCTTTTTCATGATAATTGTTAAATCTCATCATAACAAAACAATATACTAATAGAGCAATTCCCATAAAATATCTAACCAATAAACTGGCAGTTGCAAGTCCTGCAACACCCAATGATGGAATTATCCCCCATCCGTAAACCAATATAACATTCAATACAACATTTAAAACAACGCAAACCAATGTTACCATATTAGGAAACATTACAATCTCAAAGGTCTGCAAAAATTCTTTTAAACAAGCATGCAAATAAGCTCCAAATGTACTAAATGCTGATATTAACATATACTCTTGTATCGGATGAATTAACTTTGCTTCGAACCCAAGTTTTGGAATTATTGGAATTGCTGCAATTATTAATATCGATGTAATAAGCGCCAAAGTCATTGAAAATCTAATTGATGGGAAAAAATATTTTTTAACAGTTTTCCCAGCACCCCTTAAATTAGACAAATACGGAGAAATACTTGATATTAACCCAATTCCAAAAGTAAAAATACAATTCAAAATTGCAGTTGCAATACTAATTGCAGCAAAAGTGTCAGTAGAATGGCGTCCTGCAATAACTACGTCACCTATACCAATCAATATAAAACCAATATTTCCTAATATTATTGGGGCGGAAATCTTTAATAATTCCCGTATATAATAACTTACTCCATGACTGCGCATATCCTCATCATAACACAGAAATAAATTTTTATTTTTTATAAAAATTTATATTACTTTTAATTTCCAGATTTTGACATTCCTGAACCTATAGCTGAACCAATCAAAAATCCAATACCAATTCCCCAAGCAAAATTAGTCCATCTGATTCGTTTAAATGCACTTGATGCAACATTATCCATCATTGCCTCTGATTTTTTATAAGCTAAAAAATTATCTTCAAAACCCTTTTTTAATGTCTGAACCGCATCACTATCAGTAATAGATTTACCCAAATCTAAACATCTCTGACCTATTGCATCTATACTTTCTGCAACACATTCACTGAGTAAAAATATTCTATTTTCTGTTTGCAAATTATTTTTGCTAATTTGCTCTGCAACACGAGTAAATTTATCAATTTTATCTTCAGTTAACTCTTTTTGTATAGCAAAAGCATTACGAACAAATCTGTCTTTTGTGACAGGAAGAAAATATGCACTCATACCAACTGTTCCAAGCATTACACCGGGTCCATATACTCTTGCTCGATCTTGTCCTATACTCATTGCCATATCTTAACTCCTTATGTTTTATCTTGCTGTTGATTATAAAACAACTAAAAATAAATTTTGCTATTTTTATAAATATTTTTTACATAAAGCGAAAAGACCTGAAATTCAGGTCTTTTCGCTTTAATTCTCGATAATATCTTTTGACTATTTTGAAATAGTTTGGAATATTACATCGAACGCTTCAGGATCTTTTACTGCCATATCAGCAAGCATTTTTCTGTTAACAACGATATTTGCTTTTTTGCAAGCGTTTACAAATCTTGAATAGCTCATACCGCGAGATCTAACAGCCGCATTGATTCTTACAATCCATAATCTTCTCATATTACGTTTTGTAGTACGTCTGTCTCTGTAAGCGTATTTTAATGCTTTCATTACTGCAATATTAGCAACTTTAAATATTCTGCTTCTTGCACCAATAAAGCCTTTAGCAAGTTTTAATATTTTTTTGTGCCTTTTAACACCGGCACTGCCACGTCTTATTCTCATTTTCTATGCTCCTATCTTGAATACTTCTTGTATGGTAACTCTTTTGATACCAGTGCTGTATGTGATTCTGAAACCTCTACCATCTTGAAAATTCTACGTTTTCTTGATGAAGATTTGTGTTGGAGCAAGTGGCCTATACCTGCTTGTCTTTTCATAATTTTGCCAGTTGCTGAAACTTTGTAGCGTTTTGCAGCTGATCTGTGTGTTTTTAATTTTGGCATTTTCTTCTCCTTTTTGTTTAAAGTAGTAACTAAAAAATTATAGGCATACCAAAGCCCATAACTTTCGGCTGGTTTCATTATAGTATGCAAAACTTTATTTTGCAAGCGATTTCGTTAATTTTTATTAAGGCTAATTCAAAATATTAAAGCCAAAACGCTCTGATAGTTCTGCTATCATATACAATGAGCCGCATATTATATTCAATTTCCCATCATTAAAATCTATTTCCGATATCGGCGTCAATTCTTTTGCATTAAAGGGAGCTACTGCTTGCAAGTCTTCATATGTAGCTGAATTTTTATGATTAAAATGATAAAAATAAATATCAGAAGTTTTTTCGCTACAATCAATACAAGTTGATAAAAGTTTCAACATTGTCGGATAATCTTTATTTTTCAAACAACCAAATATAAAACGTTTTTCTTCAGTTGGATAATACATATTAAGACTTTGAACAAGCACAGAAATCCCATTAGGATTATGCGCACCATCAACTATTAAATTTTTATCGGCTATATATTGAAATCTTGCAGGATGTTTCACTTCGCGCAAGCCTTTATCTATAATTTCAGGACTAATTTCAGGAAAACAAGTTTCTATAACTGCAAGAGCCAACGACAAATTTTCTTGTTGGAATGTTCCTTTCAAAGACAACTCATCGGTATTTGCAAACGGTAAAATTACCATAAGCATCGCACCTAAACTATCTGCTACATCTTTATATACTTCCAACCCTTCAAAAACGATACAAGGACAATCCGATTTCATTATGCCTGCTTTTTCATAAGCAATCTCGCTTATCGTCTTTCCTAAACGCTCTGTATGGTCAAAATCAACATGGGTAATCACAGAACACAAATGAGATTTTATAACATTTGTTGCATCATATCTTCCGCCTAAACCCGTTTCTAAAACCACAATATCAACATTATTATCTGCAAAATATTTAAACATTACAGCTGTCAATATTTCAAATTCTGTTAAATCTATTTTATTTTTATCTGCGATTTCAACTATATTAAAAATATATTTTACAAAATCATCGTCAGAAATATCAACACCACAAATTTTTATTCGCTCATTATACTTATAAATATGCGGACTTGTAAATAAACCTACACGTTCTTTTGCGACAGTCAAAATTGAAGACAAAATTGAGCAAACAGAACCTTTGCCATTAGTTCCTGCAACATGAATACAGCGCAATTTATCTTGAGGATTTCCTAATATTTCAAGGATTTTAGATATACGTTCTAACCCTAAAGATATTCTGAATTTTCCTGCTGAAGTTAATAATTTAACCGCATCATTATATGTCTTTTCCATAACAAAACCTTCTTTACTTTTTTTATTATATTTTAAACATTAAAATTTGCGAAAAATAATCTTTAATTAAAAATTTACTCAATAAAATCCGCCAAAACAACATTACTCACCAAAATTCCCTGAAGCGTCAATTTATAGCCGCAGTTCGTCTTTTCAATAAGTTTTAAATTAATATACTTATCCAAAACTTTTTTATATTTATTTTCAAAATCTATATTATATTTTTTGTTAACAGATAAAACCTCAATTCCTGCTAATTTGCGCAGCCCCAAAAAGATTTCTTCTTCCAATTTTTCAGATCCTGATAAAGTATGGGACAATTTTTTATCTTTTGGATTTTTTAAATAATCTTTTAAATTATCAAAATTTTCATACCGAATACCATTTTTATACCCGTGAGCAGCAACCCCAAAACCATAATATTCACCATTATCCCAATAATTAAGATTATGTCTTGAATATAATCCGTTTTTAGCAAAATTACTAACTTCATATTGAACATAACCTCTATTCAAAAGCGTTTCTACAGCCTTCAAATACATATCAGCCTGCATATCATCGTCAGGCAAATTTACAGGTAAATGATTATAAAAATAACAACCTTCTTCTATTTTTAAACCGTACAACGAAATATGTTCTAATTCTAAATCAACAGCCCTGTTCAAATCACTAACAAACATTTCACAAGTCTGATTTGGAAGTCCATATATAAAATCTAAACTTAAATTCTTAAAACCAACAGATTTAGCATATTCAATAACTTTTATTACCTGAGAAGAATTATGACGCCTGTTTATCAATTTTAAAATATCATCATTAAACGTCTGACACCCAAAACTCAAACGATTAATCCCAAGCTCATACAAACTTTTCAAATAATCAGAATTTACATCTTCAGGATTTAATTCCATAGTAACTTCTGCATTATCGCAAAAAGAAAACTTTGAAATAATACGACTAATATCTTCCACACTCAACAAAGACGGAGTACCGCCACCAATATATAAAGTTTTTAGAAATTCACCTTCATAAAAATACTCTATTTCTTGCTCAAGAGCGTTTAAATAATCATTTTTTTTATCAGTAGAACAAAACGAAACAAATGAGCAATAATGACATTTTGATTTACAAAACGGGATATGAATATAAGCACTTGTTACCATATAAAAATCCCAATTTAATCAAGTATTCTATTATAAATTTTGTCAATATTTTGTAAGAAAGAATTTTTATCAAAAATTTGCTCAATTTCGTCATCAGACAAATATTTTGCAACATCAGAATCCTTCAAAAGATTTGCCTTGAAATCTCCATCATTTTGGAATGCATCTAAGGCGTTTCGTTGAACAATTATATAAGCATCTTCTCGAGTTAAACCTTTTGAAACAAGAGTTAGTAAAACTTTTTGAGAAAATACAATCCCACCGAATTTATCCGTATTTTTCAACATATTCTTTTCGTGGACAACAATATTTTCCATAACCGAATTAAATCTGCTTAGCATAAAATCAACCAAAATTAAGCTGTCCGGGAAAATAATTCTTTCAGCCGAACTGTGAGAAATATCTCTTTCATGCCAGAGCGGAATATTTTCCATCGCAGCAATAGAATTTGCTCTGACTACTCTTGCTAAACCGCATAAATTCTCTGAAAGTACAGGGTTTTTCTTATGCGGCATTGCAGAAGATCCTTTTTGACCTTTTCCAAAACCTTCTTCTAATTCTAAAACCTCTGTTCTTTGCAAATGTCTTATTTCGATTGCAAATTGTTCGATAACACTTGCAATAAGTGCCAATGATTGCATAAAATATGCATGATAATCTCTTGCTATTACTTGAGTTGAAATTCTTGCAGGTTTCAAATTCAAATGCTTACAGGTAATTTCTTCAACATCAGTAGAAATATTACTATAAGTCCCAACAGGTCCTGAAATTTGCCCTACTCTAATTTGCTCTAATGCATGCAAAAAATTATCCCTTTGTCTTTCTAAAATATCAATCCAAGAACAAAGTTTCACCCCAAATGTCATAACCTCTGCATGAATCCCGTGTGAACGTCCGATACATATTGTATTGCGGTGTTTATTTGCAAGATTTTTTAAAGTTTTTATTACATCATCTAAATCTTTTTTGATAATCTTTCCGCTATCTTGAATTTGAAGTGCAAAAGCCGTATCAATTACATCAGAACTTGTTAAGCCGACATGAACATATCTGCCTAAATCGCCCAAACTTTCATTAACACAAGTTAAAAACGCGATAACATCATGT
Organism: Candidatus Gastranaerophilales bacterium; assembly: GCA_944324845.1. Lineage (GTDB taxonomy): Bacteria > Cyanobacteriota > Vampirovibrionia > Gastranaerophilales > Gastranaerophilaceae > Zag111. Next base: position 90,169 of record CALUXX010000002.1, on the reverse strand, counting down.
CTAACTTCACGCTCAATTTCATCAATTCTTTCAACAGTAAACTTTGCTTTTTGCCTTATCTCAGATGAAATTTCTTTTGAAATCGTACCTAATTCAGCATAAGCATCACAAACAGCAAGTTCTACTTGTAAATAATAATCAAACTTTGTATTTATATCCCAAATTTTTGAAATCTCTTCGCGTGAATATCTTCCTATCATATCTTTTTCCTATTATTAAATTATAAATTACGAACAAAATCAGGAACTCTGTTTTTCGCTAATTGCATTTGCATATATTGCTCTTGCAATTTAGCTTTTTCTTCCGGCGTCGCAGATTTTGCTTTTTCGTTCATTTGAGTATAGATTTCTTTTTCTGCAGTGTTGCCTTTTATATAGACATCCATATCTTTACCTTTTTTGAACGCATTAATATTACCGTTATAATTTATATTTGGCGCTTTATAAATTGTATATACAAAAGCAACAGCCCCAACAAACATAGCAAGAAGCCCGCCAAAAGCACCAAGTTGCAATAACATTTTTTTTGCACCTTTGGCATCTTTATGTTGTTTTTCTACAATTTTCCCAGCAGCATCACCAATATCTTCTAGGACAAAATCTCCATCCAAAAGTTCAAACAGCAACTTTGCACCTAAACCCAACCCTGCAATAAAAGTCGCTCCTGCAAGTTTTGCTTTCTCTCCACCTTTTGTAATTGGGTTTGATGGTTCATTTTTGTTTACAGAATCCTTTGACTTTGCTCCAAAAGAATTATAACTAATGTTTGATACAGGACTTATCCTCATTAGAATTATGCCCCTTTTATCAACATTCCATTACCGTTGTTTGCCATTTGAACAGATGTGTAATGACTGATTTTTTGATCTAAATCAATATCTTCATTTTTTACTTCTTTATTTACTTCGTCCATAATATTAGCCTTCAAATCTCTGTCACGAGAAAATACATCCATTTCTTTTTCTCTTGTAAAGGCTCTTACTTTTGTATCATAAAGTTTTGCAGGTAATGTTAATGCCATTAAACCTAAACCGACAACAGTACCAATTCCACCAAGTTTCATTGCTCTGTGCGGAGCATCACTTTTTATAAAACAACTTCCGATACCGGCCGCTGTTGCACCGGCTAAAACACTACCTCCAACAGAACCCCAGATAGCAAGTTTGCTTTCTGTACTTCTATTAATTGGATTTTCATATTCTGTTTTATTACTTTCATTTGCAGTAAAACGAGGTCTTGGACAACAAGCATTAATTGCTGAAATTTTCATAATACACACTCCTTAAATTATCACACCATTATTGTAATTAAAACATATATTTTTGTACACTCAAAAGCATTTTTTAAAGTCGTAATTTTGTTACATTTCTTCATTATCAATAATATTTGGCAAATTTCATTTTTTGTGGTATTCTAAACTAAAATAGATTATGATTATTTTGTAAAAGGGGAAAAGTATGATTTCAGTAAACGATTTTAAAACAGGTTTAACAGTCGAGCTAGATAACGGATTATGGACTGTTGTTGAGTTCTTGCACGTAAAACCTGGTAAAGGTGCTGCATTTGTCAGATCTAAATTGAAAAACGTTATCACAGGGCAAGTTGTTGAAAAAACATTCAGAGCCGGTGAAAAAGTTGCGAAAGCTACATTAGACAGACGTGAAATGCAATATCTATATAAAGAAGGTTCTGCTTACGTGATGATGGATAATGAAACTTATGATCAAGTTCACGTAGAGGAAGGTCAAATCGGTTCAGGTATCAAATACTTAAAAGAAAATATGAACGTTATGATTCTTACTCACGAAGGCAGAATTATTGGTGTTGATATTCCTGCACACGTTGAATTAACAGTTGTAGATACACCACCGGCTGAAAAAGGTAACACTGCTCAAGGCGGTACTAAACCAGCTACATTAGAAACAGGTGCAGTTGTTAACGTTCCGTTCTTTGTTTCTAACGGTGATGTTATCAGAGTTGACACCAGAACAAATGAATACTTAGACAGATGCTAATAAGCATATAGGTATCATCTATTTTATTTCGACATTAAAAAAGGATAGTAATATGAAATTTGAAACAGATTATATAGAAAAATTAGCTAAAGTTTTAGCAGACACAGGCTTAACAGAAATTTCTTTAGAAGATGGAGATCAAGCAATTACACTTAGAAAAGAAGTAGTAGTTGCATCAGCTCCTCAAGTGGTAGCAGCCGCTCCTGTAGCACAAGCAGCACCAGCTGCGGCACCTGCTTCAACACCTGCGGCGGCAGCTTCTGAAGTAAAAAGTGCTCCTAAAGGAACACCTATCACATCACCTATGGTAGGTACTTTCTACAAGTCACCATCACCTGATGCTGAACCGTTTGTTAAAGTTGGTTCTACCGTTAACAAAGGTGATGTTGTTTGTATCGTTGAAGCTATGAAAATGATGAACGAAATTGAATCAGAAATTTCAGGTACAGTTACCGAAATTTGTGTTGAAGACGGTCAACCTGTTGAATTTGGACAGGTTCTATTATATGTAGAGTAGTTAGAAATAATTTAAAGAAGTGAATAGATTAAACTGTTCACTTCTTTTTTAGGTAGGGATATTTTAATGTTTAGAAAAGTATTAATTGCCAACAGAGGCGAAATTGCAGTAAGAATTATTAGAGCATGTAGAGAATTAGGAATACCTACAGTTGCAATATATTCACAAGCAGATGCGAATTCATTGCACGTAAGATTAGCAACAGAGGCATATTGTATTGGACCTGCAAAAAGTGCAGACAGCTACTTAAGCATTCCTGCGATTATGTCAGCAGCTATGGTATCAGGTGCTGAAGCAATTCACCCGGGATACGGATTTATGTCAGAAAGAGCAGACTTTGTTGAAATTTGTGAAAAACAAGGAATAAAATTCATCGGACCTTCATCAGAAGCAATGAGAAAAATGGGAGATAAAGCTACCGCGCGTAAGACAATGATTGAAAATGACGTACCTGTAACTCCGGGTACCGGAATTGTTAAAACAGTTGAAGAAGTTCAAGAATTTGCACACAAAGTCGGTTATCCTATTATTCTTAAAGCAACAGCAGGCGGCGGCGGAAAAGGTATGAGAATTTGCCGTGATGATTCTGATGTTGAAATCAATATGAGTCTTTGCCAAACTGAGGCTAAAAACTTCTTCGGAAATCCTGATGTTTATGCTGAAAAATATCTTGAAAATCCAAGACACATTGAAGTTCAAATATTGGGTGACAGCTATGGAAATGTTGTTCACTTAGGCGAAAGAGATTGCTCTATCCAAAGACGTCACCAAAAATTATTAGAAGAAGCACCTTCTCCTGCTATTGATGCTAAAACAAGAGAAGAAATGGGAGCTGCTGCTGTTCGTGCAGCTAAAGCTATCAACTATGAAGGTGCCGGAACTTGTGAATTCTTACTTGACCACGACGGTAAATGGTACTTTATGGAAATGAATACAAGAATTCAGGTTGAACATTGTGTTACTGAAATGATTTCAAGTGTTGATTTGGTAAGAGAACAAATTTTAGTAGCTGCCGGTGAAAAATTATCATATACTCAAGATGATATTCACCTTAAAGGACACGCTATTGAATGCCGAATTAATGCTGAAAATCCTATGAAAAACTTTATGCCTAACCCTGGTAAATTAACAGGTTATTTAGCTCCCGGAGGATTTGGAGTTAGAGTTGATTCTCATGTTTATCAGGATTATGAAATTCCGCCATACTATGATTCTATGATAGGTAAACTTATCTGTTGGGGAAGAAACAGAAATGAAGCTCGTCGTAGAATGTATAGAGCATTAAAAGAATATGTTGTTACAGGTATTGAAACAACTATTCCTTTCCATCAAGCAATCATTGAAGATGATGTATTTATTAGCGGAAAATTTAATACAGGATTTATTGAAGATTTTTACAAACGTAAAGGTCTAAAAGACGAATAAATCAATAAATTTTTATTAAAAAAATAAGGTACAAAGATTGTACCTTATTTTTTTATGCTAATATTCTTTTTTATAATAAAATAAATAGTATGGATATCACAACAAAAAGTAATATTACTCTGGAATTTGATAAAGTAAAAGATGAATTATCAAAATTTGCAAAATTCAAACAAAGTCAAAATATTTGTTTGAATATTCATCCTTTGGAAAATCCTGATAAAATAAAACAACAACTTGAATATACAAAAGAAGCAAAGAAAATTCTTGATTATGCAAAAGATACCCCAACGGAATACATTGCAAATATTTCTAAAATTAAAGCAAATTCTGTAGTTTCATACCTTTGTGAAGAAGAATTAAATGATGTTGCAAAAACTATGAAATCTTCCAGAATTTTGAAAAAATTCATCACTGAAAATACACAAGAGGATAATCTTTTACAACAACTGGCTCAAGAATTAATTTCTGACAAAACTACAGAAGATGAGATTTTTGAAACTTTTGATGAAAATTTAAATATAAAACAAAACGCAACCCCCGAATTAAAAGGATTATATTCCTCTTTAAAAGACACTGAGCAAAATATAAGAGATACAATATCTTCATTATTAAATAATCCGAATTTTTCAAAATATCTTCAAAACAACATATACACACAAAGAGATGAAAGAGTTGTTTTCCAAGTTATGGCTTCAAATAAAACAAAAGTTCCAGGAATAATTCATGATGTTTCATCATCGTCCAAAACATTTTATATTGAGCCTGCACAATTAGTGCCATTAAACAATAAAATTAGAGAAGTTAAATCAAAAATTCACGCTGAATGTATAAAAATTCTTGTAAGACTGACAAATTTAGTCAAAGAAAGAATGAATGAACTGGAAAAGTGTGAAAAGATTATGGCAGAAATCGATTTTCATTTTGCAAAAGCTCGTTATGCCGTAAAACTTCAAGCTATTGAACCTGAACTTACTGAAGAAAAATATGTCTATTTTGAAAATATGAAACATCCGTTATTGCTTTTGGTTTGTGATGATGTTGTTGCAAATAACTTTGAAATAGGCAAAAATTACAAATCTATTATAATAACAGGTTCAAATACAGGTGGAAAAACAGTTACTCTAAAAACAATCGGTTTATTTATTCTAATGGCAAAAGCCGGAATGTTTTTACCTTGTACACACGCTGTTATTTATCCTTTTAAAAATGTGTTTGCAGATATTGGAGATTCACAAAGTATTTTGCAAAGTTTATCAACATTCTCATCCCATATGACAAATATTATTGAAATATTAAAACAAAGTGATGATGATAGTTTTGTATTACTTGATGAAATTTGTGCAGGAACTGATCCTGTAGAAGGTGCCGTTCTTGCTCAAGGAATACTCGAAAAACTTGCAACAAAAAACGTAATGTGTGTTATTACAACTCACTATGGAGAATTAAAGGCTTTAGAATACACAAACAATTTCTTCAAAAACGCCTCTGTAGAATTTAATACAGAAACCCTAAAACCTACTTATAAATTGCTAATAGGAATTCCCGGGTTAAGTAATGCGATTTCAATAGCCTCAAATCTCGGACTGGATAAAGATATTATCGACAAATCAAAAGATATTTTAATAACGCAAAAAGATCCAACCGTTGCCGTAGTTGAAAAATTACAAAAAACACATATGGAACTTTCTAAAAACCTTGAACAAGCACAAGAAATTAAAGAAAATTCACTTGAGCTACAAAAAGAATATGAAGAGAACCTTAACCAAGTAAAAAAAGATAAAAAGAAAACCATTAAAAATATTAAACTGAAATTTGACACAGAAATTCTTGAAGCAAAGGGCGAAATAAAACAAATCTTAGATGAACTTCGCAAAGAGAAATCTGAAAAAATCGCAAGAAGAGCATATTCTCGCCTTGCAAAATTAGAAAGTAATTTCAGAGATGAAATTGATAAGGTTACAGATGCAAATAAATATTTGGAAATTGATTGGGATAAGGTTGTTGTAGGTGATACTCTTATGCTTAAAAACCTGCACCAAAAAGTAACTGTCGTTTCATTACCAGATAAAAATAAAAAACTTTTTGTTGATTTAGGCTCAATGAAAATGAAAGTAAAAAAAGATGAACTTGCAGTTCTTGATGAAAAATATAAAGAACCTCACAAAGTAAAAATTCCAGGAACATCTTTCAACAAATTTGAACTAAAACGACTTGAAATGTCACAAACACTAGACTTGAGAGGCTATAGAGTAGAAGAAGCACTTGATGAAGTTGAAAGCTATTTAGACAAAGCAAGTCTTGTTAATTTATCCCCTGTATATATTATCCACGGACACGGAACAGGAGCTTTAAAACAAGCAGTTAGAGATTTCTTACAAACCTCACCTTATGTTGCAAAATTCAGACCAGGAGAAGATTCTGAAGGCGGCGATGGTGTCAGCGTGGTTGATATCAATTAAAAATATGCTATTATATAGTTAATATAAAAAGAAAGGTTGGAATTGATATGGAACTGAAAGAGTTACGCCAAAACAACGAACTTGTTGATTTATTTTGCACATTAGCAGAAATACCTTCACCTTCACTAAAAGAAGAAAAAGTTATTGATTGGATCTGCCAATACTGCGCGCAAAATAATATGGAATGCGAAAAAGATGATTTTAACAATATATATATAAAAATTGCCCCAACTGATACAACAAAAGAACCAATAATGCTATCAGCTCATATGGATGTTATTGGAGATGATTCTGAAGTAATTACATATTTAGACGGGGATTTGATAAGAGCAAAAGATAGAACATTAGGCGCTGACGACAAAGCTGGAATTGCCAATGCTTTATACTTTGCCAAAAAATTAAAAGATAGAACAGATTTAAAACACGGCGGTTTAGAAATTCATTTTACAAGAGATGAAGAAAATGGAATGAGTGGAATTAAACATACCGATTTTAACAGAATAAAATCTAAATATGTTCTTGTTCTAGATAGTGATGCTCTAGGTCAATGCCTAATTTCAGGTGCTAGCTATGTTATGGTAGATTTAAAAATTTCAGCACCAAAAGGCGGACATTCAGGAAATGATATAGGAGATAACACAAGAGAAAATGCCGCTAAACTTATTGCTGATTTAGTTTCAGAAATGCCACAGGGTGTGTTTTATAGAGAAGATGATAAAGTTGTAACTTCTTGCAATATCGGAGGAATTACAGCAGGAGATTTAAACGTTACAAACGTTATAAATACCGATGCCCACGCTACATATTCAATTAGAAGTTCAAGAAAAGACAAAGAAAATGAACTTATTGAAATGATGCAAAATTCAGTAAACAACTTTAATAAAGAATATAAAAATATTGCAACTGCAACTATTACATTTACAGAAAAAATGCCAATGTTTGAAAAAAATGAGGATAACACAATTCCTGAACTATTTGAAAAAACTGCAAAACAACTTGGTATAACACCTGAAATTTCATCATTCCACGCAGGGGCAGAAACGCATATATACGCAAATAAAACAAACGCAAAAGGTGAAAAATTCTCACCATATCTTTTAGGTCTTGCAACAGTATGCAATATGCACTCTGCAAGAGAATATGTTGACTATAAAACAATGCTGAAAGGACAAGAATTATTACAAGCATTTTTTGAGGCTTTTAACAAATAATGCAACTAATAAAATTAAACCTTGCAAGAAATTGTTTGAAATATTTGATTAGATCATACGGGATAAATGAAATATTTATCCCGTATTATACTTGCCAAACAGTTTGGATTGCAGCAAAAGAAGAAGGCTGCCATATATCTTTTTATCATATTGATAAAAATTTTTATCCAACAAAAGAATTTCCTCAAAATGCTTTCATTCTATACACAAATTATTTTGGCTTATGCAGCAACATTTGCAATGAACTTGTCGCTAAATACCCCAATCTAATAATTGATAACGCTCAAGCATTCTATAATCCGCCACAAGGAATTGCCTCTATATATTCACTTCGAAAATTTTTTAATGTAACATCCGGAGCATATTTATATACAAATAAAATTCTGCCTGATATCTTTGAAAAAGATACCCTAAAACTCCCTCAAGCAGATTTTCAAAATAATTATAATCAATTTGTTCAAAATGAATTAGCCATAAATAAAGGAAAAGAAATAAAAACAATTTCGACATACTGCGAAAATTTATTTAATAAAATCAATTTTGATAATGATAAAAACACTCGCCTTTACATATTCAAAGAGTACGAAAAAATATTTAATAAAGATAACAATATAAAGCTTTCGCTATCAGAAAATGATATTCCATATTGTTACCCCTTTGCTCCAATAAAAAGTTTTTACAAAGAAGAAATATTGAAAAATAATATTATTTTATTAAGGCTATGGCAAAATTTCCCCAAAAATTTTCCGGAATCAAACTTCAATAACACAGTAGCATTACCACTTACAGACATACAATATTCAGAAAAAATAATAAAAATTTTCACAAAAAAAAGGTGATATCTAATACCACCATTCAGAAAAATTTTGACAGGTTATATATTTTTTCGTTTCATTAACAAAACTAAAGGAACAACAAAGAAACACGCTATAGCAAATAATCTGAAAGTATCAATATATGCCCAAAGCGTTGACTGTTGTAATAATTGATTGTACAACATACCTTTTGCTGCGTATGTTGCAGATGCTAAATCTGTATTTCCCGCAAAAATGCCTGTATAAAACTCTAATCGTGACATAAACTGAGGATTTAATTCAGTTAATTTTCCAACCATCATATTTTGGTGAACTTGCCCAAATCGTGAAATACAAGTAGTTACAAGAGATGTACCAACAGCAGCGCCAACATTTTTTAATAAGTTTTGAACCCCGCTGGCATTAGTTAATTGCTCATTTCTTAATGTTCTACAAGATAATTCAACTAATGGCACCATTGCCATAACTAACCCCAAACCGAAAAGAAAGTTTGGAAATGCAATATTACCTAAAGCAATTTGTAAATTAATCTCGCCGAACAATAAACCGCCCAAACCTAAAATACATAAGCCGGACATAACCATTTTTCTTTCACCAATTTTAGTAATAAAAATAGCACTAAATATTGTAGCAACTAAACATCCCGCTCCTCTTGGCACCATTGATAAACCACTTAAAAACGGAGTGTATCCCATCATACTTTGTAACATTGACGGCAAAATAGCACTTGATGCCATCATTACACCCATCAATACTATTTGAATTAACGTTCCAAATAAGAAATTTCTATCCCTCATTATTGATAAATCAACCAAAGTATTTCTTTTCATTAACTGGGAAATTAAAAAAAATATTCCTGAAACACAAGATACCCCAGTCATCCAACAAATCCAAGTTGATCCGAACCAATCTGCATCGTTTCCCTTGTCTAAAACAATTTGCAATAATACAAGCCATACAGCTAAAAATGCAAAACCTATAGCATCAAATTTAACACCTACTTGTTTTTTTGCATAAGGTGGATCTTCTAACAGCTCTTTTGCTGCTGCTAATACTAAAAATCCTATCGGAATATTTATATAATAAATATAAGGCCAAGACCAATTTTCAGTAATCCACCCACCAATAGCAGGTCCAATAATTGGTGCAAATACAATGCCTAAACCAAATAAAGCCATTGACTGCGGCCTTTGTTCTTTTGGAAAACTCTCCATCATTATAGCCTGAGTTAATGGCAAAATTGCACCCCCGCCTAACCCTTGCAAAAATCTTGCCAATACCATCATTATCAAAGAATTTGATATTCCGCAAAGAAATGAGGCTATTGTAAAAATGATGATACTTAACATGAAAAAGTTTTTTCTGCCCATTAATTTACACAAAAAATCAACAGCAGGAATAATAATTCCACTCGCAATCAAATAAAAAGTTATAACCCAAGTCGCTTCATTATGACTACAAGAAAATGAACCTGCCATATATGGTAACGCAACATTGGAAATAGTTTCATCTAAGGCATACATAAATACGGATGCCATCAATGGAATTGCTATTAACCAAGGATTTTTGGACGGACGCCATTCCTCAGAATTTATAACTTCTTCATGTTCTATAACACTCTCACTCATTATTTCTCTATTCAAATACTATTTTATTGGCTTCTTCAACTTTTTTTCTAAATGCTCGCAATCCTTGAATCATTTTACATATATCTTCTTCAGATATTATTGATTCAAAATGCGCAATTACCGGTTTCATCTGTTCGATAATAGAGGTATATAAATCCATTCCCTTTTCTGTAACAACCGCAACTTTAATTAATTTACCGTCACGCTCTTGCACATGTCTTTCAACAAAACCTTTTTCCTCTAATGACATAATAAAACGACCTGTATGAGCCTTTCCCTTCAATACAAGCCTTGCTAAATCTGCCTGTGATAAACCCGGACGGGCTACTATTGTATCTAATATTGAAAATTCATCTATTGAAACTGCATCCGTAAAAGATTCCAATAATCTCTTTGCGTTTTCATGACAAATTCGTGCTGTCAATTCAACTTCATATGGAAAACTCTCAATATAAAACTTCTTTACCATATTCCTAAACAATCCTTATTTCACATCTTCCATGTATTTATCTTTGCATAGATTTATCTACTTGTCAAGCAAAAAATCAAAGCACGGGGCAAACCGTTAAAATTTAAACAATATATTTTTGCAAAATCAATTTCTTCAAGGCTTTTGCATGAACTGCATCCGGCGCAATTTCTAACAATTTCTCTAAATAAACTAAACTTTTATGATAATCACCCAATTTCTTATATGCTGCTGCCATTGCATAAAGAGCATCTACAAATTTTTCATCTAAATTGAGAGCTTTTTCCAAATCTTCAACCGCATTATGAATATCTGCCATTGTTGAATTTTGATTTGATAAAATTATTTTTGCTCTATTATAATAAGCATCAGTCATTTTATCGTTCAGTTGAATAGCTTTTGTATAATCAAGCATTGCTTCATCATAATTTTCTAATGCGTGATAAGCTACAGCTCTATAAAAATATGGAATTTCCCAATCCTTTTTCATTTCAATAGATTTATTAATATTTTCTATTGCTTGCTCGTATTTACCACTTTGAATATCATAAATTCCGTTATCTAAAAAATATTTATAATCTGTCATATTATATCCTTTATATTTTATTCTAATAAAGTGCATTATAATATAAAATCAAAAACTTGTGGACAATAAATTAAAGAAAACTTATAATTAAGGAAAGAGGGAAGATTTAATGAACAAAAAAATACTTTCAAACATAGCACTATTTTTGACTGCACTTATTTGGGGGCTATCTTTTGTTGCTCAAAAGGCTGGAATGGATTATGTCGGACCTTTTAGTTTTAATTTTATAAGAAGCATTTTAGGCGGATTAAGTCTTCTACCTGTTATATCCATTGCAAAAATAATACAAAAAGATACAAGAACAAAAGAAATTAAACACGAGCAACATGTAAATCTTGCCAAAGCCGGTTTATCTTGCGGGGCTGCTTTATTTACGGCTATGTCTATTCAACAATATTGTATGCTTGGTGCAAGTGCAGGTAAAGCAGGATTTATATCTTCACTTTATATTATATATGTTCCGCTTATTTCTATGATTTTTGGACAAAAACTAACAAAAATTGTAAAAATTAGTGTCGGAATTGCTTTACTTGGGTTATATTTACTTTGTTTCAAACCCGATAGCGGAGGTTTTTCCTTCTACGATTTAATGCTCTTAATAGGAGCTTTTTTCTACGGTGTTCATATCCTTGTTGTTAATCATTTCTCTGGAAAAGTTAATGCAACAAAAATCTCTTGTGTGCAATTTTTTGTGGTAGGAATTTTATCGCTCCCATTAATGTTAATCTTTGAAGAACCAACATTAAACAATTTTATGGCAGGATATGTTCCAATACTTTATGCAGGAGTTTTGACCTGTGGAGTTGCTTATACATTACAAATTTTTGGACAAAAATATACTCAACCTACTGTCGCATCTCTTATTCTTTGTCTTGAATCTGTTTTTGCTGTTTTAGGCGGGTGTACCATTTTGCACGAATCAATGACACTAAAAGAAATTATCGGCTGCGTATTTATGATTAGCGCTGTAATTTTATCACAAACTAAAGGACATCCTAAACTTCCACCTCAACAAACACGAGATTTGGAAGAAAAAGAAACGCTAAATACAACAATGCAAAATCAAAATACAGAAACAGTTTATAAATAACACTTACGTTCTTCGCCTGTTACACCGGCATATAATTCTACAAATTGCTTTGCAGGACTTGCATCAATTTTTTGTAATAAAACTTCTTCTATTTGGAAAAATCCAACATCACCGGACATTTCAACAGTAATTCTAATCGGACGTCTTTCTCCGTGCTTAATACTGATACGCTCTATTGCGTGAGCTGAATATTTATGAATATCACCAACTTTAGGTGTTGTATTTATTGACATTGGAATTCTTGCTCTACCTTTTGTCATATCACAACCATCAGCAATTAATATAATTCCTGCTTCTGTTGAATGAATTTTTCTGGAACCCATATGACCTATTATCGCTTCTGTCGCTACGGATTTAATAATCACTCTTCTATGTAAATCATTAGGGAAAATATGCATCAATGCTCGTTCAATAATCGGTTGGCAAAGTAATGCTGACATTTCTTCATGTCCTTGACGACCTACTGCCATTCCTAAATCGTGCATCAATCCAGCTAAAATTACGGCACACATACTATCTTCAAAAGTACCTATTTCTTCTTGTTCTAATGAAGTTTTAATGCCAAAATCATGCAATATGTTCAACATTTTTATTCCGTTGCCTACAACTTGACGCATATGAACAGGACCATGGTCATTATAACCAAGGCGCCTTATTGATACATTATTTGCGTATTCTTGCATCTCCTGCAATTCTTCATCTGCAAATAAATATCTCACAAGTTCTAAACATTCGGGGCGATCTTTCAGCCTGCCTTCAATTTTTGCTTCTGTTGCCAGTTCTTTTGCTGATTTCATGTTTTTCCGTTTTCAAAAATGTATTACTCTATTAATATATTAACCCATTTTTCACAAAAAAGTAACCCCCTTATCAGAGATTATTTTATATCTGCTAATATCATCAAAATTACTAATATTTCAATTAAAAATTTTGTCTATAATGGTAGAAATAATATTCTTCCTTTTAAATGAATTATTAATAGAATCGACAAAATTTTGTCTTTCCATATGGTTTTTATATGCCTTGTACCAACTTTTCATACTTTCCATAGTATTATCGGTTGGGGCACCTGTTTTTTTTACCATTATATTATAATAATTTTGATCTATACTGTCCGGTAAATGTCTTTGAGCATTTTGTGATATGAATTTTCTATCTTTTGTTGCATAAATTGCTGCGTTAATAATTTTTGTAAGTTTCATATTGGTTTTCTCTTTTGTATACTTCATTATAACACAAAAACGCGGGACATTGAAAACAATGTCCCGCGTTTAATATATTTTTTAATTATTAGTGACAGCAAGAGCAAGAGCCGCATTCACAAGCTAATGCACTTTTTGCTTCTTCTAAACGAACTTTAATACGTCCGTCAACTGCTATACCTTCACCTGTTTTTTCAGAAATCAACAATGGGTTAATATCTAACTCATCAATGAAGCTGAAGTCGTGAACTAATTGAGATAATCTTAATAAAGTTTCTTCAATTTGATCCATTTGTGCAGGTGTTGTACCTCTTGCACCTTCTAATAATTTGTATGCTTTTACTGATTTAATCATTTCTTTTGCATCAATATCAGTTAGTGGAGCAATTCTGAAAGTTACATCTTTCATAACTTCAATAAATACACCACCTAAGCCGAACATCATCATTGGTCCGTATTGAGGATCTGTTGCGATACCGCATACCATTTCTCTGTTACCTTTAACCATTTCTTGAATGATTACACCTTCAAGACCATCGATTAATCCTTTTTCTGTTAATTTTGCGATTAAATCTTGATATTCTGCTCTTAATTGTGCTTCAGATTGAATGTTTACTCTTACACCGCCAACATCTGTTTTGTGTGATGTTGTTTTTGATGTCATTTTCATTACTACCGGATATCCGATTGAATTTCCGATTGTTATTGCTTCTTCTTCTGTTGTTGCAAATCCTGATTTACATACTCTGATTCCGTATGCATCTAATACATCGATTGATTCACGTGTTGTTAATTGTGCACGATTTTCTGATAGTGACTGTCTGATAATTTTCTTTGCTTTTTCTCTATCTACATCAAATACAGGGATTCTGCCTTCTGGTCTTTCCATCCATAATCTTTGTTGATTTAATCTGTTCAAACCGTCTGCTGCTTCTTCTGCATACATAAAGAATGGCATATTTACATCCATATCTGATAATTTTGCAAAGAATTCACTCTTTGTCATAAATACACCTATTACAGGTTTTTGAGGATTTGCTGCTTTGATTTCCATTAATGCTTTCGCAACATCAATATCTTTTAATCCTAAGAATGGTAGATATATTGTAATAATCATATCTACGTTAGGATCAGCTATTACTGTTTCTAATGTTTGCTTGTAGTGTTCAATAGGTGCTGATGCAATCATATCAATAGGGTTTTTTACAGATGCTGCTGATGGTAAGAAGCTTCTTAGTTTTTCTTTTGTTTCATCTGTAATTTTAGCCATTTGCATTCCGTGTTCACATACAGCATCTGTTGCCATAATTCCAGGTCCGCCTGAGTTTGTAATAATTGCTACTCTGTCACCTTTTGGTATTGGACAATTTGCAAATACTTTTGCTGTTGCAAATAAATCTTTCAATGAATATTCTCTTATTACACCTGATTGTCCTAACAATGCGTTAGCTGCTTTGTCTGCACCTGCTAATGATCCTGTGTGTGATGATGCTGCTGATGCACCTGCTGCTGAACGACCTGCTTTTAATGCTAGGATTGGTTTTTTCTTTGATATTCTTGATGCTAATTTTCTGAAGTTTGCAGGATTTTGAATTGATTCCATATAAAGTAGAATTTGTTCAACATCTGCTTCATCTTCCCAATATTCTAATGCTGTTTCGGCATTAACATCTGCTTGGTTTCCGATTGAGATGAATTGTGCAAAACCTAAGTTTAAGTCTTTTAAAATATTTAAAATACCGCCACCTAATGCACCTGATTGTGATACAAAACCAATATTACCACGTTCAGGAAGACTTTCAGCAAAACATCCATCCATACGGATTTCAGGGTGAGTATTTACAACACCTAAACAGTTAGGTCCTACACATCTCATACCGTATTCTCTTACTTTTTCAAGTAATTGTTTTTCAAGTTCTGCACCTTCTTTACCGGTTTCTTTAAAACCTGCTGTAATTATACATAAGCCTTTTATTCCCTTTTCGTGACATTGATCTATTGTATTTAATACAAATTTAGCATTTACTACAATAATTGCTAAATCTACTTCGCCAGGAATTTCATTTACTGTTGTATATGCTTGTAAACCTTCAATAATACCACCTTTTGGGTTTACAGGGTATATTTTTCCATTAAAATCATACTCTTGTAATCTTTTCATAATGTCAGAACCGATTGTGTGCTCTTTTGTTGATGCACCAATAACCGCGATTGACTTTGGTTTCATAATTTTGTCTAAAATGTTCATGTTTTTTCCTTTCCTCTTAAATTACATGATTATATTTATTTTATATTTCGTCGCTATCTTGGAATAGTTTTACAAATTTCTTTCTGAAATTATCTAAAGAATCTGCTATTCTCTCTCCGATAGTCTTTGGTGGAAATTTTTTATTGTAATCTTCTATAGATTGTTTTGCTACCGAAATATACAAATCTGTTGTCTTTTCTTGATTATCCATTTCTGAAGCATTTGCTATAGAATACTCAACTATCGGCTTATTTTTTAGTCCAACATGTTCAGGACGTTTTGCTATAAAACTTAATGACTTTTCTTTATGGTTTTGTTTGATAAAGATATCAAACGGTTTATCTTCTACCATTTTAGATATTGAATCATAAGCAGTTCTTACATATTTACAAGGTAAATAACTCAAGTCATTAACTATATTTACCTTACCTTGAAAATTTTGGTTATTCGACTGTGTTGCTGAAATTGCCGGTATTTGCATTATTTACTCCTTTTATTTTTTAGTATCCGTTTACAATCCACTCTCTAACCCTTAAATCTGCGCCCAAATCTTTCGCTATTTTTGTACAAGTTAATATATCAAGACGTTTTCCTTTATAACCGTCAACCACGGATGCAACTGTATGAATTTTTGATTCAATACAACTTTTTATAAATTTTTTAACTTCGTCATAAGCATTTTCAAATTTCGGTTGCGAAAGTTCGTTATACTCCTCAGCACTTGAACCGTTTAAACTTACTGATATTTCATCTATAAGTCCTACCAATTCAGGAACTATATTCCTTTTGTAAACATAATTTGCATGTCCGTTGGTATTTATTCTTATTTTTGTATCAGGGTATTTGTCTTTAATATATTTCGCTACAGTTTTTAAAATTTCAAATTTTAACAAAGGCTCTCCATACCCGCAAAAAACTACCTCATTTTTATATTCGCCATTTGATTGAGTATGAAGAATTTTTTCAAATTGCTCAATAACCTCTTCTGCTGAAAAATCTTCACTATCCAGCCACAATTTCTGACCACATACATCATCTTTATCTTTTCTCAAACAGAAGATACAATCATTTGTACAACGATTTGTAAGGTTTATATATATTTTACTTTCCAGTGTATAAACAAGAATATTAGACATGTCATATCCTTTCCTACACTATTATTATCGTACGCACAATATCAAAATACAAGAATATATTTTAGGAATATATAAACAATAATTAAATAATCCAGACAAAAATCAATTCAACTGATCATAAACTCGTCGAACTTCTTTTATATCCTGCCACATCAACCATTTTGGAGAACCCTTTTCTCTGCTGTCATTCCTTAACAAATATGAAGGATGAAATATTGGCATCATTTTTGAATAATAAGGGCCTTCAAACCACTTGCCTCTTAATTTTGTTATTCCTAATTTTGTATCCAGAAATGAATTTACGGCAACTCGACCGCATAAAAGAATTATTCGCGGCTGCAATATTTTTACCTGCGCTTCTAAATATTCTGAGCAAGCTAATTTCTCATCAGGTAAAGGATCCCTATTTTCAGGCGGACGACATTTTAAAGTATTACAAATATAAATATTCTCCCTGCGTGAAAAGCCAACACATCCAAGAATTTTATCTAACAACTGTCCGGCTTTTCCAACAAAAGGTTCTCCTTGCATATCTTCATAATACCCTGGAGCTTCGCCTATCAACATTAATTTTGAATTTGGAACACCGCCTGAAAATACCGTATTTGTTCTGGTTTTGCATAACGAACATTTTTGACAAGTCAAACATTTTTCTCTTATTTGTGATAATGCCTTGTCATACTCTGTTTCCATTACTTTGCTTCCTCCGGAACTAATACAGAAATTACTGCATTATCAATTGATAGATATTTTCTTATAACATTTTCTAAATCTTCTACTGTTATATCTTCTAAATCTTTCAAGTAATCTTCTATCAATTTCAAATCATTACATACGGTCATATGATAACCGATTGTTTCGCCAATTTCTGATACGGTTTCTGCAGCATACGCAAATCTTGATTTTGTACGTTTCTTTGCTTTTAATAATTCTTCTTCCGTTATTCTATTATCTAACAAATTCGCAAGTTCGTTTTTAATAAGTTCAATCGCTCTATCTTTTGCTTCTGATGAGAAATTTGCTTGTATAAAGAAATTATTTCCATCTTTGAATTGATAATGTTCTGTTCCAACTATATTGAAGATTTTTTCAGGAAGTTTTTCTATCAAGTTCTGTTGTAATCTTGAACTTGAGCCATCTCCAAATATTAAACTTATTAAATCCAAACATATACTTTCTTTTAATTCGTAAGCCTTTGGGCCTAACCATCCAAACATTAAGTATGAGGTTCCAACATTTGCACTAGATTCTACATATTTTGTACCTGCTACAGGTTTGTCAGGTATATGCTCAACTTTTGGAGATGTTAAACGATTTGGAAAATCGAATTTTTCACATATCGTATTTAATACTTCCTCATGATCAAAATCGCCGACTATAATAGTTGTCATATTTTCAGGTGTGTAATAAGTTCTATAATACCTGTCTATATCTTCTCTTGTTAATTGCGAAATAATTTCGGGAGTTCCAATTACATCACGCTTATATGGGTGCGAATGATACATATTTTTATTACATTGATTGTAAACCTTTGTCCAAGGTTGATCTTTACGCATTCTTATTTCTTCTATTACTACGTGACGTTCCCTTTTGTCTGTTACCGTACTATCATTTACATCAAATGGTGCTCCCAGCTCTTCTGCAGGAAAAACCGGATCCATCATCATATCTGCATGTAAATCTATTGCTAATTTGAAATCCTTATTATCAATACCCTTTGGTAAAGTTACATAATAGAATGTATAATCTTTCCAAGTTGCAGCATTAACAATCGCACCTTTTGATTCTAACATTCTGTCAAATTCACCCACCTTATATTTGTGGGTACCTTTAAACATTAAATGCTCTAAAAAATGTGATATCCCGTTATTTTCATCATTTTCATTTATTGAACCTGTCTTAACCCAAGATGACACATTTACCATCATTCCTTCTTTATGTGCCAATACTATTTTATGTCCGTTTTCTCGTTCATATATTTCGACTTCTCTTGTTAAAAACGGATACTTTATCAATGTTTTTTTCATAACTTCACCTTATTTTAAAAATTTATATTTATTGAAATACTATAACATAATACCACTATTTTACAATAGTATATCGTATTATAAAGGTAACGTTACAAAACAACACGGAAATTAACATATATAAAGACATTATGATATTTTTAAGATATAATATAGAGGTATGAAAAACATTTTAAACAGTTTAAAAGGAGTAATCGTAGTTTCTGTTCAGGCAATGCCTTCTGAGCCTCTTTACAAGGAAGATTGCATGCTTGCAATGATGAAATCTGTCGTTAATGGCGGAGCCGGAGGTCTGCGTGTTGCAGGTGTCAGAGATGTTAAAAACGCTAAAAAGAACTTTGACCTTCCTGTTATAGGACTTACTAAACCTAATGTAATTCCTAAAAATTGGAAAGAAATTGTCTATATTACACCTACAATTAAAGATGTTATCAGTCTTGCAGAAGCCGGTGCAGATATTATTGCAACTGACGGAACTCAAAGAAAACGTCCTGAAAATGAAAAACTTGAAGATTTAATAAAATATATTCATATAAATAAAAAACTGGCAATGGCTGATATTTCAACAGTTGAAGAAGGAATTAAAGCACAAGAATATGGTGCTGATATTTTATCAACAACACTTGCTGGATACACGATGGAATCGCTTGATTCTCCTGCTAATGAGCCTGATTTTGAATTGTTGAAAAATCTTGTTGAGCAAACTTCATTACCTGTCGTTTTAGAAGGTAGGATTTGGACACCTGCTCAAGTTGATAGAGCTTTTGCTCTTGGTGCTCACTGTGTTGTTATAGGCTCTGCCATTACCAGACCGCAATTAATTACTAAACGTTTTGTATTCAGAAAGGGTTAATTAAATGAAAATTTTTCCGTTAAAAGTGCTTTCTACACAGGATAAAGCACAAAATCTAATAAAAATTCTTTCAGGAGAATTTAATCCTGAAAAATTAAGTTTTGAAACTCAAAAAACTACTTCTTTAGTTGATAAAAATTTAACTTCTGATAAATTTGTTTCTAAATCAAAAAAAGAAAATTCTACAATTAGAAATCTAATAGATAGTTTTTGCAATATATTAAAATAAGAAAAATATAAAAGGAGATTACTTTAATGACTCAGGCACTTGCTTTCGATGTTGGCGGGACAAAAGTTTATAATGCAATAATAAATTCAGATGGTGAAATAGTAAGCGATATTGAAAAAAATCCAACACCAAAAGATTTTGAAAGTATTAAAAATTTATTTAAAACAATTATAGAAAAATATGAAGACAAAGTTGATGTAATTGCATTTTCGACTTGTGGTGCCGTAAACAATGAAAACACTAAAATTGTCGGCTCTACAGGTAATATTGCAAAAGATTATCCGAAAATAGAATTTGCACAATTATCTAAAAAACCTGTCTTTGTTGAAAATGATGCAAATTGTGCAGCTTGGGCTGAATATAAAATCGGAGCATCTAAAAATACTGCCGTATCAGTTATGCTAACATTGGGAACAGGTGTTGGCGGAGGCATAATTATAAACGGAAAACTTTTAAAAGGTCAAAATGGTGCGGCCGGTGAAATGCACTTTAAAATGAACACAGATAAACGCAGAAAATGTACTTGCGGAAACTGGGATTGCTTTGAAATTTACGCATCAGGAAACGGATTGAAATTAACAGCTGAAGAAATGCTTAACGATAAAAATGTTACAACTTACGATGTTGTTAAAGGAGTAAAAGAAGATAATCCTGAAATGATTAAAATTTTAGACAAATGGCAACAAGATATAACAGACGGAATCGTTGGTCTTGCAAATCTATTCGATCCTGATTGTGTTGTATTATCAGGTTCAATGGCTGAATTTACAGATACCGAAAAAATAGAACGAAATGTAAATTCACAAATCGTAACAACACCAACAAAAGTTAAAAAAGCCCAAGCCGGAAATTATGCAGGAATGATTGGAGCTGCTTTGTTGGCATTAAATCAAAAGGTTGGACAATAATGGGAAAATCAAAAACCAGAATATTAAGAAAAGGAATAAATAATCAAATTACACGTCTTTCTAGAGAAGATGCAATAAATAACGTTGTAAAATATTTTAATGACAATAACCTTAATAAAGCACATGATTTGATTACTATGTTTGGACTTGATGCTGAAGAAATTTTAGAAGCCGGCGCAAGCTATGAACATGTTGTCGCAATGAAAAATATCTTGGAAATATGATAAATTTATTTAAAAAAATATCTTTCTGGCTTAATTGTGCAAGAGTATATTCTCTTCCGATAACCGTTTTAAATTGGGTTGTTATTTTTATTTATGCAATAAAAGAAGAAGGAAATATAATTCTGGGAATCTTGGCATTGATTGGAATGTCTTTGGTTCATATGGCAACTAACCTTATTGATGATTATTTCGATTATAAAATTCTTATAAAAGATGAAAAATTTTTAAATTCTGCACAAAACTGTAAATGTCTGTATCTGAAAAATAATCAAGCTACAGTAAAAGAATTAAAATATGCAATAATAACCTTTTTAGCAGTTGCTGGAATTATCGGAATTGTTTTATTCTTTTTATCAGGTTATTATGTAGCATTACTCGCTTTTATAGGACTTTTGGTTGCTGTCTTTTATCAAAAATTTTCTATATCAGGAATTGGAGAACTTGCAGTTTTTATAGCATACGGACCTTTGTTATACGAAGGTACTTATTATGTTATGAAACGTGAATTCTCTTTTGATGTTTTAATATTGTCTGTTGCGTGTGTTTTCATTACTATTACAGTTTTATATGCACATATGTTAATGGATTTTGATGGCGATAAATCCTCTCATAAAACAACTCTTTGTACAAAATTAAAAAATAAAACATTAGCACTAAATTTACTGCTTGTATTTTATGGGTTAGGATTTTTAAGTATAGCAATCTTTGCAATTATCACTAATAATTATTTCTATTTACTTACCTTTTCAACATTACCTTTGATTATTGACTTGTATAGATCTTTGCAAGACTTTAACAATGATAAATCTAATCTACCAAAAATAAAATTCTGGCATTATCCGCTTGATAACTGGGATAAAATAAAAAATTCAACTGATGCGCCTTTTTATTTTAGATTTTTTTATGTCAGAAATATTCTTATTTGGTTTTTATTATTAGTATGTGTAGGAATAATTATACAAAAATAACTTCATTCTAAAAAAAACGATCGCTTCAAAATATTTAAAGCAATCGTTTTTTATTTACATCTTCTATTATCTTAAAAAATTAAGCAACTACATCAATTTTCTTAGGTTCAGGCTGTGCTTTTTCTACAGCTTTTACTTCAGGCGCTGCAGGAGCCTTTTCTTCAGGCTTTGAAGCCGGTGCGATTGGATTTGTTGCATTTGCTTTTTCAGTTTCTTTTGGTAACTGTGCGGCAGCTGGTGCAGGTTGCTTATTTTCTTCTTTTGCAGGTTTTGAAATTTCTACGGTATCTTTTTCCGGAGAATTTTCTAATTTGAAGTTTTTCACATTATTTGGTAATTCTTCTTTAATAAATTTGTCCAATTCCATTTGGCGAACACCATTTTTATCTCCAACAAGAGTCACAATGCCGTCTTTTTTGGTTGCCGAAATCTTTTCTCCATCTTTTGTTTCATAAATTATTGTTGTAAATTTTGGTGGTTGTGTTGTAACCATTTCTACCATATTAACACCTACCTTTCAAGTTGACCATTTACCCAATTATAATGCCGTAAACATATATTTTTTGCTATTTTTCTCTTATTATTTTACAATTCTTAATTGAAATTTCAATCATACTGTTGTTGTTAAAATAGATAATTAATGATATCCTAAATTTATGATTGAGTTAATGGTTTTATATATTCTTGTAAATCACGATTTTACTATGTATGCAATACATAAAAGAATTCAGGAATTTTTTCTTGCCTATACTAATCCCAGTTTTGGAGCATTAAAACCTGCTCTTGTTCGATTGGAAAAACAAGGTTTTATAACGTCTTCAAAAATTATGTCTGATGGCGGTAAATTATCTGTTTTCTATGCCATTACAAAAGACGGTCTGAAAGAATTGAAAAGACTTTTACTAAACCCTATATCCAAAAATCCGCTTCAATTTATTTCTGATGCTAACATTAAATTATCCTGCATTTCGTTTTTGGATGAAGAAGATAGAATAGAAGTTTTTACGGATATTAAAACCAATGCATTATTACATAAAATTAATGCAGAAAAAATATTAAATGATGAATATACCCCATTAACAACTTTTCAAAAAATAGTTTTAGATAATTCAATTTGCACATATAAAAATTTTGTATCTATGATTGAAGGTTTGGAAAAGGAATAATTTTATGCCCGCAATAGTCAACAGCACAATAAAAGGTTCTATAGCAGAAGAACTTGAAATTCAACAAGGCGATGAAATCTTATCGATTGACGGTATAAAATTGACAGATATGATTGATTATAATTTCTACACAAAATCCGAACTTATAACTCTTGAAATAAAAAAAGTTAATGGCGAAATTGAAGAAATTGAACTCGAAAAAGATTTTGATGAAGATTTGGGAATCGTCTTTGAAAGTGCAGTTTTTGACAAGATTAAGCCTTGCCTTAATCACTGTATTTTTTGTTTCGTTGACCAACAACCAAAAGGATTGAGAAAAACTCTTTATATTAAAGATGATGACTACAGACTTTCATACCTGCAAGGTACTTATATTACAATGACAAACCTTAAAGAGTGTGACAAAGAACGAATAAAACGTATGCAGCTTGGCCCGTTTTATATCTCAGTTCATACAACAAATCCTGAACTGCGAGTTAAAATGCTAAGAAATCCAAATGCAGGAAAAGCACTTGATAATTTGTCGTGGTTTAGAAAAAACAAAATTCCTTTCCACGCTCAAATAGTTTTATGCCCAGGCTGGAATGACGGAGCTGAACTCGAAAGGACATTATCAGATCTTGCAAAATTAAAAAATACCGTTTTATCCGTTGCGATTGTACCTGTTGGAGTTACTCAATTTAGAGATGAAAAATTAAAACAAGTTGATAAAAAATGTGCACTTGAAACTATAGAAATTGCTTCAAAATACAAAAGAGTTTGTTGCTCTGATGAATTTTTCCTACTTGCAGGAAAACCAATTCCACCTGCAAAATACTATGGAGCATTTTGCCAATTAGAAGACGGAGTTGGAGCATTAAGATTAACTCTCGATAATTTTAACAAATTAAAATTACCTAAAAAAATTTCAAAACCGCAAAAAATCATCTTTGCCTGCTCTTATGCTGCAAAAGATATGTTTGACGAAATTTCAATCAAATTAAATAAAATTCAAAATTTAACAGTTGAAATTCATCCTGTACAATCAAAATACTGGGGAGAAAATATTACTGTTGCTGGTTTAATCACAACTGATGATTTAATCAGAACAGTCAAAGATATTGATTGCGATTTAGTTGTAATACCTTCTATTATGCTAAGACCTTATACTCAAGACTTTCTAGACGGTAAAAATTTAGACTACGTAAAAGAACAATCAAAAAAGAACTTCTTTATTCAAAAAGATATTTATTCTCTTGATGAAATTGTTAATTACATAAGCAAAATATAAATCTAAAACTTTTTGCATGTGTTAACAACGTAAGTAATTATATTATTTACAGCTTTATTAAAAGGTTTTTTATAAATATCCAAAGGATCATTAGGTGGCGGTGTGCTGCCTGATGCAACCCTGACAAATTTTTTCGGTTTATCTATCTTACCAATTCTTTTTATCAAATCAAACGGATGCTTTTCATCTAAGCGAACTAATTTTTCTGTTACCTTTCGCATTGGCTCAAATTTATGAATTTTCGGATTAAATGTCACATAATTATAAATCATTTTTCTACCCTTTTATTATATTTACACAATATTTTAAAACACTA
This sequence comes from Candidatus Gastranaerophilales bacterium, assembly GCA_944324845.1. Taxonomy (GTDB): domain Bacteria; phylum Cyanobacteriota; class Vampirovibrionia; order Gastranaerophilales; family Gastranaerophilaceae; genus Zag111. The sequence continues at coordinate 65,408 of CALUXX010000002.1, read as the reverse complement.
AATCAAAAATTTTTGCTATTTATTTTGATAAAATTACAAATAAAAAAGACTTCGAATTTCATACGAAGCCTTTTTTATTTCCCAAATCTTTTCGCCTTTTTCCTTGCCACTGATTAACTCAACAACGTTTCTAACAAGTTTGCATTTTGCATTGCACTTGTTGATTCTTTGATTTTTTGTTTGTAAATGTAAGTCCTTAATGCTTCCCGAATTAGCTCACTTCTGGAACGATTTTCACCATCTGCTACTTGGTCAATCTTGTTCAAAAAATCTTCGGGCATTGAAATTAATACTCTAGCCATATATTCTCCTTTTTTCATTTCATTCACATTATGCTTACATATATATAAAAACTTCGCTTATATAAAAAGTGCCTTTTTTATATTTAAAAATTATATACTATTCTGTAAAAGCCTTATCTGACAAGGCTTTTAGAAAACAAACTTCATTTAACAAAACTTAATATTTTATAAAAATACGCAAAATCAAAATAAAATCCATGCCTTTACACTGAAAAACTCCGATATAAAATCGGAGTTTTATTTTTATAAAATTTATTATTAAACTTTAGATATTCAATATAAAAAACGAAATAAGTCCTGCAATAACCATAGCTGGTCCGAATGGAAGATATAAACCTTCTGAAACTTTATCTTTCACTCCCATAAGTATTTCTCTGCAAACAAAAATACCCATTGCCAAAAGAACGATTGTACTTGCCCAATATGCAACTGAATTATCCAGCAATTTTAAAGACTGAGCAGTTAAATATCCAACAGTATAAACAATAAAAGCACATATTGCACCGAATGTTATCCAATTTTTCTTTTCAACAAGTTTTTTCATAAATAACGGTAATGTAACAACTAACTGAACACCACAACTCATTGCAAGAATAATAAGTATTGCCCAAACCGCAGGCAATGGATTATGAAAAGATTCAACAGTACCCAAAAGACCGCCAAATACAGTTCCGAGTCCTGCAGCTATATAAGAATCTCCCTCACCAAAAATTCTTGCACCGACCAAAGGAAGCCCCAATCTTGCCAGAATTTCCATCGCAAAAAAACCAACAACACCTGCCACTATTGAGAAAAACAAAGGTGAAGTTGAACATAATTCCCAAGTGAATTTAGGCAATTCGCCAAGTTCTTTGTAATAAACATAAACTGTAGCACCGGTATATAAGAAACTAAAAACTAATCCCATAACAATTAAAGGAATAGTATGAGCATCAGCTACTTTTTTCTCCAAAATATCAGTACCCGCAATCGATATAAATAAACCTGTTACAATGAGTGCAAATAAATATACCAAAATCTGATACCAACCTATCGGCATCATAGAAGATAAACCAAATAACGGATCAATCGGCTTACATATTTTCAAAAACAATCCCAAGAAAATCACACCCGTAAGTAATTCTACTATCGGATACTGAAGACTGATATGTTCTTTACAAAAAGCACATTTCCCTCTTAAAAAGATATAAGATAAAACGGGTATATTATGATACCATTTTAGCGCATTTCCACATTTTGGACATTTTGAAGAAGGAAATACTATTGATTCACCGCTTACAGTACGTAGAATAACTACATTCAAAAAACTACCTATTATAAGTCCTATTACAAAAATCCAACCTAATATCAGCAGCGTAAATCCCATTATGCCTCCTTTGTATCCTCTGATAATTCTTCCCTTACGATAAGGGCCAGTCTGTTTAATGCTCTTTTTAAAATTCTCGAAACTTGTGTTGGCGAAACCTGTAAATGTTCTGAAATTTCTTTTCTTGACATTCCGTCTATATAGTACATTGTTATTGCCAATTTGTCGTGCATTGGCAATTTACCTAATGCAAATTCTATAATTTTTTTATTTGCATAAGATTCTTCAAAACTTTCCGCCGTTTCTGATTGAATTCTATCCAGAAGGGTTTCTCCGCCTTCTGTGGTATAAATATTTTGATCAAGAGATATCATATTTTTTGTATATTCAATATTCATCAACTCTTCAACTTTATCTTTCGGAAGACAAACAATAGATGCTACTTCCTCTATAGTTGGAACTTTGGTATTATTTTCCGATAAATGTTGAATAGCGTCTCTTACTTTTGCTAAATTTGCAAACGTTTCTCTCGGGGTTTTTACAATATTTGCCTTGTCACGTAAGTAATGATATATTTTACCCTTTATAACCTTACTTACATAAGTCTTAAAACTACCTCTTTCTTCGACACGATAGGTTTCAATAGCCTGTAAAACGCCAACAGCACCTACTTGTATTAAATCATCTTTCGTCACTGTCGGAGGCAGAGAACTAAATGACAAAACTATTCGCTTTACAACTTTCAATGTTTCTTCAACAAGGTTAATGTAGGCTACATGTTTGCGTTTTTGATCTGTTTCTTTTTTATATTGCAGAATTAACTCTTCTAATTTCTCGAGTTCTGTAAGTTTTATATCTGTCATTACCTCTCCAATTTATACTATGATAACATAGTTTTAATTAGAAGGCTAAAACTTAAAGTTATTTTAAAATTTTAGAGCAGAATTTACTCTTCTTCGTTTAATTCTTCTGTTTCCTCTTTAGTGGTATCTGATTCGATATCATAATTTAGAGCTTGCTCAACTTTTTCTTTATTATTAGTTATTTCTTCAACTTGATAATGCTTCATGTTATTTTTTTGAGCCTGTTTATCTACAAGATTATCTATTCCACTCAAGCCTGCATAAGCTCCAATTCCTGCAATTATTCCTGAGAATACTTTTGCTACCTGCTTTGAGGATTTTACATTCCATAAAACAAATAACCCCGCAATCGTTGCAAGGGCTACTGAACATGTTTTTTGAAATCCATTCATATTATCTAAAGTTTTTCTTGTTTTTATAAATTTATCAACATCATTTTCCTGCGCAATGTAATATCGTGGATTATTATAATTATATTTACTATTTTCAGAAACTAAAACTCTATTATCAGCTAATTTGTTTATAACGTTTATCTCTAGCATATTACCCCCATAAACTTTATACTTTTATAATACTAATAATAATTTCATTTTGCTAATTTATTACAATATAAAAATTACAAAACTTAACCTCAAAATTTTACGGTACAGGATCATACCCCCCGGGATTCCAAGGATGGCAACGGCAAATCCGCTTAATTCCTAACCAACCACCTTTTAATACTCCATATTTTATTATCGCCTGTTTTGTATATTCAGAACAAGTTGGATAAAACCTGCAAACTGACGGAGTAAATTTGGAAAAATATTGATATATCTTTATCAAACTCAATATGATTTTTTTCATACTAACTTCTTTCTATTCAGCCATATAAGCATCGCCTATCGAATCTATCGCTTCTACTTTTATATCAGTAATAAGCTCTGAATATGAAATTACAACAACTGTTGGAATATGTCGTTCTAAAAGTTGATAAAGCGGAAGTCTTATTCTTGGAGAACAAAGAATTACAGGTTGTCTTCCACAAGTTTGGTGTGCTCTTAATAGTGTTGTTGCAGTAGTTTCAATAAGTTCTTGAACTTGCATTGGATTTAACAAAAACATTGTTCCCAACTCTGTTCTTTGACAACTGTCATCAAGAATTTTTTCCCAATCCGGAGACAATGTAAGTGCATATAAAACTTTATCATCTTGAACATTTGCAAGACAAATTTGTCTTCCTAATGCAGCTCTTAAACGTTCTGATAAAATATCAGGTTCCTTTGAAAATCTTGCATAATCACAAAGTCTTTCAAATACAAATATAATATCCTTGATTGAAACTTTTTCTCTGATTAAGTTAACAAAAATCTTTCTCAAATCACTTGTTGAAATAATCGTAGGAACTAAATCGTTAACAAGTGTAGGGTCTTGAGAACGTACAAGTTCCATAAGTTTAAGAACATCTGTTTTTGTCATAACTTCGTCAACATGTTTTCTTACACATTCTTGAAGGTGTGTAACAATAACGTCTGTAGCATCAACCGCTGTAACAAGTCGAGCAGATTTTGCATCTTCTGCCGAAATCCAATAAGCCTGAGTTTGATATGTTGGGTCAATACCAATAATTGCATCTTCGGGAACCTCTTTTTTCATAGAATCCCATTGGTCTGCAATTACCATAAATTTTCCAGGATATACATAACCTGTTGCAACAGTATTACCACGAATTGATATCATATATTCATTAGCGTCAAGTGCAGATGAATCCATAATTCTTATGTTCGGCAAAATATATCCTAATTCATCCGTTACTCTCTGACGTAAAGCTGCAATTTTGGCAAGTAATTGACCTTCCTGATCAGGATCGGCAATAACAAGCAAATTTGAACCAACTTGCAAACTCAAAATATCAACACCTAAACGTTCATACATTCTATTAGGGTTAACCAAATCCTGCATATTTTGTCTTACATTTTCTAATTGTCCCAACTGTGATTGAACATCAGCATTGATAAGTACCTGAAATCCTGCTATTGCAAGAATAATTGCGAATATAAAAAATGGCAAAGGCGGCAAACCTGTTCCCTGCCAGAACCAAGTATGTCCCGTAAATGCAAGTAATAACAAGAACCCTGAAGCAAAAAACAATGCGTAAGGTTTACTTGTTATCTGTGCAGTTACATCAGCACCCAATGAAGGGCTGGCAGCGGAAGCACGTGTCATAAATATACCGGCTGCTATTGACATTAAAAGTGACGGAACTTGTGAGGCCAAACCATCACCTATTGTTAATACCGTATATTTTTGTACAGCATCAGATATTTGCATTTGGTTCATCAAACATCCGACACATAATCCGCCAATGATGTTAATTAAAACGATGATAATACCCGCAATAGTATCACCTTTTACGAATTTCATCGCACCATCCATAGAACCCATCAAACTTGATTCTCTTGATAAGTCCTCACGTTTTTGAGTTGCTTCTTCAGGAGATATCAAACCTGCGTTGAAATCTGCGTCAATCGTCATCTGTTTACCAGGCATAGCATCTAAAGCAAATCTGGCTGAAACTTCTGCGATACGTTCCGCACCTTTTGTAATTACCATAAACTGTACAACTGTAATAATCAAGAAGATTACACCACCAACAACCATACTACCACCGGTAACAAACTCTCCAAATGCGTGAATTACTTCACCGGCTTCACCCTTTGCCAAAATCAAACGTGTTGAGGCGATTGATAATACCAAACGAAACATTGTTCCGACAAGAATAATTGATGGGAATGATGATAATTCCAATGTCTTTTGAACATACAAGGCAAACATCAATAATACAATTCCCAACGTGATATTCAAACAGATACAAACATTTATTACCCAGTTTGGAAGTTCGCATAGCAAAATAATCAATAGGAATAAGACGAATATCGCCATTCCAAATTCACTTAGCATATTTCTGTTTCCATCCGGTGAAGCCATTATACCTCTTTCAATACCTTACTAATTATTGATAACTGTGATTCTATTGTTGCATCAATTACACCATTTGAGGTCGTAACAATACACCCGCCTTCTGTTACATTTTCATCCGGCACAATTAAAACTGTCGCTTCAAATCCCATTGAGGTTACCACCTCAGGAATTTCCTGCTTTAGCATAGCACTTTGCGCCGGATTTACAGATAATGTAATCTTTTTTTCCTCCTTCGATAATCCGCTTAATATCTCTTTGATATTCTCTAGAATTATTGAAGAATCCTCTATTGATTCTTTTTTAATGATTTTTTTTGCAATATCCATTCCTATTTCAAGAATATCAGGTGCTATTGAATCAAATACCGCCTGTTTTGCATTTAGAAAGTTCCCTATAGCATCTCGCAAATCAGCTATCTCTGCTTGCGCTGCATCTAGTCCTTCCTGATAACCTTCTTTTGCTGCTGCTTCTTTTATTGCCGCTGCTTCTTCTCTTGCTCTTGAGATTAAATTTCTATCATCAATTCGTCTGAATCCTCTGCGTCTATCTCCCCTACGGCGTTCTTGACGCTGTTTAAAATCAATATTATCCAAATTAAACAAGTCTATTTCAGACTCTGATTGTTTAGTTTCTACAACTGGGGCTTCCGAAGCATCCAAAAATTGCTCAACATTCACTTCCATACTTGAATCTTGAACATTCCCCTCTTGCTGGATTACCTCTTCCTCTAACGATTTTTTCTTCTTTTTATTTTTGTTTTTTATTATCATGATACAAAAACATTATACACCATTACACAAATGAGAGGCAACAATACTTGCTACTTTTGGTGGGATTTTATCATAATAATTACCCTCTAATGCGTTAAATACCAAGCGTTTTACTCCAATTCGCTCACTTAATAATATTGTATCTATTTCTTTACGAGAATGCTTTGATGCAAATTTTCTTATCTTTAATACAACCTTGTTTGGATTTAAGTCGGTATTTTTCGGTAAATTTGTTTTTATCTCTTGTAAACATCTTAAAGCATTTGCTGTACCTACTCTTTGCGGTAAATCAGGCATTTGCATAAATTTGATTACTGCTTGTGCATCTTCAGGATTAAATTTATCTAATATTGATTGAACTTTATCCTGTTTCATCTTATTAAATAACATTGCAACAGTTGCAAGTTTAAGAACTTTTGAATCAACCTTTGGAAATGCTGCTGGTGCTGCTCCTGCGTCAACTGGCATTTGCATATCACCGGCGACATTATCGCCTTCAGGCATTGCTTCTGCTTGTGCGGCTTGTTGCTGCATCTCTTGTGCCATTCTATCCATATTGGATTGAGAGGCTGCATATTCCATCAAGCCTTCATCTATGGCTCCTTTGTTTTTTAATTCTCCTAAAGCTTCTACATAAGTCTTTTTTACGTGGTGTTCTATCAATTCAAGAATTTTATCTTGAGGCAAGCCTTGAGAAAATGTTTGTTTAGCAATTTCAAATATTGTATATGCTATTTTTTGCATAATAGGATCCCAATACTGTTGTGGAATCCCTGAACGTATTACATCAACTGATTTATGAAATGACCATTCCGCTATAATTTGAGTTATTAATACTGATTGTTCCGCATCAAAATGTAAATTCTCATCTTCTGCTAAAGTCTTACCTGACAACATTGAAAAATTGCCTAAAGTATTAACGACATACTGCTTTTGAAAATCAGTAAACTCAGCAGGGACCATCTCCTGTGCCTGCTGAGCTAAATTCTTCGCAAAACTTTGATAATCAAAATCTTTTGTTGCCATTTTTTATTGTTTAACCTTCCCTGCCTGATCCTTCTTCTATCCAACTCTTTATCTTATCTGCTGAATCTTCTGTTATCTCGCCTGAAATACTATCTAATGAATCTATTAGTAAGTTTTCATCAAATTGTGAAATTGGCGCAGCTGCTCGTTGTTGATTTTGTTGATTTATCAAGTCTTGAGCTAATTGAGATTGGCGTTGTGTCAACTGACTTGCTTTTGAATTTATCGCGTTCAGTTGTTTTTCCTGTTCTAATGTTCTTTGACGTAGATTTTCTACTTCGATTTGGTTCTCTTCTTTTATTCTGCGAACTTTTGATGATATCGCTGAGAATATTATTACCAAACCAAATCCTGTTAATAACAATGCTAACCACCATGGATTTCCTGTTTTATCTACTGTTGGCATTGCTTGCTGTCTATCAGGTGTTAAGTATGGATCTGTTCCTGTTGTATATGCTATTGATACATTCGCTGCTGATACCTTTGGACTTGCTGCTCTTGCTATCAATTCTTTTAAATCTTCTTCTGTTGTATCTGATGGCAAATTATTTTTATCTAATGTCACAGCTATTGAAATATCTTCTACAACTCCAGGTCTTATATATTCACTTGTTTGTGTTTTGGTTACTCCGTATTGAGTTTCGGTTGCTTGACGTGAATATGTTCTGTTTTGACTTGAATCAGCGCCACCTGTTGGTAATCCGCTTGGAAGATATGTACTTACTGCATTTATACCTCTTGATTGGTCTTTGGTTTCATCTCCTAAGCCTTCTTTAAATGATTGTTCTGATACTGATGCTTTTTTCGTTGGATCATATTCTATTGAATATTTTTCAACTGGAGTTTGTCGCAAAAAGGTACTTACAGTTACTACATAATTACCTGTTCCTACAAGTCTATCTAATTGTTTTGATATTTTTTGTTGCATATATTTGTCATTTTCTTCCAATTTCTGCAACATTTCATCTTCTGCATCCATTACACTTCGATATACGTTACCGTTTGTGTCTGTTATGGATATATTTTCTGCTTTTAATTTTGATACACTACCTAATAATAAGTTTGTTATCGCTTTAACCTTCATTTGATCAAGCTTTTCTCCTGATGGTAATACCAACTGAACAGTTGCGGTTCTTGGATTGTTTCCATCATCCCACATACTTGATGTTTCGGGAATTGAAATAAATACTGTCGCATTTTCAAGATTTCCTATACGCTTGATTAATCTTGCCAATTCACCATTCATTGCTCTGGCTAAACGAATACGTTTGTCTTCCTTGGTTGATGTAAAATCTCCCTTATCAAATATTTCTAAGCCGACATTTTGATCTACTAAACCACTTTCTACTATTGCTAAAAGTGCATTATCTCTATCCGTTACCGTACATTTTTTTGTTAAGGTTGAACAATTTTTAGCATTTAAAACTAACTTTGATTTTGTTCCGTCCATTTGTCTTTCTACGGTTATTCCCTGTCTTGCCAATAATGCCTGAATTTCAAGGGCCTTTCCTATATTATCTGTCGTTAGCAAGTCAACATTTGCTTTTAATGGTTCATCCCCTACTTTTTTAGCTGTATTATCTCCACCCTTATTTGCATTACTTACTGACATTATTATACTTATTATGACAATAAGTATCACTACGGTAACTGTACCGATTATTCCATACAATAAAGGTTTGTTTTCTAATATTTTGTTAAAATCCATTTCCGTCCCACTGTCTGAATATTTTAATAATTTTTATTTACTGATAATATTATTTCTATACAGAAATCTGTGATATTCTATCGTATGCGTTGATTACTTTCCCTGTAAGCTGAGTTGCTACGTTTACTGCTATTTCTGACTTTGACATAGCAGTCATTACATCATGTATATCAACGTTCTTATTTCCCATCATTACATCTTTTAGTAAATTATCCGGTGCCTCCATTTGAGCATTTAAATTTTCTATTACCCCGGTAAATACTTGTTTGAAATTCTGGGTTTCGGGAGCTTCTACACCCTCAAGTCTTATGCTTTTGGGCATTATTCCGCCCATACCTGAATCAAATTTGGTATGTTCTATTCGACTTGCCAGATCATATTTTGGGAAATAACTATTCTGCATAATACTACCTCTCTATTCTATCTTACATTATCTTGACTATTTTTTTCAATATTTATAGCCAAAAATCAACCAAAAGTAGGAGCTTGTTGATTTCTATAATCTTTCTTAATTATAAAAATTTAAAAAGCAATTTTATTGTAAAAAAATTCATCCCCAAATAATTTTTAAGGATGAATTTTTGAGTTCGTTTTTCTATTTTTATCTAAACTTCTATATTAGTTGAACCTGTACTCCAATAATTATCCGCATTTTGATATATAGCCAAAATTGATGAAATAGCTTCTTTATTTCCACTGGCAAATACTTCATCTGTACTTCCATAATTGTTATTGTATAGCCAAAATGCGACTTGTTGTTTTACCATATTTATATCATCCAAACTTATTGTGTAGCCATCTTTTGAATATATGTGTTCAATTCCACCATTCTTGCCGGATTCGTCTTTCGTAAAATAATCCTCTATCAACGTTCCTTTGCCTAAACTCTTAGATATATTCTTGAAAACTTTATCACTTACTATATACAAGTCATTTGAAGCGTCATTATCCGTAATCTGACCATCTTCATCTATCTGAACATTATACACGAAATTTATATTGCTTCGTTTTTCACCTATTATTACTTCATCATTTGTCCCGCCTAAATCTTTTATATCTACATCAAAAGATAGGTTCTTTATTGCATAAGTGTCTTTATCCTCACCTCCGATTACTTCAGAAGTTTTGTTTATGTATATTGTATTATTACCTGAACCTGCATCAACAAAGTTTCCTGTACTGTTTATGTATATGGTGTCATTTCCTTCATTTGTCAAAACTTTTGTGTTGGAACCTTTTATATAAATTGTATCGTTGCCATTTCCACCTTCTACTGTTCCATATGAAGAATTTAAAAATACTGTATTATTTCCATTTCCTGTATTTACGTATGCAGTTTTCTTAGTTGTCGTTGTTATTATACTACTGGTTTTATCTGTCCCTATATAGCTATATGTTCCATTTGGTTGTAATTGTCCTGGAACTACAATTTCTGATAAATTTATACTTTCGTTATTTCCAAATAACAACTTTCCTCCTAATAAGTCTGCGGCATTCTTGGTTTTGAAATAATTTACTATAGTTACACTATCTGTATCTGAATATTTTACAATCAAATGATTTCCATCTTTGTCATAACTTAATTTTGAAACATCCGCATTCTCAAATACCAGATTAGAAACACCCTTTTTATCTAAATATACATAATCATTTCCATCGCCAACTCTGAATACTACTTTATTTATTCCTGAGCCGCCATATATTCTGTCATCACCAAGACCACCTTCGATATAATCGTCATTAGCGCCACCTTTTATAGTGTCGTTACCTGCACCTCCATAAAGGCTATCGTTTCCATTATCTCCATAGATTTTATCGTTTCCGCCATTTCCATATATTTCGTCATCTCCAGAACCGCCTTTTAATGTATCTTTCCATTCGCCGCCTACAATAAAATCTCTTATACTTGTTCCTGTTATTTTGTTTGATTTATCAGGATTTCCTGTAAAACTTAGCAAGGCTTCTTCATAAATGTTATATCTTATATGCTCTTCTCCAAAATCTAAATATTTTATTGAGGATTTTGTCGGACTTTTTAAATAATTTGCTAATGTAATTGTATTTAGAGGATTTCCATTTTCATCCAAGCCACCATATCCGATTACTAAATGCTTTCCGTTTTTCATATATTGAATATTTGCATCTGCATAATCTGAAAAATCTTCAAAATATAACGTATCTTCACCTTTGCCTGAATATACCGTATCAAATCCGCCATTTCCTGTGAAAACTATTGTATTAAATCCTCGTTCTCCATAAATTCTATCATCGCCTGCACCACCATATATGATATCGTCGCCATAGCCACCATATATTGTGTCATTACCTTCTCCACCATACAATGTATCGTTTCCATCGCCGCCTGATAGTCTGTCGTTTCCTGCCTCTCCATACAATATATCATTTCCGTCTTTTCCATATAATTTATCGTTATCAGCTCCACCATATAAGATATCGTCACCATCTCCACCATCTATCGTGTCATTTCCGGCACCGCCATATAGTGTATCATTTCCAAGTAATCCCCAAATTTTATCATTGCCGCCGTTTGCGTTTATTACATCTGAACCATTTCCGCCCTTAATACTATTTTTCAATTCTGTACCTGTTATATCCAGATTGTATGGTTCATTTTTGTATATGTTTAGTAATTTATTCTTCGTTTTGCTATCTGCATATAATAGCAAAGTTTCTGTATCTTTGTATTGAGTTGTTGCTAAAAATTCATTTACCTTTTGTGTTGTTTGTTCTAAATAACTCGTTATATCTAATTTTGTTACAACACCTTTTTTATCTTCTAAATAAATATTTAGCACAACAGGATCATAGCAAGGTAATGAAATTCCGCCTGAATTTGGCATAAATTTTATATCTTCTGAACCAGGCACTGATTGAAGTTGTTCATATTTGCTATATTCTTTTAACAAGTATGAAATTGAACCTTTTCTTGCTATATACAAGGTGTTATTTGAATCCAAATATGCAACAATATCTTTCGCTGATACATTACGTAAAACTATTTCACTGTCATAGCCGTCCGTTATTATATTAGTCCAAGTTTTAGATAAATTTTCTATCGTAAATTTGTTTAAATCCGCATTTACTACTAACTCTTCGTATCCTTTTGTTGTTTCTCTTTCTATTAAACTTGCGTTCATCTTTTTCTCCTTTTCCATAATTTCCTTTAGCTTTGGAAATTCCTAATCTTAATTCCTTTTTACTTTCAAAATTTTAAATTGATAATCCTTTTATCTTACTTTCATACTTTCATCCATATATTTGATTAACGGATAGATGAAAAATTCTATTATTTTTCGTTTTCCTATCTTTATTTCATTTGTTGTTGTCATCCCTATTTTTATACGTTCATCATGCCCTTCTACTTTCAAACTCTGCGTTAGCGGTGTTATATAAACCGTGTAAATACTGCCTAATCTTTCGTCAGGTTCACTATTTGGCGAAATTATATTAACTTCACCTTCTAATAATCCGTATTGTTGGAAATTATAAGTATCAACTTTTATCGATACCGGCATTCCTTTTGTTAAATAGCCAATATCCTCGTTTCGAACCTTGGCTTTTATTTGAAGATTTACATTTGATGGAATTATTGATATAACTTCTTCACCGGATTTTACAACACTACCTTTGGTGTGAATATATATTTTGTCAACATAACCATCTATTGGAGATTTAAGTATTTGAGTTTGGTTTTCAATTTGTCTTTTTCTATCTTCTATTGATTTCAGAGCGGTATGTAATCTGCTAACTTCATGACTTAATACAGCACTTGATTCTTTTGCTTCGTCATACTCTGAACTCGTTATTATATCTGATACTGATGCCAGGCGTTTCTTTCGGTCATTGGCGTATCTTAACTTTGCTTCTGCTTGAGATAATTCTTCTCTTGTCATTTTGGCTTCGTCTTCTAAATTCTTCAATTCTAATTCCGGTTCGTTTTCTGAAGGGTTAATTTCTCCAAGAATTTCATCTTTATATACTTTATCGCCTTCTTTTATTTGAAGTTCACTTATAACTCCGACATTTAAACTTTTTATGAAAACTTCTTCTCCTTCTGGGATAACAATACCCTTTGCATTCACAACAATATCGACTTTCCCAAAATAAAGCCACAAAATTGAAATTATTATAAATATTATTACTGTCCAAAATACAAAGTGTCCCAATGGATTCATCGGACGTTCTTCTATTTCTTCTAACATTGGTTTAAATTCATAACTATCGTCAGATGAAAATATTTCTTTTATTTTGCTATATAATGATTTCTTCTCTTTCATGCCTGCTCCTAGTTACTTTGTGATTCATATAACTTTTTGTAATACCCATCTTGATTCAAAAGCTGTGAATGTGTACCGACTTCAACTATCTGTCCGTTTTCAAAGCATACAATTTGGTCACAATCTTTTATAGTTGATAATCTATGTGCAATTATTAACATTGTTCGACCTTTACTTATTCGCTCCATATTATCTCTGATTATTCTTTCTGATTCATAATCAAGAGCTGATGTTGCTTCATCAAATATCAATATACGAGGATTTGTTATTAGTGCTCGTGCTATTGCAATTCTTTGTTTTTGTCCACCCGATAATGTCGAACCTCTTTCACCTACTTCAGTATCATAACCGTGAGGTAATTTGGATATAAATTCGTGAGCTCCTGATTCTTTTGCCACTTCGATTATTCTCTCCATTGGTACGCTTGGATTTGGTAAGGCAATATTTTCTCGAATACTACCTGAGAATAAATAATTTTCCTGCAATACTACGCCTATTTTTGAACGTAACCACATAGGATCTAAATTGCGAATATCTATTCCGTCTATGTATATAGTTCCTTCAGTTGCGTAATATAACCTTTGAATTAATTTTGCTATCGTTGATTTTCCGCTGCCACTTCGACCAACTATTCCAATACGCATTCCGGGTTGTATTTCTAAATTCACATTCTGCAATACCTTTGGACCGTCAACATTATATCTGAATGATAAATTCTCAATCTTTATCGCTCCGGTAAGTTTTAAAAGTCTTATTGCCTTACCTGATTGATGTTCTTTTGGGCTATTCAAAATCTCACCAATTCTTTCAACGGACAATAATGCCTGTTGAAATTCATTCCATAAATTCAACAATCTCAACATCGGACTGCTAAATTGACCTGCTATCATTTGAAATGCAATCAACTGACCTATTGTCAATCTTCCGCTTATAACTTCCATTACACCAATATATAAAATTGTTATAGTCATTAGTTTTTGTAACACTTGAGATAATGAACCTGTAACTTTCCCAAATATTGAAAGTTTAAAACTGGAGTTTAAATATTCGCCTAATTTTTCTTCCCATTTTCTGTAAAAAGAGCCTTCTAAACTCATTGATTTTACGGTCTGAATACCTGTTATTGTTTCTACTAAATATGAATTTTGTTTAGAACTTAGGCGAAATTTTTCATCCAAACGATTTCTTAATTCAGGTGTTATCAAAATATAAAGCAGACCCAAAACTAATACATAAATTAACGCTATTATGGTTAGTTTTGTACTGTATAAAAGCATTACAATTATGAATACCGCAGAAAATACCGTATCTATTATTAAAGATACAGATTTTTCTGTAATAAATTCCCTTATTCTATCAAGTTCCCTTACTCGTAAAATTATGTTTCCTACAGGTCTATTTTCAAAATACACATAATATAAACGCAACAAATGTTTGAAAATTTTTGCTCCTAATTTTGCATCTATTTTATTTGTTGTATGTATAAAAATATAATTTCTGGAAACATTTAATAAAAATTCAAATAGCGCAACTATCAAAAAGGCAATACCCATCACTTGTAGTGTCGGTATTGAGTTATGAACCAAAACTTTATCTATTATAACTTGTGTAAATAATGGTGTTACTATTCCAAATATCTGCACAACAAATGAACCTAACAAAACTTCGGTTATAATTCCACTATATTTACTTATTTCATTGAAAAACCACCTAAAACCAAATTCTGCTTCCTTTGACATTGGGCAATTTTTCATAACAAAAATATATTCTTCTATTTCTTGTGAAAAATCATTGAGATTTCTGGTTTCTGCTTGAAGTTTTGGAAGCTCTAATATCAAAACCTTTTCTTCTGATTCTTTAACTCCTAAAAGAACTACATAATTGCCATTCTCATAACGACATATTGCAGGGAATGGATAATGTCCCGCTAAATCAAGTACACCAATGCGTTTGCGCTTAATTTTCAAACCCGAAACTTTGCCTATCAATAAAAGTTCTTCAGGAGTTAAATTCTTACCTGTTATTCCATATTCTCGAACTTTTGCACTAACCATTGATTCTAAACCTTTTAGACTCAATACAACTTCCAGTGCTAATATTCCTGTATTTATATCGTTTAATTTTTCTATTGAATTTTGTCCTTGTTCTGCTCGGTTCAACATTATTTTCACCTTAATTTACTTCTGTTAATATTTGTATTGATTTTACTATCGCAAATTTCATCAAGTTATCTTTGGTTAACTCAATTTCTTGTTCCAGTTTTTCTATCTTGGCATCATTTAATTCTGTTGGACTTATCAATTTCTTTGATAATAACCTTGTTTGATTTGATACCTTTTCGTTTAATGATTTTAAAATCTCGTTATCTGTTTTTATTTGATCATTTTCATAAACTAAATTGTGGCGTAATGTCATCAGACGCATTTTGTACTCAGCCATAGATTTATCTCTTTCAATTTCCAGTTGGCTTTTTTCTATTTCTGCTTTCTTTATTTCTTCACGATTTTTTAAGCCATCAAATATCGGCATACTTACTGTTCCACCAATTGTATAATTTGAAGCACTTATATCGCCTAATGAACTTCCGTAACTTGAAGGATCTGAACCATATAAATAATACCTTCCATATGCCGTTACTTTCGGATAGTTACTACGCTTTAATACTTTTATTTCTAAATCTTTTTTCTTAATCTGTTTTTCATATAATTTCCAAACTATACTATTTGTATAATCCGGATCGGAATCTGAAAGTTGCGGGGTTGGAGATTCTTTTATCTTTAAATCTGCTATATCATATTTTTCACCTGTATAATATGAAAGATTTTCCAAGTTTTCCAGCAATATCGAACGTAATTCATTTATTCTGCGTTGAACCTTTGCTACTTTTACTTCCGAATTATTTAAATCATTTTTAGTAATTTGCTTCGCTTTGTATAATCTATTTTGAAGTTCCAAATTTGATTTTTCTATTTGCAAAATCTCTTCATTTATATCTATCTGCTTTTTGATTACAAGAATTTTTGTATAAATATCTAATACTTTCAAATATATATCTTGGCATTTTTCCTGTTCTTCTATTTCGCTTATCTGAACACTTGCCTTTGCAATATCCAGTTTTCCTCGTCTTACTCCAAAATCAAATAAGTTATAACTTAAAACTAAACCCATAATTGATTGATAACGTGTGTATGGATTTAAAAACATATCCCCAACTGTTGTTACCATTCCTATATTGTTATCCCGCATATTCTTAGTATATTCAGTGCCAGCTTGAAGATTTAATTTCGGATAATATTCGCTTCTTTCAATTTTTATACCTTGAGTATTAATTTCCCGTGTTTTGGCACCTATTTGAAGTTCATAAGAGTATGATTTTACCTTTTCCATCAGACGGCTAATCTCTAATACAGGTTCTGAAATTTCTTCTGTTGTTACTGCGTTATCTGATTGGTCAGAAGAATCTGCCTCCAGCGCGAATACGCTATTAGAAAACAGCACAATAAATAGCAGCATTGCCACTATTATAAAAATAATTCTACTTATTTTTATTCTTAATTCCCTTTCCATTCGTCTGGTTTTTAATTTTTTATCTACAATTTCAGCTATTGTGCCTAAATAATTTTGGGCAAGTTCATACTAACATAAACATCTTACTTAATGAATATCCTTTAGGATATACTTAAATATATCTTTACATCTTTGAGAAAGATAGGATATTGCCAAAACTAATTGTCATAGATATAATATGAAAATAAAAAGGGTGGAGAATTAATGAAAAAATTTATATTATTTCTGTGCATTTTATTAGCATCAAACGTTGCTTTTGCAGCTGATACGCTTGAAGAACAAAATGCAATACAAACAAGAATTGATAAAGTCGGAACTGATTTACTAAACTACAATAAAATTCCTAAACGAATTGTCTTTACATATAGCCCTAAAACAAAAAAGGCACTGCTTTCAACAGATAAAGCACTTACGAAAAGACAAGTTATAGTATATGACGGACTATATCAGCATATTCAAACAGATGATGAGCTTGCTGCGATGCTAGCAAGAGAAATATCTACTGCCGTAAAATCTTATAGCGGAATTTGGGGTGGAACATTGGATTCTGTTCAAGTTGCACTAGGTTCTAAAAAATTTGAAACAGTTGCCGATAAAAGAGCCGTTGATTATATGGTTAATGCAGGGTACTCTCCACTTGCTCTTATAATTTATATAAATAAAACCTGTCCGCAAAAAAGAATGGATAGATTTTCAAGACACAATTTAACGTCAAAACGTCTTGCAAGAATTTATGAGTACATAACTTATAAATATCCACAATACCTTAACGATGAAAATTATATAAATAATGAATATTATCAAAATTTTCTACTAAATTCAGTTAATAACAGAAAATTACTGGAAGATAAAATTCAATCAAAATCAACAGAGGAAGTTCATTATGAATAAATTTGTGATTTTAATTTTATTTTTCATATTCCTTATAACACCTGGGTTTTGCACAGAAGAAAATGTTCCACAAGCAAAAACTTTGCCGTACAATTATTTAAGCACAACCTCAGTTCCTATAAAATTAGCTATTGTTGAAGAATTTACAACAAAAGAACCTCTTAATGAAGGCGATATACTTAAATTTAGAGTACTTAAAGACGTTTTTTATAATGGACAAAGTATCGTTAAAAAAGGTGATATTATAAATGGACATATTGAAACAATAATCACAGCAGGTATGAATGGTTTTCCTGCTGAAATAATTGTTGATGATTTTGAAATTCCGGGAATAAAAAATTCTCAAATGCAAAGCACTTATATCAAAAAAGGGCAAAACAGATGTTTCTGGGTTTATCCGCTTAAATGGGCACTAACACCAATACCTTTTGTAGGTTCCCTTACAAACTTTATCAAAGGTGGACACGCAAGGCTTAGACCAAAAGATATTATAACAATTTATTACTACCCTGAATGGTTATAAATTATTCTGTTATCTTACGAATAACTTTGCAAGGACTACCAACTGCAAGAGAATTATCAGGGATATCTTTGGTAACTACACTTCCTGCACCTATTGTACAATTATTGCCTATTTTGACTCCTGATAAAACAACAACATTTCCTCCAAACCATACATTATCTCCAACAACTATAGGTTTGGCATCTTCTAAACCCTTATTGCGCATAGCAGGATCCAACGGATGATTTGCGGTATAAAATCCACAATTTGGCCCAATAAATACATTATCCCCAAACTTAACCTTCCCAGGATCTAAAATAACTAAATTGTGATTAGAATAAAAATTCTCTCCAATTTCAATATTATACCCATAATCACAATAAAATGAAGGTTCTATCAAAAAATTTTCTCCGGTCTTACCTAAAAGTGTTTTTAATAACTTCTTTCTGCCCTCAAAATCATCATACACAAGATGGTTATATTCTTGGCAAATTCTTTTTGCTTTATTTCGCTCTAACTTCAAAGATTCATCATAATTTGCATCATATAACAATCCTTGTAACATTTTATCTTTTTCACTCAACATAATTCCTCCTTCAATATACACACTATTTTAAAACAAAATACTAGCAAAAAAAGGCACCCTTTTTCAAGAGTGCCTTTTTTTATTAGTAAATTACAATCTTAAACTAATTCTTTTACTTCAGCAGCAAATGTTTTTGGATCAAGTTTGATACCAGGTCCCATTGTTGTTGATAAGTAAACTGATTTAACAAAAGTTCCTTTTGAAGATGCTGGTTTAGCTTTCAAAATAGCATCAGCTAATGTTGCATAGTTTTTAACCAAATCTTCTTCGCTAAACTGGATTTTACCTATAGGACAGTGAATCATACCTTGTTTGTCAGCTCTGTATTCAACTTTACCTGCTTTAGCATCTTTAACTGCTTTAGCAATATCCATAGTAACTGTACCAGTTTTAGGGTTTGGCATTAAACCTTTTGGACCTAAAACACGACCCAATTTACCTAACATACCCATACAATCAGGTGTTGCTATCAATGTGTCAAAATCAAACCAGCCACCAGAAATCTTATCAATAATTTCTTCTGCTCCAGCATATTCTGCACCAGCTTCAGTTGCTTCAGTTGCTTTTGCACCTTTTGCAATTACACAAACTTTAACTTCTTTACCTAAACCTGCTGGTAATACAACTGTTGATCTGATTTGTTGATCAGCTTGACGAACGTCAATACCTAAACGCATATGGCATTCTACTGTTTCGTTAAATTTTGAAACTTCTTTTGAAATTTCTTGTAATTTTTTTATTGCATCAACTGCTGTAGATGGTTGTACAAAACCTTCTAGCATTTCTTGCATTTTTCTTTGTTTTTTAGTTATTTTTGACATTTTTTAATTTCCCTTTCATGGTGTTTGCGGACTTCTGTCCTTCCATATTTTTCCGCCTAATAATTTAACTGCTTAAGCGGTTACTTGTGTTTGTTCTGTCTTAATACACTTTTGTATCACAACAGCAATTAAATCTACGCATCCTTTACGGTTACGCCCATTGCTCTGCAAGAACCTGCTATCATCTTAACTGCTGCTTCCATTGTTGTAGCATTTAAGTCGTCCATTTTGATTTTAGCAATTTCTTCCAATTGTGCTCTTGTAATTTCTGCTACCTTATCTTTGTTAGGTGCTGATGAGCCTTTTGATATATTTAATGCTTTTTTAATCAATACAGGAGCTGGTGGTGATTTGATGATGAATGTGAAACTTTTGTCTTCATATACATCAATTACAACCGGAATTATATATCCTGCCTTGTCTTGTGTTTTTGCATTGAATTGTTTGCAAAAGTCCATTATGTTAACACCATGTTGACCTAATGCAGGACCAACCGGTGGTGATGGATTTGCTTTTGCGGCTTCAATTTGAAGTTTAATTTTTCCTACTACTTTTTTTGCCATTTTTTTCTCCTTTTGTGGTAATAACGGTTTTTATCACTCTGAATAAAAATCCTTCCACATCTTTTGTACTATCTGTTTTACTAAATTATAGTTTGTTTATTTGTTTGTATTCCAATTCTATCGGAGTTTCACGTCCAAAGATTGAAACATTTGCTCTAAGTTTAGACTTATCAGGATATACCTCAACAATATCTGCATCAAAGTCTGCAAATGGTCCTGATATAATTCTAACTTTATCACCTGCTTTAACATCCAATTCAACTTTTTCAACTTGTGATGATGATCTGTGTAAAATCTTCTTGATTTCACTTTCTCTTGCAGGTATCGGCTTCTTCGCTGAACCAACAAATTTTGTTACTCCGGAAGTGTGTCTTACAACATACCAGCTGTCCTCGTCCATTATCATTTCTACAAGAACATATCCCGGGAAGATTTTTTCTTCTTTTTCCTGTTTCTTTCCAGATTTCATCTGAGTAACAGTCTTTTGCGGAACTTCTATTCTAAATATCTTGTCACCCATATTCATATATTCAATACGTTTTTCAAGATTTACTTTTACCTTGTTTTCATATCCTGAATATGTGTGAACTATATACCATCTTTTTTTGTTCTTTTTGGCATCCTTCTCAGCTTGCTCTGCAGCTGCTTTGGATTGTTCTTCCAAGATATCTTCGTTTAATTCTTCTTCCATTGTTTTTTCTTTTTTAGTCATAAGCCACCTTTAATTTTTATGCTTAAATCCTATTTTATTAGGCTAAATAAACCCTTGAATATTAGATCCATCAAATATATTGCAACGGTGAATACAAATACAATAACTATTACCGAAATGGTTTCACTTATTACAGTTCGTCTTTCCGGCCAACTGATTTTACCCCATTCGGCTCTTACTCCCTTGAAGTATGTCTTTATTGCATCTATTGTTTCGTTCATTTTTGATAATCCTTTATTTTTAGTTTAAAATCGCGCCCTGAAGGACTCGAACCCTCGACATCCGGTTTTGGAGACCGACGTTCTACCAACTGAACTAAGGACGCACATATTGGGAAATCTCAGTTGTAATTCCCCAATATTGAGAATCTACTTAGTTTCCTTATGCGCTGTGTGTTTTTGGCATTTTGGACAATATTTGTTCAATTCCATTCTTTCTTTGTTGTTTTTCTTGTTTTTTGTTGTTGTGTAGTTTCTTTCTTTGCATTCTTCACATGCTAAAACTACCATTCTGTCATTTTTTCCTTTGATACCCATAATTTTATTTCCTTTTATATTATTAACTTGTTTCCTATTTAAAATAGAATGTGCAGTACACATTCTATCTATTTTCGGCTTATGCTCTTATTCTATATCAAAAAAAATAAATTGCAATCTAATTGTAAACAAATAATACAGGTTTGACTTCTTCTTTAAATTTTTGTTTGTAAATTTTTGTAAATATTATAGCTTTGAAATTTGTGTAAACTTTTGTAACAACTCCCAGAACATGTGAAATCAAGCCTTTTCGCATGTTTTTATATATTTAAGAGTATAAAAATGAGAGAGCAACTATGAGTATTAATGCAACACAAAAGCATAAACTCGCTGGCTTGGGTTCCGGAAGTTTCGGGAACCGAAGTATAAGCGTGAATACTAAAACCTCAGGGGTTTCCTCTCAAGCTGCAAAAAATTTGAGAGGAGCTACTGCTGCTTCTTCTCAAAATTCTGTATTTAACGGAATGTTCCGTAAAAGTAGTGCCTTTAACAGAGTTTCAGGTCAAAACACATTAAAAGGCAGAAATCAAGTAAATTTAAACAGACGCAGAGCTGGGTTAAATAACAACGGAGTAAGACGAACTTACGAAGCAGCAACACCGGTATATGTTGCTGCTATGCCACAACAACAAGGCATGAGCGGTCTTGAAAAAGCTATGCTTTATGGTTCTATAGCACTTAAAGCATTCCAATTTGGAAGTCAATTATTTGGTGGTGCTACAAACAGCCAAAGAATGGATGCTGCAATGAGCAGTCTTGGTAATCCTGAGGCAGCTCCTCAATTAGCTTCAACAGTAGGTCAATCTAGTGTATCTTCAATGCGAAATGCTCAAACTTCAGGCGAACTATCATCTGCAATTTCAAACGCTGAAGGACAACTATCTCAAATGAAACAAACTGCGGCAAGCGGTAATTACGAATCAAATGCAACTGAAGCTAAATCTAATATGGATAGTTACAAATCAGATGTAAGCGATACAAAAGAAAATGTTAAAGATGCACAACAAAGTGTAACAAACGCTAATAACAGTGTAAAAACTTCAACTGATTTAAGAGATTCAAGATTAAATGCGTTGAAAAATGCTGATGCTCAATATGGAGCAGCAGTAGAAGCTAATATTCGAGCTAAAGATCAAGTAAGTCAAGCAACTCAAAAATTAGCAGATGCAGAAGCAACACTTGCCAATACACCACAATACATAACCGATGCAAACGGAAATCAAACACCTAACCCTAATTACCAAACTGCAAAAACAGCAGTTGAAAATGCGAAACGTGAAAAACAAACTGCGGAAGCTAATCAAAAGAAAACTCAAGAACAAGAAGATAAAGCAGATTCAACAAGAGATAAAGCAAATACAGCTGCAAATGAAGCGAAAGAAAATTTAGATAAAGCACAATCTACTTTGGAAACAGAAAGGGATAAACAAACTAAAGCGAAAGAAAATCTACAAAAAGCACAAACAGATTATAAAAAAGCTCAAGAAGCATATGACAAAGCTCAAGAAGCTGTTCAAAAATTCCAAGATTATCAACATGATATCAAAGAATTAGAAGGCGAAATTACGGATCAAAAAGAACGTCTTGAAAAAATGAAAGAAAAAGAAGATAAAAAATTAGATAAATTAAGCAAAAAAATCGATAAATCTGTTGCGAGAAACGAAAGAGCAAATTCTAAAATTGATGCTTCTAACGGAATGAACTTAATAGAAAAAATGCGTTCTAATGCTATTGAACGTAGAAATGAAAGAAATGCTCGCCGTTTAGCTGAAAAAGATGCAATCATTGCAGGACAACAAACTCAAGAGTAATTTAAAGTTAGTATGAAACTTTACCTAAAACTACTCTTTTATCTGCACCTGTACAGCAAGGCAGATTATTAGGAATTCCATAGTATGTGCAATAACCCAAAAGTGCAAATGCCATTACTTCCTTGTAATTATTTGAAATATTATAATCTTCACAGGTTTTCAAAGCTATATGTTTTGGAAGATATGTTCTTAACATTTTCATAAGTGTTTTATTATAAGCACCACCACCACATATAACAACTTCATCTATTGATGTATTCGGATAGACAAAACGCTCATAAGCTTGAGATATCGTTTTGGCAGTCAATGCAGTTGCTGTTGCTATTATATCTTCAGGGTTTTGTGGAGCGTATTTTAATGTGTTTTCGATATATTCAGATGAAAAATATTCTCTTCCTGTTGTTTTTGGGGGATCTAAGTAATAGTACTCATCTTGAAGTAAACAGTCTAACCAATTATCTGATATTGTTCCGATTGAAGCTATTTCACCATCTTTATCATAAGATTTTCCAAAATATTTTCTAACACAGTAATCTATCATTATATTACCTAAACCTGTGTCAAATCCGAAAGTTTCATAATCTTTAGAAACAACAGTTACATTCGATATTCCACCGATATTTTGAATAGCAAAATTCTTTCCCTTATGTTTAAACCACATTTCATCGGCAAAACAAACAAGCGGTGCACCTTGACCATTATGCGCAATATCTACTTCTCTGAAATTTGATATCGTCATACATCCTGTTTCTTTTGCAATTACTGAACTTTCACCTATTTGAAATGTACTTTTCATATTTATATTATCTATTTTTTCATCATATGGATAATGATAAATAGTTTGTCCGTGACTGGAGATAAAATCAGGTTTGCCAAATTCAGATATCAAAACATTTGCAGCATCAGCAAAACATTTTCCAATTACAAAATTCATCTGACAAATATCTTTAATTGTAGCCTCACCCCTAAATAATTGAAATATCTTCGCTTGAATATGTTCCGGGTAGCTGTAATTTATTCCGTGAATTAATTTAACGGATTTGTCAGGATAAACTTCACAATAACCTGCATCAATACTATCACAAGAAGTCCCTGACATTAATGCTATAACTTTTTTAGGCTCCAAATCTTCTATCATATTTTTATAATATAAAAAAGCCCGTACTCTTTCAAGTCCAGGCTAAAAAGTTTACAACTATCCTTACAACTCTCTTCTAAAAGTCTTTGCTTCCCCCAAAATATACTAGATAAAAAATTAAATAAATAAATTAAGTTTATAATAAATACAATATCCCTAACCATACAGGCAACGACTGCCCCCAGTAATCTCTTTCCTTTTTGGACTTCTTCACCATCACCTCTATTTCTTTCGTCCAACCATCTTATGTCATATTTGTTACTTACTACAGAGTAACGTTTTTCCCTTCCGTTGTCTGGTAGCCTTTTTTCTAATTCGGCTTTCCTTATGTAATCTACTCTAGTCCTTTTGATTGAGAATTACAAGTAAAAAAATTTTATTATTTTTTTACATTTGACCATGCCCCCTGATACTATTAGTAAAAATTCAAGTTAACTATTCTTAATGAAGATAATTTAATGAAATCTTGTAAAAATTTTATTAAATTTTATTTGACAAATGATAATTTTTTAATAATAAATTTAGCATGTTTTTTTATGACTGGAAAATCTTGAAAGTTTGTGCTAGACTGCATTATAGCAATAAGAGTTAAAGAAAATTTTATGAAACAATTTTATAAAACTAACACGATTACACATAACCTATTATCTTTAACCGGTTTTAAATCCATGATAATTTTTTCATTATTAACGGATTCTCCTAAATCGTATAAAGAAATTCAAGATTATATAAAAAATCATGAATATCTTCATGAAAATTTGTCAGTAGATGCCTTGAGAATTTACTTTAATACTCTCAAAAGTTTTGGCTGTAATATCAAAAGAATTAGCGAAAACGGAGTGTATAAATATACTATTGATTCTCACCCGTTTCAATTAACTTTTGACGATGAACAAGTTAAAAGTATTATCAAAGTTTATAAAACCATTTCTAAATCTATTGATGTCATGGATTTAATGGCTTTACAATCATTTTTTAATAAAATTGCCGACTACGTTTCTAATGATGATTTGAAGAAAAAATTAACAAATATTTCTCCAATTAGTAATATTGATACAAACTTAATTCAACAACTTAGAACATATGCAAATAACAAAAATGAAATTACTATATATTACAATTCACCCATTTCCGGGCGAAAAAATATTACTGTTCTAACCGATAAAATCGGTATCGAAAATGGTAAATTATATATTTATGGATTTAATGCCGAACATAATAATTATTCAAAATTTCTTGTATCTAAAATTATAAAAATAGTTAGCGTAAACCTTGGACACAAAACACTCTCTACGCCTGAAATTACCGTAGGATATGAATATACAAAAGATGTTAACGAAATATTTGAACCTCTTCAAAATGAAAAAATTATCTCAAGTTCTGAAAATAAATTATTAATCGAAATAACTTCAAAAAGTAAATTTGATTTAATGCAAAGAATAATGTTCCTTTCTAAAAAATGTAAAGTATTATACCCGCAAGATTTTAAAGATTTTATAATCACAACCCTAAAGAAAATGAAAGAGGGCTATGATGAAAAATAATAAAAAATTAAATGACGGTTGCCTTAAAATATTCAAATTTCTAAAACTACTTTACGAAGATCAAGCAGAATACGACAAAGTGCTTGAAATATTTAAAGATGGCTCTAAAGAAACTCCAAAAGAAAATGTTCAAGTAATTCTGAACAGATACATTAATACATTAAAAGTTTTTGGACTGAAAATTGAAAAAGAAAATACTAAATATAAAATTCAAAATAGTCTATATTCAATAAACCTTAATGATGCAGACTTAAGAGCAATTAGTATTTTAATAAATTACATCCAAAATTTTCCTGAAAATAAACAATCAAACCAAGTTCAAAATATGCTGAATAAAGTCGAATTAAGAATGAAAAGCGAAGACAAAAATACCTTAAATTCTTTGCTTAATAATTCGAATTATGATTTTGGATTTTATTATGCCAATATTAGAGAACAAATCATTCAGTGCGAAAAAATTTGCGCAGAAAGATTTATGATAAATATTATTTATCTGAAAAATAATAAACAATTACAATGCAAAGGCGTACTAAAAGAAGTTCTTTACGGTTGCAAAAATGTTTCTTTAAGAATTTATGATACTGTTAATCACATAAATCTCGAAATTCCAATAAATAATGTTCTATCTATCGTAAGATTACCTCAAATTGCAAGCGATATCGAAATGTCAACAACAGTTGTTTATAAACTTAAAAACAGACTTGCTAAAACTTATAAATTAAAAGAAAATGAATACTCTGACGGTTATAATGAAAACGGTGAACTTATAGTAATAAATAAAAACGAAAGTTTTGACAAATTAATCCAAAGACTAATGCGTTATACAGACAGTTGCGAAATAATATCACCTAAAAACCTTCGTGATGAAATGATTCAAATTCTGAACGACACAATCAGCAATTACGATTTAGATGAAAATAAATAAAATGGTAAAAAAGAATGAAACTACAAGCAAAAGAACAAATAAAAACACTGCTCGCACAGGAAAATATCAAACTTAAAGACTTAGCTCAAATTTTAGAAGAGAAAACAAACAAAAAATGTTCTCCAAATGCTTTAACTCAAAAATTGAGAAGAGGAACTTTAACCTATAACGAAACACTTCTTATTGCTGATATTTTAGGTTACAACATTATATTTGAAAAGAAATAAAAACTTCCAATATCGGTAACATTTTTCAATTTATAAAAACTAATTTTTCTTTTCACCACGATTACGAACAGATATTCTAATAGGTGTTCCGAAAAATCCAAAAGCCTCACGCAATTTGTTTTCAATATATCTTTTATAACTATCTTTCAATAATTCTTCGTTATTTACGAACAATATGAACGTTGGTGGCTGAGTTTTTGCCTGAGTTGTATAATAAATCTTAAGTCTTTTTCCTTTGAAACTTGTCGGAGGATTAAGAGCATAAGCCTCATTAATAACCTTATTTAGAAGACCTGTTGAAACTCGTTTTACACATTGCTCATAAACTTTCAAACTTTCAACAAAAATTTGATCCAATCTCTGTTTTGTAACTGCACTTATAAATATCTTTGGAGCAAAACTTAAAAATGGAATATCAACTTCCAATTCTTTTTCGAATTTGTTGATTGTATTAGCCTTTTTATCTTCAATCAAATCCCATTTATTTATTGCAACAATCAAACCTTTTCCTGCTTCTGTAATAATTGATGAAATCTTTTTATCTTGATCGGAAATTCCTTCTTTTGCATCAATTACTAAAACAGCAACATCGCAATCTCTTATGGAACGAATAGCTCTGTCAACTGCAAACTTTTCAACACCATAATCGACTTTTGATTTTTTTCTAATTCCTGCGGTATCGACTATTATAAACTCGTTATCCTTATAAGTTACATAACTGTCAATACTATCTCTTGTTGTACCTGAAACATCAGAAACTATTACTCTATCGGTATTTAATATTGCATTAACAATAGAAGATTTACCTGCATTAGGACGACCAACAATAGCGATTTTAATTCTATTATCATCTTGTTCATCTTCTAAAATTTCAAAATCCTTAGTAACAACTTCCAATAAATCACCAACACCACCGCTGCCATGTAGGGCCGAAATTCCGATAGGTTCACCTAATGCCAACTCATAAAAATCACTAACCATAAGTAATGATTCAGGGTTATCGCATTTGTTAACCGCCAAAAATACTGGCTTATCCGTTTGTCTTAGAATATTTGCGATATCATAATCTATCGGATTTATACCATCTTTTCCGTCAACAAGAAAAATAATCTTATCAGCTTCTTCACAAGCCAACTTTGCCTGATCAAAAATTGAAACCATAATATCATCTTCATCACCCGGAATAATACCACCGGTATCAATTACCGTGAACATTTTATTTTGCCATTCAACATCAAAATAAATTCTATCACGAGTAACTCCGGGCAAATCGTCAACTATTGAATGTCTTGCACCGACAAGACGATTAACAAAAGTTGATTTTCCGACATTTGGTCTTCCTACTATTGCAACTATTGGCTTTCTTTTCATAGCTTTATAATATCATGGATAATATTTTTTGCAAAAAACAAAAAATATTAAATTTAATATTGCTATTTTGGGCTAAAAGCGGTAAATTATAATAGTCAGGTAAAAAAAATAGGATTGGAATAGTATGAACAGATATCTTGAAAAAGTTTTGAATGAAACAAAATCAAAAAATCAACACGAACCGGATTTTATACAAGCGGTTGATGAACTTTTAAGAACAATCGAACCGGTGGTTGATGAGCATCCTGAATTTGAAAACATTGCACTTTTAGAAAGAATGATTGAACCTGAAAGATTAATAACCTTCAGAGTTCCATATGTAAATGATGAAGGGAAAACAGTTGTTCACAGAGGATATAGAGTACAATACAGCAGTCTTATCGGACCATATAAAGGCGGATTAAGATTTCATCCAAGCGTAAACCAAAGTATTATAAAATTTTTAGGGTTTGAACAAATATTTAAAAACGCCCTAACAGGACTTCCGATAGGCGGAGGAAAAGGCGGAAGTGATTTCGATCCTAAAGGAAAATCTGACAATGAAATAATGAGATTTTGTCAAAGTTTTATGACAGAACTTCAAAGACACATCGGAGCAGATGTTGACGTTCCGGCAGGTGATATTGGGGTTGGTGCAAGAGAAATCGGTTATTTATTTGGACAATATAAAAGAATTAAAGATGTATATGAAGGCGGAGTTTTAACAGGAAAAGGATTATCTTATGGCGGTTCCTTAGTTAGAACTGAAGCTACAGGATATGGTTTAATATACTTTATGACAGAAATGCTCAATGCAAACGGTCAATGCCTAAAAGGAAAAACCGTTACAATTTCAGGCTCAGGAAACGTTGCAATCTATGCTTGCCAAAAAGCGCAGGAATTTGGAGCTAAAGTTGTTGCAATGAGCGATTCTAACGGTTGTGTTTATGACCAAAACGGAATTGATTTAGACTTAATGAAACAAATTAAAGAAGTTGAGCGAGCAAGAATTTCCGAATATGCAAAACGCAAAGAAGGAGTTGAGTATATTCCAACAAAACCTGGTGAAGATTCTCCAATTTGGAGTATAAAAACAGATATCGCATTACCTTGTGCGACTCAAAATGAAATTTCACTAGCTTCTGCTAAAAAACTTGTTGAAAACGGAGTTATAGCTGTTGGTGAAGGTGCAAATATGCCTTGCAAAGAAGATGCTACTGTTTATCTTTTAGAAAAGAAAGTTCTTGTTGCTCCTGCAAAAGCTGCAAATGCAGGCGGAGTTGCAATTTCAGCAGTTGAAATGAGTCAAAACAGTATGAGATATTATATGACATTTGAAGAAGTTGATCAAAAACTTAAAAACATTATGACAAATATATTCAAATCTTGCCAAAATGCTGCTGAACATTATAATCTGGGAAACAATTATGTAGCAGGTGCTAATATTGCTGCATTTACAAAACTTGCTCAAGCAATGAAATGTCAAGGTATTGTATAAGAAAAAACAATTACAAAAGGGGCTCATAACTTAAAAGTTATGAGCCCCTTTTTATTAAATAATATTTGCAAAACTCAAGAAATAATCTTCTATAACATTCATCAACATTGGCAAAATCCAAACTAAAATTGCCGCTCCAATTACAGGTTTAAACAAGAAACTTAAAGTAAATACGTTAACCTGCGGTGCTGTTCTTGAGATTACACCTAAAATAATATCTTGAGCCAAAGTTGCTAACAATATTGGTGCTGCAATTTGCAATCCCATATAAAGAGTATTAGAAGATAATTTTATAAGTAATTCCATATTGGCAAGTTTAGCTATAGGCAAAGCAGAAGAATACATTGGGAATATTTCAAAACTCCTCAATAAAGCCTTAAACAGCCAAAAAACCCCGCCAACTTGAATAAAAATTAAAATTCCCATCAAAGAAATCAATTTAGTTAGAATAGACACTTGAGCAGAAGTTGTCGGATCAAGAGCTGTTGCTGATTGCAGACCCATCTGCATATTAATCATTTCAGCACCTGAATCAACCGCAAGTGTAATAAGTTGTGCCATATAACCTATAACAGCTCCTGTTACGATATTTAAAACTATTGAAAGCATAAACGAATCACATTGTGTCATAACCTTTTCCGGCGATAAAAACGGAACAATAGAAATTGTAACCAATAATGCCAAAGGAATTTTCACAAGTGCAGGAATATCTTTTCTGTTAAATATAGGAGAAAATCTGAAAAAGCCCAACAATCTTGCAAAAACCAAAGCACCTGCCATTATGTAGGTGTTTGCGGTTGGAAACATTTGCATTAATGCTGAGTAAAAATTATCCATCTATTATCTGCCTAATATTTTTTTTGTTTCAACTAAATCAGGTTTTGGCATTGCATCTTTTGAAGCAGGATAATATTTTGCTCTTTGTGCTTCGTCAAGATATGGCAATTTACCAGGATTTTTCATTATTTGGTCAATATTATCAACATTCTTAAATCTATCCTTCATCTCTGAAGAAAACGGTTTTGTATATTTATGATAATCAGATTCCAATACGAAATTCTCACTTTTTGGAACTGTATTAAACGCAAGAACCATTCCTTCTTGGAATAAGCCTGTAAGAAGCTTAATAAAACCAACTCCGCCAATTATGATTACTAAAAACACACCTAAAATTTTAGGCGCTGCTGCGATTGTTTGTTCTTGAACCTGTGTAACAGCTTGCAAAATACCAACAACAAGACCAATACCTGCGGCAACAAGTACACAAGGCATTGATATTGCTAACATTATTAAAAATCCTTTTGCTAAGTATTCTAACAGCATTTCCATAAGTTTCTTTTCCTCTAATACTTTTAGTTGTAACTGGAAACAAGTCCCTGAACAATCAATGTCCAACCATCCACCGCAATAAATATCAACAACTTAAACGGCATCGATATAATAGTCGGTGACAACATCATCATACCAAGTGCTAACAGAATATTTGCAACCACAAGGTCTAATATTATGAAAGGTACAAATATTATAAAACTGATTTCAAATGATGTTTTTAATTCACTCACAATATATGCAGGCGCAACTTGCCATATTGTTAAATCATCAGGAGATTTTGGTTTTGGCTGCTGCGACATCTCAACAAAAAATGCCAAATCACTTTCTCTCGTCTGCTTTAGCATAAATTCTTTTAATGGCTTTGAACCCTCTTGAATCGCTGCTATCATATCGTGATTTTGCTTATATGGAACGGAACCCATATCATACATTTTTTGGAATGTTGAACCCATTGTATAAAATGTTAAAATTATAGATAACCCTATTATTACAATCGCAGGCGGCACTGATTGAGTACCCATTGCTGTTTTTAACATTGCAAAGACTACAACAAATCTCAAAAAACTTGTCATACAACAAAATAAAAATGGGAGTAATGAAAACATTGACATTACTATCAGCATTTGTAATACGGGATTTAGAGTTTGTAATTGATCCATAATATTATATCCTTACAATTGATTTATTTTTTTTGCCATATCTTTCATTGTATTACCTGTTGCAACAACTTTAGGACTTTTCTGTGCAACAGCCGGTCTTGCTTGTTGTGATTGAACTGGTCTTTGTGGTTGTTGTAACGGAACTTGTTTTTGTTGTTTTGCCTGATATGCCGAAGCTGCAGCTGTTGGCGCTGATGCTCTCATATCCATTGATTTTCTTATATTAGAAATTCCAATTCCGTGTTCACTTTTTCTTGTTATTGGCTCCAGATGAACTCTTTTCGGCACTTCTGATTGAACTTGAGGTTTTATACCGTTATTAACTTCCATCTGTTTTTGTGCAACATAATCCATTGCATTTCTAAAAGACTGACGAGAATCTTGATATTCGTCCATTTCAGGCAAATATGTTTTATTTCCGTTTAATCTTGATATTAAAGTTGTTCTATCAATATCTGATGCAATTAAAAATTTTTCATTTCCTGCACGAACAACATGAAGTGTTTTTCTTGGGTTAAGATTTAAGGTATCTTCAATTTCTATGTAATTTGTGCGTCTTTTTCCAAGGCTTCCGTCCATAATCTTTTTATACACAAATACGGCAAAACAGATTAAACCTATCATTGCCATTGTATATACCATAAAATTTGCCACATATCCGCCCATAAAAACAACCTCTCTTATTTATAAATTGCTGTTATATGTTCTCATCTTCCAGTTCAAAATCGCTGTAATCAAATTCTTCATCTTCATTTTCGCGTTCTTCTTCATTATTTTCATAACCTTGTTCTTCAGAATTTTCATACTGCGGTTCGTTTGTTTCTAACTCTGTATCTCCAGCCGGATTTGAAGATACAGGCTGTGCTGATTTTTTATCTCCAGGAGTTAATATTTGATTTATTTTAACTCCATATTTATCATTTACAATTACAAGATTTCCGCTTGCTATCGCATTTCCTTCAACCTTTAATGTTACATTGTTGTCATAAAGTGAAGTTAAATCAACAACAAGACCGTTTTCTATACTTTTTAATTCTCCAAGAGATATTTTGACTGCATCAAATTCTGCAACCATTTCTACTTCAAGACTATCCCATATATTTGGAGCATTACTACTCATCTGTTCTCCTCCGTCTTCTTCTTCCGGTATAAATATATCCATATTCGGATTTAGTTTTACCGTAAAAGTTTTATCATTTATTGACAGTTGTAAATTTTCAATATCACTATTTTCAAATACAACTACATCTTCACATTCCAAATTTTTAATATCAAATAGTGAGAATCTTGTTTTTCCAACAAATACTTTTGCGATTGTTTCTGTATTCGGGAAATCCTCTTCTGAGAATTTGTCTGCATTTGAAACTATTGCTTCTGGTTTTAATAACACGGCTGGAATTGTTATAAAAACTTTTCCTGTTTTGTTATTATATTCTTCCGCTTCCTTTATTATAAACGTTAGATGAATTACGTCAAAATTATTACGTTTTAATTCATTTTGTGGTAATGGACTTAACAAACCTTTTAAATGTTCAAATAAATAATCATTAAATGATGTAATTACTTTTGCCTCTAACTCTGAAATTTTATTGATATTAAACTTGGCTTTTGATTGACCTAATATCTTGGTTAAAATTAAATCTACAGTTTTTGCAGTTAACCTGAAAAACATTTCATAATCTTTGCCTATCTTTATCTTTGTTACAAAACAAGATTCATCACCTAACAAACAATTTATGTTTTTGCTTATCCCAATTAACTCCATTCTAAAATTAGGATCGAAAAATTCATTACAAGAACTCTGCACAATCGGCGGGAATGTGTTTTGATACCAGTTATATTCCTTACATAACTGATCGGTTGATATTGA
The DNA here is from genome assembly GCA_944324845.1 of Candidatus Gastranaerophilales bacterium. Taxonomy (GTDB): domain Bacteria; phylum Cyanobacteriota; class Vampirovibrionia; order Gastranaerophilales; family Gastranaerophilaceae; genus Zag111. The sequence goes on along the minus strand of CALUXX010000002.1, from coordinate 31,642 downwards.
ATTTTGTAACTCTTCACTCATTGCAACTATCCCTTAATTTATTTAGAGTCTGTAGATAAAATTCCCCACATCTACAATAATATAGATTTTTGTTTTTTACATCAATCTTTTAATGGATTTTTTTACAAAGTCAATACTTTAATCTAAATCCAAAATTCAATTATATATCAAGTCCGGTAAACATTTCCAGTGTTGTAACATTTTTTAGCAGTGGAAAATCTTCTATATTGTAATTTTTTATAAAATCTAAAGCTTCAGCCCTTGCCATTTCAAGAATTTTTGCATCTCTCACAATATCTGAAATAATTAAATCAGGCAAACCTGACTGTCTTGTTCCCAAAAATTCTCCAGGTCCTCTCAGCTGCAAATCTTTTTCTGCAATAACAAATCCGTCATTAGTTTCTGTCATAATACTCAGACGATCTCTTGTTTCTTGTGAGCGAGAAGATGTTATCAATACGCAGTAAGATTGTAAAGAATTTCTTCCTACACGACCTCTCAACTGATGAAGTTGAGATAAACCAAATCTTTCCGCATTTTCAATTACCATAACCGTTGCATTCGGAACATCTACTCCAACTTCTACAACTGTTGTTGATACCAGAATATTATATTTACCATCTTTAAAATCTTTCATTACGGCATCTTTTTCATCATTTTTTAATTTCCCGTGAAGTAATCCGATATTATATTCAGGAAAAACTTCCTGTCTTAATTTTTCTGCTTCAATAGTCGCAGCTTTTGCTGAAAGTGTTTCACTTTCTTCAATCAGAGGATAAACAATATATGCTTGTCTGCCTGCATCAACTTCATCTTTTATAAGTTTCCAAACCTGTCTGTGAGAACCGGTTAATGTCGTGATTATAGGTTTTCTACCCTTGGGAAGTTCATTTATAACGGTCAAATCCAAATCTCCGTGAACAGTTAATGCAAGTGTTCTTGGAATTGGTGTTGCGGTCATTGTTAAAATTTGCGGATTATGTGATTTTCGTTTTAGAACATTTCTTTGTTTTACGCCAAATCTATGCTGTTCATCTACAACAATCGCACCAAGGTTATTAAATTCTACATTTTCTTGAATTAGAGCGTGTGTTCCAACGGCAATATGCGTTTGACCGTTTTTCAAATCAGTTTCAAATTTTTGACGAAGTTTTTTCCCGTGACTTCCTAAAAACAACCCGACACTCAAGCCCATTGGGGTTAACCATTGAACCAAATTGTTATAATGCTGTTGGGCAAGAATTTCTGTCGGAGCCATCAATGCTCCTTGATAACCGTTTTCTATTGCCGCCAATAACATTATCGTTGCAACAACTGTTTTTCCGCTACCTACATCACCTTGCAAAAGTCTTTGCATTGGAGTATCTGAATTCATATCATTTAGAATTTCATTAACAGCTTGCTTTTGACCTGAAGTTAATTCAAACGGAAGATTTTTAATAAACTGTTGAACAAGCCCGTCTGTATGAACTTTCAGCGCATAACAAGAAGTATTTTGAGCTGTTGCTTCTCTTATTCTTAAAAGTTTTAGTTGAATTAAGAAAAGCTCTTCAAATATCAATGAAAATCTTGCCTGCTCTAACATCTCCATAGACTTTGGAAAATGAATTTGTTCAACTGCAATACTTTTATCTAAAATTCCTAAACGTGTTCTTATAAAATCAGGAATAATATTTTTTATATCTTTTTTATAAAGTTCAACAGCGTTAAAAATCGCTTTGCGCAAAGTTTTAATATTCAAACCTTCGCAAACCGTATATATTGGAACAATCCTTGCAAGATTTAAATTAGATTCTGAATTTTCTAAAAATTCACCGTTCATAATTGAATATGTAGGCTTATCCATTGTTAATTGGTAATTGTAGTTATTCATTTTTACAACACCGGACACCATAATTGCTGCATTTACAGGGAATTGTGCCTTTGTACGTTCTAATAAATATCTGTTTCCTTTAGCTTGGAAAAAGTTTAATTCAAAACTTCCACTTTCATCTTTGATTAAAACTTTTATTACCGATAAATTATTTTTTGTATTAAAAGCAGAAACCGATTTAATATATCCAAAAACTGTAGTTGTCTGACCTTCTTTAAGATTTTTAATAAGCGTTCTTGATGAATAATCTATATGCTTTTTAGGGAAATACATCATCAAATCCTGAGCAGTAAAAATATTCAACTTGTTAAGTTTATAAGCAACTTTTGGACCAACGCCTTTAATATACATAACGTCAACTTCAGACGGTAATTTATTACGCTGTAATTGCATTTTTTCTTCTTCTTGTTGTGCTTCTTTTTCTTGCTGTAATTCTGCACGAATAACTCTTACAAGCTGATCGATTGCTCGTTTTCTATCCGGCATAGAAGAATAAGGATACTGTTCAAATGCCTCGATTACAACTGCCCACCTTGGATTTTTCTTGGATTTTTTGTAATTCTTTTTTGCTTCCTGCTTGATAAAATCCGAAAACTTTTGACGTTTTCCGTGAAGATCAATATATTGATATTTTGCTTCTATATCAATCGCTATTTTGATTTTATCAAGATTTTCTATCATAAGATATTAAACTTCCCCACTGAATAAATCTTACATAAAGTAACAATTTATTGCAAATAATTAACCAGGGTAATAGAAAAATAATAACTTTAAGAGTTTAATAAAAGCATAATGAATAGGTATAAAAATTATTTTAAATTTTCACTAATAATTATCACTATAATAACAGGAATTATCTTTTTTACTCCTGAGAAAATCTTTGCACAAACTTATTCAACTCTTACAACAAATTCCGGCAATAATTCGATTTCACCTAAAGGAACAACATCAAAAGAAGTTCTTTCTCAAGCACCTTGCCCTGTTGTTCTTATGCAAGGGAAAAGAAAAACTGCAACAATCGTTGTTGATATAACAAATAATATTTTGTACAAATACGATAAAAAAGGAAATCCTGAAATTGCCTATAGTGTTGCAAGCGGGAAACAATCAACCCCGACATCCGTTGGAATAAGACTTGTTTCTCATGTGGAATATTACCCCTATAAAACAGCACCGCCACAAACAAACAGGAGAAAAAAGCCCTCTGCTTTTGGTCCTAATGTAATAATTTTAACAATGGTAGATTCATATTCAGGTGTAAAATGGAACAACAGTGAATATATTCACGGAACAGATAAGCCCGCAAGCATCGGCAAACACTCTTCTCACGGATGTATAAGAATGGATAATGACGCAATTATAAAACTATCACACCAAGTTAAACACGATGATATTGTTGTTATGAAAAAATAATAACAACCTAAAATAATGTTTGCTGATTTGAATTTTGTTTTAAGGTATGATAATTCAAATGTCTATACGCAGCAGGAGAAACTTTTCTTCCTCTTGGAGTTCTTTGTAACAAACCAGATTGTAAAAGATAAGGTTCACAAACATCTTCCAATGTTCTGACATCTTCACCGATTGCAGCCGCAATCGTTTCTATTCCAACTGGCCCGCCATCATATTTTTCAATTATCAATCTTAAAAGACTTCTATCTGTTGTATCAAGTCCGAATTCGTCAATTTTCAAAATATCAAGTGCATTATTTGCAATATCTTCATCAATTTTTCCGTTATTCTTAACTATTGCATAATCACTAACTCTTTTCACAAGTCTGTTTGCAATACGAGGAGTTCCCCTTGAACGTCTTGCTATTGCATAAGCACCTTTTTCATCAATTTCAATATTTAAAATTCCTGCAGTTCTTGTTATTACTTGAGCAAGTTCTTTTTCTGTGTAAAATTCCAGCCTATGAATAATCCCAAACCTATCTCTCAAAGGACCTGACAATTCACCTGCCTTTGTTGTTGCACCAATTAAAGTAAATTTTGGAAGTGGTACTCTCAATGTTTTAACTGTCTGACTTTTTCCCGTTGTCATATCTAAATAAAAATCTTCCATTGCTGAATACAAAATTTCTTCTGCGACTTTATTCAACCTGTGAATTTCATCAATAAAGAGAATTTCATTTCCCTTTAATGACATTAAAATACCAATAATATCACGAGGTCTTTCTAATGCAGGTGCTGATGTTATTTTTAAATCAACACCCATCTCTTGCGCAATTACACCCGCTAAAGTTGTTTTTCCAAGTCCGGGAGGTCCGTAAAAAAGTAAATGATCCAATGGTTGTTCACGTTTTTTAGCAGCCTCAATAGTAATTTTTAACGTATCTTTTAGGGCTGATTGACCTATATAAGAATCAAAACTTTTTGGACGAATACAATTTTCAAAATTCCTGTCACATTCGATTTTTTCAGGTTTTGTCACAGGATTTTTCTTAATTTCTACCTCTTGAATATTTGTTTGAAATTCGTTATCGTCAGATATTATACTCATAACCTTCCAAGTCCTACACTTTACAAGTATCGTACCATAAAAATATTGTTATTCCAGAAACTAAGCTCTCGGGTGTGTTTCGTTATAAACTTCTTTCATATGCTGCATAGAAATATGTGTGTATATTTGAGTATTTGAAATACTTGCATGCCCCAAAAGTTCTTGAACTACTCTCAAATCCGCTCCGTTTTCAATCAAATGAGTTGCAAAACTGTGACGAAACATGTGGGGCGTTACTTTTTTAGGCAATTCAATCTTTTCAACAATATTATTTATAACGTTTCTTACCATTTTTGATTGCAAGCGATAACCCGTTTTATTTATGAATAACGGAGTTTCATCATTTATGGCTGGCAAAGTATAACCCTTTGCAACAAGCGGTCTTGCATAATCTATATAACCTTGCAAATATTTCTTTGCCCTGTCTGTTATCAAAATAATTCTTTCTTTTGCACCTTTTCCAAAAACAGTAATTTCATTATTTTCAAGGTTTAAATTCCCAAAATTTAATCCGCTTAATTCGGAAATTCGCATTCCGCTAGCCCACAAAAGTTCTAAAATCGCACGATTTCTATACCCTGCAGGAGTGTCAATATTAACATTGTTCAATATCTGTTCAACCTCATCCTTTGTTAGGAATTTTGGCAATTCTCTCGGTCGTTTAGGGGAAATTAAATTCTCCGCTGGATTATTGTCTATTTTTTGCTCTCTGTGCAAGTATTTGTAGAATGTTCGCAACGATGCAATCTTTCTTGCTACTGTCGTTTTTTTATAGTTATAAATCTGCATGAAATGCAAATATTCCCTTATCTTAGGAAATGTTATCCCTTCACATTCATCATCGCCAAGCCAGAGCAAAAACGCCAAAATATCCGAATAATAAGCTTTTGCCGTGTGCGCTGAAAAATTTTTCTCTACTACTATGTATGACTTGAAATCCTCTAAATCCTGCTTTGATTTTGAATTTAATCCCATATAAATACCTTATTGCTTTTTTATAATATATATTATACAATATTCTTATAATAAATAGAATAGTGAAAGTAAAAGTGGGTGGAAAACATGAATTGTAAAAAAGTATTAATAATGTCATTGCTTGCGACATCTTGTATTTTATGTGCCCCTGAAAATTCTACGGCTCAAACCCTTAAAGTAGGTGTTTCTGTATCTAAAAATTATGTAGATATTAGCCGAATGATTGAATACAACAATTATGAAGATGCAGATAAACGCATAAAAGAGATTTTATCAAAAAATCCTAACGATATTGATGCTAAATCATTACAACTAATCTCTCAAGCAAAGCAGTACAAATTGGCTCCGGCTCAATCTGAGTTGGATAAACTATTAAAAAAATACCCGAACAAACCTGAGTTGCATTACGCTCAAGGTATGATTTATTTGATGCGTCAAACATCTTCTGATATTGAATATATCAAAAATATCAGAAACTTATCTAATGCTGCAATTAAAGAATTTATGACTGCAGTAACTTTAGATCCGACATATTTCCAAGCATATAATGCAATGGGTGTTGCAACTTTAAAATTAGGCAACAAAAAAGATGCTCAAGATTTGTTCAAAATGGCATTAAAATATAATTCAAACTATGCACCGGCATATGATAACTTAGGTAACGTCGCTATGTTAGACGGTGATTTGGATCAGGCTGAAAAATATTATCTTCAGTCTATCAAATGTAACTCACACAACCCTACATCAATGTATCATATGGGACAAGTTGAAGCTCGCAGAGGTGATTATACAAAAGCCTTAACTTGGCTAAACCACTCACTACACATTAACCCTAATTCATCTCCTGGCTGGAACTTGCAAGGTGAATTATATCTAAAACAAGGCAACCAAGCGGCTGCAATTAATTCATTCAAAAAAGCAATCCGAGTAAAACCGGAAAATTCTCGTCCTTATATTAACCTTGCAGGTGTATATGAAAGACGTTCCGATCACGAATTTGCTATGGAAGAATTAAAAACAGCTATTATCTTAAATCCTAACTACAAAGAAGGAATTTTAAGAGTTGCTAATATGTCTTTGGAAACTAAGAAATATCAACAAGCACTTGAATATTATTCAAGACTTCTTGGTGATACTACTTACAACAACACTGCTATTATCGGACTTGCTAATACGTATTACGAAATGTCTAAAGATACAGCAGACAGTAGAGATTTCACTACTAACAAAGACGTTTATCTTGCTTATGACTATGTCAACGAAGCAATTCAAAGAACTCCAAATGACCTGAAATTACACCTTGCTAAAATTAAATTAGGTAAGATTACCCACCAGATGGAGTTGACTACAGAAAACTTGAATTATATCATTCAATCAGCAAGCAACAGTTTGATGGATACTGTTATCAAGGGTGAAGCATATTTATCTTTAGGCAGAGAAAGAGATGCTGTTTATACTTTTGAAAATGCTATCAATTTTGCAAATACTATTGATGATGAATTGTATTTATCTGAAATTCTTGTTCAACATAAACAGTTCAGAACCGCAAGAAAAGCATTACAAAAAGTCTTGATGGCTGATTCTACAAACAGAATTGCACTAAATGGTATTCACTATATTGATTTATGCGAAATGAAATCTAACGAATTTTTCGAAATCGCCCTACGTCAATATAAAGAAGGCAATTACGCTTCAGCTATTGAATACTGTAACAGAGCAATCGACTTTTATCACAACGCACCTTCTATTGCTAAGTTAAAGGCTCAATCATACGAAGCAGAAGGAAACTATCAAGGTGCTGTTAAATATTATACTCAATATTTGGCTTTAGCACCAAATGCTTCTGATAAAGCAGCGGTTGAACAAAGAATTAACGTATTCAGACAAAGATTATAAAAATATAATCATTATGAAAAAAAAATTCGATATAAGAAAAACATTTGAAACTTTTTTGAGAGAGCCTCTTAGTATTTTAACTGAGGGGCTGTTTCAAATCGTTAATGTTCAAGCAAATATCTTTAACCAGCAATCATCTTTCAGCGTTGATTTTTTGAATAATAAAACTCAACTTACCGTTGTAAATAACGAAAAAATGTGTAATTTATTTCAAACTGTGTTATATAAAAGTAAAGTAAAAGAAATTAGAGAAAAAAATTCAGTATCAAAATGAAACCATTTATAAATGCAAAATTTTTAATAAGTGCAGAAAAATTAAGTCAATGTCCTGATTATACATTGCCAGAATTTCCTCTGCTTGGGCGCTCTAATGTCGGAAAATCTTCATTTATAAACGGTTTAACAAATAATAAAAAGCTTGCAAAAACATCAAATGTTCCAGGTAAAACCAGACTTATAAATTTTTTCAATTTTTCTGATAAGTTTATGATTGCAGATCTTCCAGGCTATGGTTATGCAAAGGTTTCGATGGAAGCAAGAAACAAATGGCAAAAATATTTAGAAGAATATCTTCTGAAAAGAGAACAAATCAAAACCCTAATACAATTTGTAGATGGCAGACACGAAATTCAAAAAAACGATTACCAAATGAGAGAATGGGTTTTGGCATATAATTTACCCATTATAACAGTAGTTACCAAAATAGATTGTATCTCGAAAAATAAAATACAAAGTACCCTATCACATGTGCGAAAAGAATTTGGAGGAGAAATTTTCCCATTTAGCGCAGTAGATAAAAGATATAACGAAGAAATCATTGCCTTTCTTACCGGTGAAAATTATTAATATTTGTTAAATCTTCTATAAAACATCATAAAAATTAGCAAAATTTCTCAAAAGTTTTATTTATAAATAATAGGTATAAGTGTATGGTTAGTATTTTATCGTTATTCAAATATGCTCAAAAACTTCATCCGACAAACCTTAAAGGTTTGAAGTATATTTCTTCGTCTAAAAATGCGACTATCCCTAATGCACAACGATTAATCTTTGATTATCCTTGTGACACTTTAGTAATAAGACATGCCGGAAGAAAAGCTATAAAAGTGTCCGAAACGGCGCTAACAAGAGGAGTTCAACACTTAACCGGCTCATCAGTTGAAGATACAAAAGCCCTAAAACCTATTATTGAAGAATGCTTTGTAGGAATAAAAACAAATGACGATATTTTGAAAATATTTAAACGACAAGGAGATGAAATAGCAGCAGATAGTGCGGTATATATTTTAAGCCCTACACCTATAAAAAACCTTGAACGAAATATTGGAACAAGTAATGCTTATATGTCTGAAATGTATAGGCAAGCAAATTCAACAGGAACAATAGTTGATACTGCAAATATCTCTAAATTAGCCGAACAGGTTTTAAAAAATGGGGAAAAGAAAATTACAATCGTTGTACCTGATGACTTTGCGGGAAGCGGAAGAAGCATGATTGTAAATACCGCAGAAGCACTTAGAAAAGCAAATATACCTGAAGGTGTAGAAATAGAATTGATGTTATCCCCAATGAGTGCAACTCCATACGCTAAAAAAGCTCTTGAAACATTTTCAAAATACGATGGCGATGGACTTATGAATCTAGGGGTTCTGAATAAGGATAAATTTCCGGGTAAAAATGCAGATAATTATACAAATGATTCGGAAATAATAAAAGATTTCATCAATAAATTCAAAGATAGAATAAAAATCAGATATTCAAAACATATTATAGATGCAAAACCATACAATGAAACAGGTGCATACTTACATTTAAAAGAAGTTAACCCTGATGCAGCTCAAGCGATAGATATTCTGATGACAGGAAGCGGAAAAGGCTATGGGCGCACAGGATCTTCAGGAACTATCGTTCTTATGCCCGGAGAAAATGGAATATTAAAAGCACCTAATAATAACTGTTATGGAGCACTTCCGTTCGTTTTGTTAGAAGGGGCATCTATTAAACATATTAAAAACCCAAACCATAAATGGTCCGGTAAAAAATGGGAAGCTCACATTAAAAAAATAGCACAAGAACTTGGAGTAATATAAATGAAAATTAACAATTACATCGGAAACTTTCAACTTTCTTCAATATTTAAAAAGAATTCTGAAAATAATCCTGCAACTGCAAAGATTACAGAATTAAGTGAAAAATTTAAAAATGAAAATAATTTGATTGATATTATTAAAATATTCAACAAAGATAAATCTTTAAAAATTCAAAGTCCATCTACATATGTAATGGATAATTATAAATTTATAATCGGAACTAAAGAAAATATCCAAGATTATAAAAAAACACTTACTATGTTAAATAAACTAGACATAACAAGCTGTCCAAAAATTGAAAAAACAGCAATAAATAAAAATAAACAATACACTATGCTTGTTCTAAAATTACCTGAAAATGAAGCAAAAATGAAAAGTTTTGTTAAAAATCAAAAGAAAATAGATACCCTTGCAAAATGTAAATTTATTAGTGATTTGGAAACTATCGCTAAAAAAGAAAATTACTATAATACATTAATTCCTGAAGATTTAAACGTTCTAAAAGTTACTTCCGATGGACAAATATTCATTACTGATTGGAATTTTATGGATAAATTTACCAACAACGTAGAACAATCTCAATATTTTAACCAACTTAGAAAATTATTTAATCTGGTTTTATATTAAAAAAAATATATATATTTTATTTATCTCTCAAATCCGTTAATATCTTTGTAAATTCGTCTTTTGTAATAATAGTAGTACCAGCATTTATAGATCCGGTTGAATGAGTAAGTTTCATTCCTTTTGTATCTGCCAATGCTTTTCTAAAGATTTCATTTTGATCATAACAAGCTTTATATGCTCTTTTTAATAAATCATTATATTGTTTTGAAAATCTGTCATATTCTTTTTCGCACCAATAAAGCTTATGCGTTTGAAGCCATTGGGTAAATTTTTTAGATCGTTCTTTGGCATTCCCGCCATATAATCCACATACTTCTTTTTGTTTTTCTACATCTTTTATCTTTAAACTTTGCAAAAAGCCTTCCATTGATGCACATTTTACACCATCAAAAACAAATTCTTTTGGCGCAAGATTACTTAATACATTCGCAGGATAAAGCCCTGTTGAATATATATCAAGCGAATTTTGCTCTTTATTAAACGTATCTTTTAAAAGATGTCCGTTTCTACTTTTTGCAAAAAAATCATACTTCATTTTTGGTGATATTCCTGTATATGTAATATTATTTCTCGCTGTATTATATGGATATATATTGTTTTGATAAAAAGATACTAACATATTTTCACACCACTTAACAAGTACATAACTTATTAATATCTGTAAATTCCAAAAATTTATCTAATTAATACTTTTGTAAACAAATATTTACAATCCTAATAAATACTCATTATACATCAAACAGACAATTTTTTGTGCTATCATTTAAGAAAATAATATTGAGGAGAATGAAAAAGATGTATAATACTAAACAAATTACAACTGACTTATTTTGGGTCGGAGCTAATGATAGAAGAATAGCCCTTTTTGAAAGCGTTTATCCAGTTCCAACAGGTGTTTCTTATAATTCATATTTATTAATGGATGAAAAAACTGTTCTTTTAGACACAGTAGATAGAGCCGTTACCCATCAATTTATGGAAAATGTTGAACACGTTTTGAATGGCAGACACCTTGATTATTTAATAATTAACCATATGGAACCTGATCATTGTGCTGAAATTCCAACTATCGTTGCTAAATATCCTGATATCAAAATAGTTTGTAACGCAAAAACTCAAACTATGATTAAACAATTCTTTGATTTCGATTTAGATGAAAATCAATATATGCTCGTAAAAGAAGGCGACACATTGAATACAGGCAAACATAATCTGACATTTGTTTTTGCCCCTATGGTTCACTGGCCTGAAGTTATGGTAACTTACGATACTACAGACAAAATCTTATTCTCAGCAGATGCCTTTGGTGCATTTGGTGCAATAGACGGTAATATTTTCGCTGATGAAGTTGATTATGACCATAGATATATGGATGAAGCAAGAAGATATTATACAAATATCGTTGGAAAATATGGACCTCAAGTTCAAGCACTATTGAAAAAAGCTTCAAATCTTGATATCAAAATGATTTGCCCGCTTCACGGATATATTTGGAGAAAAAATCTTGAAGTATTTATTGATAAATATTTAAAATGGTCATCTTATACTCCTGAAACAAATTCTGTTTTGATTGCTTATGCTTCGGTTTATGGCGGAACTCAAAATGCTGCTGAAATTTTAGCAACCAAACTTGCTCAACGCGGAGTAAAAGATATTAAAATGTATGATGTTTCTACAACTCATCTTTCTTATATCTTGTCTGATGCGTTTAAATATTCTCACATTGTTTTTGCATCAACTACATACAACAACGGAATTTTTGTTAATATGGAAAATCTATTACACGATGTTGTTGCTCATAACTTGCAAAACCGCAAAATCGCAATTATTGAAAATGGAAGTTGGGCTCCAACTTGCGGAAAATTAATGACTGAACTTCTTTCTAAATTGAAAAATACAGAATTTATAAGTTCTAATGTAATGATAAAATCTGCGGTTAAACAAGATAAAGCTGAAGAACTCGATAATCTTGCTCAAGCTATCGTAAGTTCTATGTAGTTAAATTTATAAAATAGAAAAAATCCTGTTCTTTTAATAAGAACAGGATTTTTTATTATTCGAACTTCTTTTCAGCCATCCAATTTGAAAATATCTCCAAGGATTTTTTCAATTTTTCAAAATTATTAGCATAACCAATCCTTAAATATCCATCAAGTTCAAGAGTTTCTCCTGGCAAAATCATAACTCCTGTTTCTTCTTGCAAAGTTTTACATAATTCTGTTGATGATATTGGAAGATTATATTTTACAAATGCTGTAGTTCCACCATTTGGTTCTATTAATTCAATATGCGGTTCATTTTTTGCCCAAGTTAATAAAATATCTTTCCCTGTTTTTATTTTTTCAAGATTTCTTTTTATTATCTTATCGCGATTTTCTATCGCCAAACTTGCAAAATAGTCATCTATTATACCAACGCTTATTGTATTGTATTCTCTGTGATGATTTATTTGCGATATGATATCATTTTTTGCTACTATCCAGCCAAGTCGCAAACCGGCAAGAGAAAACACCTTTGACATACTGCCTGTTGAAATTCCTTTTTCATAAATATCAGCAATAGAACATGAAAAAGGATTTCCTGTGTGATTTAATCCTCTATAAACCTCATCACATAATATATAAGCATTAGATTTTCTTGCAATTTCCACAATTTCACTTAACATCTCATCAGGAATAACTGCCCCTGTAGGATTATTAGGATTGTTCATGCAAATCATTTTTGTATCATTCCCTACCAAGTTTTCTAATTCCGTCAAATCAGGAAGCCAATTATTTTCTTGTTTCAAAAAATACAATTTAACGTCCGCTCCAAATGATTTTGGGATTGAATAATGCTGTTGATATGTCGGAACAATAGAAACTACCTTATCACCTTTATTTATTAATGACATTATTACAAGTTGATTTGCACCAATTGCGCCGTGCGTTATTGTAATATTTTCAGAAGTTTGACTTTCATATAATGATGAAATTGCACTTTTTAATCTTGAACTTCCATAAATATCACCATAATTTAATTTCTTTTGAAATAATTCCGAAAGGTAAACATCTTTATTACCGGTTATTTCAAAAAGTTCGTCTAATGATAATGATTCAACGCAAGTATCTGCCAAATCATATACCGCATCTTTTTCATACTTATTAAACCACTCTTCTACTTTAAACTTTTCTATATACACATTAAACCTTCACAATCTAAAATTTATAATCAAGATAATGAACATCCATAAGTTTATCAAGATACCTCTTATTTGTGACTAAATCCCAATCCGTAAATCTCATATCCGAACCGACTTCAAGGTATGGATAATATTTTTTCGGATAACGATGACGAGCAATAAACTTAAAATAATCACTCAAAATTTTACACCCTAGTTTAAATATTGATTTGTCATCAGGAATTACATCTCCCAACATATCAAGTCTTGAATGCAAATTTCTTGATTTATACTTAAATTCTTCGATATTTGGCAATTTACTTTTTATAATTTGTTTTAAACCGTTCATAATATATCGAGAATCATCGGTTTCTAAAACAAAACCAAACTTTGCCAAAAATGGAATATTACTTGTATCACCTGCAAAATAGGTTAAGTTGTTCATTCGATTTTGTGCAAGCTCAATTATCGCAGCTAATGTTAATAATTGTCCATTACCTTCTCTTTCGGTATATGAAATTAACTGTTTTCCTTCGATTGTTGATTTAGCTTTATTAAATACAAGCTCGAAAGTTCCAAGGTTTTCACCATCATAATCATCAATCATTATCGCAGGATATTTACCTTTGTCTGTATAATATAAATCAACAGACTTCATACGAGTATTAAGCGCATTAAACTTCTTAAACACCCTAATACCATTATGATCGTAGAAAGATATCACTCGCTTTGAATAATCGAATTTCATATTCTTATTTAAATTCAAACATAAAATTTTTTGCTACTAAAATGTGAAAATCTTAATACTTATTTACTTTTTAAAACAAAGATAATATCTTACTATACATTTTATTTTTTCAGAAACTGAAAGAGCCTTAAAAACAGCACATATTTGATTTTTAGTTATACCCATATCATTAAGTTTTTGTTTATCAAAATCTAAAACCTTCGCAATATAAGCTACTGTATGAATATTATATTCAAAAACTCTTTTTTCATGCTTCGCTTTTAAATATTTCAAAATATCATCAAGAGTATAATCCGAATTAACATTATTCAAAATTGATTTGATAACATCAACTGTTGTTGTAGAATTTTCTTTTTCAAAATAATTCAAGCAATCTTCAAACAGAAAATCTAACGATGGCTGATTAGAAATACCAAGAGTTTTCATAGCTTTTTTAGGTAGTTCAAGTTTTGTTTTTCTGTTATCAAAAATATTCCAAACTTCTTTGCATTTTTTATCAAGAAATTTTTTGGCTGCTGCAAATTCTTTTGTATCGCCATACTTAACCTTAAGACGTTTAATTTCTATATCAGAGTTTGCATCTATTGCTTTTGCTAGTTCGTATATAATATTGCGCAGAGTTTCATTGCGCAAATTTTCTTCTATTTGCAAAATACCAAAATTATAACCTGAATATGGATTAATTTTTTCTATGTAGTTAATACTCGAAACAAGAGAAGCAACTTTTGTTTTGAAGTGAGGCTTTCCTAAAAACTTCTCAGACTCCAAGCCTGATATTGCCTTTAATTCGTCAAATTCAACCAATGAGTCAAAAGACTGTTTTTCTATGATTTCTTTTCCCATAACAAACTTTTTCCCCTATGTATTAATATAAAAAATTTCAAGACGAAAAAATTGCCTTCTATAAAATGAAATGTAACAAATTTATAAACTTAGGATTAGCTACTTGTTATCACTAACCAATTCAAACAATTCAGGAACTGTGAATTTATATTCTCCAACTTGTGCATATTGAACAGGCAAAATAAAGTTTATACAATCACCTGTTGCCTTTTTATCAGTGGTCATTATAGGAATATATTTTGATGAAACAAAAGCTTTTAGAGGTTTATATTCATATTTTTGGATTATATCAGAACATAAAAACTGATATTCTTTGTCTATCAAATTCTTTTTCACTGCAAGATTAAGTGCAAATTTTATACCTTCAATAACACATTCACCATGAGTATATTTTCTATAATTTGTCAATTTCTCAACAGCGTGAGCGTACGTATGACCATAATTCAATATTTTTCTTAATCCGCTTTCTTTTTCATCATTTTCAACAACTTTTATCTTTAGTTGAACACAGGCTGAAATTAATCTTTCCATCGTATAAGAATCTTTATTGAGAATTTTTTCGCAATTTTCATTTAAGAAATTCAACAAATCAAATTCACTATCTTCATCGCAACTCTTTTCGATAAATCCATATTTAATAACTTCTCCCAAACCACTTTTATATTGGTTTACATCAAGAGTTTTTAAGAAATTGGTATTGATAAAAACGACTTTTGGCTGATAAAATGCTCCAACCAGATTTTTGCCATAATTTGTATTTATTGCAACCTTACCGCCTACAGAACTGTCTGTCATTGCAAGAAGTGTTGTTGGCACTTGTATAAAATTTATACCCCTCATATAAGTTGATGCAGCAAAACCTGCAATATCACCAACTACACCACCGCCTATTGCAATAATATAATCTTCTCTTTTTAATTTTTTGGACAAAGCAAAATCTAAAATTTTCAGATAATTTTTATAATTTTTCTCTTTTTCTCCGTCTTTTAAAATAAAAATCCTATCCTTTGGAAAATCAAACTCTTTTGAATATAATTTATAAACTTTTTGATTGAACACAACTATATAATTTTTATCACCGCATTCTTGTATAATTTTTCTTCTCAATACTGAAAAGTCAGCATTATCAATATAAATAGGATATTGTTTAGCGCGTGATTTTATGTTTACTTCCAACGTATTCATTTTAAAACTCCCAAAATTTCTTCAACAACTTGCTCTAGTGTTTTACCATCAGTATTTATTAAATAATTTGCTTTTTCGTAATTCTTTTCTCGTTTATTTATAATATTTTTAATCCGCTCAATACTCATATTATTTTTTAGCAACGGTCTTGTCAAATCTGTTTTAATCCGTTCATAAATAACTTCTGCTGAAGTTTGAAGATAAATAACCTTTGAATTTTCTATTAAAAACGCTTGGGTATCGGGACTTTCAAACGCACCGCCACCTATTGAAACAATCATATTTTCAGGTTTTACATTATCTTTTATCGCGTTTTTCTCAAGTGTCCTAAAATGATTTTCCCCATATTTTTCAAAAATTTCTGAAACAGAACAATCGTTGTGCAGCTCAATTAGTTTATCAATATCAATAAATTCACAATGAAGTTTTTGAGCTAAAATCTTAGCACAAGAAGTTTTTCCGGCACCCATCATTCCTATTAAAGTTATCGTTTTCATAACATTCATATTACATTAAAATTTTTGTAAAATAAATATATTTAACTTTTTTGACTTCCTTTTTGTACAAGGTATCATTAGTAAAAAAGGATAATAAAATTATGAAAAAGATATTTTTACTTTTAATGTTAATTGTTTTTATTTGCTGCGGATGCGGCAAAAAAAATGACGAAATATATTCAAATGATTTGCACACCATAATAAAACGTGACAAATTAATCGTTGGCGTAAAAACAGATACATACCCATTTGGATATAAAGATAAACAAGGCAGATATATGGGTTACGATCCTGCACTGGGAAGGCTTATTGCTAAAGGTTTGCTTGGGGATGAAAAGAAAATTGAATTTGTTCCTGTTACAACATCTGACAGAATTATGAAATTATATTCAGGAGATGTTGATATGCTCATTGCAACAATGACAATTACACCAAAAAGAAAAGATTTAATTATGTTTTCTAAACCTTATCATGTTGCAGGACAAGCAATACTTGTAAAAAAAGGAAGTTTAATTAAAAATATTCAAGATTTAAAAGAAAAAAAAGTTGCAATAGTTTTCGGTTCAACAAGTGAACAAAGTATAAGACTTGCAGTTCCGGGAGTAAAAATTATCGGCTGCAAAACATATCCTGCTGCTTTGCAACAATTAAAATCAGGAAAAGTTGATGCTATTGTATCAGACGATACAATCTTAATCGGAATGGCGCTTAGAGATAAATCAGTTGACTTGTTACCTAAAAGATACTCCAAAGAACCATATGGAGTTGCTCTTAGAAAAGGTCCCGAATCAGAAGATTTGCTAACCGCAGTTAACAATGTTATTGATATTGAAACTCATAACGGACATTTGAAAAAAATCAAAGCAAGTTTTGGAATTAAATAATTCCAAAAAATCGCTTGGCAAGTTCCACTTCCTGAACTTTATTAAGTTCAGGATTTTTTAATTTGTGCTCCAATATAAAATCAAAACATTGCTGATATTTTGAGGATGGATTTATCCCCATTTCGACTAAATCTTTTCCTGTTGTTTCAATTTTAATATAACGTAATTTATGCAAATATTTTTCAACTATATCTTTATTTATTGAACAATACATTATTATTGTTTCTAAATTTAAACCTTCAAAAGCCTTACATATTTCAAAATCGCTATCAAAAGATTTGTTATTTTTTAATTTGTTGAAATCATCAACAATCTTTTTTTCAACTTTTGTTAATGGCAAAGCTGAAATATCAGGTAATAAACCAACATAAATTATCCAAATATTTTCAGGATTAAATTCTCTTATAAGATGCTCAAAATTAACCTTTGGCAATTCAAAACTCTTAGCAGAAACAAGTTTATAAATTCCTTCATTTATAAACTTTTCAAATGCAGCTTGTGAATTTAAGTTAAAAGTTTCAACCAATTCTTTTTTTAGTCTTTTATAAGACATATCGTAATTGATATTTTTCAAGTATTCATCTTGAAGTTTTTTAGTATTTTCATCAAGCTCAAAACCAAACCTAATTGAAAATTTCAAAGCTCTTACAATTCTTGTCGGATCATCAACAAAACTTTTATCGTGTAAAACTCTTAAAATTTTATTTTTAATATCATCTAGCCCGCCTGTATAATCAACAATTTCACCGGTTAAAGTTGATTTTGCTAAAGCATTAACCGTAAAATCTCTACGCATTATATCGTCTTTTAAAGGACATCCAATTCCACACACACAAGGCAAGTGACCTTTTTGCGGATAAGTTTCAACACGAGTTGAGGCAATGTCAATTTCTTCGTCGTTAAGTTTAATTCTTACAGTTCCAAAAGGCTCGTTAATTTGTACAATTTGAACATCAGGAATAGTTTTGGCATATTCTATCGCATTTCCGACATACGTTAAATCTACATCAAAACTTTCTTTGCCAAGAAGTTCATCTCTAACTACTCCGCCTATAAAAAATAAGTTTTTATCCTGTAAATTTATGATTTTCATACGTTGATTTTAGCGTAAAATGGTGTAAAATGGAATATGTACAAAAAAGAAGGTAGTTTATAATTTATGTTACAAGAAGCAACCAGAGCCCTTAATTCGGCATTTAATAACAGTTTTATAAAAAAATTAAGTTTGTATCTACACGATTGCGTAAGAGAAGAAGTTAAAAGTTCAACCTTCAGAAATCTAAAAGGTGATAAGGATAACAAATGGATATTCTTAAAAGAGAAAGAAACCTTATTAACAGAAGGCTTGGAATACTTAAAACTTGACGGTTCAAATCCAAACTTAAATGAATTAATGCTTCAAAGTAGCTCCGGAGCCAGAGATAAATATTTAATCTACGGGTATATGTTTATTGTGGGTAAAAACGGAAAATCTCGCAGACAAAACGAATTTTTAACCCCGTTATTATATGTTCCTTGCAAACTGGAACGTAACGGAGTAAATATAAATTGTATTCTTCAGGATGATGTTTTATCACTAAACACAGGAGCGATAGCTGCTTTGTTGAAAAAAAGTGATGACGATGATGAAGTTGATTTATTTTTGGAAGGAATACTTGATGTAGTGCCTGATTTGCCGATTACAAAAGAAAAAATGGACATTTTTCTTGTAACCTTAAAATCACTTATTCCTGATATAGAAATTACATTTGACACTTCAGATAACGACATTGAAGATAATATTTCGAAAGAAGAAAATCAAGAAAAAGATTATTCAGACACCGAAATTAATGGTGAAAATTTTGATGAAATAATAGAAGATGAAATTCGTGAAACCAAACAAAAATCAACCACAAATAACATTAAAAAATTAAGTGTCGTTGATTCAAGTGCAATAATATTAACAAAACGTCCTGCAGTAACTGCAGGTGTTCTGCACGAACTTATACAAATTTCAGAAAAGCCAAGCGGAGTATTCAGAGAAACAACATTAGGAGTAATAAATGATGAATACACACAATCTGTAGAAAAGGTATTCCCGTTAAAAGATGCAGATGCACCATTTTATCCTATAACCCCGCTTGCATTAAGTGACTCTCAAGAAAGAGTTATTAAAAATGTTGAAAACAGTAAACTAATTGCAGTACAAGGACCTCCCGGAACAGGAAAATCTCAAACTATAGTAAACTTAGTTGCTCACTTAATTGCAAACGGAAAAACTGTTCTTGTTGCCTCAAGAATGGATAAAGCAGTTGATGTTGTTGCAGACAGATTGAACAATTTAGGCGCGCCATATTTAGCACTGCGAGCAGGTAGAATGAATTACCAAAGACAATTAAGTGCACAACTTCAAGAATTAGTTTCAGGAAAATTCGCACTTGACGAGGATTTAGATGATTATATTTTTGCAGACACAAAAGATATGATTCAACACCTTGATTGCATAAGAGAAACCGAAGATAAATGCGAAAAAATTATAAATTTGGAAAATGAATGGCATAAACTAAAAGATGAAATTTCCAAAACAACCGCATCAATCGGGGATTTGGAATATATTACAAGACCGTTGAAAAAATCAGAAATTGATAATATTAATGACGTGATAAAATCGCTTTCAGATAATATGGAAAAATCAGGATTTTTTGCCTCACTTGCGAACATGTCAAATATTAGACAATTAAAGAAAATATTGAACATTCACAGCTTTGAGGTAGAACCTGAAACACTTGACAGATTAAAAATTGAACTTGATTTTGTAACCCAAAAGTGGAGATTAAGAAAAATAGAAACCGATATTCAAAAAATCGGTAATCTTCACGTTATGATGGAACAAATAAGACAATTAAAGAAAAAACAAAATAATCTTGCGATTAATATTTTAAAATCTACAAGACGAGAAGCATTAAAATCACTTCTTCGTGACGCTAAAAAAGTTAGACGAATAAAAGTTCACGCATTGGCACTTGTTGAAAAACGCAAGAAAAAAACAGATAACATAATGGAAGAAGAAGATTTCAAACCATTACTTGACGCGTTTCCTTGCTGGTGTGTAACAACTTACGCAGTATCAGATTCACTTCCGCTAAAACCGGGAATGTTTGATGTTGCAATTATTGATGAAGCTTCTCAATGTGATATTGCAAGTTGTTTCCCTATAATGTACCGTGCCAAAAGAACTGTTGTTGTAGGTGATGACAAACAATTACCTCACTTATCATTCCTTGAAAAAGCAAAAGAACAATCCTTCTTGAGCCAATATGGAATACCTGACAAATATCAGTTGATGTGGCGATTTAGAACAAATTCAATGTTTGATTTGGCTGATTACTATTCTATGAATTCAGTTATGCTTGATGAACATTTCAGGAGTTTACCGCCGATTATTAATTTCTCTAATAAAGAATTTTATAATGACAGAATTAGAGTTATGCGCAAAGAAACTTCAAGTGAAAATGCCATTGATATCATTAAAGTTCCTGAAGGTAAAGTAGATTCCGATGCGACAAGAAACCTTCCTGAAATTGAAGCTTTAGTAAAAACATTACACGAAATTGTCTTAAATGATGAAAAAAATAATCCTGAAAAACCTGTTACTATCGGTATAATTTCACCATTCCGAGCACAAGTTGAACAGTTAAAAATTTCAGTACCAAAAGTTCTATCAGACTATATGATAAAGAAACACCAAATAGAAATCGGTACAGCTCACACCTTCCAAGGTGATGAAAGAGATATTATTTTAATGTCTTGGGCTTTTGCAAACAACTCATACCCACAAAGTATAACCTTCTTGCAAAAACCAAATCTGTTTAACGTTGCAATTACAAGAGCAAAAAACAAATGTATCAACTTTGTTTCTCACGACTTAGATACAATGCCTGACGGACATTTCAGACATTATGTTTCTTACCTTGACAACTACAAAGAGCGCAAAAAACTAATTCAAGATGCAGGTATAGATGAAAACACTTACAAAAATGCACTGGAAAAAGAAGTTGCTCAAGAAATAAGAAAATTAGACCACAAAGTTAATGCAGGTGTAGAAATTGCAGGTTTAAGTGCAGATTTGGTTGTAGATGAAAAATTTGTTATCGAAATTGATGGTATGGAAGATTCTAAAAAACTTCACCATATGACAAATATGAAAAAACAAGCAATCTTAGAACGCTGCGGTTACAAAGTTAAGCGTATTACATACAGAGAATGGCAATATTCACCAAAAGCCTGCCTTGATAGAGTTCTAACACTTGATTTATAGTTTAAAAATTAAAAATAAAATTAACTTGAAAAGAACAGAATAGTAAATATTCTGTTCTTTTGTTATACAAATTATGTTTTGTATATAATAATAAATATAACAGATTAGAATAGAAAGGAAATAATGAAAAAAGTATATATAGAAACAATGGGTTGCCAAATGAATAAATCAGATACAGAAAGAATGCTTGGAATGCTTTCAAACTGTGGCTATGAAGAAACCACAGAACCAAAACAAGCAGATTTATTAATGGTAAACACCTGTTCAATCAGACAACTTAGTGAAGATAAAGCATACAGCCTTATCGGAACTTGGGGAAAATGGAAAAAATCAAACCCTGAATTAAAAATAGGATTTTGCGGTTGTGTTGCACAACAAAAAGCACAACAAATATTTAAGCGTGCACATTATGTAGATTTCGTTTTAGGAACTCATAAAATCTATACACTGCCTGAAATTATAAAAGCAGTAAACAACGGCGAGAAAATATGCGAATGCGAAGAAACAAACGCAACAGAAGATGATAAAGCCGTTCAATATGAAATTAATCGTGTAAAATCAGTTAATGCTTGGATTCCAATAACAGAAGGATGCAACAATTTCTGCACATACTGTATCGTTCCATATACAAGAGGACGTGAACGCTCAAGACTTCCTGAAACAATACTAAAAGAAGTTAAAGATGCGCTAAATTCAGGTTTTAAAGAGATTACACTTCTTGGACAAAATGTTGACAGCTACGGTAAAGATTTTAAAGATAAAAAATACCGTCTTGCAGATTTGCTTCGAGAAGTTAACGCAATAGAAGGCAAATTCCGTATTAGATTTGTAACTTCTTATCCTACAGATATTACAGATGAACTAATAGAAACAGCCGTTGAATTGGATAAAGTTTGTGAATATTTCCATATACCAATGCAATCAGGAAGCAGCGAAGTTCTAAAGAAAATGAATCGCAGATATGATAGACAAACTTATATTCAAATTGCTGAAAAAATTAGAAAAATGGTACCTGATGTTACCATAACAAGTGACTTTATTGCAGGATTTCCCGGAGAAACAGAAGAACAATTCCAAGAAACCTTAACCGCAATGGAAGAAGTCGGATTAGATTATTCTAATACCGCAGCATATTCTCCTAGAGAAAAAACAGTTGCTGCAAAATGGGTTGATAAATTCATTGATGAAGATACAAAATTTGAACGCCTTGCAAGATTGAATGAACAAAACAGAAAATGCTGCCTTGCTTCAAATAAAAAATTTCTTGGACGTGAAATGGAAGTTCTAATCGAAAACTTTGAAAATCATAAAGGTCAAAATGTCATAACAGGTAGAACAAGAAATAACAAAATCGTACATATCCCTTGTGATAAAGATTTAACAGGCGAATTTGTTAATGTAAAAATTACAAAGGTAAAAACATGGTATTTGAATGGCGAAATTATAGACAATTAACTATTAAATTAAAAAAATATTTAATAGTTTTGTTAGCAATATTGGCTTTAAATATTCCATTATGTGCGTTTTCGTCTGAGCAAATTTTCAATGATAATATTATCGCAACAGAAACAACTACAAATAAAACTGCAACTGATGTTTTAAAAGGTTCTGTTTCCGTTGATATTATTCCATACTGTGAAAATTGGTCATCAGAATATGCGAACAAACAAATTAACAGAATAGGTTCAAAACTTATTCAAGCTAACAATATAGAAAAAGATATAACTTTTGTAGTGTCTGACGATAAAGATGCCAATGCCTCTGCAAATCTTAAAAATGTTATAACTGTTAATTTAGGACTTTTAAAATATGTCGAAACAGAAGATGAACTTGCTTATGTAATCGGACATGAAATGGGACATATTTCCAAAAATCACGTCAAAAAAAGTCTTGCAAGAAATATTGCAATAAAAACAGCAGGAATTGCAGGAAGTGCATTAACAGTCGCCGGAATATTCAGTGATTCTGCTAAAATAGCAAAATCAGGAGCTATCGTAACAGGCAGCGCCATTGTCGGAGGGGTTGCAAACAAATCCCTATCCAGAGGTCAAGAAACAAAATCAGACAGCACAAGTATTGATTATATGGTTAAAGCAGGTTACAATCCATTGGCTTCAATTTCTATTCTTAACAAAATTTCTGGTAATTACTTTGATATATTTTCTGACCACCCATCAGGAGGTAAAAGAATTAAAAAAGCATATAAATATATCGCCAAAAATTATCCTGAATACTTGGAAAAGGGTTATAACTCAACTTCTTATCAAAGAGCTTTACAATATATAAACAAATAAAAGCAGGGTATATACCCTGCTTATTTAATATTTATACATTTATACTTTGTCGTTAACGAGAACTTACCGCCCCGATCGATTCAACCTGTCTAAAGGATAATTTGCGGGGTTCTGAAGCACCTTTTTCATTAAAAATAACGTATGAATTATTAATATCAAAATCTTTTCTAACTATTTCCAACTCAGAATCAACAGATCTTGATTTTAAATTTTTTATCCCTGCCAAAAAATTATTATGGAAATTAATAACATTTTCAATAGTGTCATTCAATGATTTATTAATCCCTTCCAAATTAGTATTCCAATAACGTCTATCTTCTAATGGCGTCAAAATTGCCATAGCATTATCTTTAACCTGCTTGGCAATCACAGGACTTACAATATATTGTCCCTTTTCAGAACCCATAAGAGCTTGTTCAATAAGAGCAATAGCAAATGTAGGGTTCAATGTAGGATATATGCCTGCTTTATGCAAATTATCCCGACCTTCATTTAGTTCATGAATTTTAAACATTCCATCATCAGATGCTTTTAACAGCATACTATTTCTTTCAATTTGTTTAATTGCTTCCTGTTGACCTTTTCCGGTCATTAAGAACTCAAACATACTTGATACTGCTTTTGTTTTACTTTCTTTCATTTCTTCCATAATACTCAGAGCTTTATCAGGCATTATTGTATTAATTTCATCAACTGATTTAACTTTAAATGCTGGCTCAAATTTAGATATTGTTGTTCTCATTCGCTCTATTAAAGCATCTTTTTCGGCCAACTCTTTTTGATATTGAAATTTAAGTCTAGACTCCACAGTACTTACTGCATGATCTTTTTCTATTCTGGTTATACTAATCTTTTCTTGTGCCTTGCTTAGAGCGTCTGATAGATTACTGTTTTCACCGGACAATTCTCTCAATTTTGAAATAAAAGATTCCATTACATCTTCTACTTTACTAGAACTCAAAGAAAAGGTTCCTTTAACCTCTGAAAGAATTTTTTTAGAATCTACATTTTCACCTTGAATAATTTGGCGAACAAATTTATCTCCTAAATTACCTGTAAAATTGATATTATTTTGTGGTTTTGATGATTTAATATTTGCATTTTGTACAGAGATTGGGGTAATTGCTGAAATCGGGTTCATAAGAGTTCCTTTCTGAATTCTACACACTCAGCAATAAAACCTCTCAAGAACTCTTTTTGCTATTGTTTTAAGACGTTCTTCATAAAATTTAACACATAAAAATAACAGTGTATAAAAATACACTGTCATTTTTACAAATAAAATTTACTCTTTTTATTTTAAATTAGATTTAAAAAATTCTTCAATCTTAGCGAATGGAATTTTATCCATGTTATCATACAAATCAACATGATTTGCATCTTTTATTATCAATAATTCTTTATTATCACCTTTTAATTTTTTATAAGCATCTTCGCTAAAATATCTACTGTGAGCCTTTTCTCCATGAATCATTAAAACAGGGGTTCTAATTTCTTCACTATAACAAAGTATTGGCAAATTAATTAAAGACAATGTTGAAGTTAAATTCCAATTTCCGTTGGAATTGATAGAATTTTTATGAAAACCTCTTTTGGTTTTATAATAATCTAAGTAATCTTTCACAAACTGAGGTTCTTCACCTGTCAATTTTTCAGGTAAACCGATTGCTTTTGCATAAGTTTTATTTTTAAAATCTTGTGTTCTTTGTTTATTTAGAGTTTGTTTTAACTCATAACGAGCATTTTCATCAATAGAATCATTATAACCTTTTGCACTTACTCTTGTCATATCATACATTGTTGAAGTTACAACAGCTTTAATTCTGGTATCAATTTGTGCAGCGTTTAGTGCAAAACCACCAAAACCACAAATCCCTAAAATTCCTATTTTATCAGCATCTACATCAGGCTGATTACTCAAAAAATCAACAGCAGCACTAAAATCTTCGGTATTTATATCAGGAGATGCTACATTTCTTGGAGAGCCTGAGCTTTCGCCCGTATATGACGGATCAAAAGCAAGAGTTATAAAACCTTTTTGTGCTAAAGTTTGAGCGTATAAACCTGAGGCTTGTTCTTTCACAGCACCAAATGGTCCTGAAATTGCTATTGCTGCTAATTTTTCATCTTTTGCTACACCCTTTGGGATATATAAATCTCCAACTAACTTTATTCCAAAACGATTTGTAAATTCAACTTTTTTTACATCCACTTTATCACTTTTTTGGAAAACTTTGTCCCAAGAATTATCTTTTGCAATACTCATATTATTTGCTCCTATAATTAATGAAAATAATAACAATAAACTTAATAATAAATTTTTAAACATTTTTCACTCCTTTATCAAAAAATTCAACTAATTTTCTGACTACTTGAGAAACAAATTCTGGCTTGTCATACAAATCAACATGTGTCGCACCTTCAACCACAAAAATTTCTTTAGGCTCATTTGCTTTTGAATAGGCATCTTCTGTAAAATACAAAGTATCAGCCTTGCTTCCGACAACAAATAATAATGGTCTTGGCGCAACGGTATCAATATGACTGAAAGCATCCCAAGCAGCTAATTTGTCATTACTTGAAACTAAATATTTATTGACAGAAGTCGGATAAGAACAACGTTCAGTTCTATAATACTCATAAGCTTCTTTTTGTATTACAGATGTATTTTCATCAATATCTTCTTCTGATTTTGGAACATAATTCCAATACAATGGTTCTTCACCACGTGCTTCTTTCGTTCTGGCGTCTGCAACTTCTGCTAAAAGTTTTTGCATAAAGTTTTCTATATTCACACCAGGAAAACCATTTTTTGCGCTATCGCCAACATCCCAAGTACTTATACCGGCGGTTGCTTTTATTCTTGCTTCCGTTTGTATTGCGTTCATTGTATATCCGCCACCTGCACAAATTCCCATTGCACCTATTTTATTCTCATCAACATAAGAAAGTGTAACAAGATAATCAACTGCACTTCTTATATCTTCAACTCTTGACGTTGGGTCTTCTAAGTATCTCGGAAGCCCCTCACTTTCGCCTTGATGTGAAGCATCAAAAGCAAGTGCAACATATCCGTTTTGTGATAAATTCCAAGCGTATAATGAAGAACATTGTTCTTTTACCCCACCTCCAGGATGTGTAACAACAACTGCAGGATATTTTAAAGTTTCATCAAAATCTTTAGGTAAAAATAACAATCCTGCAATTTTTAAATCAAACTTTTTAAACCAAACTTTTTTGCCTTCTTGGTAATGAGTATCATATAACATAATTTACACCTCAATTTCTTTTATTATTTTTGCCGGATTTCCACCAACAATAGTATTTTCGCTAACATCTTTAGTTACAACAGAACCTGCAGCTATTATTGCACCATCTGAAATCGTTACACCCGGCAGTATTGTAGCATTGGCTCCTATCCATACATTTGATCCGATTTTTACAGGTTTTGGTAAAATTGATGCTCGTTTTGTTGGATTTTGATTATGGTTTAATGTTGCAATTACGACATTATGACCAATTAAAACATTATCTCCTATTGTTATTCCACCTTGATCCTGAAAATGACAACAAGAATTTATAAATACATTCTTACCTAATTGAATATTTTTTCCGCAATCTGTATAAAACGGTGGAAATAGACGAAATGTTTTATCTATAGGTTTTCCAAGCAAACGAAAAAATAATTCTTGAACTTTCTCAGGCGGATTGTATTTGTTGTTTAATTCATCAGATAATTTCATTGCATCATCTGCCAATTTTGACATATATTCATGAATTTCAGAGTTTGCAACAACTTCGTTTCCGCTGTTTAAATAATCTAAAAAATCTTGTAATTCCATTTTTATATCCTTTTATTTATATTCAGCATCTGTTACAGGTTCTAACCATGTTGTTGTATTGTTTGGAATATTTGTTTCTATAGAAATATGTGCAAATTCACTATTCGGGGATGCTCCATGCCAGTGGATTACATCAGATGGAATTTTTACAACATCACCCGGTTTTAGAATTTGTATAGGTTTTCCTTTCTCTTGATAGCGACCTTCACCTGCTGTTACAAGCAAAATTTGACCGCCTGAATGTTTGTGCCAATTCGTTCTTGCACCCTTTTCAAAAGTTACGTTTCCAATAGATGAATTCCATCGATCATCTTTTGTCACCAGCATTGTTAAATATGTTGTACCTGTAAAATATTGGTTATAAGGATTTATTTCACCCTTTTTAAATGGTTGAGATAATTCACTATCAGATTCATCTATAACATTTTTTAGAAGTTTCAAAGATTTTATTGTGTCAGGAAAACCTACATATGGTAAACATTGAATTATTGCAGATGCTATAGTTTCTTTGGAATTTCCGACTTTTAAATTACCTTTTATATGACTTTTTAAAGTTTCGGTATTGCCTGTTGTTTGCAAAATTGCAAGTACAAGTAATTCACGAGTCTTAATATCAAGACCTTTTCTTGTATAAAAATCACCAAAACAAACTTCTGTTAAAAATTTGCTTGTATTTTTTCCCATATCCTCAGGTAAGCCCATTAAAGATTGCTCAATCTCATCGCCATAAATAGGGTTTTGTATTGCATAACCTTTTTCATATCTGTTCTTTTCATTTGTTGTTGATAAATTTTCTAATGGTAATGTTATATTTTCTTCCTTAAAAACTTCATTCATAACATTTATGGCATTCAAAGTTTTTGGAAAACCTATAAAAGGAGCACATTGATATATAATTTCTCTAACTTCTACAGGTGTTGCTCCGGTATTTAATAATGCTTTTATATGTGCTTTTAACTGTGGAAGAGTCTGCTGTACTGTTAATGAAGTTACCGTTAACATCTCTCTTGTTTTGTTATCTAAATTCCCAACGGCAAAAACTTCACCAAAAATATATTTTTGCAAAATATTCATCATCTCAGGATCAGTTCCTATATTAGGGTTCCATTCAGATTGGAAAAGTTCTTCATAATTCTTTTTACAAATTTCTTCTCTGCTTAAATTTTCCATATTTGCTTTGCTCCTTTCTGCATTACAAGGTGTATTATTACATATTGCAAGCATTACTAACGATATTAAAACTATTCTTTTTAGCATACTATTACTCCAAACTTTGTTTATAAATTTATTATTTAGCATGTTCAAATAAATAGCAAATACTTATATAGTATAATTTTATATGCTTGACGAGCATATAAAAAACGCTTAAAATACTAATATGGAAATCAGAGTATTAAAATATTTTTTAGCAGTAGCACAAGAAGAAAGCATTTCAAAAGCCGCAGAAAGCCTGCATATTACACAACCAACACTATCAAGACAGTTGATGGATTTGGAAAATGAACTTAAAACAAAATTATTCATTAGAGGAAAACGAAATAAAAACGTAACTCTAACAGATGAAGGTAAATTACTAAAAGCTCGAGCCCAAGAAATCGTAGAATTAGCCAATAAAACAGAAGCAGAATTTATATTTGATGATAAAAATATAACCGGAGATATTTATATAGGCGGGGGCGAAACAGATGCAATGAGAATTGTTGCAAAAGTAATAAAAAATTTATCTAAAGCCCAACCTGGAATAAAATATCATCTCTATAGCGGAAACGGAGAAGATGTAACAGAAAAACTAAATAAAGGCTTATTAGATTTTGGAATTTTTATAGAACCTGTAGATAAAAAAGAATACGGATTTATCCAACTTCCACAAAATGATAAATGGGGAATTTTAATGAGGAAAGACTCTCCACTAGCCGCAAAGGAATATATCGAACCTAATGATTTAAGAGAAATTCCAATACTATCTTCCCGCCAATTTTTGGTAAGAAATCTTATATCAGGCTGGCTTGGATACGATTTTGAAAATCTTAACATTGTTGGTTCTTACAATCTTTTATACAACGCATCAATTATGGTCGATGAAGGTTTTGGGCAGGCAATTTGTATTGACAAATTGATAAACTTTACCGGCGAAAGCAATTTATGTTTCAAACCATTTAAACCAACATTAGAAGTTGGAATTTTAATTGCGTGGAAGAAAAATCAACCACTTTCAAAATGTGCAAAACTTTTCTTACAAAAGCTTCAACAAGAAATGAGCACCCTTACTTAGTGCAATAATATATAAAATTGGCACACTTTGAATTTAATTGTAAAAATTCACCTTTTAATATAAATTCAATGGATGCACTATCATATAAATATATACCAGTTAACGTTTGGTCAAAATTTTACAACAGAGAATTTTTAACACAAAACAATCTTCGATTTTATGAAGATATGATATATGAAGATGTTCCATTTTGGGCAAGTGTTTACTCTAATGCCAAAAGAATTACATATATAAAAACACCACTATATTTCTACAGGAAAAATAGAACCGGAGCACTTACGACATTAAAAGGCAAAGAAGTCTTTGATGTTTTAAAAGCATACGATAGAGTTGAAAACTCAATGAAAAAAGCAGGACATTGGGAAAAATATCATTGTGCTATAAATCTGCTGATGATAATGGATTATACCCAAAAACTTTGGCTTTTAGATCCGAAATACAAAGAAGAATTTTATAATATTATCAAATCACTTCCAATAAATTTAAACGAAATAAATTACGAGCAAAATAATTTTTCTGAAATAGAGAAAATATCCGTCAGAAAATTTGAAGAGATGCAAAAAACTGATTATAAAACTTTTTGTAAAAATAATCCGAGGTTATGCAATGGATAAAAATCCAAAAATTTCAATAATAATACCTGTTTATAACACAGAAAAGTATCTAAAACTACCGTCCTACTTGAAAAACAGACAGTAACATTTTGAACACGCAAAGAATTAATCCTAATGTACTATATAACACTTGAATTTTTATAAAAACATTCGTATAATATAAATATACAATAGATATACTATATTATACCCAATTATCTAAAGTTTTAAAAGCAATTTGTCGATAAGGGAAATATCGATAATAGTGAATGAGGATGATGATTATGAATAATTTTACCGAAAACAGAACTGTTAAAAGTTTAATGCTAGCTTCTATCTTAGCACTTGGTATAAATACTGCATACGCTAATGACTTGGCACCCGTTCCAAAAGTTGCAGAAGAACACCCTCAAGGAACACTAGACAAACTCGCAGGTCAACAAATTCCTGATACTGATCCCGTTCAATATTATCCGGCAGATGGTAGCGCTTATACTCTTACAAAAGTACAAGAAGGCGGTGATAAACCTGCTGGCGATAATATTATTACTAAATTTATTTACAACGATGAAACTCATTCTCTTTCGCCTGTTTACTACCAATTAGATTTGAAACAAACTACTTTCGGTGAAGGCGACAGTTCCAAATACTACGGTTGGGAAAAGAATACAGATACAGGAAATTTAGAATTCAAACAAGACCCGACAACACCAGTCGGCCAGACAATTACGTATTCATATAGTGAAGATTCTTTTACCCAAAAAATAGAAGGTCAAACAATTAATAACCCTACGGTAACTAACCCATCCAATACGGATAGAAATACGTATATATTCAACAGCGGAGCAGGTTTGAATAACCCCGAAGGTCGTACAGATAGCATAGACAATGTACTTTACATAGGCAATAAAGTAACCGGTACGCTTGAATCTACTACAAGTTCTTATAAATACGCACAGGTCTTAGGCGGTGCGGTTTATAATGCCGGTGAGTTAACCTCTGTAACAGGATTATTTATAAACAACAGCGTTGAGGCCAATAGTACAGGTTCTTATTCCGATAG
>CALUXX010000001.1 GCA_944324845.1 Candidatus Gastranaerophilales bacterium | reverse complement strand
ATATCCTGTGTCATTAAGCGAGGTTTCATAGGCTTTTCAGGTTCAATAGGTAATTCCATATTTTCTCCCTTTTTAATTGCCTCTTTATATTTTTCTTTCTGGCATTTATAATATTCTTTATTTCGGTTATACTCACTTAATTCTGTTTCAAAATTTGTTGATAAAATTTGATCGAACTCATTTAGTATCTCTTTACCCATGTTTAAACAAGGTGTTTTCTTTTGTGAAGGACCTCCGATTATTGCCAACCATAAAATAGGATGTTCAATCCAATTTGTTCCAGGATTTACATTGATGGCATAATGTCCATCCATAAGAATACTTGCTACTGCAAGAAATGTACAAGCTATATACTCTATAGGTGCATCCCTTCGTGTGTACTGTTCTATAATTAACTCTTTTACAGGTTCGGGAAATACATCTACTGGAAACTTTTCAATTTCTTTCCTACCTGATAGCTTGTTTTGAATTTTTTCTAGTGTAATAAATTCCGCCTTATCTAGTAACTTTTGAAATTCATCCGCTCCGTATGCAACTAAGAAGTCATCTAGACCTTTTGCTTCACCTTCTGGAAGAAATATAAGTTTTACTTTAGTCCCTTTTTCACTTATAAGATATGCAGCTAGTGAATATAAAGCCTGTTTTACTTTTGAATTATGATACATATCGTTGTCATAACATAGAATTACCTCTTTATCTTTAAAATTTGCATGTACTAAATCTGGTATAATGTCAGCTGTTAACTCCCATTCATAATTTTCGTCTAAACATATAGTACTTGGCTTACATTTCCAACCCCATACTCCACCAAGAGAAAGACAAGGGAATCCTTCTTGTACTGCTTTAATTGCCTTTTTATCTCCCTCTGTAATTATTATAGGTTTTGTTATATCTTGTAATGCAGCGACTGGAAGATGTATAGGTCTAAAGATTTGTGATGGAACTCCCGCAGGTTTTATATACTTACCCTTTCCATACTCAGGATTTTTTAACCGCCTGTTATAGTAATCTGTTTTGTAATTGGCGTATAATGCAGGGTAGTCTATCTGCCAGTATTCATTCGTTTCAGAAAGATAACCTTGTTGTATATAATCCAAAATAGTTGATTTATAAATTCCACTTTTTTTGAAATCAGCTAAGATAAATGCGTATTTATGCTCTAATTCGTCTAATATTTTTTTCATGATTTTCCTTCCTTTCTTCTTTATCTCCATTTTTTAAATAATCAATTAGACTGTCGAGATTGAGTAAATATTTTTTTCCACTTTTTACATATTTAACTTTGTCTTGCATAACTAATTGCCGAATATGATATTTTGCAAGCTTCGTAATCCTAGCTGCTTCATTTATAGTTATCATATTAGGTATACTTATTTCTTCGGACACGATTATTCTCCTTTCTTTCTTGACTACATGCTGAGAATAACAGGTAGTAAAAAAAATACAAGCCCCCCAATGCCTTGCAACACAATTGTTTCCCCTTAAAAAGGAAACAGTTTCCGGAGTAAGCTTTGTAACAATTTCTTAATATTTTTCTTATAAATTCCCACGATTTTATGTTAGTAACTTTTAAAATGACAACAGTTTCCTTTTTAGGCTTAAAATGGGTATAATTCTTTAATTTATGGTGAAATAAGTATATAAAGAAATGCACTTGTATAAATTTCACAAGTGCATTCTTGCATTATATATTGCAGGTTCCTAACCAAATCTACTTTAACGACTTATAGATTCTATACAATGTATTAACGTCAATCTTTTCATTTTGAATTGCATCAATCAACTCTTCTTTTATAGCTTCTTTCTCTTGAAGATAGCCGAAATTAAACAATTCATCAATACTTACATCAAGAGCAATTAATAATTTGGCAAGTGTTTCAGCTGAAACAAACGTGTTTCCCCGTTCAATCTTAGATAGTGTTCTTTGACCAATATTTAATTTTTCTGTAAGTTGTTCTTGGGTAAACCCTTTTTTAGTTCTAAGTTCTTTTATTCTCTGACCTAATAACTTTTTTATTTCTAAATTATTTTCCATTACTGCCCTCGTGATTTCATAATAATTTATTTCATTATGCCTTTACAGACCCCAAGGATTTGTAAATAAGTTGCATTTACGCTTTTAATGCGTTAATATAAACTTATTGGTAGTAAATTATGGTTATTTTCAACTTTTAAAGCCTAAACTACAGAGAAAGGATTCTATGGAAGTTCTAAAAAATATATTGATTAACAATGAATGGTTTTCTAAAAAGGAAGTAGAAGAACTTTTTACATCTGAAATTAAGAAGTGTATTAACGAATGCTCAAGACCAAGTCAAAGTGAAATTTTTAATGCTTTTGATGGTTTAAACCCGCAAGATGTTAAAGTGTTGATTATTGGACAAGACCCTTATCCTGACGCAGAGAAAGCTCATGGGCTTGCTTTTTCATACAAAAATGGTGAAATTCCTGCAGAAGATTCATTACTAAATATCTTCCGAAAAATAAAAGAAGAGACAGGAATTGATAACATTTGCACAAATTTATCAATTTGGAAAGAGCAAGGTGTCTTATTACTTAATACTGCCTTAACCTTTGTTCCTGATAATCAGGCTTTTCACATAAATGCTTGGCGAAATTTTATAAATCAAGTAATATCTAGACTTCTTGAAATTAAGACTGAAAATAACAAGCCTTTAGTAATAATGTTATGGGGTGCTAAAGCAAACGAATTAAAAACTTTAGCTTATAAAGGAATTAAACAAGAAGCAGATTATCAAGAGAAATACCCATTTATTAAAATCTTGCGTTCTTCACATCCATCAAATAATTATCAGGCATGCACTAAGTCTATATTTGATGGAGAAATTCCAGCTTTTAATGATACAAACTACAGACCATTCAACGAATGTAATAATTTTTTAGAAAGTAATAATACTGATATAATCAACTGGCATACAGCTTAATATTATTAGGAAGGCTCCTATATAGGAGCCTTTAAGTTTTATTGATTATTTTATTTCTGTATATGTAGTCTTTTCCTGCAGACTTTTCCAAATACATAAATTTGTTCAGATAATTTGATGAATAAACGAGGTTAAACCGTTCTTTTTCATCTTCTTGTTCCAATAATTTGAGTATTCGTTCGACATCTCTTTTACAAATTGGAATTTTCTGCACAAGCTGAGTACCATCATATTGCCAGTATGGAATATTTTGAATTTCTGCAAGTTCTACATTTTCAATATTTGCGTTATTGATTAAATCGTTTCTATTATCTACTCCATACTTTTGATATAGGGAATTTATTCTGCTATCACATGTGCATAGTGGTACTTTTAGCTTTCTGCTTATTTCTGCATAACTTAAATTATTTTTTAAACCCTTCAATATAGTTAATTCGTCTTTTGTTAGAAACATTTTTCTCCAAATCCTTTATCTCGTATTATAAGATTTTACTCACTTTAGCCAATAACTGGTTATATTTTGTTTTTTAAAAGACATATAATTGTCATTTCCCAATTTTTCCAGTATACCTGTTGAATTCTAATTTTAATAAATTATTTTCAGGGTTTACCTGAATTATTTCAATGATATTTCTTTTTTCTTTAGGAATATTACAGCTATAATATTCTTCACGATAGAGTAATAAGACAATATCCGAGTACATTACAAAATTTTTATCTTGTAAATCTTTAATAGTAGGATAATGATTTCTTTTATTTCTTGGTTCCCTGCGTGTATTTAGCAATGCAAAAGTTTTGAAATTATTCTGTTCTGATATTTGCTTTAACTTAGCAGGATTTAGTTTATTTTTGAGCCTCAACGTAATATCTATGAAAACATAGTCAGGTTCATATTTTTGTATCATACTTTCCAGCCTTTTTATCTCATAAAAATCTGTAGATTCGACAAGTAAACTCCAACTATTCAATTCTTTAACTGCTTGTGTGAATTTTTTTGCCTGTTGCCAAATATTTTCTTGCTTATCCAAACTTGCAACTATCATTAATAACATTTCTATAACTGTCTGTTTATCATAATCTGATAAATACAGGCATTTATAACCTTTTTTACATAATTGCTCAATTATATTCAGAATAAATTTTCTTTTACCCATAGCAGGACGAGCTCCTACTGTAATTAAGGTTCCTTTTTCAGTATATTTTAGGATTTTATCTAATTCCATTTGGTTCATATTACACATATCCTTAATTACATCTAATAATTTCATAGCCCATATTTATCGCTTTTTGTTTTGCTTCTGACCTATTATGAGCCTCAATAGTAATTTCTTCCTGTCTTGCGTATTTATCCCCCCTTACACGGACTAGCATTTTATACTCGTAAGTATTTTTATGGTGATATTCAGGCGGTTGAGTACGAGTAATAAAGCTATTATCAAATGAGGGACTATTATAGGACTGTTGATTGTAAGAATAATTACTATTCCAATTATCATTGTCATTGTAATCATCATCTTCAACATAATTATTGTTGGTGTCGTATCCGCTAAATCTCTCTTTAATTTCTTCAACAAAACCAATAATAAATAAGAATACTACTAAAGTAATAGCTAACCAAGTCATAAGTTATTTCCTTTCATATTTTTTAATCAACAAACTTATTTTAAATTCCTATCAAAAAATATGCTCCCAAATTCTTGACTTCGATTAGTATGAGAGGATTACAGATAGGTATCTCCTTGAAATTAAATTGCAAAAACATCCCTTTTAATTGTAGTAATAAGGAATAGTTAAATATTTACATAAATATTATCATTTTTTCAAATTTATCTTGTTTTACAAGGTGGTTATAGTATATTTAGCTATTCAAGGACTAAATATAATACAAAAGAATTATTTTAATACTTAAAAACACAAATAACTCTTTTTATTAATTTTTTATAAAAAACAATTTTATTTAAAAATATGTGTTATAATGTATATATGACAAAAGAAAAGAATATTGAAGTTAGAATAATAAAATATGATTCAGATAATTATATAGCAAAAGGTAATTATAGCAGAGCTATATTTGAAACCTTAAAAGAATCTGGAGCAATTAGTTTATCTAAAGAGGGATACAAGTGTAATGAATACCCCAAAAAACCTATTGTTTATAAATAATATTGTTTTTTTCAGGATTTTCCAATTCGATTGACTCTTGTTCACTTTTGGGTAAATTAACAAACATATCTTCATTTTTAGGAAAAACTTGATTTAAACATAATTCAATAATACTAGCAATGGTTTTTGAGCAAACTTCTTTTGTCTCTGATATTTTGTTTTTGAATATATTAGAATTATCATAAAATGCTGATATTACATTACTTGTGATACAAAAAACACCTCGAACACTTCCATCTGCATAGTGTATAGGAAAAGATAACGCTGAAACATAACATATTTCATCATCTTTTTTGGTATTAAAAGTCTTTGGATTAATTTGTTCTTCTAAATTTTGATAATTATATGATGAATTGTTCATATACGTAAGCCCAATTTGACCATCACCAACTTTCCACCATCTACCTTTTCCTCGGTTTATCATATTAGGTTTTTGGCTATAATACGGTTTCAATTTATATTCACTTTTTTCATTAGAATCAAATAAATATAATGCAAGAGTAAACATCTGATGACAATAAGGATTATATATATAGTTTAAATTTTCATATAACATATTCATAACGTTACTAAAATTTTTATAAAAATCCTGAGGATTATTTTTATTTTGCAAAAGACCTGAAATTATTATCGGAAATAATTTATCAATATATCTTATAAATTGGGCTAACTCAATCAAATCACTAAATTGGTTTTGTAATAATTCATTTGTATATTTAACTAAATCTTCATTAGATTGCTTAATTTTTTTATTTTCAATCAATAAATTTTTATTTTCATTAAGTTCACCTATAAATATCTCTTCCTCTTTAATAACAAAAAAATATAGGACAGAGATTATTACCATAGCTATACATGTAATACCTGCAACAATTAAAAGAGGTTGATTTGCAAAAATTAGCCAAAATTCTAATATATTAATTTGATATGCGCATAAAAAGGCAATTATTGAAAAAATTATTGGCAATACTGCCATCGCGTACTTTATAAATTTACACATTTTTGATAAATTCTTAGCACTTTTTCGTAATTTTTGATCAATACACCTCAATTTTTTCATAGTCTGATTCTATTACAAAAATGTTATTTTGTATATAGATTTATTATTTGGAAGTTTATAGACACTCCTTTTTCAATAAGTGTATTCAAAAATTCTTGGTACAATTATTTGTTATATTCAATTTTCTAGTAATATCTTGAGGGAATTATACAAAATTGTAAAATCGTTTCTATTAAGTTTTACTATTAAATAATTACTTGATTTTTATATAATTTGAATTTTGTTTTTTTATTCAAGTTCTTTTTCTTCGGAAACACTAAGTACTGTTAAAGTTTACTTTAATCTTATTTATTAACAAGACAGTACCTATATTTAGTGATACATAATATATCAAGAATATTAAATATATTGATATACTATATTTATCAAAATACAAGTCTTCAGTAAACTTATTAGACAATATTAATTCTATGTAAAAGCTTAGTTTTTAACTTTTTTATATAATATAATCAAATAACAAAAAATACTCTATATAATGACAAATAAGTAAAGGTGAAATTCAGTAATATTAACAAAAGTTTTTAACAGTCCCATCTTGGTCCCTTTTGAGGCTATTTTGTCTTATTTTTACAGTTCAGATACAGGGCAAAAACGCACTAAAAAAGAGCCTTTTCAGACTCTTTTTAAATGGAGGAGGAGGTGGGATTCGAACCCACGGTACGCTCGCACGTACGACGGTTTTCAAGACCGCTCCAATCAACCGCTCTGGCACTCCTCCAGGCAACTGCCTTGAATGTATCCTTATTCTAGCAAGTCAAAATTTATTGTCAAGAACTTTTTTATTGTACGATATTTATTTTTTATTTTTATCGTGGTATCATCACTGTAGGAGGGCTTATGGGGAATATTAATTTTATTGTTGATGAAAGTAAGTGTATTCACTGTGGTAAATGTGAAAAGGATTGTATTTCAAACATTATCAATTTGAATTCTGATAGAATTCCCAAAATTACATCTGAGGATGAAGATTTTTGTTTGAAATGTCAACATTGTCTTGCTATTTGTCCTGTTGGAGCTATTTCTATTTTGGGAAAAGATCCGCAAAATTCTTTTTCTTGTGACAATCTTCCTGATGATAAGCAAGTTCTTAATCTTATCCAGTCAAGAAGAAGTATTAGAAATTATAAACAAGAAAACTTATCTCCTGAGGTCATGCAAAAACTTAAAGACATGCTAAAATTCTGTCCTACAGGATGCAACAATCATAGCATGCACTTTTCAATTATTGATGATATTGATGTTATGAACCGATTTAGAAATCGAACCAATAACAAGTTAAAAAAGATTTTTATGAATTCTCCAAATAGTTTCATTTCAAAGAAGTTTAAACGTCATAAAGATGCAATAATAAATGGTGAAGATGTAATATACAGAAATGCTCCGCATTTGATTGTTGTATCATCCCCTTTAAGTGCACCTTGTGTTAATGAAGACGGAATTATTGCATTGAGCTATTTTGAGCTTTTTGCTAAAAGTTTGGGGGTAGGAACCTGTTGGTGTGGATTTGCACAAATTTGTATAAAGTTGTTTCCGGAATTGTGTGAATTTTTAGAAATCCCAGATGGATATAAACCTGTTTATACGATGCTTTTTGGTCCAACAGATACAACTTATGCACGAACCGTTCAACCTGAAGAAGTTCAAATTACAACTGTCAAGGGTGAGCAAAATGTTGACAATCTTTCTATTGTTAAGAAAGTAAAAAGATTATTTTGGAACGCTATAAGATAGTTTTGTATAATATTTTCGTTTTAACTCTTTTTAGTTTTGAATGCAAAATATTTGAATAGTACATAAGTAACTACAGATACCAAAAAGATTGAAATAAACTGTGATATATAAACGTTTTTTATAGCAAAACGAACAAGCAGTTCAAGGATTATTACATTCAAGACGTAACTTACAGCCCAAGTTGAGCAGCATTTTAGGTATTCTTTGATGTAATTTCCTTTTGTTGCAAATACAAAAAATTTTTGATTAAAGTATGAAATTACTGATGATAAAGACCATTGTAATATTACACATGCCTGATAGTTTTTCGAACCTAAAATATAAACTGCAAGTGCAAAAATGGCATAAGAAATTACAGCATTTGTTCCACCGACAAATAGAAATCTTATTTTGTCAGGTATTTTGAACCAGTATTCTTTAATCAGTCCTAAATTTTTCATAATTCAAGTTTACCACTCAAAATTTAATTTATAAAGCAATATTTCTATGGCAAAGTTGGATTTTCATTCAATTTTAATCCTTGAGTTATTGATTTAACATATTCTTTGGGTGAAATTTCCTTATTCTTAAATTTTTGGGTTAGTTCGTCATATTTTTGTTCGTCAAAATAATATTCTGCAAGAATTTCATTATTATAGGTACTGTAGATTTTTATTTTATTATACTCTTTAATGTAAGGTGCTATGCCTTTTTCTTTTGAGTAGTTTTTATCAACAGACATAACTACATAAGATTCTACAACTTGGAAGAGATTTATTTTGCTTTGTTTTG
Source organism: Candidatus Gastranaerophilales bacterium (assembly GCA_944324845.1). Lineage (GTDB taxonomy): Bacteria > Cyanobacteriota > Vampirovibrionia > Gastranaerophilales > Gastranaerophilaceae > Zag111. The sequence goes on along the minus strand of CALUXX010000001.1, from coordinate 550,307 downwards.
GAAGTTTTTTCCAATCTACTGGATCAAGGTAGAATTTGTATTCATCCTTCGTAAATTCTATTTGTTTAAACCTTGCTTCTGTAGTGTTTTTTATCATTTTTTCGGTGTAACTTTCAAGTTTTTTTATTGTTGTTGGGTGTTTGTCTAAATATTCAGCCAGTGCGAAAGTTCCTGCAACAAGTCCGATTGTTGATAATATAATAAAAAGAATTGGTATTATGGCAGAGAAAATCCCGGCTTGTAAAGATTGTGATTTGTGGAATTCTTCAAGAGTTTTTTTATTGCTTTCGTAAGCCCATTCATTTCCTTTAATTCCGCAAAGTATCATAAATGGTATAAACCCTGTTGTAAAAAATAATGGGATTGCAAGTAGTGTAATATAGCTTTTGTTTATCAACCCCCAAATCCAAGTTCCAAACATTGCACCCCAGTTGAATTTTGCAACTTCGCTTTTTGGTCTTTCTCCTGAAATTTTACCTTTCATCGCCATTAAACAAATGACTATGAAAAATGACATTCCTGAAAATAATTGCTTGATAATTGCCGGTACAGGTAAATATACAAGTAATGGCATAATTACAGCAAGCATAACCCAGTTTGGGTTGTCTTGATTGCCTGAGATATCTCTAATTCTTTTTACAATACTTGGATAAAGTAGAGAAATTTCTACTAATATTGTGCAAAGCCCCCATATATTTATCCAACGAGGAAGTGCTTCTGTTTGAGATTTTAAAATTTCACTCATTATATCAGGATTAAACATTAATATTAAAATCAGAGGTGTAACATATAATATTGATTCCAATATCTCAACAATAAGAAAATTTGTTATGTATGTTCGTCTGTTGATTGTACCTTCTTGACTGAAAAATTTATTATTCTCTTCAAAATTATTACTCATTGATATCTCCTGTGTTAATAAAGTTTTCTTCTAAAAACGTTTCTGGAATAGAGGCCGGATTTTTCCCTGAATTGCCTTTATCTAAAATTCCATAACTTTTTAGTTTTTCTGCTTCTTTAAATATACTACCGTTGTTTTTTGTAGTAAATCTGTTTATTTCTTTTTGGATAACCTCAGAGGCTTTCTCTATCGAATTTTTAATATTTATCAAGCTTTGTGCGTGAAGTGCAATATTATTATAGAGTTTTTCTCCGCAATGGATAATGTTATTAACATTTTTTTCTTGGAGTCTTGATGCCCAAAGTTGATTTATTAGTCTTAAGACCACAATTAATGATGCGGTTCCAATGATTATGATATTTTTTGAATTTGCCAAATCTAAGATTTTTCTAAAATCTATATCAGAATATATCAAATTAACACAAGGTTCTATCGGTATATAAAGTAATATAAACCCAGGTTGGTGAAGTTGTTCAATATCTTCATAATGTCTTTTGGCAAGGTTATTTATACAAAGTGTAAGGTCATTGATAAATTCTTGTTTTAACGTGTTATCATCATTGGATTGTCTGTATTCAATATATTTTTTTAGGATTGCTTTTGAATCTACAATCAAGTGTTTATTGTTATCCAGATGTATTACAAAATCAGGTTTGCCGTTTTCGGTATTAAGTTGTTTTGTATAATGAATATTTTCTTTCAGGTTTGCGGAGTTCAATACTTGCTCAAACAAATCTTCTCCAAAGTTTCCTTTTGTATTTTGATCTGTTGTTAGAGCTTTTGCATATTTTTCAGCAGTAGCAATGGCGTTTTTTATTTCAAGTGTATCTGTTGCGTGTGATTTTTGATACTCGTCTATTGCACCTTTAAATTCTTTTAGAAGGCTATTTATAGGTGTTATTTCTTCGGCTTTAAACAGTTCTATTTTGTTTTTTAAATCAGTTGAATGTTGCTGAAGCAATGTTTCTTGTTGTGAACTTATTGCATCTTTGGCAATTTGAGAAAATTCCAATTTTAATTCGTTAATTAAATTAGTATTTGAATCATTTTGATTTTTAAGTTTGAAGTTTTCGTTGCTAAGTTCAGAAATTTTCTTTTCATAGAACTTAGAAGTAATCGCCCAAACCAACATCCCCGTAAACAAGATAGATAGAATTAAAATAGTAACTTCAAGCACAATAACCTCAATTCGTTTTGAGAATAATATTATCACAATTTTTAAAATATTAAAAGGCAAAAGTAACAAACTTGCATAACAGACGTTTTTTGATTAAAATGAAGAAAAAGTCGTAAAAGAAGAGGGGATAAATAGTATGGCTGTTGAAAGACAAAGAGTAAAAGAACAGGATAAAATAGAAAGACGTTCAAATTTTGAAGCAGTAGAAAGTAATTTGACACCGGAGCAGGTAAAGCTTGAAGCATCAAGATGTTTACATTGCAAAAATCCGCGTTGTGTACAAGGATGTCCTGTAAATATTCAAATACCTGAATTTATAGATGCATTAAAGAATGATGATATAGAAAAAGCAGGTCAAATTATCAGAGAAACAAGTATGTTGCCTTCCGTATGCGGTCGTGTATGCCCTCAAGAAAGACAATGTGAAGGAAATTGTATTCTTGGAATAAAAGGAGAACCTGTAGCAATCGGCGCATTAGAAAGATATGTTGGTGATAATACAAAAGCAGACATGCCGGAAATTAAGCCATCAGGTAAAAAAGTTGCGGTGATAGGTTCAGGATGTGCCGGAATAACCGCAGCAGCTGATTTAAGAAAAGCAGGTCATGAAGTTGTGGTATTTGAAGCACTTCATAAGCTTGGTGGTGTGCTTAGATATGGTATTCCACCTTTCAGATTACCAAGAACTATATTAGATAGAGAAATTACCAACTTAAAATCAATGGGAGTTGAGTTCCATACTAACGTAATCGTTGGAAAATCCGTAACATTAAAACAATTAAAAGATGATGGATTTGATGCAATATTTATTTGTTCAGGTGCAGGTTTGCCAAAAATGATGCACATTCCTGGCGAAAATTTGAATGGTGTATTTTCCGCAAACGAATTTTTAACAAGAGTAAATCTAATGGGTGCAGGTCGTGGCGAATGTGTAACACCTCTAAGAGTTGGTAAAAAAGTTGCCGTAATTGGTGGTGGAAACGTAGCAATGGATGCTGCAAGAACAGCAGTTAGAGTAGGATTTGAAGAAGTTTCAATTCTATATAGAAGAACAGAAAAAGAATTACCTGCAAGACTTGAAGAAATTAGACACGCCAAAGAAGAAGGTGTTCAATTCAAATTCCTTCATGCGCCTGTTGAAATTCTTGAAAAAGACGGATATGTTGACGGTATGAAGTTTGAAATTATGAAGCTTGGTGAACCTGATGCTTCAGGAAGATGCAAACCTATCGGAACAGGTGAGTATGTAGTTGAAGATGTAGATACTGTAATTGTTGCACTTGGTACCGGTCCAAACCCTATCATTCAACGCTCAGCTGAAGCTGAAGGAATAGAAATTATTACTGATTCAAAAGGTTATATCCAAGTTGATCCTGAAAATCGTTCAACGAATATTCCTTGTGTTTATGCAGGCGGTGATGTGGCTCCTGTTGGTGCTTCTAACGCAATTAATGCAATGGGTGCAGGTAAAAAGGCTGCTAAAGCTATTAACGAATTGTTGAAATAATTATTTATAAAAACGCCTCAAAGTTTATTTTGGGGCGTTTTTGTCTGAATTTTACGGAATATAATTATGGCGAAGTTTATGAGAAAATTTGGTATATTTTTTTGTCTTGTTTGTTTGTTAAATATGTATTTACCTGTTTTAGGTTATGAATTAGATATTTCTGTGGATGAGGAAATTCGTAAGAAATATAATACTGATAAGTTAGAACAAGATATTTTGAATAACACTTTGAACGGAAGTATAAAAAATAATTCATCTAAGAATGATATATCAAAAGTTAATCAGAATTTGCAGTTGGATTATTCTGCAGCATTGCCTGAAGTTACGAAAGCTGACAAAAAGTTTTATCGTAAAATTCCAAGATGGACAACTTTTTATGTGAAATCGGATCAAACAATTTCCAATTATACTGCAAAGGGTACTAATGTTACTTTTACGTCAACTGCTCCTGTTTACAAAAAGAATGTTATTATCCCTGCGGGGACGAAATTTTATGGGAAAATTGTAAATTCTCATCCGCCTCAAATAACAGGAAATGGTGGACTTATTATAATTGAAATTAATGCTATTTCTTATAATGGTCAAACATATTCATTTGATGGTAAAATTACCAAGGCTGTTTCTAAAAAAATCTTTTTTAATCGTATAAAAGGAAAACGTCAATATATCGCAGGTGTTGGAAAACATATTGATAAAGGTGAAAGATTTTATAAAAAGACCAGACAAATATCTTCCAAAATGGCAGATAACCCAATTTTAGTATTTTTATCACCAATTCCGACTGTTGTTGGTGTGGTTGGATATGCCGGAACAACTATTGTTTCTCCTATTACTGCCTTAGCTGTAAAAGGTGGAAATTTATCAATTCCTGCTGGAAGTACCTTTGCTATAAAACTTTTAGAAGGTGCATATGTTAATTAAGTTTATGGATAAACAGGATGGTAGATATTAGGGTTGTTTTTATCCCTTACATATAATGGTTTTGTTGTGTAATAAGGTACGGGTTTTGAAAATGGTTTGAATAGTTTTGAAAAACTTATATTTGAGTTTGTTGCGGTTTTAGGTTCTTCTGTGTATTTATATAGAATATTTGGATTGTTTTTGTCTCTTATGTAAAGTGGTTTTCTAATATTTGAGTTAGAGTTTTCTTCTTTCGCTTCTGTTTCTGAAAGTTTCTTTTCAAGTTCAATGGAGTACATTGATTTGAATTTTGGAGAATCTCCAAACATATAAACTTCATCAAAAGTACCTTTTTCATATTCATCAAGGTATTTTTGAGTCGCTTCGAGTCTTGCAAGTGGGGCAAGTCTTTTTTTGAGAATTGCTCGTTTTATTTGTGATTGAGAGTTTTCAACAGGTACTGAAAATACTATCCCAATTACACAAAAGAGAATTAAGCATCCCCATACGATTTTTAGTGTATCGTTCATATTATTAGTGTATCAAGAGCGTATTTAATTGTAAATCATATATTCAAATGTAAAGTTGTTGTACAAAGTTGTAATATTTCTTATAATGGATAGATGAAAGAGGGAACTTTTATAATAAAGGAGAGTGAACATGTTTAAAAAGTTTATTGCACCTGTGGCATTATTTTTCATGTCTATAATGCTATTGGGTACTTCACCTGCGTTTGCAAGTGAAGCAGACTTGATTGTTCCAAGAATTAAAGACATAGCTCCTGACAGTTATTCATTATTGTTAGTTGGTATTGGTATTTCAGTTCTTGGGCTTGTTTTTGGTCTTTTTGAATTTCTTAAAATTAGAAAATTAGAAGTTCACAAAGTAATGGAAGATGTCGGAAATACTATTTTCGAAACTTGTAAGACTTATCTTATACAACAAGGTAAATTTTTGGCGGTATTGGAATTTTTAATTGCTATATGTATCGCATTTTATTTCGGATACTTACGCCAAATGAGTTTGGGTTCAGTGTTAACAATTTTAGGATGGTCAGTTATAGGTATTCTAGGCTCATATGCAGTTGCTTGGTTTGGTATTAGAATGAATACTTTAGCAAACTCAAGAACAGCTTTTGCAGCATTAAAAGGTAATCCTTTGAATACTATGAACATTCCGCTAAAAGCAGGCATGAGTATCGGTGTTCTATTAGTTTCTGTTGAATTGATTATGATGCTTGTAATTTTACTATTTGTTCCAGCTGAGATTGCGGGAAGTTGTTTTATTGGATTTGCTATAGGTGAATCTTTAGGAGCTTCTGCACTTCGTGTTGCAGGTGGTATTTTTACAAAAATTGCTGATATCGGTTCTGATTTGATGAAAATTCAATTCGGTATTAAAGAAGACGATCCTAGAAACCCTGGTGTTATTGCGGATTGTACCGGTGATAATGCAGGCGATTCAATCGGACCTACAGCTGACGGTTTTGAAACTTATGGTGTAACTGGTGTTGCTTTAGTTAGTTTCATCTTGCTTGCTGTTTTGGGTCAAGAAAATCAAGTTCAATTATTGGCTTGGATTTTTGTAATGAGATTTTTAATGATTGTTACATCAGTTGTTTCTTATGGAATTAACAGTTTATGGGATAAATTTGTTTATGCACCTAAGACTGAAAAATTCGATTTTGAATTACCATTAACAAGACTTGTATGGATTACATCAATTTTATCTATATGTATGACTTTTGGTGTAAGCTACTGGTTATTAAGTGATTTAGGATGTAATATTTGGTTAATATTATCATGTATAATTTCTTGCGGAACTTTGGGTGCTGCATTAATTCCTGAATTTACAAAAATATTCACATCACCTAAGGCAAAACATACAGAAGAAGTTGTTAGAGCCTCAAGAGAAGGCGGAGCTTCATTGACAATTTTATCAGGTATCGTATCAGGAAACTTCTCAGGTTTTTGGATTGGTATGGTAATTGTTTTATTGATGGGCTTTGCTTATTTTGCAAGTACATTTATTCCTGAGGAAATGATGGAATATTCATCAGTATTTGCATTTGGTCTTGTTGCTTTTGGTTTCTTGGGAATGGGACCTGTTACTATTGCAGTTGACTCTTATGGTCCTGTTACTGATAATGCTCAATCAGTTTATGAATTGTCTTTAATCGAAGAAATTCCGAATATTAAAGATGAAATTAAAAATGAATACGGGTTTGATGCTGATTTTGAAAATGCTAAGTATTATCTTGAAGAAAATGACGGTGCAGGAAATACATTCAAGGCAACTTCAAAACCTGTGTTAATCGGTACTGCTGTAGTTGGTGCAACTACAATGATTTTCTCTTTGATTCTTGTAATAAAAGAAACATTAGGTATCGATCCTCAATTAATATTGAACTTGTTAAATCCTTATACATTGTTAGGATTGTTAACAGGTGGTGCCGTAATTTATTGGTTCAGCGGAGCGTCAATGCAGGCTGTAACTACAGGTGCTTATAGAGCCGTTGAATATATTAAAGAAAATATTAAACTTGGTGAAGCTGATGAAAAGAGTGCTAATCTTGCGAATTCAAAAGAAGTTGTAAAAATTTGTACTCAATACGCTCAAAAAGGTATGGTAAATATCTTCATATCTCTATTTGCATTTGCTTTAGCTTTTGCTTGTTTGTCAGCACCGGCAGTATCAAATAGTGCAGTATCATTCTTTGTAAGTTATTTGATTGCTATTGCGGTATTTGGTTTATTCCAAGCGGTATTTATGGCAAATGCCGGCGGATGTTGGGATAATGCTAAGAAAATTGTTGAAGTTGATTTGAAAGAAAAAGGTACAGATCTTCACGCCGCAACAGTTGTTGGTGACACAGTTGGTGATCCGTTTAAAGATACATCTTCTGTTGCAATGAACCCGATTATCAAATTTACAACATTATTCGGGTTGTTGGCAATGGAAATTGCAATCAATGAAAACTTCAGAAATATTGCGCTTTATATCGGTGTAATCCTTCTTATTGTAGGAGTAATTTTCGTAGTTCGTTCATTCTATGGAATGAGAATTCCTGTAAAAGAAGTTGCAGCTGAGAAAAAAGATAATTCAAATAACGAAGGTTAATTTCTTAACAACAAATAACAAGGAAGTATCGGAATGAAAAATTTCGGTACTTCTTTTGTTTTTTTATAAAAAAAAGAGAACAAATTTAAAAATTCAGGCGTTTTTAGTATTACAAAACTTAAAAAAATCTTGTAGATATTCAACAACAGTTTTATAATGATATGACAGGTCAATGTATAAAGAAAGGATTATGTAATTATGACTGCAGTAGAAGAAATGGTGTACCCCCAGTTAGAAAGAGCAATAAATCCAACACATGACATTAAATTATTTGCCGGACGCTCAAACCCAAAATTAGCACAAGAAATTGCTGATTATTTAGGGACAACTGTTGGACCTATGGTTGTTAAAAATTTTGCAGATGGTGAAATTTATGTTCAGGTAAAAGAAAGTGTTAGAGGGGATGATGTATTTATCATTCAGCCTGTTTGCAACCCTGTAAATGAAAACCTTATGGAATTGCTTATTATAATTGATGCATTTAAACGTGCAAGTGCCAAGACGATTACCGCAGTTATTCCATATTACGGATATGCAAGACAGGATAGAAAAACCTCAGGCCGTGAAGCGATTACAGCTAAACTTGTTGCCGATTTGCTTACAACTGCCGGTGCTGATAGAGTCCTAGCGATGGATCTACATACCGGTCAAATTCAAGGATTTTTCAATATTTTAGTTGATCACATTTTTGCAACTCCTATTTTAGTTAATTATATTAAAGATTTAGGTATTGATCCTGATAGTATGATTGCTGTATCTCCTGATATGGGTGGAGCAAATAGAACAAGATATTTTGCTAAAAGATTAGATTGTCCGATTGCAATTATAGATAAAAGACGTGACAAACATAATGAAGCTATTGCAACAAATGTTATTGGTGATGTTGAAGGCAAAGTTTGCTTGATGTTTGATGATATTATTGATACTGCAGGAACAATTTGCGAAGCATCTAAACTTTTAAAATCAAAGGGCGCAAAAGAAATTTATGTTTGTGCAACTCACCCTGTATTCTCTGGACCTGCGGTTGAAAGATTGGGTTCTGCTCCAATAACAGAATGTATTGTAACAAATACTATTCCGCTTGATATGAGCAAGATGCCTTCTAATATCAAACAGATATCAGTAGCTCCGTTATTGGCTCAGGCTATTTCAAGAATCCACGATGATGAATCTGTAAGTTCATTGTTTGGTTTTGAAAAAGAAATGCAAGTAAGTTAATTAGTTATTATATATAAAAAAGCTTCTCTATATCAGAGAAGCTTTTTTAGTGTTTAGTTTTTTTATCAATATCTATAAAAGAAAACTTATCTATTAATTTAGGATTATTTTTGACATCATTTAGAGTTATTTCATAAAATTCTTTTTGTTGTGATGTCATTCTTAGTTCTTGTTTAATAAGGTGCATTTTTATTTCATCATTGAGTTTATTAACGTGTTGTTGGAAGTTTTCTTTTCCAACCATAACAAGTAATAGTAGCCCTGAATTGATTATTAAATCAGCATTTATAGGTAAGAATACATTTTCGAATCTGCCTATTTGTTCTTCTTCTGTAAAGTTGGAATCTCTTTTTGTTAGGAGTTTTAGTTGGGGAACGTTATTTTCTGTTGCTTTTTTTAGGAATTCTCTAATATATCTTTTTCTTAGAGGGTTTTTATATGCATCGTGCATCATTTCAAGCACTGTAGAATTACTGTCTTCAACTGTTTCTTCAGGTCTTTTATATATTTCAATCAGATGCATCATCTCATCTATAACTTGTTCTTTTTCAGATGGTTTCAGTGGCTTTTGATAAGCCATATATAATCTGTTAAGTTCTGTTTTGTGCTGTTTGATAAAAGGAAGAAATACCTTTTCACTTTTATCAATGTTTGGTAAATCATAAGTATTTGCACTGTATAATCTTGCATCCTTATATTTGTTTTTAGAAAACGTATCGATAATTGCGCATTTTGCAATTATACTGTTTGCCTCATTTTCTCCAATAAATTTTTCTTCTATATTATAAAATTTGTCATAGAACTCTTCTCGAGTGAGTTTTGAGTTATTTGTTTTGCTATTGCCTAGGTAATATAGATAAGCAAGCTTATATTCATTATCAATTTCTCTGTTCTTTTGGATAAAGTTAAGGTACTTTTCTGCATATATATCAGGGTAAATTTCAGCTTTCCTTCGAATTGTATTCATAAATTGTTTTTGAATTTCAGCCGAGGTTAGTTGTTGGGTTTCAATTTTTGTTGGTTGTTCAATGTTTTGTGGCTTTTCCGGTTTTGAAATTTGTTGAGTTGTTTCAATACTTGTTGTTGGTTCTTCTTGTGGAATTCCGTATTTGTTTATAAAGTATTCGTCCCATAATTTTTGTTGTTCATTGTGTTTTTGATACTCTTTTTCTCTTTCTGGAGCTATTGTTTGGGTATAGTCAAGAAGTTCTAGAAATTCCGGTGAAACCCTATCAATAATGGTTTGGTTTTTAGAATCTGGGTTAACAATTTCTAAATCTTTGTTTATAGGAATAAAACCGCCTTCTCCGTACAAATCTTCAAACATATCTATAGTATCTGTAATACTTTGGGCATAATAATCCAATATATGTGGGTTTTTCTTCCAAAAACGAGTGAACATATATTCATTATCCGCACTTTTGCTGTTAATTTTTTCAGCTTCACAAAAATCTTTCATTTCTTGTGATAGATGAACCCTATCGGCAGCAACAGCCATGATTGGGCTTAAATATTTAACAATAAATGAGGCTTCAGGATCATCTTTTGCAAATCTTTTACGAATTTTCTTTTCGACTTCCTGAATGTCACCTTTAGTGTCTTTTATGTCGTTGGTGAGTTGTTTTTTCTGATAATCTTTAATTTTGTACTTTCTAACTCTTGGTTTTGCTTTTATGGGTTCGTTATTTGCTTGCTTTTGAATTGGGGTTTTTGTTGCATTTTCTTCATGTTTTATTCTTACGGCTGGGTTTGTTGAATTTTTAGGAAGTGCTACGAAAAACTTTTTGTACTCTTCCCTTGTTGCAATAAATGAATTCCAAAATGGAGTTTTAGGGTATTGAATTCCGTAGGCTGCGGTTGTTTTTGAGTCTATCGGACGAGTAATAATACCTTTGTATGCTTCATTCATGTCATTATCGTAGAAATCTTTGTTTATTTCTTTTACTGTTTTTCCATTAAGATAGATTTTCTTTAGGATATATAAACCTAAATCATCACTTCCATCTTTTAGTAAAGGTTCATTGGACATTTCTTTAGCCATTTTAATTTCACCAAGAATGGTTGTTCTGTTTTGTTGGTGGTTTTCGTGTAATGATTTGAAAAGTTTTTCATTTGGGTAAATTTCTTTAACATCTTCTAATTTATCAGCAAGTTCTATGTATTTGAAAACTTCATTCATCATTTGTTCCGGTGGAATATGTTTTCTTGTTTCGTAATCAAAATCCAGGTATTCTTTCATTGATTCCGGCATGTTTTGTTTGTTGAATTCTTGCTCGTAGAAGTTTTCAGGAGTTCTTCCTGTAAAATTTATATTAAAATCCTGATATGCAAAACTTTTCAGGTCGGATTGTTGTTTTTGAATAGGCGAGTTAGCGTATTCAATATTTGGGGTGTTATTTCTTTTTGTTTGTATATTCTTGTTTGGGGAGTAAATTTGTATATTTTGAATTTTCATAATTAGTACCTTGTTTAATTATAATGTATAATAGCCCGTAAATGAAAAATTTTGCCAACGTTTAACATAAATTTACAATTTGTGGTAGAATTGGCATAGGAGGATATAAGAATGAGTGACGTAATAACAATTGGAAGTGCCACAATGGATGTTTTTGTCGAGTGTGATGATGCTAGTATTGTTTCAGTCAGACAAAAAGCTAAAAAAAGAGAGTTTATGAGTTATGAATATGGTGCAAAAATCGAAGTTAATGATTTTGCGTCAAATGTTGGTGGCGGAGGAGTTAATACTGCAACTAATTTTGCAAATTTAGGTTTTTCTACCGGTGCAATTTTCAAAGTTGGTGATGATATATATTCTCAAGGAATTTTTAATTTTTTCAAGTCAAGAAATGTAGATTTATCTTCTGTTATTCAAGATAAAAATGATACTACTGGTTTTTCGATAATCCTTACAAGCTTTGAAGGTGATAGAACCGTTTTGGCTCATAGGGGGGCCAATGGGCATATTAAAGAAAATGAAATTAATTATGATGCAATTAAGGCTGCAAAACTACTTTATATTGCTCCGCTAAACGGGGATAGTAATAAAGTTTTAGATGATATTGTTCAGTTTGCCGAAGATAATGGTGTGTATGTATGCTTTAACGCCGGTTCTACAGGAATAAAAAAAGGCTTAAATTATTTGAAAAAAATTCTTAAATATGCACATATTGTTGTAATGAATAAGGAGGAAGCTTCTATGGCAACAGGTATTTTATTAAGACCTGATACAAAAGATGAAAAATTTTCACATATGCTAATTCATCCTGACTTAAAAGCAATGTTTGAATCTTTAAGATATAATGATTATCAAATCATTGTAATCACAGATGGTGGGGCAGGTGCTTATGCTTATGATGGTAAGAAATACTATTATTGCCCGACTTTTGATGGCCCTGTACGTTCTACATTGGGTTCTGGTGATGCTTTTGCCTCTACTTTTTGTGCCGCATTAAGTAAATTTGATCATAATATAGAAAAATCCCTTCTTGCAGCATCTATAAATGCGACAGGCGTTGTATCTCAATTCGGAGCGACAGAAGGTTTGCTAACCTTTGATCAAATATTGGATGCGATGGAGAAAAATCCTGATTATACTTGCAAAATAGAAAATGTTTAATGTTTAAGTTTATAAAAAGGTATAACTATGTAAGTTATACCCTTTTTATTGTAAAAATAAATTATTGTATCAATCTGTTTAAAAATGTGCGTTATTTAATACTTTTTTGTTAATATATATTTATAGTGATATTGGGATTTGATAGGGTATGAAAGAGCGAATATTATTATTTTTAATTGTTATTGGACTAACACTTTTTATCTATATATTTCAAAGCTATACAGAATGGGGTTTAGCACTTCTTGTTTGCTTAATGGCTGCTTATGCTATAGCCACAAATATTGCTTATAAAATCAAACAAAGGCAAGAACAACAGCAACCACATTTAAAAAATGAAAATTATAAACCTTTTGTAAGTATTTTAATTCCTTCTCATAATGAGGAATCAGTTATTGAAAATACTGTAAAAACTGTATTGAATTTAGATTATCCAAATTTCGAAATAATAGCTATAGATGATAGAAGTACTGATAATACAGCTATTGTGTTAAAACGCTTAGAAGAAGAGCATCCTGACAAAATAAAAGCTTTTATTCGTCCTAAAGATGCTTTTCCAGGAAAATCTGCAGTATTAAATGATGCTTTGCAGTTTGCAAAAGGTGAAGCTATTCTTGTTTTTGATGCTGATGCAACCATGGAACCTGATTTTTTAACTAATTTAGTTTATGAATTAGAGCCAAAAGATGTTGGAGCTGTTCAAGCAAGAAAAATTGTCAGAAATAAAGACGTAAACATATTAACCAGATGTCAAAATAATGAAATGACAATGGATACACATTTCCAAGTCGGTAGAGATTCCGTAAAGGGAGCTGTTGAACTTCGAGGAAATGGTGAACTTATAAAAAGAGCTGCGCTTGAAGATATTGGTGGTTGGAATAATTATACAATTACTGATGACCTTGATATGTCAACCAGATTGCATATCAAAGGTTGGGATATTAGATTTTGTGCGGATACTGCTGTTTATGAAGAAGGAATTATGTATTTATTCCCGCTTTATAAACAAAGAAGAAGATGGCTTGAAGGTACAATCAGAAGATATCTTGAATATTTTGGTGATATTCTTACTTCTAAAAAAATGTCTATGCGTGTTAGAGTTGATATGATTGCTTATATTTCTGAATTTATAATGCCAGCTTGGTTTATTATAGAAATTGGGATTTTATTATCAAAAATTGTATTAAAAGAAGCTCCACCTCATATTCTTATGTCTTCAATAATTATGGGATGTATAATTGGCTTAGGCTTTTTAATGGCTTGTAGATATAGTTTGAGAAGATATGATAATACCCCAAGAATGGATGCCTTAATTCAATCGGTTTATACTTCTGTGTATCTTTTGATAATATGGTTCCCACTTGTGTTATTTATCGGGACTAAAATATTATTTATGAAAAAAGATATGAATTGGGGTAAGACTACTCACGGATTAATTCAGCACGAGCACGCAATACAAAAAGCAAAAGCTAAATTAAAACAAGCAAAAGAAGAATTGAAGAAGTTGTTAATAACAAGATAGAATAGGAGAAATAAATGACCGTAATTACAGTTGAAGACGTAAAAAATAGAATTAGAGCCGTAAAGGATTTTCCAAAAGAAGGTATTATATTTAGAGATATTACAACAGCATTAAATGATGCTGAAACTCTTAAATTTATGGTTGATTACTTGTGTGAACAATATAGCGGTATAAAAATAGATTATATTGCCGGAATTGAAAGCCGAGGTTTTATATTTGGAATGCCAATGGCATATAAATTAAATTGTGGATTTATTCCAGTTAGAAAACCAAACAAATTACCTGCAAAAACAATTAAAGAAACATACGATCTTGAATATGGTTCAAATTCTATTGAAATTCACGCAGATGCAATACCAGAAGGTGCAAATGTTTTAGTAGTTGATGATTTATTGGCAACTGGCGGAACAGCGGAAGCTGCTTGCAAGTTGGTAAAAAGAGCCGGCGGAAATGTAGTAGGTGTTGCATTCTTAATTGAATTATTAGATTTGCACGGCATAGATAAATTGAATGATTGCGGAAACGTTGTTTCTATGTTAAAATACTAGTATATAAACTAAACTATCAGGAGATATAAGATGAAAAAGTTTGCCTTAATACTCACATTAACAATGTTTTTGACGCAAGTAACCTTTGCTGCAACAGTTAAAAAGCCTGCTGCAAAGAAACCCGCATCAACAAGCAGTTCTACTGCGGTAAGAACTAATAATAACCAAGCTTATCCAACATCAGGTGATGATTTTCTATTGAAATATAATGTAGATGATTTGGAAGCTGCGCCTTGGTTAAATGGAGGCAAAAGAATATATAATAATGATAAAAAATAGTTTTATATAAAGTATTTTTATATAAAAAAAGAACCCATATTATATATGGGTTCTTTTTTGGGGCTTAAGTCTTTATTATTTAACAAAGAAATCTGCATTTACATTTGAATAAATAGTAACAAGACCAGATTCAATATTACCTACACCACCAGCTTCAGCAGCTCCAGCAGAATCCAAAGATAGCATTTTTGCATTTGAATACATATATCTTGGTGATGGTGCTGCATTTACAGTGCAAGAAGTATTGATATTTTTAATGCCGGTAATTGACGTATTTGCTGCAGTTGCAATTACTTCTGCTCTTTGTTTTGCATTTTTAGTTGCACTGGATAATAAATCTGCGCAATATTGATCTTTTTGTGCCAAGCTGAAACTCAAACTGTCAACGTTAGTTGCTCCTAGTGAAAGTGATTTTTCTATCATTTGAGATATTTTGTCGATTTTTTTTGTATGAACAATTACGTTGTTTGACACTTCATATTTATCAAAAGTCCTTTTTCCATTGATATAATTATATGTTGGGTTTGCAGAATAGTTTGTTGTTCTTACATAATCATCATTTGCAGGATCAATAACAGATTTTAAATATTCATATATTTTATCTGAAATTTCTTTATTCTTTGTGGATGCATCTTTTATAGAACTTTTGCTGTCAGTTTTTACGGCTATAGAGATTTCTACGGTGTCTGGAGAAACTTTCTTTTCAGTTGTGTAAGAAACTGAAATATAACCTCTTTGTGCTTCATTATTTACTGTTCCTGCATTTGCAATAGTTGTTGCAGGTGTAATAAATAATGCAGAGCATAATAAAGTTGCAGTTAAAAATCTTTTCATAATACCTCCTTGTTTAATCTTCTTATTTTATTTTTGAAACAGAATCTTCTTCAGACTTATCTGTATTTTGGTTGGTTCTGAAATTTAAAGGTTTAGATACAAAAGATGCTTCCTTACCTTCTGCTGAATGTTCTTCGTTTTTGTGGTTTTTTAAATCTATTTTATCAGATTTTGAAATTATACGATTCATCATTCGCATTTGTGCGTTGATTTTTGCACTTTTGATTATAGAATTCAATTCTTCATCACTCATTTCAGGGGTATTTTTTAATGACAAAGCAAATCCGTTTTTTGTAACGATAAAATAAGTTATTACAATAATTCCCCATAATAAAACACCTTGAAATAATGATAGTGTTGGAAACATATATGGTTGAGCCAAATATTTGTTCCATAAATACATTGCAGCATATCCAGGGGAAATTACAAACCCGGCAAAGGCGCAAGCACATACAAAAACTGCTGTAATTATACCTTTTATACCTTCTATTTGAACTATCTTCATATATTTATATTCCTCACTATTCTACTTTATCATTTCAAGAAAATCATTTTCTGTCAATATTATAACACCTAAATTTTGAGCTTTGTCCAATTTTGAACCCGGATTTTCTCCGGCAACAACATAGGATGTCTTTTTGGAAACAGAAGATGATGTTTTTCCTCCGTGTGATTTTATCAAATCTCCAGCTTCATCTCTTGTCATAGATGAAAGTGTTCCTGTTAATACAAAGGTTTTACCTTCAAGTTTGTTTGTTTTTGTTCTCTCTTCAGCTTTTGGGTTTATACCAAGTTCAATTAATTCATCAATAAGTTTTAGGTTTTCTTCATTCCTGAAAAATTCATAAATTGATTTTGCAATAATATCGCCAATTCCTTCAATATTGCAAAGTTGTTCAAATGTTGCATTTTTTATAGCTTCAAACGATGGAAATTCTCCGACTAAAATATCTGCGGTTTCTTTTCCTACATGTCTAATTCCTAATGCTGTTATAATTCTATTTAGCGGTCTTTGTTTGCTATTTTGAATTGAATTATAAATGTTTGAGGCTGATTTTTCTTTTATTAAATCTAATTGCATTAAATCTTCTATTGTTAATTTGTATAAATCAATAGGGTTTGAGATGAATTTTTTGTCATAAAGCTGTTTAATAAGCGCAGGTCCTACATAATCTATATCCATTGCTTCTTTAGATGCCCAGTATTCAATTTTTGCGCAAACTACTTGAGGACATTTAGGGTTTGAACAATACAAACCTACCTCATTTTCTTTTTCAACAAGGTCAGCATTGCAGGCTGGACATTTTGTTGGAGCTTGATAAATTGGAAGGTTTTCGTGATTTTCGGCGCTTCTTATAACTTTAATAACTTTTGGAATAATTTCAGCAGCTTTTTTAATTAAAACTGTATCACCTATTCTAACATCAAGTCTTTTAATTTCATCAAAGTTGTGTAAACTTGCTCTTGAAACAACGCTTCCTGCCAGATGAACAGGTTCTAATATTGCAACAGGGGTTACAATTCCTGTTTTCCCTGTGTTTAATTCGATATCAAGAAGTTTTGTAGCAGCTTCTTCAGGTGGAAATTTGAATGCTGTTGCCCATTTAGGCGCTCTTGCCGTGTATCCTAAGTCTTTTTGAATTGCAATGTTATTTACTTTGATTACAACTCCATCTGTAGCATAATCTAAATCAAATCGTTTTGTTTCCCATTCTTTGCAATAATCTATTGCTCCTTGAATATTTTTCACAAGTCTTATGTTAGGATTAACTTTGAAACCTAATTTTATTAATTTTTGCATCCCGTCATAATGCGTTTTAATTTCTTTATTATCAATGGAATCTTCAAAAATTCCTGTATAAGTAAACATCGATAAATCTCTTTGAGCAGTAATTGTGCTGTCTAATTGTCTTAACGAACCGCTTGCTGCGTTTCTTGGGTTTGCAAAAACTTTTTCGCCTGTTTCCAGTGCTTTTTGATTAAGTTTTTCAAATGAAGTTTTAGGCATATAAATTTCACCGCGAACTTCAAGGTTTTTAGGTTCAAAAAGTTTTAGCGGAATAGCTTTTATAGTTTTTAAATTCTGAGTTATATCTTCTCCTGTAACTCCATCTCCTCTAGTAACCCCTTGTTTAAAAATCCCGTTTTCGTAAGTTAAGGCAATAGCAAGTCCGTCTATTTTTAATTCACAAACCAATTCAAGTTCTTGCTCATATTCTTTGCAAACTCTTTCATACCAAAGTTTTAGTTCTTCTTCGTTATAGGTATTATCCAAGCTGTAGAGCCTATATTTATGTTTATGAGGCAAAAACTTTTCACTAATCGAGCCGATTCTTAACGTTGGACTATCAGGGGTTTTGAACATTGGAAATTTTGTTTCAAGTTCTTTTAGTTCTGCAAACATTTTATCATATTCAAAGTCGCTTAAATATGGATTTTCTTCAACATAGTATTTATAATTGCTTTTGTTTATTTCATCCTTTAAATATTCAATTCTTTCTTGAATTTCCATATAACCCTCTTTTTATATATGACAAATTAGTTTTTGATATCCCTAATTTATTACATAATACTTTTTAAAATTTATATTTTCCAATACCTTTTACATTGCCATTAGTAATTCTCTAATAACCTTTGTCGCAACAGCCGTAGAAGCTCCGCTTGCATCATAATCAGGAGCTAATTCTACAACATCAGCACCGATGATATTGAAATCTTTTAGATATTTAAACCATCCTGCAAGTTCATTAAATGTCATTCCGCCGGCTTCAGGGGTTCCGGTGCCCGGCATAATTGATGTATCAAGACAATCTAAATCTACTGTTACAAATATAGGTTTCCCTTTTAATTCGTCAATATCTGAGTATTTATGACAACGTGTGTTGTGTTCTTTCATAAATTCCCATTCTTCTTTCATTCCTGAGCGAATACCTATTTGTTTGATGTTTTTCGGATTAACAAATTTTGAAATGTGTCTGATAACCGCACTATGTGACATCTCTTCACCCATATATTCTTCTCTCAAATCCGTATGGGCATCAAAGTGAACGACAGCTAAGTCTTTGTAAAATTCAAATGCTGCCTTTACTTCAGGTAAAGTTACAAGATGCTCTCCGCCAATTCCGAAAACTCTTTTACCATCTTTGTATATTTCACGAACATTTTGCTCTATTTGATCAAGTGTTTTATAAGTGTTGCCAAGCGGAAATTCAAGATCCCCTGCATCATGAAAATTTACATCTGCAAGTTCTTTATCAAATAATGGTGAATATTCTTCCAAACCCCAACTGGCAAGTCTTATCTGTTCGGGAGCAAATCTCGAGCCTGAACGATATGATACTGTCCCATCAAACGGTAATCCCAGCATTACTATATCTGAAGTTTCATAATCAGGGTTTTGTGCCATCCAGTTTCTATCTAAAAAAGGTCCGCTTAACATTCTTTTTCTCCTTAAATATATCCGTATCAAGTTTTATAATTTTACAATAAAAATAATTAAATAGATATGTTTTTCAAATGTTCAATTTTTAATTCAGGTTCTAAAGTTATTCCGATTGCATCAATTTGATAATCTTTAATCTTATTATCTTGCAAATATGACATTACGCCTGTTTTTATATTGTTGAATTTTGTTTTTGTTATTGATTCTAATGGATTTCCAAAACTGTTGGTTTTACGGGTTTTAACTTCTATAAATATCGTTTTTGTTTTGTATTGAGCGATTATATCTATTTCACAAAATCTCGAAAAATGTTTGTTTCTTTCTAATATCTTATATCCGTTTTTGATAAGGTATTCACATGCAATATCTTCGCCTTGAGAACCAAAGTTTCTATTATTCATTATAAATCCCCATTTTTAAAGGTTTATGCCATATGCAGCATATTCTGATAAGTTCATTAACTTATTTATATTGTCATCTGCTTTTAAGTTGTTGCTTAATCTTGCAGGACAAATGTTAATTCCACCTCTTCTTGTGTAAAGAGCACAAACCATAAGTTCATCATCTTTATCCAGCAAATCAGAAAGTCTTTTGAAAATCATTTCGCAGCATTCTTCATGAAAATGGTATTCTGAACGAAAAGATACCAAATATTCTACCAAAGTGCTTTCTTCAATATGTTTTTTAGATTTGTAATATATAAATGCACTTCCAAAGTCAGGCTGGTGTGTTACTCTGCAATTTGAGCGCAAAGAATCAAACATAAGATAGTGAGGTGTTAATTTTTCTGTTGTTTTGACTTTTAAAACTTCAGGAGCTTCTTTAAATTTTGAAACTTTTAAAATTTTTTCATCGACTAATTCCATAATGTTTTGAAAGTCTTCGAAAATTTCGGTTTTATTTCTGTTGTCAAGAAATTCAACCTCAACATTAGTTTGAAGTTTTTGGCTTAAGTCTTTTATAATATCCTTTTTGCATAACTCTAAACATTGCTTAATTGATGAGCCAATTCTTCTCATATTGTAAGAGTTTAAGTACAATTTTAGAGATTTAGATTCTACGATAAATTTGCTGTTGCAGTTGTATTTTATTTTCAGAACTCTTGTTACTGGAATTGAATTTTGTGTCATTGCTGAAAATTCAAAAGCGTGCCAAATATCATTTCCATAGAATGGTAATTTGTCGCAATCAATATTGTATTGTTTGCGGTTTTCTTCTCTCGGAACTGCCACAAGTAGTTCAGGGTTATATTCATTTGCCCCTTCAGTTTTTTTACCTAAAAATTTTGAAGCTATTTCATCTGTTATTGAATTCATAGCTTAATTTTATCACGAAAATTTTACTAGCGTTTTAACAATTTTTTATATAAAATTGCTATTTGTAACGAAAATTTATCGGGGTTTTAGTGCAAATAAAAACACCCGAAGTATTTCGGATGTTTTTATTTGTTTGAAATATTTAAAATGTTTTACGCAATATCTTCATAAGATTGAGGGTTATTTAGTAAATCATAGTTGATTTCATTTTCGTTATCAGCAATAGTAGCAGCAACAACTGCATCTGATGTAACGTTAAGCATTGTTCTAAACATATCAGTAATTCTTTCTATTGTGAACAAGAATGCAAAACCTGCAACTAATTGTTCAGGGCTTAATCCCATTCCGTTAAGAATTAATGCAATAGTAATTAGACCACCACCAGGAATTCCGGCACATGTGCTTGATGCTACAATAGCAAGTATTGCAATTTCAATGACAAGGAATGGTGTTAAAGGTACTTGATATGCTTGAACAAGGAATAATACCGCAACAACTTGTAATAACGCAGTACCATCAAAGTTTAAAGTTGCGCCAAGCGGTAATACAAAACTTGAAATTTTATGAGAAATTCCTCTTTTTTCACAGCAAGCTATAGTTAAAGGTAATGTAGCAGAAGAACTTGCAGTTCCAAAAGCAACCATCATAGCTTCTGCGATTGCAGAAAATAATATTACGGCAGAAACCTTAGAAAAACATCTTAAAAATAACGGATAAATCATAAACATTTGGATAGCAAAACCAGCTAATAGAACTAATAAATATTTTGAAATCATAGCGAGTATTCCGCCGCCAAAACTAGCACAAGCGCTAGCTGTTAGTGCAAAAACACCTGGAGCTGCAAAAAGCATAATCCAATCGGTAATTTTCATAGTAGCGGCAAATACAGATTCAAAAAACGAAACGATAGGTCTGTTAACATCTCCAACTTTTGCAAGTGCTAAAGCAAAAAGAACAACAAATAATATAATAGGAACCATATTACCAGTTGCTACTGCTTCAAATGGATTGCTAGGAATGAAACTCAAAAACAAATTTAAAATGTTACCTTCTTGGTCATTCATTGCCGCTGCAACAGAGGCTTGAACATCAGTGGCAACATTTGAAGCTATATATTGAGCTGCATCTGCACCCGGTTTTACTAAAAGTGCTAATACTGTTCCAATCGTAACTGCAATAGTTGTTAAAATTCCATAATATAAAATCATTTTAGAACCAAACTTGCTTAGTTGTTTATTATCTCCAATACTTGTAATTCCAATAATTATTGCAGAAACAACAAGAGGAATAACTACCATTTGTATTAATCTAATAAATACTTGTCCAATAAATGTTAAAACGTTATCAACAAGCATGTTAGGGTGGTTATGTAGAAAAACACCGACAAAAATACCTGCAATTATACCAAAAAAGATGTGCCAGTTTCGTTTTAGACCTAAACCTAATGCAATAAGTATTTGCATATGTAACTTCATATTACTATCCTCTTAAAAATGTTCTCTTCATTAAAAATAACTTCCTTATTATACAACTTTATTGTGCTAATTTCAAGAAGTAGTATATTTTTAGTTTTTTGTTAACTTTTGTAACGATTTTTATGACTTTGTGCAATTATGCCATTAAGAAATACTTTATAAATGTATAAAGAGTATATATATGGAGGATTAACCATGTACTACACAGATGGATCAGGTTCAATATCAGCAATAAGTTTAGATGGAGCAAATCGGACATCTCCATTGAAACAATTAAAAAAATATTTACCAAATTTAGCTGCAGGTGAAAATACAGTTCGTAAAGGCGGCGGTGGTGCAGGCTCAAACGGACCGGCAATTTTTGGTAATGGTTTCGGCTTTGCTGCTGGTAACAGTTCTGCTCAAGGGGCTACTAATATTAGTTCATAAATTTATAGCCTTTTGATAAAAAACTATGTTTGTAATAGAATAGTTCTAAATTTATAAGGACTATTCTATTATGCTATTAATTGTTGATATAGGAAATACAAATATTACCCTTGGTGTATTTGAAGATGATAAATATATAAATGAAATAAGACTTGCCACTGACAAAGATTTAACAAGTTATGAATATGAAACCTTGCTTAGATCGTTATTGAAAGATTACAAAATTGAAGGTTGTGTAATCGGGTCTGTAGTTGAAGAATTAAATGTAAAGTTTAAACGAGCAGTTGACAATGCACTTAATTTAAATTCTATTTTTGTCACTTCAGATATAAATATGAATATAAAATTAAAAACTGATAAACCTAAAGAAGTTGGAGCAGATAGAATTGCTAATGCTGTTGCTGTAGCTGAAAAATATGATTCAAAAAATGTAATAGTTATAGATTTTGGAACAGCTACTACTTTTGATATTATCAACAGTAAGAAAGAGTTTATTGGAGGAGTTATTGCTCCCGGAATTAATACTCAGGTGAAATGTTTGAAGAATGCAACCTCAAAACTTCCGAAAATCGATGTATCACTTTCGCCAAACGCTATTGGACATAATACAACCGAAGCAATTTTATCAGGAGTAATAAGAGGTTCTGCTTGTATGGTTGATGGACTTGTTGCTCAGTGTGAAAAAGAGTTAGGTGGAAAGGCTGTTATTATTGCAACAGGTGGTTATTGCGGACTTATTGCAAATTATATGACAAGACCTTTTGATGTAGTTAATCCTATATTAACATTAGAAGGTTTAAAACGAATTTATGAATTAAATACAATAAACCAGGAATCTGTTGAAAAGATTCCCGTTTAGTGTGTAATATTTTTCTCGTTATATAGATATTAAAATTTGCAATAATTAGTGTCGTTAGAAATTTGGTTTATATATTTGCTATAGCCCATACCTTTTGTAATTGAAGCTTGAAGTGTTTTGATACCTTCATCTGCGTATTTCTTAGTCATATCCATAGGCAAATAGCAATTCATATCTTGAGCTCCCAGGACTTCTCTGAAATGGCATTTGTTATTTTCGATGCCATAAATATAGTAGTTCATTTTAATGTCATAATTGCTGCCTGCATAATTTAATGTAGTTCCTCCCAGAGGAAAATCGCCTTTCGTACAATTTTTTAAACTTTTATAGAATTGCATTTGTTTATTAACTATGTCGTTGTTGTTATTATTATTTGCAAAACTTAAAGAAGTGATAAATGATAAAGCAACGATAATGCTTAAACTAATAAAAGTAAATTTCTTCAAACTATTCTCCTTCCTGCCAAAAATGTCGTTAAGCTCACGACTTTAGAACCCTTTGACAAGAAAATTGTATCAGAATTGGGCAGTAAATTCAATATTTATCATAAGGTGGTCCTAATAATGAAACAATCTATGCAGGAATATTATAATATGAGAATTGTATTAGGATTAGAAATTATTTAAATTCGTTGGGTTGCAGCCAACCTACTTACTAAATAATTTGTAACATTTTATTTATATTTGTCATTATTTTAGCAAATATTATTATTGTGATGACTTAATATATATAGGTTACAAAATTAGTGTGTAAATATGTCTGATTTAAGTATTACTCAAAAGTTTAATATGCCAATAGCTACTCCTCAGTTCAGAAGTAGCAATACAACTCCAATTACTTCAGTACCTCAGAAAGAAAATAAAGGTCTTTCTACTGGTGCAAAAGTCGCTATAGGAACAGGTTTAGTTGCTTTAGCTTCTTATGGTATTTATGTAGCAACTAGAGGAAAAGTTAAACCTAAGACAACTCCACCAGTTACTACTAATAATCCTGTGCAAGAGATTAAAGAATTGGCTGTAAGTGCCTTTAAAGAAGCTGGCAATAAATTCGTAAAAGGTAAAGCTGTAATGGCTGACGGAACTAATTACACTGGTAAAATAGTTAGCGAGAGTAAAGACGGCTCTAAGGTTGTAATGGAATACCTAGACGGAGTATTACAGAAATCAACTAAAACAAAAGGGGCAGAAACTATCTTTGAAAAGACTTACAAATATTCTGATGAATTAGGATTAGAACAAATCCTAAAGAATAATAATACTACTTTAAAGAAATTTATTGATGAAGCAGGTAATTTAAATATAAAGACTCCTAAACATCTTACTACAATTGATAAACCAAGTGGTCTAGTAAGTATAGATGGTAGATTTATCGATAAACAAAAGAATATTTCTGGTTTTTTCCATAAGCCAACTATAGTCGTTCCCGCAGAAGGTGGCATAAATTATTCTACAAAAATAAATGGTGTAGAGATTCCAGCTAATGCATTTTCTCACGGTGGTGCTACACTTCCTCAAGGTAACTGTAATATTAATTGGCAATATCATGGTCAACAAAATGGCAATAGGTTAACAGTTGATAATATTTATTCCTTCAATAGTTCAGGGCAATCAAACAAAATAATAGACTTATCTGCTAAGTATGGTGAATATAAAAAGCTAGGCTATGACTTTAAATCTGGATTAGTTACAAATGGAGAGATTCCTTTATTTAACTTTAATTATAGAACAAATGAAATTACAGATTTAAAAATTGACAGAAAAGAAGCTGAAGAATTAGTCAATTTTGCTAAAGAACAATATAACTTCTATCAAAAAGCACAAAAAGCAAGGTTACGAGAATATAGTGCTGGATTGTGCTAATAACCTTAAAAATATTAACCTAACCCCTATAGAACACGTATTAAGAGGGGTTATTTACTGGCATGGTATCCAAATTTTGAAGATAATAGACAACACCTACAGTATATCATCCATTTGTAATAGCTGAGGCATTACAGGTGGAATATATTATTTATTACACTTCCCAAATGATGTATTATAAGTTGTAGGTTGGTCTTGCCCAACAAATAAAATGTCGACGGCGGGACTTGTCTTGACCTGTTCGCGTTAAACGAGTCTTCGGGTTTTGCTTCAAAGAATTTTATTCTTCTCGCAAAACTCCTTCGCACTCTGCTCACAGGTCGCTGAACCCTTAAAAAGCTTCGCTTTGGGGTTCTGCGTCCTCTTATCACCAATAAAAAAGAGCCCCAAAAGGACTCTTTTTTATTGTCGAAGAAGGGACTCGAACCCTCAAGGCGTTAACCACACGAACCTGAATCGTGCGCGTCTACCAATTCCGCCACTTCGACATTTTATCTACAAATTCGTATATCAATCTATTTATATTTTGGGTGCTTTATTTATTCAACAACTTCAATTACATCTTCTGTAATATCATCACCG
This sequence comes from Candidatus Gastranaerophilales bacterium, assembly GCA_944324845.1. Taxonomy (GTDB): domain Bacteria; phylum Cyanobacteriota; class Vampirovibrionia; order Gastranaerophilales; family Gastranaerophilaceae; genus Zag111. The sequence goes on along the minus strand of CALUXX010000001.1, from coordinate 524,726 downwards.
CCATATAGGGTAATATATTTTGAAAGTACAAGGTCATAGCCTTTTTCTTCTGCGATTTTTGCAATTAAATCAGAGATGTTCTTTTCTATGAGTTGTAACTGTTCGGTATATTTAGCTTTAATATCATTTTGCTTTTGTGCAAATTGTTTATTATATTCATTTACTAAAGCTTGTTTTTCTTCGTTAGTAATTCTACTATCTACTTCTGCTTTTACATTAGCAAGCCATTGATTTAGTTCTCTAATTCTTGTTTCTTGTTCTGCTTTTAATTCTTGAACTTTTTTTGATTGAAGAACAACTTTATTAACATCAACAACTGCAATATTTTTATAAGTGTTTTTAGGCATGAATTTTCTCCTTCTTCTTTTTTAATATAACAAGTTTTTTGTTCATTATAAAAGATTCAATAAAACTTAACAATAAGATTTGATTATAAAAACTACTAACATCGTAATATAAGTTAATATTTGAAATTAAATATGAACATTTTTCGATTGGCTTTCGTTATAAAGTTGATGATAGTAAATTGGAGAAAAATATGAGAAAATTAGTAGTGATTTTGTTAGGATTAAGTATTATTTTATCAGCACCTTGTTGTATGGCAAGACCAATGGGAATGGGTTATGGTGGAGGATATTACGGTGGAGGTTATTATGGCGGAGGAATGCGCCCTAATACACAATTTTATTATCGACCAGTAATGCCGGTAACTCCTGCAATGACCAGACACAATACAGTTCCAGCAACACCTATTAGTTGTTTAGGAACAGGTTCTTATGCTGTTATTGGTAATAATGTTATGCCTTGTAAATCTGCTGCAGCGACAAGGATAAAAGTTACAAATAAATCTTCAATAAAGAAAAATACAAAAAGCATTTCTAAAAATACCAAAAATCAAAAAGATAAAGACGTGTAGTTTAGGAGAATGCGTATGAAAAAGTTTATTTGTATAGTTGGATTTGTTTGTCTAATGCTTACAAGTCCTGTTATTGCAGCACCAGGCGGGCATGGTGGTCCTGGTGGACGAAGATTCCATGGCGGGCACTCTATGGGCAGACCTATGGGAGGTATGCATAGACCTGGTGGGCCTGGAATGCGACCTCCAATGGTAAGACCAATGCCTCCTCATATGGTAGGACGTCCTGGAAGTCATATCGGGCATGTAAGACCATTACCGCCTCCACCACCTCCGGTTTATATCAGACCATATAGACCTCCTATAGTAAGACCTTATTATTATCCAGTATATTATCCTACTTACTATCGTCCAACAACTTATTCAACTTACTATTATTTTCCGTACACTAATTATATGACTCAAGAACCAGGAGTCACCCCTGTTGCGGCGGAGGTAAGTTCTGTTGTTGTAAAAGATGATTATGCAGCAATAAATACCGCTGCTAATGTGGTTAATACAGCTGCAAATGTTGCATCTACTATAAAATATTTATCTTGGTAAATTACGCTTTACTTTAATGTTAAAAGGCAGTATTTATTTACTGTCCTTTTTTTTTTGCGTGTGCTAGCAAATTTTAATTCTTGTTTGTTTTATATAATAACTGTAAATATACAAAATTATTTAAAGGAAGGTTTTTAAAATGAACATTCAACCCCAAAATTGTTCAACTCAGTATTCCAATCCGAATTTTGGTGCATTAAAAGTTGCAACGGCAAAAAATTGGGTTAAAGGTGCTGAAACTACAATCGATATTTATAAATTAACGAAAAGAGATGAAAAATTTCTTGATGCTCTTGAAGCAAGTACAAATTATAAAGAGCTTGTTCCTAATATAAGTGAAGATATGCAAAATAGGTGGCAAAAGATTTTTCATTATTGTATTGAAGAAGTAAAAGATGGTTTTAATCAAAGTTATATTGCGATCTGTCAAAACAGACCGTGTGGAATTTCAACATATTATACAAATGAAACATCTTCATATTTAGATGGGGTTTGCAAAATTCCTACACCTACTGCTGATAATATTTATCTTGCAGGTAAATCTTTGATTTTGAATTTCTTCAAATCTGCTCAAAATGCAAATTCTAAAACAGTAAAATTAGATGCAGTAAAAGATGGACCTGTTGATGTTATTTCTTTGTATGAAAAATTAGGGTTTAAAAAAGTCTTTAATTGTGATGGTGATAACAATTATCAGCCAATGGAAATGAATAAATTTAAGTTGAAAGAACAAGTTAAAAATTTAGAAAATATCATTGATTATAAAGAATATAAAAATCAAGAAGATGTTAATCTTTTCGATTTGTTAGCCTAATAAAAAAAACGGATACCTTAGTAGTAGGTACCCGTTTTTTTAGTGAACTTTTTATTTAATGAATCTGTCAACTAATTTGTCAAACCAAGAGCCTTCATAAATGTCAGCATTTGTTTTGCTTTTTGAAATTCCGTTGATAGAATCGAAATAATCAATACCTATTGGTGCATCAAAAACGCTTTTGTTTTCATTTTCATTTTTTTTCTTCCGACCACGCATCATATAACCGGTATTGCCTCCGCTTCCGCCATCATTATTCATGTTGGCTGCTGGTTTGATAACCGGCTGCGGTCTGCCTATGTTTGCATCGAAACTCATTGTTCCAATTCCTTATATTTTCCCTTATATATATAAACGTATTTTTTATTAACTTTTTGTTACAAAACTCTGAAATTGTTACAAAAATTTACTATATGTAACTATAATGTTTCGTAGAAATTTTTAACAAATAATTTTTATATATTTGTGATAAAATAAAGACAAATAAGGAGATATTAAAGTTATGGATAAAGAATTAAGAGATAAGTACGAGGTTGTAATCGGGCTTGAAGTTCACGCACAGTTAAAGACAAAATCAAAGATTTTTGCCCCTGATAAGAATGAATTTGGGCAAGAACCAAACAGTTTAACAAGTGAAATTACACTTGGAATGCCGGGTGTATTGCCTGTATTAAACAAAGAAGTTGTAAATATGGGGATTTTGACAGGTTTAGCACTTAATTGTGAAATTCCTGCAAGATGCAAATTTGACAGAAAACAATACTTTTATCCAGATCTTCCGAAAGGTTATCAGATTTCACAATATGATGAACCTATTTGTGTAAACGGTTATTTAGATATTAAAGGAAAAAGAATTGGTATAACAAGAGCTCACTTAGAAGAAGATGCAGGAAAATTAGTTCATGCCGGAGCTGATGGTTTAGCAGGTTCAAGTTATTCTCTTGTAGATTTAAACAGAGCAGGAACACCGCTTCTTGAAATCGTATCAGAACCTGATATGAGAAGTTCAGAAGAAGCAAGAAACTATATGGAAGAATTAAGAAATATTGTAAGATACATTGGAGTTTGCGATGGTAACTTAGAAGAAGGATCAATGAGATGTGATGCAAATATTTCTATTATGCCAAAAGGTTCAAAAGAATTCGGAACAAGAGCAGAAATTAAGAACGTAAACTCATTTTCAGCGCTTCAAAGAGCTATTGAATACGAAATAGACAGACAAATTGATATTGTGGAAGAAGGCGGTCAAGTAGTTCAGGAAACAAGATTATGGGACGATAATTCTCGTGAAACTCGTTCCATGAGAGGAAAAGAAGATGCTCATGATTACAGATACTTCCCTGAACCGGATTTAATGCCTTTAGAAATTTCAAGAGAATGGGTTCAATCTATAAAAGATAAAATGCCTGAATTGCCATCTCAAAAGAGAGAAAGATATCAAGGTTTAGGATTAAGCGAATATGATGCAAGTGTAATTGTAGAACAAATGGGTCTTGCATTGTTCTTTGATAAAGTTCTTGAGCTTGGTGCAAATCCAAAAATTGCTGTTAACTTTATGATGGGTGAAATTGCAGCATACTTAAAAGAAAATCATATAGAAATTACCGAAACAAAATTAACTCCGGAAAATCTTGCCGAACTAATTTCATTGATTGAAAAGGGAACAATTTCTAATAATATAGGTAAACAAATTCTTATCGAAATGATGGAAGAAGGTACAAAAGCATCAGTGATTGTTGAGAAAAAAGGATTGAGCCAAATCACAGATGAAGGTGCAATAAAAGAAATTGTACAAAAGGTAATTGATGCTAACCCTAATCAAGTTGAAGCATACAAAAACGGTAAAACAAATCTGTTAGGATTCTTTGTAGGTCAAGTAATGAAGGAAACAAAGGGTAGAGCAAATCCTAAAACAGTAAATGATTTAATTAAAGAAATTATAGGTTAGGCACTAATAAGGGGTCGTAGGGTAACTATGACCTCTTATCTTTTGATAAGGAAAGATGATGTTTGGATTATTTGCAAAAAGAAAAAAGAGTTATATGGAATCTGAAATATTTGAACAGTCAAAAATTCTTCAGGGAATATTGGACGCTTATATTACAAAGGATTACAAGATAAATATAGAAACTCCAACAGGAATAAATCGAATAATTATAGTAGCAAGCGGTTCTTCGTATAATTGTGCAAGATATGCAGCGGAGCTGTTTGCATCTATTGCAAAAATTGAAGCATCAACGATATATTCAAGTGAATTTTTGCTAAAAGAAACAATAGGACATGAGGACGGAATTTTATATATATTTATAACTCAGTCAGGAGAAACTACGGATACAAATAGTGCATTAGAAAAAGCCAAAGAATTTGGAGTTAACACACTTTGTATAACAAACAAAGAAAATTCAACAATATGGAATGCTTCAGATTATCAAGTTGCCTGTTTAGCAGGTGAAGAAAGGAGTATTGCAGCTACAAAATCATTTACTTCACAGCTTTTGTGCTCAACTCTTTTAGCGTTAAAATTTGCACAAGATAAGGGAATTGATATTTATAATTATGTTACTGATTTAAAAAATATTCCAGGTTGTGTAGAACTTGCCTATAAAAAACAACCGCATATAAAACATTTAGCAAGATTTATTTCTAAAACAAAAAATATTATTGTAACTGCAGACGGTCAGTCATATTCATTGGCAAAAGAAGCTTCTTTAAAGATAAAAGAAACATCTTATGTTAATGCGGCTTCAGCAATTTTGGGTGAATATATGCATGGTCATTTGGCAGTATTAAATAATAAAAAGACAATGTTAATTTATATTTTGAATGATAATATAAGTTATACAGCGATAAAAAATCTTGAAAATATCAAAACGAATTATAACCCTCCGATTTGTGTAATAGGAAACAGAACAAGTCAGGTAAGATCAACGTTTAATATAAATATTGAATGCGACAAACCATTAGTAAAAACTTTTGGAATTGCGGTTATAATACAGTTATTGGCATTGGAAACAGCATTAAGACTTCATCGTAACGTTGATAAACCTCACGGTTTAAATAAGGTAGTAAAATAGAATTTATTATGAGTAGAATAATTGCAATATCAGATATTCATGGCGAATTAGATAAACTTAATTCAGTAATAGATAAAATCACCCCGGAAAAATCAGATACTATTGTTTTTTGTGGTGATTATATAGACAGGGGTAAAAAATCTAAAGAAGTTGTTGATAGAATTATTGATTTGCAGAATTATTGTAACTGTGTTTATTTAAAAGGTTCTCATGAATATGCAATGATGCATGCAAATTCGGATAGCTATTATCATTATCTGTTTTGGAATTATGGTGGTGATAGCACAGTTGAAAGTTATGGTACTTTTGAAAATATAATGAAAATTCATGGTGAATTTTTTAATAGCTTAAAGTATTACCATATAATAGGAAAATACTTGTTCATTCATGCCGGAATACGAATAGGTGTGCCATTGGAAGAACAAGATGAAGTTGATATGGTTTATATAAGACAAGCATTTTATAATCACAAGCACAAGTTGGAATATAAGATAATATTTGGGCATACGGAATTTGACCAACCGCAAGTCTGGGATGATAAAATTTGTATAGATACTGGTTGTGGTAAATATAAAAATGCCCCATTAACAGCTCTTGTTATAGAAAATGGTGAAGAATATTTTGTAAATTCTGATTAATTTATTAATATATGTAAATTTTGTTTTTATAAAATAGCAATAAACCTAATTTATCGTTTTTACAGCAAATACAATGAAAAAAGAAGTAAGGTAGGTTTATTATATGAAAATTGTGCATTGTCCCTATATCAAAACATTTTTGGAAGCTGCAAATAAAAAATATTTAGTAGAGATTCCACGTCAAAATTTATCATTATCAAAGGTTGGAAAATTAGAACCTGTAAGAGATTTAGATGATAGAATAGTTTCATATTCCCCATATAATATTCATTCAAAATATACACAACCAACAGAATATGAGGATTGTTTTGAAAGAATGTCTTTTGAACAACCTCAACCTGAAGTAGATTTTTGGCGGGATAGCGAGTTATATCAAGTAGGGCATGAATCAAGACGATATAAAATGGAGCCTTATAGTTCGGATGATGTTTCACTGGCTGATAATATTTCAAATCGTATGCATTCTCAATATAATTATCGCCTATCAAATGCTTTTTATCCTGACACTGATATAACTTATGATGATAAAGTTGCGTTAAAACTTATAGATTTTACGGAAGATATAGTTCCATCGTCATTCCCAAGACATATGGATGTAAATTTTGATACAATTCGATCTTATGCGAAAACGGCTGTTAATGCTTGGGAAATGGGTGTTCCAACAAATGAAATTCCAAAATTGATATCCAAGTCCATTTTAAAAGGTGCTGAAGGAAAAGCAGATTCTCCGGATGTAGATTTGTTTAATTTCTTGACAAAGCATCCGAATGAAAGACCTGTTGCTGTGATAAAATCTGTAAACGGTAGAGAATTTTTTGATAAATCAGCAGCTTTATATTATGACATTTTTGTAAAAAAATATTTTGCAGACTCTGAACTTGCTCGTAATATCTTAAATGAATGTAAAACAAGTGAATCAGGTTTGCCAACTGTAAATAAAAATATGTGCGAAATAGTAACCTTATTAAGACGTAAAAGCGCACTTGGTATTCCTGAAAGGAAAACAAGTACATATTCTTATATGCCTCAAAAACCATCAGGAATTTGTCCTATTGAAACCCCTTGGGGAAAACTCGAAGCTGAAATATTGAATAAAATGAAACATAATAGTCAACTTGATGAAGATTATTTTGAAGCTGCGAGAGCAATGCTAAAAGATGATAGAAAAACTGCAAAGTATGTGTATTTAAATATAGATGATGTAGTAAAAAGAAGTAAAGAAATTTCAGAGATTGAAAGTAATTATGAAAAGCAATATCCAACAACTCGTAATACTCAAAAAACTACAATTTCTAAACTTTTACGTGCAGAACTTGCTAAAAACAGACAAGATTCTGATGATTTATTAAATAATTGCGTAATGCTTGATACAGCAAAGAAACTTCAAGATCGAAATGTTACAATAGAAACTTCTTCTTATGCCTTAGATGTTATGGATTCAATATTAAAATCTACTAATAGAAAATTGAATTTCTTCAATCCAATCATAGATAAATGTACCGATACAAAAGTATTGGGTAAAGAAAATGTAGAAGCTTTAGTTAAATTGTGCAAACGATTATATGGTGAAACTGGTTCCTTTGGAGAAAAAGAAGCAGCATTAATTGATAAGGTTTGTCAGCATGCTCAACAAGGAGATTCTAGTTATATTTCAGCACTGGAAAAATTAATAAGGTATAGTAACTTCTCTAAAAAATCAATTTTCAAAGCTGCAGATAGAAATTTGGATGAATTTGCAAAATTTATTAAAAGATTTGAATCTGCAACAAAAGATAATAATGCTTATATGGAGCATCAATCTTTTATAGATAGTGCTATATTTAGAGAAATCATAAAGTTTGCGACTTCTGAAACTCCTATAAAATCTGATGATTGTGTATTCTTAAATGAATTAGAAAATTTATGCGCAAATAAGATTTCATATCCTGAATTTCTTGAAAACTTGGCAAAATTAGGAGTGTCCGATAAGTAGAAAATATTACAAAAAGTCAAAATTATGTATTAATATACATAGTTTTGACTTAAATTTATATTTCCGTTATTATTCTAACAAGAGAAGGAGTATTGCTGTGGATGGAAATAATAAACCTGTTGTGAATTTGATATCTAAGCCTGAAAATATGTTAAAAACAATATATACGGCTTGCAGAACTTGTTATAGTGCAGATTATCCTATAAATATATATGAAGGTGCTGTTGATGAAGAAAAGATGTTGAAACTTATAAAAAGAGTTATAGGTTCAGGTCATTATTCAACAATAGAGCATATTCAAGTGAGTTTTGCAATATCAAATGTATCAAGAGCTTGTACTCATCAATTAGTAAGACATCGTCATATGTCATTTTCTCAAAAATCACAGCGATATGTAAAGGAAAAAGGTCAATTTGATTATATAATTCCTCCAACAATAGACAAAAATCCTGAGTTGAGGGAAAAGTTTATAAACTTTATGGGACAAATTTCTGACCAGTACCAAGAATTTGTAGAAGCAGGAATTCCTGCCGAAGATGCTCGTTTTGTAATGCCAAATGCAGCGGCAAGTTCACTTGTTGCCAGTTTAAATCTTCGAGAAATGATTCACTTAGCTAATTTAAGGCTTTGTACAAGAGCTCAATATGAAATTAGAATGTTGGTAAAAGGTATGTGTGATGCACTTGTGGCAGAAGAACCTTGGCTAAAAGAATACCTTGTTCCAAAATGTGAACGTCTTGGATTTTGTGATGAGGACAAATCTTGTGGTCGTAAAATAACAAAAGAAGAATTATTTGCTCAAAAACAGGAGGCTTAATGAAAGCCTTAATTCAACGAGTGAAAAGAGCTTCAGTTACAATAGACGGTAAGTTGTATTCTAAAATTAATCACGGCTTGCTTGTTTTGCTTGGCGTAGTTAAAGGTGATGAGAAGATAAATGCCCAGTTATTGGCAGAAAAATTATTGAAATTGCGAATATTTGAAGATGAAAACGGCAAAATGAATAAATCTTTGCTTGATGTAAATGGTGAAATGCTTGTAGTTTCTCAATTCACTCTTTGCGGAGATTGCAAAAAAGGTACTCGCCCAAGTTTTGATAAATCAGCACCGCCTGAAATTGCTAATGAACTTTATGAATATTTCGTTACTCAAATAAAATCAGCAAATGTTGAGTGTCAAACAGGTAAATTCGCTGCTATGATGGACGTTGAGCTGATTAATGATGGTCCTGTTACCTTCATGGTTGAAAAATAATTTATTGTAGGACTTGCAAAGATTAAATTTATATGTTAAAATGTGAACATAGATTATATTTTTTATTTGAAATCGATTTATATTGAGAGGATGTTACCTTAGATTTAATTTTATTGGATGTATTATTTTTTTATTTTTAATTAAGAGGCTTTTATTATGTATGTAAACAAGTGCATTAAGTGCGGTCGTGAGTTTGAAACAAAAAATCCAAAAAGAGTTATTTGCCCGGAATGTTTATACCCGGATAAGAAAATGATGTTGAATGCCCCTGCTCCACAATCTTCAACTGGGGAAGAAACTTCTGCAGGAGCAGCTCAAGAACAACCTGTTCGCAGTTATTCTACAGAGAATAATCCGCAGTTCTATAGCAGTTATTCAAGTGGTGGTAGAGAAAACCAACCAAATTATAATCGTCCGCAAAGACAATATAACAACCAAGGCGGATATAATAGAGATAATAACCGTCAAGGCGGATATAACAGAGGCGGATATAATAACAACCGTTATAACAACCAAGGCGGATATAGCAGAGATAATAATCGTCAAGGCGGGTATAACAGAGGTGGATATAACAGACAAGGTGGATACAATAATCGACCACAAAGAAAGCCTCAAAATAACAGATTTAATAACAGACGTCCTAATAACAGAAATGCTGCACCTAAACAGTTGTTGGTAAGCAGAGAACAATTAGAACAAATAGAATTGTTATATAAACTAATGCTACCGCTTCCTAATCCTGATGCACACGAAGTTATTGGTGAAAAAATTGGTTTGGAACCAAGAAAGGTATTTTTCGGAATTAATTTAGTAAGACAAAAGATGATGTTGCCGAAATTGCCGTTCCCTAAACGTAAATTAGCGATTACTCCAGATCAATTAAACGCTATTAAGATGCTTTATGAACCATTATTACCATTACCTCCGATTGGTTGTCACAAGATTATTGCGGCACAATTAAAAATGGATGAATGGAGAGTTCACGTTGGTATTGGTTTAGTACGTTCTCAAATGGGCTTGGAACGTTGGAATCAAGAAAGAGAAGATGCTCCTGAAGAATTTAAAAAGGAACATCAAGCAAAATTAGAAGCTAAAAAGGCTGAAGAAGTTCCGGCGGCTGTACCTGAGGTTAATGAAGAGCCAGCAGCTGAAGTTGAAGCTCCAAAGAAGAAAAGAGGAAGAAAACCAAAAGCTGAAACCTCTGTGGAAGAGTAATTATGGTTAAATATGTTTCTGTTGGGAAAATATTAAACTTTCATGGAATAAAAGGTGAAGCTAAGATTGGCTGTTCAAAGACACAGCAAGATTTTGTATTGTCTTTAGATACTGTGTATTTAAAAAATAATGGTGAATATAAACCTTTATATATTGAATCTTTAAGACAGAACAAGAATATTTTGATTGCCAAATTTGAGGGAATTGATTCAATAAACGATTTATTGCCATACAAAGGTGAATTATTATTTGTTGATGAAGATGTAATTCGTGATAGTTTGGATGAGGATGAGTTTTTGATTGATGAACTTGTCGGGTTGAATGTTTTTGATAATGAAAATGGGAAGAAACTTGGTTTTGTTATCGGAGTTTCAAATAATGGAGCAAGTGACTTGATATCTGTCAAAACTAATTCAAAGAAAGTTTGTTTAATTCCTTTTGTAAAGGCGATAGTGCCTGTTGTTGACTTAAAAGGAAAGAAAATAGTAATCAATAATTTGGAAGGTTTATTGGAATGAGATTTGATGTATTAACTCTTTTCCCTGAGATTATTACCAATTATTGTGATGTAAGTATTATGAAACGAGCTAAAGAAAGTGATGTCTTTAGCCTTAATACTGTAAATCCAAGAGATTATACATTAGATAAGCATAAAAAAGTTGATGATACGCCTTATGGTGGCGGTGCAGGAATGGTATTAATGGCACAGCCTTATGTTGATGCTTATGAAGCTGTTGAAAAGTTAGAAAATTCGATTACTGTTATGTTAACACCTCAAGGAGAGCCTTTAACAGAGCAGTTAGTATTGTCATTAGCCAAGTATAATCAAATTATTATGTTATGTGGGCATTATGAAGGTTTTGATGAACGAATAAGGGATATTATTAAACCTAAAGAAATATCTATTGGCGATTTTGTTTTGACTGGTGGAGAATTGCCTGCATTGTGTTTGATAGATGCTGTTAGTCGTAAAATCGAAGGAACTTTAGGTAAAATTGTATCAGCAGAAGAAGATAGCTTCTCAAACGGTTTGTTAGAATATCCTCAATACACTAAGCCAAGGGATTACAGGGGGTATTTAGTTCCTGAGGTTTTATTAAACGGAAATCACAAGGAAATTAATAAATACCGTTATGAGCAGCAAATAGAAAGAACAAAAGCAAAGCGTCCTGATTTATATCAAGCGTTTTTTGATAGAAATTCCCAAAAGTAGCTCTATTCCAATGGACCTCTAGGAACTCCGATGCCAAAGAAGTTAACTACTAATTTCCCAAATCCGTATGCTAAAGCTGCGCCTGCACAGATTTTTGATGGTAACCCTTTGGTTAATAGTGCACCTAAGCCAAGTGCAAATGGTACAACGTGATTTGTTAACATTGAACTAAAACCTTTGACATACCCAATACCAAGGTTAAAGAAACGCCTCCAGGTTTGGTCAATTTCCAGCGCAAAAGCTCCATCTTTAACTTTTTGGGCTATTGTACTCATTCCTGAATTATATAGAGAATTATTTAAATAGTGTGCTGCTGCTGATACATCTCTTTCTGTAGCGTAAGTATCACCTTCAAATTTTGCAATTTTATGTGCATCATAGCCAACCATTGCAACAGTTGCTAAACCAACACCTTTTGCTGCATATTTTCCAATATTTCCGCTGAGACTTCTTGTTATATTTCGTAGCACACTCATAAATCTACCTTTTACTTCACTATTTATTTGTTGTTTTTGTTGTATCTGTTGACTCTGTTTTTGTTTCTGTTTTTTGTGGCTTATCTTTTACTTCAAATTCTTTTTCAACTTGTTTGCTTGCCATTTGCAATAAGATTTTATTTGCATCAATAGCGTCTTGACCATAACCGCTATCGCTTTGTTGCATTTTCTTTAATACATTTACTGTGTAATCATCGCCATCAACCATTCTTCCGCTCAGTGCAGTTAGGGCTAGTAATCTTATTTCATCTGATGGGTCTTGTAGCATTTTATTGATTAAAGCAGTTAGTGCTTTATCATCGTGACGGGATTCATCTTCTTCCAGTCTTGCGTAAACGTCTTTAGCTGCATTTAATCTGATTTTGCTATCTTGACTGTTTAAATAATTTTCTAACATTCTTATATAATCATCGGTCAATTCGACAATTTTTCTTTTTTCTGTTTTTTTCTGGGTTGGTTGTGTAGTATTTGGAACTACAGGATTTGCATTGTTTACATTATTATTAGCAGGGCAGCAGCAAGATGTATTAGGATACATTTTACCGTCTTGTCCGAGAGAATTTGTATAATAACCTGAAGGATAGCAAGGAGCATTTACATTGTATGTCGGTGCTGCTGAACCCGGAGTTCCTACAGATGGGTTAAATATTTGGATATTCACCCCAGCTGCAGTTGCAGGTACTTGCACATTCTGAGGTTGAGCTTGTGTTTGTACTTGCGGTTGAGCGTAACATGGCGGATAATATGGTATTTGTGGCGGAATATAGCCAGGATTACACGGAGTTGTATATGTTTGTGCTCCTGTGTTAACAGTTTGAGTTTGGGCTGTACTCTGTGCGCCGGAACCAATCGTCTTTTGAATGTTTTGATTTGGTGTTACTTGCATGATACAAATTTCCCTATTTCTACCTAACTATATAAAGTAATTATTTTCAGAAAATTTGCTTATTTGTAACAAATTATTACAGGTTAGTAGGCTTGTTTAGTCCTTAAATTATCTGCTTTTAATTTGTAAAAATCAACATTCATATTAAGTTTTGCACCTATTTCAAGTAGTGCATCAATGAATTTTAAATCTTTTTCTTTAAATGTTTGGTTTTTATTATCCATTAGATAACCAATTCTATGATATATTTTCCCATAGTAGATATTTTGGGCTTCTGATATATCTATTTGAAGTTCTAATTGATCAATAAGGTCAAACAAGTCAATGATTGCTTCTGCTTGTTGATATTCAAAACTTTTGGTCAATCTCTTAAGGTTATTAATAACTTTTCTTGTGTAAGATTGATTTGACTGAGTTTTGTCAATTTGAATATTTATTTTTTTTGCTTCAAAATTGATATCTTTTATCTGTTGAATAATTGCTTTTTCTACAAATCCGTCACTATGAGTTAATAATTCATTATAACTCTTACTTAAGGCGTAACCTGCAGAGATTTTGAATTCATTTGGAATTTCTAATCCTAAATTTTGCATATGATATATTGAAGTTTTTCCTTGTTCATATATATCTTTGTATGCGTTTGAGAATTTTTCCATTTGACCTTTTAATAAGATTTGTAGAATTTTCTTTCTTTCTTCAATGAAGATATCTTTTAGTGTGAAGTATTCTTTTCCAAATCTTTCATCTAAAGTTCTAATGATTTCAGTTAGAGGATTAAGCATGAAGATTTTGTTTAATGTAGTCTTCAATTCTTGATATTCACTCATTGTTGAAAATTCTTTTATTGTACAGTGGAAGTCACCGCCTGAATATTGCATAAGAGCAAAAATTAAGTTAGATTTTTGAAGCGTAATTTTTGAATAAAATTCAATATTACCTACAATTAAGTTAGAGTTTCCTTTTTGTGCTCTTTGATAATCAAGTCTTTTAACTGTGTAGCAATATACATCTTCTTCGTCTTCAAATTCTTGATATAATGAAGAAATAGCCCATAAACAAGCTATCTGTTTAAGAGTTACAACAGAAGGTTTAACAAAATTTTGATAGATATTTTTTCCTGTGCCAAACTCTGGAATGTTGCTTTTTGCTTGGTCAAGAATTTCTAAGAATTTGCTTTCATAATCATCTTTGCTGAAGTTTTCAGCTAATTGCATTGCTCTCGCTGCATATTTCATAATTTGAACAGTTTCAATTCCTGAAATTTCTGAGAAAAACCAACCGCAACTTGTGTACATAAGCATAGCTTGTCTTTGCATTTCAAGTAATTTCATACCCAAAACGCAATCTTCTTCAGAAAGATCCGGTTTGAAATGTTCTTTTTGGAAGTTCTTAATTTTTGAATATGTTCTGTCCAAAATAACATTGATATATTCATTTCTAACTTCCCAAGGATTTTTATTAAAATATTTTTCTCCTTGTTTTTCAAATACTTTAATTAGGCAATCTCTTAGGTAATCCAATGCGTCGCGCAATGGTTTTCTCCATTTTTGGTTCCAACCCGGGTGTCCGCCTGTTGAGCAGCCACAATCTTCTTTCCATCTGCCAACACCGTGGAAACAACTCCAAGAAGATGCTTGTTTTATATCAACTTCGTAATCACTTCTGTATAAATCAAGATATTCCCCATAATTTGTGATTTTGAAACCTTCATCTTCGGCTTTAATTTTTAAAACATAAGCAAGTGCCATATCTCCAAATTTGGTGTGGTGTCCGTAACTTTCTCCATCAGTTGCAATGTTTATTAACTGAGGATAATTACGATATTCAGAAACACCTTCTTTTAGTCTTTTGATAAACTTGTTACCATCAGTTAATAATTCATCAAAAGCAACAGAACGAGAAATTGCTCCATCATAGAAGAATAAATCAATAGATTTTGTTGGATCACTTTTAATTGTGTATTTGTATGATCTTGCAGGGTCAATATTGCCCCAACTTACATCTTGCCAATTTTTATCTGTTAATTTTTTCATCTTTAATGCTTGGTATGGTGATAAAACAGTGAATTTAATACCATTATCGACAAGAACTTTTAAAGTTTCATCATCAACAGCAGTTTCAGCAAGCCAAATACCTTCTGGTTTTCTTCCAAAACGATATTCAAAATCTCTTATCCCCCATTTTACTTGGGTTACTTTATCTCTATAATTTGCCAAAGGCATTATCATATGGTTATAGACTTGAGCCATAGCATTTCCGTGCCCGTTGTGAGCAGAAATACTTTCGATGTCAGCTTTTATGATTCTTTCGTAAGTCTTTGGTGAATATTTTTCCATCCAAGAAAGTAATGTTGGACCAAAGTTGAAACTCATATGTTCATAGTTATTTACAATGTCAAGAATACGGTTTCTATTATCAACAATTCTGGATACAGAATTTGGGTTATAACATTCTTTGCAAATTCTTTCATTCCAATCGTGGAAAGGCAAAGCACTATCTTGAAGTTCAATAGCTTCAAGCCAAGGATTTTCTCTTGGCGGTTGGTAAAAGTGCCCGTGAATTGTTAAAAATTTTGGTTGTTTACGTAAGGTTTCATTGCTGCTCATAATCTATTCCATACCTTGTTTATTTGTATTCTACTGAAGTTTGTTTTGTCCGTCTTTTTTTACTTTGTTTGTTACTTCAAACTTATCAACATCCATCCAAGGATCGCCAAGTGCTGTTGAAAATACTTTTCCTGAGAATAGTATTTCATCTCCTGAATCTAAATCAATATGTTTTTCTGCAATTTCTTTTGTTAAAAATATTTTAAACTCAGATAGCGGAATATTGTGATTTGTTATATCAGGACGCTGAATCATAAAAGAAATATATTTTTCGTGCGGTCTGAGTGCCGGTTTGTAATCTAATCCAAGAGTTGAAAACTTATCAAATTTTGCTCTTATTCTAATATATTTATTCAAATATTGATAAGGATTGTTAACAACAGATAAAGGATTAACGTCGATATAACGAATTTGTGGTGCTGCAGCTGTTGTATAAGTAGGTTCTGCAAATGTTTTAGAATTTATAACGTGAGAACTAACACCAACACCAAATAATAATGCTATTGCAAAAAGAAATATATATAATTTTTTCATTTTTACCTCTTATTTAAACTATATTACCCTACAATTTTAGCACATAATTGACATAATGTGAACTATACAACATAGTTAATTTATAAAATCTTCTAATATTAAGATTTATTACAATCTTTAAAATCTATGTCTGATGGTATATTTCCCTGATTTATTCAAATTTAAAAATTTTTGTAAGCAATTTTCGGCTTAGAAAATTGTTAATATAAATATCTATAAATTGGGGGATTTTAAGAAAGGGGAAATTTATGGGAAATGATTTAACCACTAATACTAGAGAATTTGCGATAAGAGCAGGAATGAAACCAGAAGATGTTGCAAAATCAGATAAAGCTACTCCACAGCAAAAAAAATTAGCTTGTGTTTTTGATGCTGACGGCACTCCTGGCTATAGCCAAAGAGAAGCTGATGTATTTAATTCAACTATTATAACAGACAAAGGGAAAGAGGGTGTTTCCTTATGGACTGCTTATGCTGATGGGTCAGTAAGAGAAACAAAAATAAAAGGTGATATTTCTTCATTTAAATATGCGCCAAAAGGTGATTTAAAAAATACTCATGTTGCTAAACCAAATTCTATTAGAGCAGGAATGACTCTTAATGAAGCTTATGCAAATAACTCAGATGTTAAATTTAATGAAATTGACCTTAATAAAAATGGAGTTATTGAAGATAGTGAATTAAATATTTATACAAAACCAACAATTAAAATTACGCCATCAGGTCTAAACGGTGCCATTTATCCAAGTTATTTCTATGAAGGATTGCGCTATGATCAAATTGCAGAACCGAAAGTTGCACTTCCTGCAATTAAATATCTTTCAGCTTCGGTAGAAACTATAAACAAATATGAGTTGAAAGATTTGCGTAATTATTTCACACAAATTGATACTAATCATGACGGAGTTCTATCTTCTGATGAAATAAAAAATTGTTCTTTGGATATTTTCCCAAGTAATAACCTAAAAGATATGCCAAAGGCAAATGTTGATAGATATCAACAAGGGGTTCAAGGTCCATTAGAAAATCCAACATTGTTTGAAAGACTTTTTGGACAAAAATAAATATTATAAAAATGACTGGTTTTTACCAGTCATTTTTATTTAAGATATGCCATTATTCAATTTAGCCAGTAATCAGCTCCATTCTTGGGTTGCTCATTTCTAATGCAAAATGGCTTATCTCATCGCTATCACAAGCAAAATAAAAAGAGGATTAGGAAAAATCCTATCCTCTTTTTTATTTACCCTGGATGCGATTAATCACTTCGCTCGCCATAAACGAATTTCGTGAGTGCCTCTTTGACCTGCGGTCAGCCAATTTAATCGGCACTCAGCTTCATTCTTGGCTCGCTCGTTCCGAACGCAAACTGGCTTATCTCATCGCTATCGCAAGCAAAATAAAAAGAGGATTAGGAAAAATCCTATCCTCTTTTTTATTTACCCTGGATGCGATTCGAACGCATGACCTACCGCTTAGAAGGCGGTTGCTCTATCCAGCTGAGCTACCAGGGCTTACTCAACTATTCTAGCATGAAAATCTTTCTGTTCAAGTACTTTTTTATTTATTTTTAAAAAGGATATCCTTTATAGGACATCCTTTTTAATTATTATGTTATTTTATTGCTTTTTGGGCTCTATATAAAGATGTTTCTTTTCCTAGAATTTCTAAAATTCCAACCATATCAGCACCTCTTGTTCTTCCTGTTATGGCTGCTCTAATTGCCCACATTGTTACTTTTGGTTTTACGCCTTTTTCTTTCCATACTCCGCGGAATACTTCAAGTTCGTGGTGTAGAACTTCTTCTGTCCATTCCCAGTCTTTTGCTTTTTCAACAAAATCTTTTAGAACTTCTTGGGCTGTTTCTGTATCTAATGTTCCAGTTTGGGTTTCAGGTTCGATTTCTACATCTTTTCCAAAGAAATATGGTACTGCATCTGTTATATCTGATAACAACGTTAATGGTTCTCTTGTGATTTCTACCATTTTTGTATATTGAGCATCTGTCAATTCATTCAAGTTATATTTTGTTAGATATGGTTTTAGCATTTCTTTTAATTTATCCATAGGTAACATTTTTATATAATGGCTATTCATCCATTTTAGTTTATCGTATTCAAATATTGAATTTGATGAAGATATTTCATTGATTCTAAAATCTTTAGCAATTTCATCAACAGATTTTACTTCTTCTCCATCAGAAGGTGCCCAGCCTAATAATGCTACAAAGTTTATTAGTGCATCTGTTAAGTATCCTTCTTTTACAAAGTCAGAAACTGCAGTTGCGCCGTGGCGTTTTGACAATTTACTTCTATCAGGAGCCAATATCATGCCCAAATGCCCAAATCTTGGAACTTCCAAACCTAAGGCTTCAAATATTAAAATTTGTTTGTATGTATTGGAAATATGGTCTTCACCTCTTATAACGTGTGTAATTTTCATTAAAGCATCATCAATTACAACTGCAAAGTTATAAGTTGGAGTTCCGTTTGATTTTTGTATTACGAAATCACCAAGAAGATTTGTATCCATGTGTAATTTACCTTTTACAAGGTCATCAAATTCAAGGATTGAATTTTCGTGGAATGCTTTTTGAGCTTTTGCAATATTAAATCTTATAGCAGGTTTTCTGCCTTCAGCTCTTAATTTTGCTTTTTCTTCTTCTGTAAGATTTTCACATTTTTTTGAATAAACATAAGGTTTTTTTGCTTCAGTTGCAGCTTCTTTTTCTTTTTCTAATTCTTCAGGTGTGCAGAAGCATTCATACGCAAATCCTGAATCAAGCAACTGTTGTACATATTTTGGATAAATATCAAATCTTTCAGATTGTGTATATGGGCCATAAGGTCCGCCAACATCCGGGCCTTCATCCCAATTTAATCCTAATGCTTTTAAACTGTCAAAAATATTATCAATATATTCTTGAGATGTTCTTTCAGCATCAGTATCTTCAATTCTTAAAATAAATTTTCCGTTATTCTTTTTTGCAAATAAATAGTTAAATAATGCTGTTCTTGCAGTTCCGATGTGTAAATTACCGCTTGGTGACGGCGCAATTCTTACTCTAACTTCTGCCATATTAATATCCTTCTTTCTTTATATATTTCAGCAAGTTTAGGATATCACAGTGACAATTCTTTTTCAAGTTAATAGCAAATATTTTGGAAAAAAGGGATACAAATTTTGTATCCCTTTTAATTATTACAAAAAGCAAGATTGTGTGTATTCTCTTGATTGCAATTCTCTATCTATTAAATATAGAGCGGATTTTTCTTCTCCGAATGCTTTTAGTTTTGAAATTATTCGAGAAACTGATGCTTCTTCTTCTATTTGTTCTCTTAAGTAGTTATCTATAAAATTTCGAGTTGCAAGGTCGCATTCATCTTCTGTCATAACAGCAACCGAATCCAATGCTGCCGTAATTGAGCGTTCGTGTTTGTATATTTGTTCAAATACAGCTAGCGGGCTTGACATATCAAATGTAGGTGTCGTAATCTGTGCAAGATGAATTTGCGAATTTCTTCCGAGTACATATTCAAATAATACCATACCGTGATCAATTTCTTCTTTAGATTGAACTTTTGCCCAGTTAGAAAAACCGAACAGACCAATTTCAGAAAAATAAGCCGACATAGAAAGATACAAATAAGCGGAATAGAATTCCTTATTAATTTGTTCATTGAGTATATCTCTGATTTTATCACTTATCATTATTGCTCCTTTCATTGGTTTATAGATTACTCCATAAGCCATGTTTATTACACATTGCAACAACTCTTCCCAAATCGAAACATTTTGGAACTTTAATGCTTGGTATGTCATTTGCAGTTAAATAATGTCTTGCAATTTTGTTATTATCTTTTGTATAAACCTCAATAAATTCAATAAAATGTTCATCAGTCATTGGATGTGGTTTTTCTCCAATCTGAATTTCATTACAATCTTCGTGTTCGATAATAACCGGTACGTGGTATTCATTTTTTTCGTGTTCTTTATGTTGTGGAATTATTTTTTCCATTGGTTGAGCACAGCAAACTAATTCACCTGCTCCATTTTTTACAACTTCTACAACATTTCCGCAAAGATTACACTTATATAATTCTAATTTTTCTGTCATAATTTTGACTCCTTTCAGATAAAAGAATAAAACTTGATAAAAAAAACACATTAACTAAAGGTATAATATTTCAATATAATACTGGACGAGAAAAATATATTATGTTAGAATTTATATGTCGTGTTCCACGGGGTGTTGCGAGCCCTCGACCCGAAGCTAATGCGGGGTGCAGAGCCTGTTGTGAGGGCTTTATGAGTACGTTGAAATCTTATATAATCGTTGATAACAAAGGGTAAGATGGCATAAACTTTCGAACCGTGTCAGGGGAGAAATCCAGCAGCACTAAGATTGACCTTATGGGTGTTTTACTTTTTGAAGTAGAAAGTATAGGTGGACAATTTATTTGTAAATTTCGATAGACAGTGACACGGCTTTTTTATGCCTATTTATTTGATTAACTAAAAAACACCTTAATATATATTAAGGTGTTTTTTAATAATATATTTAAACTGGAATTACATTCTTTCTGGAGCTGTAACTGCCAAAATAGCAAGTGCGTTTGCAAGTACGGTTTTGAATGCCCATACTATCATAAGTCTTGATTTTGTAAGTTCTAAGTCATCTGTAATAACCCTTGTTGAGTTGTAGAATGAATGAAATTCAGCTGCCAGTTCTTGAACATAACGACAAATTGTATAAACTTGTCTTGACTCTGCTGAGTTTTTAATTAGTGATTTGAAATCTTCCAATTTTAGAATAAGTTTTCTTGCATCTGTAATTGATAATGATGCTATATTTTTATCAAAATTAGAAATTAATTCATTAAATTCTTTTTCTGATAAAACTGCCGGAATTGTTTTTCCTGTTTCAGTATCAATTTTGTCATTTATTGCATTTCTAATGATAGAGCAAGCTCTTGCATGAGCATATTGAACATAGAAAACAGGGTTTTCATCAGATTTTGTTTTTGCAAGTTCAATATCAAAATCCAAAGTTGTATCAATATTTCTCATTGACATCCAGAATCTTGTTGCATCAACTCCAACTTCGTCAATCAAATCTTCAAGAGTAACCATATTCTTACGTTTACCCATGCGAACTTCGTTACCATTAATTACCAAATTAACAAGTTGTCCAAGAAGAACTTCAAGTTTATCAGGATTATAGCCTAGAGCTTCAATAGATGCTTTTACTCTGGCAACGTAACCATGGTGATCCGCCCCCCAAATGTTAATCATTCTATCAAAGCCACGCTCAAGTTTATCAATATGGTATGCTATATCAGCGGTTAGATAGGTGTTAGAGCCGTCAGCTTTTTTAATAACTCTATCTTGGTCATCACCATAATCTGATGATTTAAACCATTCGGCACCTTCTTTTGTATAAATTTTACCGCTGTCACGAAGTTTTTGAACACATTGTTCAACTTTTCCTGAATTATGTAATGATAGTTCTGAGTAGAACTTATCAAAAGTAACTCTAAAATTGTCAAGCAAATCTCTTTGAACTTTTTCTTCGTAATCTTTTGCGTAATCACATAAAATTTGCAAATCAATTTCATCAACTTTATTAGAAACAGAAGTCATAAGTTCTTTTTTATCAATTAAAAATTGCTTAGCAACCGGGATTAGGTAATCTCCCGGGTAGTAATTTTTTCTTTCCATTTCATCTTGAGGAAAATCAATATCTTCGCCAAGTTCTTGTTTAATTCTTATCGCAAGAGATCTTCCAAGTTTTTGGATTTGAGAACCAGCATCATTTATATAAAATTCTTGATATACTTCGTGTCCGTAGAATTTTAATAAATTAGCAAGAGCACTTCCCATAGCAGCCCAACGTCCGTGACCTATGTGAAATGGTCCTGTCGGGTTTGCTGAAATGTATTCCAAAATAATTTTTTCTTTTTGAATGTTTTCTGGTTTTCCAAAATCTTTACCTTTTTGATAAATCTCGCTTAAAAGATTTAAAAGTAGCGAATTTCCTGCTTTAAAGTTTATAAAACCACCGATTACCGAATATTCGCAATCTTCTTTATCAATAAATTCTACAATAGCATTAGCAATCATTGGGGGTGCAATTCTTGCACTCCTTGCAAGTGATGATACGTTAACTGCCAAATCTCCAAAATCAGGGTTTTTAGGTTTTTCAACCGGCAATGAACCTTTTGTATATTCGCTCATCTGTCCTAATTTTTCAGCTTTTATTGCTTTTTCTATTGCATTTTCAACTTTATCTAAAAAATAATTTCTAAACATACTTACCTCATCTTGTATATAAATTATATTATAAACAGTTTAAAAGTTATATTCAGGTATAACAAACGGTTCATTATTTGCATCTTTTTCTACGAATGCAAGATAATCATCCATAGCTTTTGTTTTGCAAGTTTCGTAATCATTTTCAGAAATTAAACTACAATGAAGTTGAGTTCTATCTCCTGAGTAATTTCCTAAAATCGTTGCAAATTTTTCTATATCAGATTTGTTCATACCACCACCGTAAGCTTTTGTTTTTGCATCTGTTCCTGATGGTCTTATTTCGATATATTTATCTGCAAATTCTAAGTATGTTCCATCGCCTACAAATTTTACTGATTTTAGGTTATCAAAGTTCAAACCGTCATTGTTAAATTTATCATTAAGAATTTTTTTGATGTCATCCAGTGAGATTTTATTTGCTTTTTTAGCTATTGCAAGGCTTAAATAGAACATGTCATTTTTTGTTCTCATTGCTTCTCCTGCAACTTTTGATTGTTTAAGTTTCTCAATATCAGGTTCTGATTCGTTATAATAAGCTATATCGACTCTTGTATCAAATCTTCCGATGATTTTATTATCTTCAAATACTTCATATAAATATTGTGAAAGCAATTTGTTATTTTCTGATAATTCTGAGATTAGAGCTGAAGCTACAATGATTGCTTCTGTTGCACTTTTTTCTCTCATTGCGATTGCTTTTCTTCCGTGAAGTGATTCTATTAAATCTTCACAACCCATAATCATTCCGCCTGATTCTTCACCGCCAAATAATAATCTAGGGTTTACTCCAAGATTTATTGAATTTCCAAAAACATCATCGATAACAACTTCTTCGTTTGGGTTATTTTTTAGCTTTAATTCAACTTTTTTCATAATATTTGCGATTTCTTTAAAGCCAACAGGTACATTAACAACTTTTACGTTATTATTAGCAGCCCATTCATCCCAAGATAGTGCTGATGCTGTTGTTTTTATCATAAATCTAGGGTGATTATTCCAAAGATTTTCTTTTTTAAGTTGTTTTGCCCAGAAATCAAATAACATTAAAAATGCTTGGTTTGCAGTAAATACTGTCAAAATCTTTTTATCATCAAGTTTGATATAATCTATACCAAGTTGTTGAAGTGTTTCAATTCTATCAATACTTTCAGTTTGAGTAATTGTTAATCTGTCATGATCCGGGTCAGTGATAAGAACTGCAGTGCCTATTGGGTATTGAGCAAGTTTTTTATCATAGTGCATAGTTTCAATCACAGGGAAGTATTTTGTTCCGTCTGATTTTTTAGCAAGAACCGTTGCATCTACAGAATAATCATAGAATGCTTTTTCTCCTTTTGGAGTTGTGTCATATTTTCCGATAGAGTGGAAGAATGGATCTTCTTCTGTATTAAACCATACAAATTTATCATCAATTCCCAATTTTGCAAGAACTCTTGATAGTGTTCTATAAGCAGAGCCTCCAACATTTTCTATAATAATTTTAGAATTAAATGATTTTATTCTATCAAGGTTAATATCTTTTGCTACGCCTGATTTTAAATATTCAACATATAAATCAACCCCATCGTTTATAGATTTCATAACTTCTTCGTTGATTAAAGGATTGTCGGTTGCTGAAAGTTTAATTTCATAGCTTCCATTTTTATTAACATAGTCAAAGATTTCTCGGATTTTATCAACAAATTCCATTGATTCTTCAGGTAAATATTGGCTGCCTTGAGAATTTAAGTCTTTAGTTGCGTTTTTAACAGAAATACCATGACTTGATGTAATATATTCTCCACCAAGTAAATCAAGTTTGAATGCTAAAAATGAAGCAAGCCAAATTGGAATAGTTTTGCGCTGTTGAGGAACAAGTGTTTGGATTCCTTTTGCAGCTTGAACTCTTGCTATTGCATCAAGAAACATTGAAGAATTGTATCTAACTTCGCATCCTGCAACTTTTACAATTTTTTTGTTTGGGTATTTTTCAGTCGCAACAAGTGCTTTTGCAAGAGTTGCAAGAATTATTCCTATTAAGTTGATAGGAAATCTTGTGTCTTGCGGATATAAAATATTTTGTGGTCCTCTAATACCAGCTGTAGAAACTTTTGCTTCTTTTTCGTATCCAGCAAACCATTCTTCCAAATTAAGTCCTTCAGGATTAGATTTTTCATCATATGGTTTTAGGTGCTCTTTTTTTAATAAGAACGAAATTTCACCTTTATCTTCAATTTTTACCAAATCCATATTTTTTATATAGTCAGGGGTTTTATCATAAACGCTTTTAAATAATTCATTTTCTAATTCATTGTTTGATTTTTTACACTCTTTCATATTCCTCTCCTTTTATTTATTACAATAATACAATAAAAACAGATTAACAGGTAGAATATAAACCTTTTTTATGTATAATATGAATACAGACAATGGAGAGCGAAAATGGCTAAACAAAAAAAACAATATTCCACAAGAAAAGCTTCTCAATTTAACAGATGGAGAGCTTTATTTCAGTTTTTAGTTTGTAAAATAGGTTATATGGTACGTTTAAAACTTGTTTATAGAATTGAAGTTCACGGATTAGAAAACGTACCAAAGCATAACAGATATATTATTTGTCCAAATCATTTATCAACATTGGATCCGCCTTTAATTTGTGCAATAATGCCTAGATGCGTTGCGTTTATGGCCAAAAAAGAATTATTTGATATTCCATTTTTAAGATGGTGGATTGATTGGTTGGGTGCTTTTTCTGTAAATAGAGAAAGTTTAGGACCATCAACTGTAAAGACTGTTCAAACTATTCAGAATAGTGACTGGGTACTAGGAATGTTTCCTCAAGGAACAAGAGGTTTACCTGGAGAGATAAAAGGTGTTACAAAAGGTTTTGCTGGTCTTGCAAAATTGACAAAATGTGATATCTTACCTGTAGGTATAATCGGTTCTAATGAAGTCAAGAAGTTGCCTTTTACAGGAAAAATTGTTGTTAATATTGGTGAAATAATTCCTTATGATAAAAATCCTGAGGTCGTAAAAGAAAAATGGATTGAATCTATTCAACACCTTACAGGGTTTAAATATATAAAAGAAGAACAAATCCAAAATGAAAAAGTTGATGAAGGAGCAATGTAGGTAATGAGCAAGGAAGTACGAAATTTCAATAGAAGATATGCTAAAGAATACAATATTTTCCGATCGATATTTTATATGAGTTTTCTTTACATTGTTGTCTTTGGCTTTTTTAACATATTCTATAATTATAAAGTTATAGGTAGAGAAAATATTCCAAAAAGTAAAAATGGAAACGATAAATATATTTATGCTGCAAATCATGTATCAATATTTGATCCTCCAATGGTTGTAATGGCAGCATTGCGTCCGGTTGCATTTATGGCAAAGAAAGAATTATTTGAACCAACCGAAAAATTAAGTTGGCTTGTAAAAAGATTAGGCGCTTTTGCCGTTGACAGAGTTAAACCTGAAATTGCAACTTTCAAAACTGTAAAAGATATTATTAGTACAAATTGGACTTTAGGAATCTTTCCGCAAGGCGGCATAAGACCTTATGGGAAATTGGAAGATATAAGAAAAGGTTTTGTTGCAATCGCAAGAGCTGCAAAAGCAGATATTATTCCTGTTGCTATTGCTGATTGGAATGGATATCCTAAATTATCACCATTTACAAGACGCAATGTTACGATAAAAGTTGGAACTCCGATATCGTATAAATTAAAAGAAGATGAAATAATTTATGAATGGAGCAGACAAATATCAGAATTAGCAAATTATGAAAACTGTGCGCCATTACCAGAATCAATGAAAAACAATGAAACTGTTGTTGCTAATTAAATTAAGTTGACAATTAGTGTTTCAGAAAATATTTATATAAAGTAATAAAGCCCCTGTCGGGGCTTTATTTATTAAAGAAAGGAATTTTTGGTATTATTTTTATTTAACTTGGTTTAATTTTTCCAACGCAACTTTTGCAGCTTCAGCAACATTAGCATCAGAATCATTAGTTGCAACATTGAATACAGTTTCTAAATCTTTTTTGTATTCAGGTCTTTGGATGAAACTTAAAGCTTCGATTGCAGATGCTCTAATCATAGGGTCTGGGTTGTCTTTTAAGTTGTCAACAACTGTAACAGCACCAGGTAAATCAGTTAGAGGAACTGTTTGGTTAGACAATCTAGCAACTTCATCTAGGTAAAGTTTTTGCATTATAGCAGTTGCGAATAATGCGTAACTCTTGTTTCTTTCAGCTTGTTCTTTTGGAGTTATAGTGTTAGCAAGCTGTTTTTCTGCTTCTGTATATTCTTTACCAGTTATAATTTTTTCTCTAGCTTCAAGTTGTTCTTTAGTAGGTCCTGCTAATTTAGAAGAATCAGCGTTAACAATGTTAGTTAAAGCTTCAAAAACTTTTGGTTCAAGCAATTCAGTTGCTTTTTCCGGTGCAGTTTTAACTAAGTTAGCGATTTCTTCCATACCAGCTGCTTGAGTTTCAAAATCCGGGTTAGTTAATTTAGCAATAAAAGCATTTATATCAACTTGAGGTGCGATATTTTCAGAAGGAACAACTTCTGGTTTTTGTTCTACTGCTTGAGCTTCAGGTTTAGAAACTACTGGAGCCGGAACTTCAGGAGCTTGTTGTTGAGTTGTTTCAACAACTGCAGGAGGAACAGGTGCATTGTAATTAACTTGAGGTGCGTTTACAGTTGGAGCTGGAGCAACTGGAGCTGCTGCAGGCGCAGGAGCTGGTGCTGGAGCTTGAACTGGAGCCGGTGCTGGTGCTGGCGCAGGTGCCGGAACTGGTTGTGGAGCCTGTGGAATTGATGCTACTGTTGCATTTGGGTCACAAACCGGAATTTGCGGCGGATAATATGCTGGGATATTTTGCGCCGTTGGATAAGTATAAATTGGTGCCTGCGGATAATTATAATATGGCATAGTTGTTTGTGCATATTGTGGTTGTTGTGCTGCACCGCCTACTGTAGGGTTGTTAATTTCAATGTTAACTGCATTTAATTTTGGTTGTTGTTGCTGTACCGGCATAACTGCTGGCTGTTGTTGATATCCGTATGGAGCCATCGGTACACATGGAACTTGAATCATTTAAATTTCCTTTCCTTTTATAAAATTTAGTCTATTACTATTCTACCGTTTAAATGTAGGTGAAGATAAAATATTGCTATTTTTTCTAAGATTTTTAATAAAACTTTACATAAAATTTGGAAACTGTTTATATGAGGGTAATTGCGCCCTGTCTGATTTTGAGGATAATTAACATTGGAAAGATAAAATTTTTTATGCTAAAATAATGTTTGTTAGGGGTAAAAATCGCCCAGATAGTGGATATACTTGAGGATATAGATGAAGATAGATCAAAAAAACAAAAATTCAATCAGAAAAGTTTTTGGAAAAACTTTAGCTGATTTAGGAGATGTAAACGAAAAAATTGTTGTCATGGACGCAGATTTGGCATGCTCTACGCAAACAAAAATGTTTGCAGACAAATTTCCGGAACGCTTTTTTAATTCCGGAATAGCGGAACAAGACATGATAGCAACAGCTGCAGGATTAGCTTCAGAAGGAAAAATTCCTTTTGTTGCAAGTTTTGCGATGTTTGCGACAGGTAGAACTTATGACCAAATTAGAAATGCTGTTTGTTATCCTAAGTTCAACGTGAAAATTGTTGGAACGCATGGCGGTATAACAGTAGGGGAAGATGGAGCAACACATCAGGCTTTAGAGGATATTTCATTGATGAGAAGTATTCCAAATATGAGTGTAATAGTTCCGGCAGATTGTAGAGAATGTGAGGAAGTTATAAAGTATGCTTCATTGCATGATGGTCCTATGTATATAAGAATTGCCAGAACAAATGTTCCGGATATTTATGATGAACATTACCATTTCAAATTTAATAAAGCTAACATTTTAGAGGAAGGAAATGATATATCTATATTTACAAATGGAGAAACTTTATCTGAGGTTCTATTAGCAGTAGAGGAATTGAAAAAAGAAAATATTTCTATTGAAGTAATAAATGTTCCTGTTGTAAAACCTCTTGATGTTGAAACAGTTGTTGAAAGTGCAAAGAAAACAAATTTTGTAATCACTGTTGAAAACCATTCAATTATTGGAGGTTTGGGTTCTGCTATATGTGAAGCTTTATCAGAAAATTATCCTGTAAAGGTTCATAGGATAGGAATTAACGATGAATTTGGACAAAGTGGAAATTCTGATGCACTATTAGAATATTATGGTTTAAATGCCATAGGCTTAGCTAAAAGGATTAAAACACTTTATAATAAAAGTAAAACACAAGGAATTATTAAATGATAACATTTCAACATGTAACAAAGCGATATAAAAATGATAATTACGCATTAAAAAATATAGATTTAGAAATACATTCAGGCGAGTTTGTATTTATAGTTGGGGCTTCAGGAGCAGGGAAATCAACTTTGATGAAGCTATTATATGCAGAAGAAAAACCGACTAATGGTATTATTTCAATAGGTGGATTAAATATTGCAAATATTGCACGAAATAGAATACCAAACTTGCGCCGTTGCATGGGAATTGTATTTCAGGATTACAAATTACTTCAAAACCAATCAGTATATGATAACGTAGCTTATGTTATTCGTACAATGGGAATAAGCAGTAGAGAAATAGATGCTAGGGTTCATGGCGCCTTAAAAATCGTTGGTTTGACAGATAAAATAAAAGCAAAACCAAGCGAATTGTCAGGTGGTGAACAGCAAAGGGTTGGAATTGCAAGAGCAATCGTAAATGGTCCGCCTTTACTTATTGCAGACGAACCTACAGGAAACTTAGACCCTAAAAACTCTATGGAAATTATGCAAATTCTTGATCAAATTAATCAAAGGGGTATTACTGTAATTGTTTCAACCCATGATAACGCAATGGTTGACTATTTCAGAAAACGTGTAATTACATTAGATCAAGGTCAGATAGTAAGAGATATACAAGCAGGTACATATGAATAAAAATCTTAAAGCAAATGTAAAAAGCCAGATTCCAAAGGGATGGCTATGCGAACTAAGAATATTATATAGATTGGGTATGGAAACCTTAAGTGATATAATTAGAACAGGCTGGATGAATGTTATAATTATTACAACAATGGCTGCAATATTAATGATTTTTGGAGCTTGTTTCCGTACTGTGATTTCAATATCATCGTTTTCAAAGGAATTAGGTAGTGCACTTGAAATTTCTGTTTACTTAAAAAATAGTGCAGATGCTGCAGTTGTAAAAAATGAAATTCAAAAGTTTGATCATGTAGAAAATATTAACTTGATTCCAAAAGCAGAATCTTGGACAAGGTTAAAAAATGAAATGAGCCTGCCAAATGTAGAAAATCCATTACCTGATACTTTACGTGTAAAGGTTGATAAGCCTGAAAATTTAGAAGTTGTATTTTATAACATAAAACGAATAGATTCTGTAGAAGATATGAATTATGCCAAAGATCTTGCAAAGAAAATTGAGCTTATAAATCATGTTATAAAAACTATAACACTTGTTGTTATTGGTGTTATGGGCTTATTAACGATTACCATTATTAATAATACAATTCAACTTGTTATCCAATCAAGAAAAGAAGAAATTGAAATTATGCGCCTTATGGGTGTAAGTAACTGGTACATTAGATTTCCATTTATTATGCAAGGGGCATTTTATGGTTTGACGGGTTCATTGTTAGCGCTTGTACCTTTGAATTATGTTCAAACAGGTTTGAATAATGTTCACAAATTCTTTATGATGCCTGTTCCTGCTAATGCTCAGGCTATAGTGCTTATTGTAATGTTTTCAATGAGTATTTTGTTTGGTGCAATCGGAAGTTTTTGGTGTATTAAAAAACATCTTCGGGTTTAATATTTAATGATAGATAACAATAATATAGTTTTAATTTCAGATAGCGATAGTGTTGCGAAATCAGTTTTAGAAAAACTGGTTTTGCTTCGTAAGAATGATAATATTAGAACTTGTTCCTATGGAAATATTAAGTCTGCATTAAAAGATTCACTTTTCAGCCTTGCTATATTGGTAGAGGATGATGATGAAAATTCAACTTTGAAATTAATAAATAATATTAAACAAGTTAATAATAATATAGAAATTTTGCTTGTTTTGAAAAAAATAAATTCGGAATTGATTTTAAAAGCTTATGATAGTGGCATTTATGATTATTTATCTATAGATTCAAATGATTATGATTATATGATAAAGGCTGTAAATTGCTTTAAGTTTCGGATGCAAAAAGATGAAAATATTAGAAATCAAAAGTTTTTACAGCAAATAGGTGTAATTGATACCAAAACTGATTTATATCATCAAAAGTATTTAAAAGATGTATTTATAGATCTTGCCAATGACTTAAAGATTAAGTATGGAACTTTTACAATATTAACTTTGGATGAATCAACCAAGACAAAAGTTTCAACTAATCGGTTAGCGCGAACTTTAAAATCTAATCTTAGAAATGACGATATTGTTGCGATTGCAAGGGGTGGAAAATTTTATATTATTTTGCCAAACATAGATTTGCTTGGTACTAAAAATGTATTGCAAAAAATTCAAGACAAAATGGGTGAAAATTATAAATTACGTGCCGGAATTTCTAAAATAGGTATTCAATCATTTGATACATTAGAGAAAAATTCTAATGATGGTTTGATTTCAGCGGTGCAGAATGATGTATTGGCTGTTTGTCTAGAAGATAATATTGATGCTCAGAATTCCTGGTTAGATGATGATGAATCAGAACATAAAGCTAAAAAATATAAATTATTTAAAAATGCTTTTGTTAATAAAATGGATAATGTAATTACTCCAATATTTTATCGTTATCAAAAGACATTTGAAACCAATTTAACAAATACAGAGGTAAGCCAATACGCAAATAATATAGAATGTGTTTTTAGTTTGAAAAATGAAAAAATTCACAGTGAATTGGTGCTTCGATATAACGGTTTTGCAAAGTTTAAAATTGAAATTAATCATAGTGGTTTGGATAGTGCCGAAAATACCAAAATGGAAATTGCATTGAACAAATTAACTGATAAATTTTTGATTTCATTATTAAAACAATTAAAAGACGAATATAAACGTAGTGCATATTAAAAGAGGTAATTTATGTTAAATATAGAAACTAGTGCTTTGATAATAATTGATATTCAAGAAAAGCTTGTTAAAGCGGCAAATAAAGGTAAAGAAGTTGCGGAAAATGTTGCAAAACTTGCAAAAACTGCAAATATATTGGGTATAAATACTATTGTCACAGAACAGTATCCAAAAGGTTTGGGAAATACTGTAAATGAAGTTTCCGAGTCTTTTTCTGAAGATGTTTATATTAGTGAAAAAACTTCTTTTTCTGCACTTTTGGAAGAAAATATTTTAAATAAAGTTAGAGAATTAAAATCAAAAGGTATAAATCAAATATTTATATGCGGCATAGAAACTCATATTTGTCTTCTTCAAACAGTACAAGATTTGTTAAAAGAAGGTTTTGAAGTTCATGTTGTTGAAAATGCTTCTTCAAGTCGTTGCGAAAATGAACATAATACTGCTATTGCCCTGATGCGTCAGTATGGTGCTTATATTACTTCTGTTGAAGTTGTTTTATTTGAGTTGTTAAAGACCTCAAAACATAGTAATTTCAAAGAAATTCAAAATCTTATAAAATAGCGGATTTTAAGTTAAGGTTTCAAAATTACCATTTCGCAATTTTTACAATCAAATTTAAGTGGGTATTTTGTTTGATTTTTATCGACTAAAAATAGCGGTTTACAAGGTTTTCCGCATAGGTTTGCTGCAAATTTTAAGCAGTGTTTTGTTCTCATTAATTCAACACCTGATTTAACATAACTTAATGATTCTACAGCAGGTTCAGTTGAGCAAACTTTACATTCTTCATAAAATTTTTGAGCTTCATCATTAAATATGTTTCCGCGATAGTCAATGTTCTTATCAGGATAAGTCGCGTAATGAATAGGTTTTTGAGTATCTTTTTGATAATTTTTGAGTCTTTCTTCTATTAATTTATCCAAAATTCCCCTTCTAAAGTCGTTAATAGCTGAAATTGGCATAAATGGAATATTATCATCTTTAACTTTAATATTCTTAACATAAAAATCGCTGTTCCCAGTTTTTTTGAATTGGGCAATTAAGTTTTCTCTCATTTTACCTATATTTTTCGGGGGTTCTCCGGATGGTAAAGGTTGTGAAATTTTGTTGTTATCTTCATCTACAATGGTAATTTTTCCTTCTGAAATTTCAATTTCTATGCCAATTTTTCGAGTGGTTTTTGAATTGTTTAATTGTTTTTCGAATTCAAAATCTAAATTCCTATACAAAATAGTTCCTGTTTTTATTCCATTCATTGAATTTGGATAGACTTTTGAACCTTCTACTTTATTGACTAGAAAACCTTTCATTTCTCCATCTTGAATATAGCATATTCCATCTTGGGGATGTAATTTTGCATCCGTTTCAAAATAGTATTTAGTTATATGCTTTACTTTTCCGATTTTTTCGCCACGTGATTTTGGTGATAAGAAGTTAAAACATTGTTCTCTACCGTTTAGAAAATAAGTTGTGTAACCTCTGTTAAAGGTTTTATCAACATTAGGTTCAAAATCAAGAAATACTTTTCCTGAAGATGTTCTTTGTGCATATTTGTTAATTAAATTGTTGTAGTATGCAACTACATTTCTAACATAATTTATATCTTTTAATCGACCTTCTATTTTGAAGGATTTAACTCCTGCATTTATCAGGTCTTCTATATACTGTGAAGCGTTAAAATCTTTTAGTGAAAGCAGGTATTTGTCTTTTAATATGTATTTCCCGTTAGAATCTATTAAAGAGTATTTCATTCTGCAAGGTTGCGCGCACTCA
Source organism: Candidatus Gastranaerophilales bacterium (assembly GCA_944324845.1). Taxonomy (GTDB): domain Bacteria; phylum Cyanobacteriota; class Vampirovibrionia; order Gastranaerophilales; family Gastranaerophilaceae; genus Zag111. Next base: position 491,338 of record CALUXX010000001.1, on the reverse strand, counting down.
CCTTTATTTGCAGATCTTCCGCCATTATTATAAGAAAAGTAACATTGTCCGCTATAGGATACACAAAGTGCTCCGTGTATAAAGGTTTCAATTTCGCAGGATGTATTTTGGCATATTTCTTTAATTTGCTCTATTGATAACTCTCTTGCAAGTATTACTCTTGAGAGGCCTAAAGTATCGAAAAACTTAGCCTTTTTAAGTGTTCTGTTATTGCATTGTGTGCTTGCATGCAGAGGAATTGGCGGAATTTTTCTTTCTATAGCTGCTTTCACAAGTCCCATATCCTGTATAATTATGGCGTCAACGTCAATATTATATAGGTTTTTAATCAATTCTATTGCTTGTTTTAATTCTTCATTATTAAGAATTGTATTAATGACTACATGAACTTTTACATAAAATTTATGAGCAAATTTTACAAGTTTTTCAATATCTTCGAGTGAATTAGGTGCATTTTTGCGTGCTCCAAAATCGCTCGCACCGATATATATTGCGTCTGCGCCGCTATTTATAGCTGCGATTGCGGTTTCATAATTTTTTGCAGGAGCTAATAATTCTACAGTTTTCATACCTGTATTTTATAACAAAAAGTCAATAAAATTTAATATTCAGGTAAAATTTTACAATTAATGCTAAAATTAGCAAAAAGGGTATGTAATGAAAATAGCGCTTATAAATCATGGATGTGCAAAGAATCTTGTTGATTCTGAGTTAATATTAGGATTGCTGGCTAAAAAAGGTCATCAAATTACGTTGGATGAAACAGATGCTGATGTTGTTATTGTGAATACTTGTTCTTTTATTCACGATGCTGAAAAAGAATCTGTTCAAAGTATTTTGCAAATGGTCGATGAAGGCAAGAAAGTTATTGTTGCAGGTTGTCTTCCTCAAAAACATAAACAAGAGTTAAAAGAAGCTATTCCTGAACTTTCCGGGATGATTGGGACTTCTAATATTCAAGATATTATAAAAATTATTGATAATTTGGAAAATAATGGCGAGTATGAAAGTATAATTAGCGAAAAGCCTGAGTATCATTATCTTGAAGATATTGAAAGACAACAGATAACAATGGGTGCAAGTTCGTATTTGAAAATTGGTGAAGGATGTAATTATCAGTGTGGATATTGTATTATCCCAAAATTACGCGGAAAATATATTTCTCGTCCGATTGAAAATATTGTAAAAGAAGCTGAAGGTCTTGTTGAAAAAGGTGTAAGGGAAATTATTTTAATAGCTCAAGATACTTCATCTTATGGGTTAGATTTGTACCATAGACAAGCCTTACCTGCGTTGTTGGAAAAATTGAATGAGATTGAAGATTTATCTTGGATTCGTATTATGTATGCTTATCCAACACAAATGACTGATGAATTAATTGATGCAATTGCGAGGTTGGATAAAGTTGTTAAATATGTTGATATACCTCTTCAGCACTCTCATCCACGGGTTTTGGAGTCAATGAGACGTCCTGTTATGGATTATCGAGAGTTAGTAAGTAAAATAAGACAAAAAATTCCAAATGTTACAGTTAGAACATCATTGATTGTCGGTTATCCTGGGGAAACAGAAGAAGAATTTGAACATCTTTATAATTTTGTTAAAGATGTAAAATTTGATAGAATGGGAGCTTTTGAATATTCAAGAGAAAAAGGTACATATTCTGACAAATTAAAGGGGCATTTACCTGCAAAAATAAAAAAACAAAGACGCGATAGGTTGATGGAATTACAACAAAATATTTCACTTGAATCAAATCAAAAATATATTAACCAAGTATTACCTTGTATAGTTGAAGGTTATACAGATGATGGTGTTGTTATTTTAAGATCAGAACATGATGCTCCTGAAATTGATGGAGTTGTGTATGCTTCAGCATCAAGACAGGTTGTTCCGGGTGATATTGAAAATGTTAAAATAACCAGATCTGATGAATACGATTTGTTTGGAGAAGTTATATAATAAGTGAGGATTTATGGAATATATAGAAAATAGAGAGCTGGAAGAAAAAGAAGTTAAAGGCATATTTACTGATATGATTAAGTATGCACCTTCAAAGTTATGCGGTATGCTTGGAAATATGGTTACAGTTCCAATATATACGGGTTTGTTTTCTCAAGAACAGTATGGGCTGTATACTATTTCGATCGCGATGCTTTCTTTTTTATGTATAATTTTTTCAGATTGGGTTGGGATGTCTGGTTTAAGATTTTTTAGACATCACCAGTTGATGGATGATCTTCCTAAATATGTCACAACTTTGGTTACTATTTTGACGATAAATATGTTGTTAATGTTTGGTTTGGGACTTTTGTTTAAAGATAGTTTATATACTCTTTTTCATGTTCCATTCAAGTATTTTCTTGCAGTTCTTTTTCTTATAATTCCTGTTGCAATAAGAGCTTTGCTTTCACAAATTCTAAGAGCACAGCTTAAGCCTGTGTCCTATACAATAACAACTATTCTAAATCAGTTTGCTACAATTTTGTTGGCTATTTATCTTGCAAAATGTATGCATATGGGCGCAGCATCAATTCTTTTAAGTATGGGAATTTCTATTACTTTAATTGACATGTTGCTTTTGTATCAGAGTGAAATTTTAAAAGTGTTCAAATTCCAAAAAATTGAATGGAGTTCAATTCTTCCTATCGTGAAATATGGAGTTCCTATTGCGGCTACATCTTTAAGCGCTTGGATTATTACTCAAAGTAATAAGTTTATTATGAACAGTATAAGCGGGTTTTCAAAGGCTGCTTTAGTAGGTGCAGGATATGGGCTTACTATGTCTATTCTGTTGACGTTATTTGCAATGATTACGGTTGCGGCAATTCCTCGAATTATAAATATGTATGAGGCTAAAGTTGATGTTCGTCCGATTATTTCCAGGTTTTTGGGGTATTATTTATTGGTTTCCTTACCTGTAATTATTGTAATTTCAATTTATAATGTAGATTATACTCATTTGTTTATATCTAATCCTAATATGTATGAAGCTAGTATATTAGTTCCGTATTTTTCATTTGGTGTATTCTTTATTGCTTTAGCTGATTACACTACTCTTCAATATCACTTGGCAAATAAAACCCATATAGGACTTGTTATAAAACTTATATCAGGTATAGTGGGTATTGCTTTGAATATTATTCTTATTCCTAAAATGGGACTTGTTGGTGTAGGGCTTGCGACTTTATTAACAAATCTTTTGTATTGGCTTTTAAGTGTAATTATTGTGGTTAAAGGTTTAAGTGTAAGACTTCCAAAACGAATGATATTAAGGCTTATCGTAACATTTATACCTTCTTCAATTTTAGTATTTTTGTTGAAATTCTTTAACGTTCCTATACCGGGAGTAATTCAAATGGTAATAATATTAGGATTTTTCTATGGATTCTATTATTTGTGTGTTAGACGTTTAATTAATTACCAAGAATAATTAAATATTTTTAACAAACTAGCAACAAAAAATATTTACGGGTGTTAATTTACCAAATATGTTCTAAGTCATGTCTTAATGAAATGTAATAATACCTTACATTTTGATATGTTCTTAATAGAATAGATATATTGATTAGCGATATGTGTAATTTTTATTTCGTGAAATGAAAGGATTTTATATGACCACCCGCAATAAAAGACCTAAAAAGTTGGTAACTGCAGTATTAACATCATTGTTTATTACAAATCAAAGTATGATGTTATCTGCGCTTGCAACTAATATAACAAATGTTCAAGGAGTTGATGGGGTTTATAATATTAACCCAACTGCAATAATAAAAGATAATGGCCAATACACCGATATTGGGTATAGAAAATATAAAGATTTTACTCTTGATAAGGGAGATGTTGCAAATTTAATATTCCAATACGGAGATAAAGATATTAACACCTTTGTTAACCTTGTAGAAAATCAGATAAATGTAAATGGTCTGATAAATACAATGCGTGATGGTAATTTTTATGATGGAAAAGCAGTTTTTGTATCTCCAAAAGGTATGGTCGTAGGGGCATCAGGAGTTTTGAATGTTGGCTCTTTGAGTGTTTATACTCCTAAAACTTCTGATTACGAAGATTATGTCGCAAATCCAAGAAAAGATTTATCAGGTTTAGCTAATTCAAATGGTGGTCAAGTAATTAGCATAAACGGTAAAGTTATTGCAGCAAATGATGTTGAATTGCGTGGTGGAAAGATTACAGTAGCAAAAGATGCAGGTATTATTGCGGGGGTAAACGAAACTAAACTTGCAGCTTTAACTTCACATGCTCAAGCAGAAACTTTGTTCAATCAATTAGTAAATACACAAAATACATCATATAAAAGTAATAATGGAAGTATTACGATAGTTTCAAGACAAGCTGATTCAATAGCAGGCGTTGATGTTCAAGGAAAAATGATTAACCATGGTAGAGGTGACATTACTATTGATAATAATGGTAGTGATGGTGTCAATATTTCCGGAATTTCATATAACACTTATGAAGATACAAATATTACAAATACCGGTTCAAAGGGTGTGAATATTAAAGGTCTTGTGACTACAGGTAATAATGCAAATATTGATAGTAAATCAAGTAATGTAACTATTGGTGACAATTCATCTAATAATAATTATGTGACTGCCGGAAATGATATAAATATTGATGTTCAAAATGGCAGTATTTTGAATTATGGAGTTGAAAAAACTTTATTAAAAGCAGGCGGTAACTTAGATATGAATGTTCAAAACGGAACAATTGGACTTCCTGTTCAACAAGGTGCTTGCTCTGGCAGTGGATGTACTGGTATTGGACCAAAAGATGAAGGCAGCAGAGATTTTACAAAATCTATAAATGCTAATGTTGAAGGTACTGTTAGTGCTCAAACTTCAGGTTCAAAATCTGGTGGTTTAGTTATCAATTATGCTTCAATTGGTAACGATATGAAGATTGACAAGATTAAAGCAGATGGACGTGTAATCTTGACTGTAGATGATGATTTTGGAGATTCAAATAACGGAACTCGTTATGATATGATAAATGCTTCTTCAAGTTCTTCATTTGCAAATGTTGAAGGTTGGGGGTTGTCTTTAATCTCTAATGGTAATATTGGCTCAAAAGGTGATAAACTAACATTTAATCAAACCAAGGGTGATACTTATGCAATGGATGCTTTAGCTAATGAGAGTATTTATATTAAAGCACTTGCAGATGATAAGAATCAAGTAAACAAAGTTTGTACAATGATAGCCAGAGAAGGCGATTTGGATGCTGAATTTGGCGGTAATACTACAATTAATAATGTAACAGCTGAAGGTGATTTGAGAATTGTAACAAGAGGTACAAATCTTACTATTAATAATTTAGGTCATATTGTTGATAGTTCAGTTACACCAAGTGACTATTTTGGTACAAGAACATATGGACAAAATGATGGCGGTTATATGGGTGCCGACTACCGTGATGAAGTTCTGCCAAATAGTGTTGTTTTAAAAGCTTTAGATATAAATAAATCCTTAAGACCAAATGGTACAAATCTTGATGGGTATTATGCTTACGCAGATTCTTCAGTAAGAGTTTCTAATGCTGTGATTGATAAAGGTACTGTTGATATTACTGCTGATAGAATATATGCAAATGGTATTGCGGTTGATTTTGGCCGCAATGGTTACACAAAGGTTGCTGATAGTTCAACAAGTAAAATGGTTGGAACTACAGAAATTCCAACAGGTCATGCTGTAAGACCTGAAGATGTAGAAGAAATTGGCAGAAGTAAATATGATAGAAATTATTATTATCATCCTGGCGATGGTGATGGTGTATTTGACGGAGAACAATCAGATGTTGATGATGATGATAATGTTGTAGATGCAACTCCATTAGAACTTGAAGACGAAAAACCAGGTGATACTGATACAGATAATGATATCGATACAGATACTGATACTGACCTGGATATTGACACAGACACTGACACAGATACAGATACTGATGTTGATACAGATACCGACACAGATACAGATATTGATATCGACACTGATACTGATACAGACACTGATGTTGACACTGATACTGATATCGACACAGATACAGACACCGACACAGATACTGATATCGATACTGATACAGATACTGATACCGATATTGATATCGATACTGATACAGATACAGATACAGATACAGATACAGATACTGACGTTGATACAGATACTGACGTTGATACAGATACTGACGTGGACACAGATACTGACGTGGACACAGATACTGACGTGGACACAGATACTGACGTTGATACGGATACTGATGTTGATACAGATACTGATACTGATATTGATACTGACACTGATGTTGATACAGATACAGATATAGATATTGATACAGATACCGACACTGATATTGATGTCGATACAGATACTGATATCGACGTAGATACCGATATTGATACGGATACTGATACGGATGTTGATATTGATACTGATTTAGACTCTGATACAGATATTGATACCGATACTGATACAGATACGGATGATGATATTCCTGATAAGGAACCTGATTTTGGTGATACCGATACTGATGCTGATACAGATGTCGATACAGATACTGATATTGATGTAGATACTGATATAGACACAGATACAGATATTGATATTGATACTGATTTAGATTCAGATACGGATTTAGATACCGATACTGATATTGACACAGATGATGATATTCCGGATAAGGAACCTGATCTGGGTGATACCGATACAGATACAGACGTTGATACTGATACAGATATTGATATCGATACTGATATTGATACAGATACCGATATTGATGTTGATACTGATAATGATTCTGATAGTGATGCTGATAGCGATATCGACACAGATATTGATATTGACACTGATACAGATTTAGATACAGATACCGATATTGATACAGATACCGACGTTGATACGGATACTGATGTTGACACCGATAGTGATAATGATACAGATAATGATATTGATATCGATACAGATTTAGACACCGATACGGATACAGACGATGATATTCCTGATCTTCCTCCACCAACTTATGACAGAGTGGATGGTAGTCTGTTGTATATCCAACGTAAAATAGATATGTCAGGACTTTCAGCGGTTGATAAACGTCAATATATGAGATATCGTGTATTTGATAATGCAAACCCTGTAACTATGGAGACAGGTAATGGTGTTGAAGGCCTTTTAGATATCTCAAGAGACGGAATTTCAATTAAAAGAACCAACGAAATTAAGGTTGGAGATGTAATTCCTGTTCATATTGGCTATGGCGATATTGACATAAAAGCTGATGTTGAGATTGTATCAACAAATGCAAGTCGCGCTGGTGCAAAATTTGTTAATTTGGATGAATCAACAGCAAATAAAATTCTATTCTTGAATATGCTATTAGATGATGTAAGTAAATTTTCAGCATATGCAAATTAGAAATAATATATAATAACCTTAAAAGACATCAATCGAAATTGGTTGATGTCTTTTTTATTGATGTGTGAGCAAAAGATGAGATTTAAAATTCTTTTATGCAATTTTTCGGAACCCATAAATCATCACAGAGGATAATTTTAATTTCTTCACCTTGCTTGGCATGATATTTTAAACCAGGTGTAACAAGTCCAGTAACCAATCCTATAAAACAACCGATAGCAACACCAGCACCGGCACCTATTGCAATTTTATGCGGTTTAGGAATAAATGCCAATCCAACCCCCGCACCAGTTCCTACAGCTCCCAAGCCTACTGTAGAAGCAGCAAGCTTTCCTGCTGTCATCCATCCGTTTTCAACTAGAGAGAAGTCTTTGCTAAATGGTTTAGCTTTAATAGGTAATTCCGTGCCGTCAGGAAGTGCAAGAGTGTCTAAGTTTATATAAACTCGTGCATTTTTATTAAACTTCTTTTGTGGATAAACCCCTCGAATGTATCCGCAAACTTTTGAACCCATTGGAATTACTATATTGCCACATTGAGTAATGATATCTTTTGGAACATAAAAATAAATACGTTCACCTTCTTTAGCACATTCAGATAAGAATTTGCATTCAAAAGCAACTTTTATCACATTACCCTTACATATAATGTAATAATTTTCCGTAGTAGCAACATTTGATGCAGGAGCTTTAGAAATTGGATCAGCAAGTTCTTCTGTCGATAAAACATGCTCATTATCAAAATTGTAATTGTTATTATCCAAATCTTGTGCCATGACATATACAGGCATGCAAAAAGTTAGATATAGTGCGAATATTAAAGCCAATAGTTTGTCCATACATTCACTATAAAATAAACATCAAAAGATTATATTAACCAAATGCTTAATCTAATCGACTAATTATAATAATTTAAGTATAAAAGTAAAAAGACTTGCTTTTGATAGCAAGTCTTTTTTATTTATTGGTAAAAGTGTAAAATTAATTTTTCTTACCGTATCTTTTGTTGAATCTTTCAACTCTACCTTCAGAGTCAAGAATTTTTTGTTGACCTGTGTAGAATGGGTGGCAGTTGTTACAAATTTCAACTGTTAAACCTTCAACAACAGAACCAGTTTCAATTTCGTTACCGCAAACACATTTGATTGTGGTTTTCTTATAATCTGGATGAATACCGTTTTTCATATCTACCTCTTTCCGTCAAGATTCCAAACTTGACTAATTATTTACATTCGACTAATAGAATTTTATAACGCTAAAGACAGAAAATCAAGTATATATTACAAGAGATTGCATATCATGCTAATAAAAGATAAAAAATATGGAAAAAGGAGCCGAAACCTGCTAAAAATTGGGAAAATAAATAAAAGAAATAAAAAGACTTGACAGTGAAATATTTTTTGCATATAATCATCTCATAAGCACGCGCCGGTATAGCTCAATTGGCAGAGCAACGGTTTTGTAAACCGTAGGTTGTAGGTTCGAGTCCCATTACCGGCTTTTTTAATGAAAAAGTATCTCAAGCAAGTCTTTCAATAAGAAAGTACGGCAGACTTTAATAAAGAACACCCAAAATACTTGCCGCTGAGCACTCTTTCATAACCTCAACTCAAGCCCTTGTGGCTCAGAGGTAGAGCACTCCCTTGGTAAGGGAGAGGTCACGAGTTCAAGTCTCGTCAAGGGCATTTTTAAAAGTCCTGAAACGAACAAAAGGTTAGAGTTGGTAATAGAGTTTGAAAATTAAATATGGGTAGGTGGCCGAGTGGCTAAAGGCGACAGACTGTAAATCTGTTCTCGCGAGAGTACGGTGGTTCGAATCCACCCCTGCCCACCACTTTGAAAAGAACTCCGTAAGGGGTTCTTTTTTATTGATTTCAAACCTGATTGTTAACTGGTTTCACTAAAATTGTCATGCTGAATTTATTTCAGCATCTTTTCAGTTATTCGTAAAACTACTATTTCGTAAGACCCTGAAACAAGTTCAGGGTGACGCCGAGTTAAAAGTTTATTGTATGTTTTAGGAAAACGTTTACTCTTTAAAATCAAATAAATCTTTTACTTCAACACCTAAATTGTCTGCTATTATTTTTAACTTTGAAACAGTTATATCTGTTTTTGCAAGCTCAACCAAACTAATCATTGACCTAGACACTCCATTTACTCCAATGTCGTCTTGAGTTAATTTTCTTTCTTCTCTTAAATGTTTTAATCTTTTTGCTAATTTTTCTAAAAAAGACTTGTTCATTTTCTAATTGTTAGCTATATTAGCCCTATATATTGTTAGCGATTTTTATAAACGAAGATAATACTAAGTTTTATTTTAAACTTTTGTTTAATTCCTGTCAAGCAGAGTGATTGTTTATCGTACATTGCTAGGTCTTTAAATATGATTAGTATATTATAGCAAATTTATTTTTTACTTGTTTTATATCAGTTATATGCTTATCCAAAATCAAAAATATCCCTTAAGATACCAAAGCCATCCATGTTCATCTCAAAGGACTCTTAATTTTACCGGTTTTAGTCCGATGAAGTTTGATGATTTGTTTGATGAGTACAGTCCTAATTTGAGAATTTCTGAAAGAGAAATTGCAAAATATTTTTCAGGTAGAGTGAATATAATTAAAGATTTTTTAAATTTAGAAGGATATTCATTTGATTTGTTGACGACACTTAAAGATAAAAAGAAAACGGAGTTAAAATATTTATATGATATAGCTTCCAAAAGGGATTTAACTGATGCAATAAGAATTCCTGCAAATAGAATTTTGGATTTTGCGTCTTTTTCATATGAAAAATTAAAATCATTAGAGCCAATTATACTTTCAAAAAATGACTTACATTTGTGGAATTATGAACCTTCATATATTTTGAAATTGGCAGAACTTGATGATAAAAGGTTAAATATATTTTTAGACCTTGCAAAATGCAATGTAACACCACATAGTACCCAGTCAATACTTGCTGATACAGAAATTAATTGGGAAAAAGTTGTTGATACTGCAAAATCTCTTAAAAACTTATATGGAAAGGATTTGCGCGAAATTGAATTTTATAGCAATTCAAAGGGGCAAAATTTATTTTCAGCGGATATTCAGCTTCCACATAGTTCGGACAAACCAGACTGGTTAAATTTCAAAAGAATAACTGTAAGGTTAGATGACGACCAGTGTCCGATTGGCAGACAAAAATTAAATACTCATATAACATCTTCAGTTGATAAGATATACAATAAAATAGTTGATAAATTTCATGTGTTTTCGAAAACTGATTTAGATAATACAATAAATCAAGTTCTGTCAAAATGCCCTGAAGTAAAAGAGGAGGATGTTTTAGTTGTAATAAATAAATTAACGCAATTTTCAAGCTATAAGTCTATAACTCCAATGTCAAAACAGCTTAAGGATATGGGCATAACAGAGTTTGCAAATTTAGGGGAATTATATAAACCATTCAATTATTTTGTTAATCGTAAACATCTTTTTTCTTTATGTCAATCAGACGAAAAGAAGATAGGTATTTTAATAACAAAGAATGACATTTATAATGAAGATTTGATGCAAAGATTGAATAAATGCAAAGGAAATCCCGCATTTAATAATATTTTATTTATCAATTTAGAGGGATTTGCTGATGGTGTAAATTTGTTTAAGGACAATTATAAACTTGCTGATTTGACTCTAAAGACTTTAAAAGAAGCAAAATTAGTTCAAAATAAGAATAAAAGTTTTACATTTGATGAATGTGTAAGTCATGTATTAAATAACTCAATAGAAGCACCATTAAAGAAATTAGGATTTAATGTTCAAACAATTAAATTTGATAATGCATCTACAAAAGAATCAATATTAGAGCAAATGCAACCGATTATGCCTACAAAAGATGCGATTCAGTCAACAATAGAAATGATAGCAGATAAATATTCCATAAATAAACGTACTTATAATAAAACCAGTGAATTTTTGGCAAAATATTATCAAGAAAATGTAAATATATATTCAAAACAGCGTATAATAGATGATTTAAAGAAAATAAACAAAAAGGTTCAAGAATATTTGACTGAAAATAACTTATCAAAAGACAATTTGTACTTAATAGAGAATATCTCTGTTACGGAACCCAAGAGTTATGATATTATAAACCGAATGTATAAGGAATTATTTGATGTTCCTGAAAATAGAATACTAAAAGTATCAGATATGGCGCAAATAAACAGGTATCCTGAGCATTCAACATTTTTAGTTTTGGATGATATTGTAGGTTCTGGAAAATCTCTTTTAGAAATTGGAAATTATGATAAGCAAGCTAAACTATTATCTCCTAAACAACATATTATATTTGCTCCAATTTCAACAACTGAAAGTGGAATGAAATATATTCAAGATAATATTGATTCCTATTTTCGGGCAAATAATGATAAATTAATATATTTAGAAGATAATCTTGCAAAAAATTTATATCATACGAATATTTTTGATAAGTGGTTAGTTAAACTGTTTTCATCTAAGTTTTATCAAATAATGGAAAAAGGGTTTGATGATCATGCACTTTGTACATCATTTCCTTATATGGCACCAGATACTAATTCTTATGTTTCTTCAAATTTAGTTAAATTATTTTTGCCGACTCAAAATTGTATAAAAAGTTTCCCTGATGTATTCAATGAAATTGATGAAAATTCAAGATATTATAATGTGTTTGGTCAGAAAAAGGATAATTTAAATTTGAGTTCTAATAATGATGAGCCTCCAAGCTGGATAAAGAAACTTAAGGATTTTGTTCTTAAATGTTAGTTTATTTGTAACTTTTTATGACTTTTTTCTATCATCAGTTTAAATGTGACATAATATAGTTATAAAATTTTGTTTTAGTACATGTTGTTAATGGGGGAAGTTATAGTGGGGAATCCTGTTTTAAATGTTATTTCCAATCTTAAATATATACCGAATCAAGGAATTAATCCTGAGATTGCTGGAAATGTGTCTAAAGTTGTTAAGCAAGTGAATGTGGTTAGCAAGCAAAATGTGGCTGCAAATCCGAATTACTGCCGAAAAATTATCGCTAAACTTGAAAAAACTCCCGAAAAAGATGTTTTTACACCTTCTTCAGCTCCTGTTTCATCTTCAGTTGATGTAGTTGCTAAAAATCATCACAGGCCAAGAAATTCTGGCGATAAAAATGCAATGGCTGCATATTTTGATAATTCAAAACAGGCAGAAATTCAAGAAATAAAGGAAAGAAAACAAGCATGGCTAGATAGTGTTGTTGAAGAGTTAGAAAATAAGAAATAGCAAATTTTAATCAAGTATAGAAGGAGAAGACTATGAAAAAATATTTGTTTTTATCAATAATAACTTTATTTTGTATAAATCTTGCATTTGCAAATGATACACCTCCTGATATTTTAGATATTGCAAAGCAGATGAATGTTGAACTTTTACAGTTTAGTTCAAAAATGTATTCTTGTACGCCTTATAAACAGCAATTAACATCATATAGCCACCCTGTTTTTTATGAGGTTGTAGGTGTTGAGGGAAATACATGCCACGTGAATAAATCAGGTGTAAACTGTTATTATCCAAAAGATGTTGCACAATCTTATGCTTACAAAAAAATACAAGATTATAAAAAGAACATAGATAATATTACTAGGAATCAATCCTATAGCTCTTCTTCAGTAAATACTGAATACTACAACAAGATGGATAATCAGTATTGTAAATATAATTAAATAATAAAAAAGACCTCAGAAATGAGGTCTTTTTTATGGTGCCGATGGCCGGGGTCGAACCGGCACGAGGGTTGAACCTCACAAGATTTTGAGTCTAGCACGTCTACCAATTCCATCACATCGGCTTATTCAATTATCACTTACTTATAATAACAAATAAATATATTTTTTCAAGAACTTTTTTTCTTTTGATAATTCTATTTTATATACCCAATGAACTAATTAAATTTTTCAGAGGTTATGGAATAACTTAAATATGAAAAATTTATTACTAACATTATTAACACTATTAATCTTTCCCCTGAATGTTTTTGGAACAACATTTACCGGTGGGGTAACAAAAGTTGGGCAAAGTCACAGCAATCAGGTTATTGATGCTCAAACCAAAAAGGGGATTGAATTTGCAAAAATTACCATCCCTCAAAAAAAGTTTAGTACATACACAGATGCCAACGGTAATTTTGAGCTTGAAAAAATCCAGATTAATCAGCCAACTATGTTAAATGTCGAAAAAGAGGGTTATCGACCATTTTCGCTAACAATAAATAACAATGAATCTTTAAATAATCCGATGAAGATTGAAATTGTTAAAAGCGAAGCTATGGATATTGCTTTGGAGTCAGAAATCTTGCATTTAGGCGATAATAATTATTCTATGAATTCTGCAAATGCTAATGATTTTAGAATAAAAGCGATAGGTCCGTATTACTCAAAAGATTTTATAATGACAGATAATTCCAAGAAATTTACAAACTACCTTGTGATTGGTTCTTTAGTAGGTATAGACACAAAATTGGCAAATAAAATGGGACAAAATAAGATGCGCTCAGCTTATTCAACACCAGCAGAAGTTTATTTTAACGGGCAAATGATAGGTAAACTACAAATAAATGGGGATGGTATGCGTGTAAAGATTCCAAATTCGCTAATTAAACCAAATTCTAAAAATCAAATTACAATAAAAACAGGCTACAATATGAGTCGAAATGATCGAATTGATTATGATGATATAGAAATACTCAACCTTTCAATACTCACAGAATAAAAAAGCAGAGGTTTTACCCTCTGCCTTCTTTTTATAAAATATATTTTTTATCTTTTTAAGAAGTCAGGAATTTCGATGTTTGTGAAATTGTTATTTGATAATACTGACTTTGTTTGATTATTGAATGCGCCTGAGAAAAAGTCAGATGCATTAATTTGTGGAGTTGAAGAAATTCCACTATTCATTGAGCTAGAAGATGAACCAAATGCAGGTGCTGTAGAATTGCTCTTTAATTCAAAACCTGTTGCAATAACAGTAATTTGAATTTCACCTTGAATTGATTCATTAAGCGCAGTACCAATGATAACAGTAGCATCATCAAGGACTGCATCGTGAATGATAGAAGCTGCATCACTGATTTCGTGAATACCCATATCAGGACCACCTGTAATGTTAACGATAACACCAGACGCACCGTTAATAGATGATTCTAATAATTGAGAATTGATAGCTTGTTGAGCAGCCTTAATTGCACGACCTTCACCTTGAGCTCTACCAATACCCATCAAAGCAGAACCTGAAGCTTGCATAACTGTTTTAACATCAGCAAAGTCAACGTTTATCAAGCCTGGAACTGTGATGATATCGGAAATACCTTGAACACCTCTTAATAATACTTCATCAGCAATAATGAAGGATTCAGGTAAAGTTACTTGTCTATCAACAACTTGCAATAATTTATCGTTAGGAACAACAATTACTGCATCTACAGATTCTTTTAGTTTTTCAATACCTGCAACTGCTTGGTTTTGTCTTTTCTTACCTTCAAAAGCAAAAGGTTTAGTAACAACAGCAACAGTCAAAATTCCTAATTGTTTAGCAATTCTTGCAACAACAGGAGCCGCACCTGTACCTGTACCACCGCCCATGCCTGCTGTGATAAATACCATATCAGATCCATCAAGTGCTTCTGTGATTGCTTGTTGAGCTTCTTCTGCTGCTTTTTCACCAACTGAAGGATCTCCACCGGCACCAAGACCTTGTGTAGATGCTGCTCCTAATTGAATTCGATTATTAGTTTTTCCTGAAACTAATACTTGTGCATCTGTATTCATTAACCAAAAATCAACTCCTGATAGACCTGATTGAATCATTCGGTTAACTGCGTTTCCACCGCCACCGCCTACACCGATAACTTTAATGTTGGTAGGGTTTGCACCAAGTCTTGAAGTGTGATCATTTGATGTATCTTCTTTTCTTGCAAAAAGGTCTGAAACGATATTTTCCACTATATTTTTACCTCTTATAACTATCTTATCCTAAAACATTATACAACTTATATCATGCATAATTCTATATTAACATACTATTTTAAATAGGGCAAAAGTACAAGAATTTCACAAAAAAATATGAACAAATTTTAATATTCAAGAGCTCTTGTTTTATCTTTTTGCAGGAGAAAAGCTCCAATGAAGTTTATTTCTTAGAACTGAGTAAAAGTCATTTTCGGTAAGTAGTGCTAAATTTGCTTTTTTTTCTGGCTTTGTAATAACAAGATCTCCATCGAGGTTAAACATAACTTGTCCATCAACAGCAACATTATATTCATTATTAGGACAAGGAACAATTTTTATTTCATCATTTGCACTAACAACAATAGGACGTGCTGAAAACGTATGAGGACAAATTGGAACAATAGCAATCGCTTCCATTTCAGGGGATAGAACAGGTCCACCTGCAGCCATTCCATAGGCTGTGCTTCCTGTAGGTGTCGAAATTATTATTCCATCTGCAAGATATTCACAAACCAATTTCCCGTTTATTTGTAGTGCAAAACGAGAAGTTCTGCCTAAAGATTCTCCTTTTACAACAAAATCATTCAATGCCGAATATCCACCACCGGATAACATCATTCGATGTTCAACTTTATATTCTCCATCTATAATTTTACAAACCATAGAATCTAAATCGTCAGGTGTTGCTTGTGATAAAAAGCCTAATCTGCCTAAATTTATTCCTAAAACAGGTGTTCCGTAATCAGAATAAAATCTTGCGGCTTTTAATATTGTTCCATCTCCGCCTATTACAAATACAAAATCAAACCCTGATGCCAGTGTTTCTATTTCAAGAACTTTATATTCAAGATTATGTCTGTCAAGTATTAAAGATAAATTATCTTTCACTTCTACAGAATTATTCATTTCAGGATTATAACAGATTGCATACTTTTTATTCATAAACCTAGTTTATATCAAATATATGAAATTAGGCAAAATGTAAATTACAGATTACAAAAATGTAATATAATAAATTTATGGGTAAAAAGCATTTTGTATATATTTTATTGACAGAAAATAATACATTATACTGTGGTTATACTGATGATGTAGAAAAGCGCTTTGCTGCTCATCTTGAAGGGCGCGGGGCAAAATACACAAAAGCTAACAAACCTGTGAAAATTCTTTGGCAAAAAGAGTTTGAAACAAAGCAAGATGCAATGAAAGAGGAGTATAGAATTAAACATAAATTAACAAGGCAAGAAAAACTAAATCTTATTAAATCTAGTCATATATCTTGAGGTCTAAATCTATTTCATCTTCATCTGATTGAGTTTTTATTGGAATAGGTTGAATTGTTGCATTATTAGTTTCTTGCTTTTGCTCTTGTTTTTTAGAATCTATAATCAAGTCAACTGAATTTGAATTTTCTGTTGTTGGTTTTTGATTACTAGTTGGAACATCTCCTGGTCTTATATTTAAAGTTTTGCCATTTTGATCTGTGTAGTTTAAGTTTTCGCTAGGAACTTTATTATTATCTGGTTGTATTTTGTCATAGTCGAACTTAAATTTGTCTATTTCAAAGTTATCAATAGGATTTTCTTTAGTACCTTTTTCATCGTTTAAAAATTTGTCTAATGTCGAATTTTCCTGAATGTTTTGTGTTTCAGGCTCTCCAAGTTTTTCGTACAATTTTTCCAGTTTTTCATCAATTTTATCAAGTTTTTTATTTTGTTTTTCGATATTCTTTTTAGATTTTTCGATATCTTTTTTGTATTGTTCTACAAGGTATTGTCTATATGCTTCTTTTAATTTGTCACTATCTTTGACTCCTGATAAAGAGCGGAGTTTACGATAGTTTCTAGCTTCCAATTTATAGTCTTGATCAAGAGCTTTTACCGCATATTTGTACTCATAATCTATTTCTCTTAATCGTTCTTTTTTATATTGCTCAAATTGTCTTTTCTTAATTTTATCTTCTTCTTTTTGTGATTTTTCTTCTTTTTCAATTACTTCGTATTCTTCAACGCCGTCTTTAACTACTTTGTATCCGTTAGCACTAATTAAGGGTTCAACGTCTTTTTCAAAGGAAACGACTCTGGATTGATTTCCTTTTGTATCAATGCTCCAAGTTCCTAAGAAAACAGGTGTTTTCCCTGTAAATGCTATAGCTTGAACAGCAACTCTATCAGGCTGATGTTTTAAAAATCCCAAAGGATAAATATCCCAACGATAATCATCAAGGTTCAAGTCCATATATTCTTTCCAAAAGTATGTTATGGCATCTCTAATTTCAGATAGGTCATAATCAATTTTTGTAGAAAAGTCATAAACAAATATTGTAGTTTTCCAAATACCATCTTCTCTACTACCTATTTTTTCTTTTATTAGAAGTTTTTTCCCGTCATTTGAGAAATCTACAGGAGTTAAAGACATAAAAGACGCATAATTACTGATACTTTTGTCTGTTGAAAGTATAGGTTCAGGAATTCTCTTCATAATATTGGCTTTTAGAATTCTATCCAAATGTGAATCTTCAGGGTTTAACGGGATAACGAACATATCTGACGCAATAGAGGCACTATCTGTGTAATAATATACTGCCGGATAAACAAGAACAGAAAAATCAGGTGACACAATTCCTTGAGCATTTATCTGTCTTTGTGTATATATACGTTTATCAATTCTTAATTCAGTTCCGCCTGGTGGATTGTTGTATTTTACAATTTTATATGTTGGGCGCGGAATATATTTAAAATCAGATGGTGTTTGAACTTTTGGTATATCGAGTTCCATTTTAGTTTTGTCTTTATATTCAGACATTTCCTCGTATTCGTCAACAGTCATATATCCTGAAGGTACGAGGTTTAAAATTTTACCATCTTTTTTGTATTCTTCTTGTTCTTTAAGTCTATTGTATTTATATTTAATGTCTCTTGATTTTATATCTTGTTTAGGAATATCAAGAGAATATGCTTTTGAGCATAGTGATAATACGATTATAAAAGTTAATGCTAAAGTCCTTTTATTCATCTTGTTTAGCCCAAATATTATACTAAACCATCTTTCATCGCTGTTGCAACTGCTTTTGATCGAGTTTTTACATATAATTTTTGCAAGATATTGTGAACATGTGTTTTTGTAGTTGCAATAGTAATTACTAATTTTTTTGAAATTTGCGGATTTTTTAAACCTTCAACCAAAAGTGCCAAGACTTCCATTTCGCGTTCAGTCAACCCATACAAATTTTTACCTTTTTGATAATTGATACCGTTTCTTTTTTCTTCTGCTTGGTTAGCTTTTCTGATATTTGAGAGTACAACTCTTGCTATTGCAGGGTCTAGCCAGCCAACACCTTCACTTACAGCTTTAATAGCAGAAATTGTTTGTTCAGATGTTGCACCTTTTGTTATATATCCGTCAGCGCCGGCCGCAAATGAATCAAGAATATCATCTTCATCATCACGAGAAGTATTCATGAGAACTTTTATTTCAGGCATTGAATTTTTAATTTTGCGAGTTGCTTCGATACCATCAATACTTGGTAAGCCGATATCCATAATAACTAAGTCAGGTTTCAATTCTAAAGCCTGTTCAACCCCTTCCAATCCATCAGATGCGGTCCCAAGAACTTCAATCGCATCATTATTGGATAATGCAAATGATAAACCCATTCGGGTCATATCATGATCTTCAATGATTGTAACTTTTATACTTTTTGACATTACATCCACCTTTTAAACTCTTGATTTTGCAACGACATCCGTTAGTAAAAACGAAAATTCGCTGCCTTTATTAACTTTACTTTCAACCCAAATTTTTCCGCCATGAGCTTCAATAATTTGGCGTGATAAATATAACCCCAGACCCGTTCCTGTTGAACGTTTTTTACCTGTTCCTTGTGAAAATCTCATAAATAAGTGAGGTATATCTTCTTTTGGTATTCCGTTTCCGTTGTCCACTACAGAAAACATAAGTCCGTTTGATACAATTTTGGCGATAACATCAATAGTTCCGCCTTTGTTTGTATAATTTAGTGCATTTCCGCATAAGTTGATGATTACACGTTTAATTTCAGCTCTATCAGCATCAATCAAAACTTCGTCATCAAAATCACAAGATAAATTAAACGCTATCTCTTTCTTTTGTGATAATGGTTCTAATTCATCATAGCATTGTTTTATTAAGTCTTTTACATTAAATACTGTTTTACATAATGATAATTTTCCGCTTTCAAACCTATACACTTCCAACAACGCATTAACAAGCCCTAGTAAATCTTCATTACTTTGAAGCATAGTTGAAAGTAAAACTTTCTGCTGATCTTTTAACTCTCCTAAAGAACCGTCAATAAAGAATTTTAGTGTTTGAATAGCTGCAAGTAGCGGAGTTCTTAAATCGTGTGTTAAAGTTGCAATAAAATCATCTCTTAAACGTTCAGTTTCTTTTTGTACACTGAAATTACGTATAACACCGACAAATTTTTCAATTTCAGAATCGCTATCAGATAGTGCAGCAAAATTTATTTCAACCGGAATGGCTTCATCTGTTATTGCATTTTTTATATATAAATCTCTTAATAAAAATTCTGAATTATCGCAAGATAAACCTAAGATTGCACTTTTTACGGAAGATTTTTGTGCTTTGTTTAGTTTTGGATTATCTGTGTATGCGATTTCTTGAATTTTCTTCTTTTGTAAAGATTCAGCAGATAGCCCAACCATATTTTCACACGCCGGATTTACTTGTTCAATATTGCCTTTAGCATCAATAATTATAATTCCGTCTGCACAATAGTTAATTATTCCTGATAACTTTTTATTTGCGATTGTAAGTTCTTTTGTCCTTTCAGCTACAAGAACTTCTAACCTGTCGTTATAATCTTGTAATTGCTTTTTTGCGATTTCCAATTCTTCTATTTTTTCACGCAAATCGGCAAGTAAATGACTTCTTTCGATTCCGTTTTTAATATTCATTACAAGGTCATCATTATCCCAAGGTTTTTCAATGTACTTGTAAACACCTATTTCATTAATAGTTTTTATCGCATTTTCTTTATCAGCATAGGCAGTTAGTATAATCATGCTGACTTCAGGATGTAATTTCTTAGCTTCGCGCAAAAACTCAAGCCCATTCATTTCCGGCATCAAAAAGTCTGAAATAATTAAATCGGGGGTGTTGCTTTTCAAATACTCAATAGCCTCTAGCGGGTTATTGAATACAACAACATCCTTAAACCCCTCAATTTTCATCAACGTTGAAAATGATGAGGTTAGTATTTTTTCATCATCGACATATACTATCTTCCCTAAATTCATAATTATATGATAGTTTATTATGCAAATTTAAACAAATTAGTTACAAATTCGCAATATTTCATTACCAGTTTATGTATAAAGATATAAAAAAGTCAGGCATTTCTGCCTGACTTTAAATTATTCAAAAGTTGTTTTATTGAATTCTTGTCATATCTTCTTCGGTAACGCCTTTGATTGTTAGGTTAATTCTGCCTTTTTCATCAATTTTGATAACCTTAACAACAACTTCTTGACCGATAGTTAGATGTGGTTCAATAGTTTCAATTCTTTCGTTGCAAACTTGAGAAATGTGAACCATACCATCTTTACCTCCGCCAAGTTCAACGAATGCTCCGATAGGAATAATTCTAACAACTTTTCCTCTAATAACCATTCCTACTTCAGGTTTAAAAGTAAGGTCTTTAATCATTTTCTTAGCGATTGCAGCACCTTCTTGGTCATTAGAAGTAATAGTTACAATACCGTTATCTTGAATGTCGATTTCAGCACCTGAAGCATCAATGATTGCTCTGATTTGTTTTCCTCCAGGTCCGATTACTGTACCGATATCATCAACAGGAATTGTCATTGTTGAAATACTTGGTGCAAATGGTGACATTGGTCCAGGTTCAGTGATTACTTCTCTCATTTTGCCTAAGATATGTAATCTGCCTTCTTTAGCTTGAGCTAATGCTCTTCTTAATGTATCATTAGCGATACCTTTTGCTTTCATATCCATTTGAAGAGCAGTGATACCATCGTCATTACCTGTAACTTTGAAGTCCATATCACCTAAGAAGTCTTCTATACCTTGAATATCTGTTAATACAACAGGTTCTTTTCCTTCTTCGGTAATCATACCCATTGCAACACCGCCAATCATACACTTAACAGGAACACCGGCATTCATTAAAGCCATAGATGAACCGCAAGTTGAAGCCATTGATGTTGAACCGTTTGATTCAAGTACATCTGATGTTACACGAATTGTATATCCAAATTCATCTTGAGAAGGAAGAGCAGGAACATTTGCTCTTTCTGCCAAGTTTCCGTGACCAACTTCTCTTCTTCCTGGTCCTCTTAGAGGTTTTACTTCACCTACTGAAAATCCCGGGAAGATGTATTTGTGCATATATGTTTTTTCTCTTTCAGGATCAACACCGTCAAGTTCTTGTTTCATTGCAGGACCTGCAAGTGTTGCGACAGATAATACTTGAGTTTGACCTCTTGTAAATACTGCAGAACCATGTGCTCTTGGAATTACACCAACTTCGCACCAGATAGGACGAACTTCGTTTGGCTTTCTTCCGTCAGCTCTTACGCCTTCATCAAGAATCATTGCACGCATAATTTTCTTTTCTGCGTTTTTAAATTCTTCTGCTACAAAATCAATACCTGTTTCTTCGATAATTTTCTTGATGTAATCATCTTCAGGAAGAGCATCGATTTTTTCTTTTACAAGAGCTTTTGCTTCTTCAAGTTTATTTTGTCTGTATTCTCTGTCAAAGTTGTGATAAGCATCAAAAATCATATCGTGAGCTGTTTCATCAATAATCTTTTTGATACCTGTTGTATCGTAAGGATTAACAAATTCTTCTTTTACAACACCGCAAGCTTTTGCAAATTCAACTTGAGCATCACATTGTTTTCTGATTTCGTTTTGTGCAAATTCAACAGCGTTCATAATGTCATCTTCTGATACGAATTTACATCCTGCTTCAACCATGATTACTGAATCATGAGTACCTGCAACAACGATATCAAGGTCAGATTCTTTAGCTTGTTTATGTGTTGGGTTGGCAATCATATTACCTTCAGCATCTCTTGATACTCTTACAGCACCAATAGGACCTTCAAATGGTGCGCCTGATAGCATTAAGGCACAAGATGCACCTAACATCGCTAATGTATCAGGTTGATTTTCTTGGTCATAGCTGAATAATTGCGCAACGATTTGTATATCGTTTCTATAACCTTTTGGAAATAGTGGTCTGATAGGTCTGTCAATAAGTCTTGAAATAAGAATAGCCTTATCTCCTGCTTTTCCTTCAGAACGGTTGTATCCGCCAGGAATTCTTCCTATAGCAGACATTCTTTCTTCATAATCAATTAGTAATGGGAAGAAATCAATTCCAACTCTTGGTTCTTTTGATACGCAGCAGTGAACAAATAACATTGTGTCACCACATCTTACAGTAACTGAACCGTTAGTGGATTGAGCGTACTTCCCTGTTTCAACAGTGACGGTCTTTCCGCCGATTTCTAGTTGAAAACTTTTTGTTTCAGGTTTCATAAATTACCTTTTCTTTCTGCGTTCTACCTAACGCCTTTAAGTCATACACTTCCATTTTGTTTTTATTATAACTCAAAAATACAAACTTATTGTATTAATATTTTTTTATAATTTTTGTAAAACTCTTTACTTATTGGAGTATATGTGAAATAATATGTAAGTTAATGTAACGTTTTGTTAATGGAGTCTTTTAGATATAGCAAAAAAATATTTTTAGGTGATTTAAAATGAAGGAAATTATTAGAAAGTAGTGAGGCATCTAAATGTTATCAGTTCAACCAAGTATTACAAATCAAACAATACGTAAAGCACCTGTATTTAAAGGTGAATTGTCATCAAATTCTATTGATGATAATTCGTACAAGTCAAAGAGAGATTATTACGAAGGTCAAAAAAATGAATTTGAAAGCATTCTTAATGATGAAAACACAGTTAAACCGTTAAAAAATATCGCAAGAGTGTTCAAGGTAATTTCTGAGATATTATTTGAAGGTTGGGCTGTTGCTTGGGGTGCTTCCAAAGGTGCAAAATTCGTAAAAACTTCAGTTGTAGGTGGTGTAAACAGTAATGTTGGAAAAGGTATTAAAGACGTATTAAGACCTTTAGGTAAAGGAATTGTTGCTGCAGGTGAAAAAATTGCACAATATGCACAAGCAACTGTTAAATATGTTAAAGCGACACCTACATATGCAAAATTCCAAAAGAATGCAGCTGAAATTATCGAAAAAATGGATAATAACAAATATGGAAAAATTGCATTGAAAGCTTTTGGTGCTATTTATAAAGGTCTTGAAACAGTTGCAGGTTGGGTAGTTAACCCGTTAAAGAAATTTGCAGCAAGCGTTAAAAATACATCATTTGAAGCTGCATACGATAAAGTAGCCAAAGCAACATCAACAACATTAGGTGTTGGTGCAGGTGCAGCTTGCGGGTATAACGAAGTTATGCATCCTGAAAAAGCTAATGTTGATGTTTTGAATGAAAAACAAGCAGATAATATTGAATCAGATGATATAAAAGAAGATTTAGATGAGGAGGTAGAATAATGATGACATCAGTATCTCCGCAAATCAACTTTACATCTGCACAAGCTCAAGTTGCACAAGAACAACGTAAACAAACTCAAGAACAAGTTGCAACAGGTATTGGTGGTGCCGCAGGTGTTACTGCAGCAGCAACAAAATATGCTGGCAGAAAAGGTTTAAAAGCACAAGCCGGTGAACAATTCTTTGGTGAACTTTCCGGACAAGTTGCAAGTGGGATTAAAGGTGTAAATAAATCTCAAGAAGTAGCAAAAGGTTTATGGGCATCTTTCAAACAAAATATTAAAATGTACTCAGCAAGTATAATGGAACACTTAAATAAATTTAAAGACACAAAAATCATCGGTGCTATTGTAAAAAGCCCGATTGCAAAGAAAGCATCTTTCTTATTTGGTGGAGCTTTAGCATTCTTTGTTTTAGTTACAGGTGTAAATAAAGCCTTTGAAAACGGCAAAATTGCTGTTGAAGATTTTAAAAACATGTAGGTTTTCATATATTTGAGAAAAAAGAAAAGTCGTGCTAAACTTAGTTTATGCACGATTTTTTTATTAAAGAAGTTAAAACAAGTAATATAACAGATGAAATACTTGCAGTTGGTTTTGATAGTTCATATGCATCAAAGGCTGTGGGGAAGTTTTTATATAAGAATTTAAAAATTTTCAATTTATCTGTTGCTCAAGCAAATATATTAAAACAAACAGCTTTGTCTGTTGGGGCTGATTGTGCTACTCACAAAGAAGTTATAACAGGAAAAATTGAAAATTCTTCTTGTATTTTAGGTGGTAGCTATTCTCAAATAAAAAAAATTGCAGATAAATTGCAATTTCAGCCTTTTGGTTTGAAGATTTTAGGACAGAAATTACTTGAGCAGTGTAATATTAAAAATTCAAATACAAAAACAAAACTTGTCGGAATATTAAATATTACAAAAGATTCTTTTTCTGATGGTGGTAAATTTTATAATTTTGAAGATTCTATTGAACATTTAAATAAACTTATAGAGGACGGGGCTGATATAATTGATATTGGAGCAGAATCTACAAAACCATATTCTAAAGGAGTTTGCGCTGATGAACAGTTAGAAAAATTGGTTCCTGTACTAGAGTATATAAATGATAATGGTATAAGTGTTCCAATTAGTATAGATACAAGAAGTTCTGTTGTTGCAAAAGAGTGTATAGAATTAGGAGCATCTATAATAAATGATGTTTCGGGGTTAACTTATGATTCTGAAATGGTTGATGTTTTATCAAATTATCCTGATGTGAAGATTATTATTCAACACAGTTTGGGTAATCCTGATGAAATGCAAAATTCACCTTGTTATTACAATTTAATGGATGAAATCTTTTTATTCTTATCAAGTAGAGTTAATTATGCTGTATCTAAAGGAATATCAAAGGAAAATATAATAGTAGATCCAGGTATATGTTTTGGGAAATTAAAGTCACATAACCTTGAAATTCTCCAAAGATGGTTTGAATTAAAGTCTATTGGGTGTCCTGTTATGATAGGTTTATCAAGAAAAAGTTTACTTGAATGTCCTGAGGCTTCCAATGATGAAAAAGATATTTATACCCTTGCATTGGATAGTATTTTAATAAATCAGGGAATAGATTATTTAAGAGTTCACAACCCCGCATTGCATAGAAAACTTATAAGTATTATGGAGTAATTCAGGTTGCTAATTCTTTTAATTTGCTTTTTTATTAGTATTTTTAATATGAAAAATACTATAATTGGTCTATTTGCTTTTTTAATTATAATATGGAGTTTGTTCATTATTTATCAAAGGCTCAGTCACACTTATATAAAGGCTGAGTTCAAGCATATTGATCCTATTCCTTCTAAAATGAATGTATATTACAAAGGCTATAAGTTGGGTTCTACAAGTAAGCTGAAAATATCTAATGATTTTAAAAAGACTTATTTGTATATAACCTTAAATCAAAGAGGATTACATCTTCCTAAAAATATCTCTGTTGAGATAAAAGATTATGATAGAGAAACAAAATACGTTGAGATTATTTATCCTCGTTCACCACAGTTAAGGTACATTAAATCAGGGGATGTTATTCATGGCAAGTTAGCGTATTCACCTAAAGAGCTTTCTCAAATAAATCAAGTTCATATAAATAATCTTTCAGAAAAAGGGGAAGATCTTTTGAGTTCAGCGAAGAATACATCAGATTCCCTTACGAAAATGGTTAATTTACTTACTGAAGTGTTGAATGAAAATAGGTTAAATATTTATCAGATAACTACCAATTTAAAAGATACAACATATACTTTGAGTTTAACATCCAGTAATTTAGAAAGCCTAACAAGTAGGATGGATAAAGAACTAACATCTGAAATGCTTAGAAATAGCAGTAGTAATATTGAAACAATTACTGATAATTTAGCAAAATCTTCAGCGAATTTGTATCAAATATCGGGTTCATTTATTAATTCATCATCAGCACTTGATAATTTGATTAGTAAAACAGATTCGCTGGTTGAATCAGCAAAAACAGTATTATGCAAATTATACATAATTATAGAAGCTATAACCCAAACATTGGGAAAACGTTTTGGCGGGGCAAGAATGCTTTTTAAACAACCTCTTAAATAGAGAAAATCATTCTAACCAAAAACTTTCTTTTGAACTTCAAGTGCTGTTTTGGTTGTCGCAAGTCCTGCTTGAGAACTTTCTTTAAGTGTTGGCGACATAAGAGCACCGGTTTGTTCCATCGCGTCAACAACTTCATCAAAAGGTATTTTTGATTTAATATCAGCCAGAGCAAGTTCAGCTGCAGTAATAGAATGAACCGCTAGAAACGGATTACGTTTTACACAAGGAACTTCAACAAGTCCTGCGACAGGATCACAGGTTAACCCCAGAATATTTTTAAGTGCAAGAGCTGCAGCATTTAATACTTGTGATACATTTCCACCACGAAGTTGACATATGGCAGCAGCACTCATTGCAGAAGCCACACCACATTCTGCTTGACATCCTGCAACAGCACCTGCTAGGGCAACTTTTGCAGCTATAATTCTGCCAATTTCTCCTGCGGTAATTAGTGCATTGATTTGTTCTCTTTCAGAGTGGTTATAGTCTTCACTAACGGCAACAAGTGCTGCGGGTACTATTCCACATGAGCCGGCTGTCGGGCAGGCCACAATTTTTCCCATCCTGATATTTTCTTCACTTGTTGCAAGTGCATATTCAATAATCTTTTCAAATGTATTTCCAAATATTGCTCGTTCTTTTTTGTATCTGGTTTGTAATCGCCAACAATCTTGACCGCACATTTCGCTCATTGAAAGTTCTTTACTTGCCATACCGCTTTGTATAGCTTCTTTCATTGCAAATAAACTCTTATTTGTGAATACTCGAACCTCTTCGACTGTAATTTCACCTTCTTGAGCCATATTTTCTTGTGCTATTTCATATATTTGTTTGTTTTTTGAAATACATTCTTCAAATAACTGTTCAAATGTGTTTATTTTTCCCATAATTTTAATTTTCCAATTTCTCAATATAACTTACAAAATATACTTCAGGAATTTCTTGAATTAATTTTACTATATCATTATCTATCGCACCATCTATACTTATTATCATTGATGCTTCTTTACCTTTAGCATTTCTGTCACAGTTTAAAGATGCAATATTCTTGTTATGGTATTGCAATATTGACGATACCTGAGATATCATACCCGGCATGTCTTTATATACGATTAAAATTGTATTGTATTTTCCTGTTAACTTTACATTAAATTCGTTAATTCTTCTAATCGCAATTTCTCCTGCGCCAACGGATTCGCCTGCTATAAACATATTTGTTTCACCTTCAAATGTCATTTCAACAGCGTTGGGGTGTTGTTTAAAATTATCTGCATATTGAAATTCATATTCGATAGATTTTGCAAGGTCAGATTCAAATATGTTTTTAATTCTTCTATCATCAACTCTAAGTCCAAGAACACCTGCAAGTAAGCCTTTTTCGGTACCGTGACCTTTTCCTGTATGAGCATAGGAATTATACAGTTTAAAGGTTATTTTCTTCGGTTTGTTTTTGTAGATGTTTTTCGCTAAAAGCCCTAACCTTACTGCTCCTGCTGTGTGTGAGCTTGATGGTCCAATCATTATTGGTGAAATTATGTCAAATAACGTTGTCTTTTTCATTAGTAATTTTCTCTATTTAAGTTTTTCTCTATTCTTTCTTTTATGTCTTTTTGTGATTGAATTTCTTTTAGTTTAGTGTCAACTAATTCTTGTTTTGTTTTTATTTCTTTTTGTTGTTCAAATGGATTATTTCGCCCAGTTTGTCCGTTAAAGAATACAAAATATAGTACAATTATTACTACTATTACCATTAATAATTCGAATAAACCTGCAGCTTTTTTCATTTTAGTTCTCCAATTATCTAAGTTTATTTTTTGTTAGATACATTATAATCGCTTCATCCTTATCGGAAGGTCCTCTTAGTGAATGTTTCCCAAGTTTGTAGTTTTTAATTTCGTTTGGCACAAAAAATCTATTATATAGTGATAACCCTACTGTCATAATGATTGTAAAAACAAAAACACCAAGCATTGCAAGTGAAAGTTTTACAATACCTGTTTTAAATGCCGCAGATGCAATAGGTTTTGCAAAAGCAAAGTTAGTAGTGCATAAAAGCACTACTAATATTGCAATAAAACTTATATAAAATTTTTTATTCTTCACTTATTTCCTCAGATTTTTTTGATTTTTTAGTTGTTTTTGAAGATCCTCTATTAGGTCTTCTTGATCTTTTTTTCGGTTTTTCTTCAACTGGAGTTTCTTCAGTTGAAGTCATTTCAGCAGGTTGTTCTGCAGGTGTTTCTTGAACAATTTGTTCTTCTGATTGCGCTGCAGCAGCTTCTTCTGCTTTCTTTTTAGCAGCTGCTTTTCTTCTTCTTGTTTTTCCTTTTATTTTTGGTTCAACAACCTCTGGTTCAGGTGCTGTTGTAGGTTCATTTTCAATAACTTCTTGAACTTGTTCTACAACTTCTGTCGGTTTTTCTTCATTTACTTCCGTAATAACAGGAGTATTGATTTCTTCTTGAGGCTGCTCTTGTTGTTTGTTTTGTTGTTCTGTTTTTTCAAATTTATTTTTCTTGTTTTTACGTTTATTATTTTCTTTTTTCACAATTTCTTCAGCAACTGTTGCAGATGGTTCTGTTTCGATTGCTATTCTTTGTGGTTGTTCAATTTCTTGAATTTCAGGTTCTTTGTCCTGTGGTTGATTGTTTTTATTAAATTTATTATTATTTTTCTTAAATGCGCCTGTTGGAAGTTTAACTTTTGCTGCTTTTGCTCTATATTCACCTTCTGCTGTTGGTGTTGCAAAGTTAAATTCTACCATTGTATAGCCGCTTCCTTGACAGTGCGGGCATTTCTTTGTAAATATTTCTGATAAAGATTGTCCTTGACGGTGTCTTGTTAATTCCACAAGTCCTAAATCAGATAATTGACCAACTTGTGGTTTTGCTTTATCAGGTTCTAATGCTATTTCAAGTTCTTCCATCATTGCAAGTTTATCTGCGCGAGAAATCATATCAATAAAATCAACAATAATCATTCCGCCAATATTTCTCAATCTTAATTGTCTTGCTATTTCGTGTACTGCTTCAATATTTGTTTTTAATATTGTTTCATCTTGCGTTGCAGAACTTATGAATTTACCGCTATTAACATCAATAACAGTAAGAGCTTCTGTTTGTTGTATAAATAAATAACCACCTGATGGCATATTAACCTTAACTTTTAATGCCGCTTTTATTTCTTTGTGTATATCCATCGCAACAAGTAAAGGTTCTGTACCTTTATATAGAGTAACTTGTGTACCTTTTGCCATATGCCAGTTTTGTAAAATTGATTGAACTCTATTCATAGCAAACGGAGTATCAACAATAATTTCTTTTACATCTTCAGTACAAGCTTCTCTTATTACTCTATAAAGTAAATCTTGATCTCTATAAATAAGGTTTGGAGGTGTTAGAGTTTCTGCAGAGGTAATAATATTATTCCATTTTTCAAGAAGAATTTCTAAATCCTCTTGAATATCAGCTTCTGTTTGCCCTTCAGCTTCTGTTCTTATGATAACTCCAACTCCAACAGGTTTGATAAGATTTATAATTGATTTTAATCTTGCTCTTTCTTTAGAATTTTCAATTTTTTTACTAATGCTTACTCCCGGTTCATTAGGCATTAACACAAGAAATCTTCCCGGAAGGCTTATTTCAGTGGTAACTCTTGGACCTTTGTGTCCTGTTGGTTCTTTCACAACTTGAACAATAAGTTTTTGTTTTGGTGAAAGTTTTTCTTTTAATGTACCTTTACCCATAACATCTTGAGCGTGTAAAAAACCCATTTTATCGGTTCCGACATTAACGAATGCCGCATCAATACTAGGAAGTATATTATCAACTGTTGCAAGATATACATCACCTAATAAAACTTCGCCTCTATGGATAAAAAAGTCAGTAACAACTTTGTTTTCTAAAACAGCCGCAATATTATCTCTTTCGGCAATAACAATCTTTTTTTCTATGGTTTGATTTCCATTTTGATTTTTGTCGTACATAAAATTTCCTTTACTATAACTCATGCAAAGACTCGGTTAGAAATTTCACTCTAGTTATTTCAAATGCAACGTCTTTGGCAATAACATCCATAAGTACATCGGCTCTAAGTGACGGAATCTCGGATCCTTGACCGGTCTTTAATACTATAAACAGACTATTATCTTCAAATCGGTGAGAACCGATTGATTTTTTGATATCTATTGTTTTTAATAAACCTTTTTTGTTTTTCTTCTCGACTAAAATTTCATCAGAAGACAAAACTTTTTCTGTATTATATACTAATTTTTCAAAATCGTAAAGAGCAGGATTTAATATGTTAATTTTGTATTCTGCCCAAGAAATTGTTCTATCGATTGCGGTGGCTGATTTTTCGATTTGTTTAACTTTTAATATATCAGCTCCGTTAGGTAATGCTTTTTGTAATTCTGATATAATCACATCAGGTTCAGTTTGTTCTAAAAGTTCAATATCTACAAGCTCAGTTAAACTTTCGCAAAATAAAGGTAGTGCAATTCCCATAGAAATTTTCATCATCGGATTATATCCGCCAGAAAATGCTACTTTGAGATTTGTTCTTGAAATTGCTTTGAAAAATGTGTTTTGCCAGTCAAGATGTGAAAAATATTTCAAGTTTCCGCATTTTGTTAATTTTATTCTGTAGCGGAAGGTTTCCTGATGATTTTGGCAAGTTGAAGGATCAACAGGTTCTTGAATTTTTAACTCTTGAGCTTTATCACAAGCCTTGAATGGTTTATCCAAAACTTTTTTAACTCCAAAATTGAAGCAAACACCACAACCTACGCACCCTTGTTGACAGGTTGGAACAATATGCGGTGATTTTGCATCAACTTCCATTGCTTTTTTATATTCGTTTTTAAACCATTCTTGATTTATTCCTATATCAATGAAATTCCAAGGTAAATCTTCATCCAAACTATATTGTTTTTGTGCAAGTTTGTTCAAATCAATTCCAATTTCATCGGCTGTTTCAAACCAAACTTTTTTATCGAAATATTCACCCCAAGCATCAAGATAGCAGCCCTTTTTGTAAAGTGCTTCTATATATTTACAAAGTGAATCATCTCCTCTTGTTAAAACAGCTTCTAATAAAGAAACAAATTTTTCGTGATAATTTACCTTAACACCTTTAATATGTTTAACTTGTTCCATCAAGTGATGAATGTGTTCAGTAACTTTATCTAAATCCATTTGAGCACACCACTGGAACGGGGTAAATGGTTTTGGAACAAATATTGATAACGTACAAGTTAAATCAAGTGAATGCGTAAGTCCTTTTTCTTTTTTCAAAAGTCTTGAACGATATCTTATTTTTCTGAATAATTCTGCCATTTCATCCATATCTTCAATAGTTTCAGTTGGCAGACCACATATAAAGTAAAATTTAACTCTTGACCAACCGTGTTCATATAGGGTTAAAACAGCATCCATTATTTGTTCTTCTGTAATATTCTTTTTAATTACATCCCTAAGTCTTTGACTGCCCGCTTCAGGAGCAAGAGTCATTGTTGATTTCCTAACACTTTGAACAAGATTGGCAAGTTCAAGGTTAAATCCGTCAATTCTTTGACTTGGAAGTGATACGGAAATTTTTCTGTCATTAAAATCTACAGCAAGTTCTTTTATAACTTCGTTTATATTTGCGTAATCATTTGATGATAAAGACAAAAGCGAATATTCATCATAACCTGTATTATCAATTAGTTCTTTTGTTAATTTGATAATATCTTCGGCTTTACGTTCTCTAATAGGAAGTGTTACGTGTCCAGGTTGGCAAAAACGACACATTCTGCCACAACCTCTTCGAATTTCAACAACCGCTCTATCTTGAATTGAAGATGAAAAAGGTATTGGATATTTGGTTACGGCATTGCCATAATCAAGTTGTACAATTCTTTTCTTGACTTTACCGCCTGTTAGTTTTGACCATCTGCCTGAATTTTCGCCTTCAGAAAGTGCTTTAATTCTTTCATCTCTTGGAAGTCCTTTAGTTCTTTCAAGAATTTCACAAGTTTCAATTATTGCTTCTTCTCCATCTCCTATCATAAAGACATCAATAAAATCACTAAGCGGTAATGGGTTAAAAGCGCAAGGTCCACCTGCTACAATAATCGGATCAGAATCCGATCTTTCTGAATTTTTGTATGGAATGCCTGACATTTCAAGCATTTTTAGAACTGTCGGATATGACATCTCGTATTGTAGTGAAAATCCAACTACATCAAAATCTTTTAAATCTCGCTTTGATTCAACACCATATAAAGTCTGAGGTTTGAAATCAGGTTCCGGGGCATATACTCTGTCGCACATAAATTCAGGTTTTCTGTTAATGAGCTCATAAAGTATTCTCACGCCCAGATTTGAAATCCCTATTTCATACTTATCAGGAAACGCCAATGCAAAACGTATTTTTGCACTATCAAAATCCTTATTCCAAGATAAGTATTCTCCTCCTACATATTGATATGGTTTGTTACATTTAAATAAACTTTCGTGATATTTTCTAAAAAAACACATTTTAAAATTTTCTCTTATGCTAAATCTTCCGGAAAGTATTTATCAATTTTTATAATAGTACCATCAAGTTTGTTTTCTTCAAACGATTTCATAAATTTGAACAAATCAGAGTTTGGAACATGGTAACTATATACAACAACCTCAGAATTTATTTCTCTCATTACAGTAACCATATAATGACATTTTGAGGCGTAATTTAATAAGTTTTCTTTGTTAAAAGTGTTGCCGTTTGCGTCTTTAGTGTGTTTTACATAATTAAATCCGGCATAAAATTTAACTTGATCTCTTATTTCGGGAGGCATGCCATTAATGTTTTGAACTGCCGAAAACAGATTTATGACGTTGTTTTTATCATCTTTTGTCATACAGTCCCTCCCCATATATATTAAACAACAATTATTGCAAAATGTCTAAATGTTAAGATTAATCTTTATTATCTTCTTTTTTAGTTATTTCTTTAAGATAATCCAAAACTTTTAAAGCAGTTTCTCTTCTGATATCTTTTGGAGCAAGACGAAGATATTCAATAGCATGAGAAACCTTAACATTTTTATCGTACCATCTGCGAAGTATATAATTATACTGTTCTTCCAGGCTTAATTGTTCAAGTTCAACATCTTTCAGTAAATCAATAATATACTCAGCGCATCTGACTTGAATATCTGTTGATGCTTGTTCTAATTCATTTATTGCTCGGCTTACAGCAACATCTGCATCGTACCATCTTTTAAACATGTTCATAAATACTTCCTCTTTTGTTAAGTATATTAAAGCAAAAGTTAAGCAAAAAGTAAATTATTTTCTTAAAAATTACTTTATATATATGTAGGTAAAAAGAAAAGGTTATTGTTATGGCAGATATTTATGATATGAGTGCATTCACAACCGGTGATGTTATGAATACCGATATTGGACTTTTGAATATGAATAGGCAAATTACAGTACCTCCTTTTGCCTATGGACCAAGTTTTAATTTGCTTGGCGGAGTGACTTTACAGGGTGGTTTGGATACAGATAAAGTAGAACTTACTTCGCAAAAAGAAAAAGATAAAAAGATTTGGAGCAAGATTTTCTTAGGTGCCGGAATTTTAGCAGCAGGAGCTCTTGCTTGGAAATTTGGTAAATCTGGTATTACAAAATTATGGGATGGTATTAAAGCCGGATTATCAAAATTAGCGTCAAAATTCAAAAAATAAAATAGTGAGTAGTGATAGTGTTAATTTAGCGGGAATAGACATTTCCCGCTTTTTTATGTTATAGTATTCAAAAAGGAGAGTTATATGGCTAAAGATTGTAGTTTTGATATTGTATCTGAATATGATAAACAAGAACTTGTGAATGCTGTTGATCAAGTTAAAAGAGAATTAACAACCAGATTTGATTTAAAAAATTCTAATTCTACAGTTGAATTAGAGCAAGAAAAAGAAATTACCATTACTACTAATGATGAAATGAAATTAAAAAATATTTTAGATATTTTGCAATCAAAATTAGTAAAAAGAAATTTAAGTATAAAAATTCTTGATCCAAAACCTGTCGAAAATGCACTTGGTGGAAATGTCAGACAAGTTTTTGCATTAAAAAAAGGTTTAACTCAAGAACTTGCTAAAAAAATAGTTGCAGATATTAAAAATACAAAATTAAAAGTTCAAGCCTCAATTCAAGGTGAACAAGTAAGAGTTACAGGTAAAGATAAAGACGATTTACAAGCTGTAATTCAAATGCTTAGACAAAAAGCTGATTCTTATGATGTTCCTTTACAGTTTACAAATTATAGATAAAATTTGAATATAAGGGCTGAAAAAATCTTAAAATCTATGTTATAATATATATAAATAGTTTTTAAGGATAGTCGAGTATGTATGAATTTCCATTTGAGTTAGATGATTTTCAAAAAGAGGCTTGTAATGTTATAGATGAGGGCAATAGCGTTGTTGTATGTGCCCCAACCGGTGCAGGAAAAACTGTTATCGCCCAACACGCAATTCATAGAGCCTTAGAACAAGGGTGCAGAATTTTTTATACTACTCCTTTAAAAGCTTTATCTAATCAAAAGTTCTATGATTTTAGCCAGAAATATGGTACAGATAAGGTTGGTTTATTAACCGGTGATACATCAATAAATCGAAATGCACAAATTGTTATTATGACAACTGAAGTTTTTCGAAATATGTTGTATGGTACAAATTTTGGAGCTGTTGCAGATAATTTAAAAGATGTCAGATATGTAGTTTTAGATGAAGTTCACTATATGAATGACGAACAGCGTGGAACGGTTTGGGAGGAAAGTATTATTTACTGTCCTACAAATATCCAAATTATTGCACTGTCTGCGACTGTTGCAAATTGTGATGAGCTTACAAATTGGATAAACACTGTTCATTCAAAAACAGTGTTGGTTAATACTGATTTTCGCCCTGTTCCATTAAGATTTTACTATTTTGACAGTTCTCAACCATTCAAATTGCTACCTTTATTAACCCCTACAGGTCAATTAAATAAAAAAATTAAACCAGAGAAACCTCAATGGGCAAAAGGTAAAGATAAGCGTAAAAAAAGTTATGTAAAACAAATAATTTCAAACCTGGCAGAAAATGATATGTTGCCTGCAATATATTTTACATTTTCCAGAAAAAAATGTGATGAGCAGATGGAAAAATGTTCAGGACTTGGCTTAAATACAAAAGCAGAGCAAGAAAAGATAAAAAGTTTTATAGAAGAATATATTGCAGAAAATCCTCATTTATACGGGAATAAGCATATTGAATATCTAATTCAAGGTGTTGCATCTCATCATGCCGGATTGCTTCCTGCTTGGAAAAATTTAGTGGAAAAGTTATTTCAACAAGGTTTAATAAAAGTTGTATTTGCAACAGAAACACTTGCTGCAGGAATAAATATGCCTGCTCGCTCAACTGTTATCAGTGCAACGAGTAAAAGAACCGATTCTGGACATAGAATGCTTACAGCTAATGAATTTTTGCAAATGTCAGGTCGAGCAGGTCGTCGAGGAATGGATGAAGTCGGGTATGTTACGATTGTTGGTACTCCTTTTCAATCGCCAACAGAGGTAGCTGAACTTGTTTTAAGCGGTTCAAACCCTTTAGAAAGTCGTTTTTCTCCAGGTTATTCAATGGTATTAAACTTGTTGCAAAGATTTAATTTGGAAGAGTCAAAAGAATTAATTTTGAAAAGTTTTGGTTATTACTCTTCAGATTTTCGTATAAAACCAATACTTAATTTGCTTGATGAATATAATTCAGAACTTGAGGCTCGTCAATTTGTTTGTCCTTCTAAACTTTCTGATGAAAAACTTAGAGAGTATGACAAAATTAGATATTTATATGTTCAAAATAGAAAAACTTATAAAAAGATTCTAAGGCAGGAAAAAGCAAAACATCGTCCATTATCGCCTGAAGTTATAGAATTTGGAGAACGCAATAAAGCAGAACTTGCGAAAATGCAAAGTTTTGCTTGTGATTGCTGTAAACATTATAAGAAACATTCTAAAAATTTAGAGGTAATAGAACGAATATTAGCCAGAAAGCGTAAAGTTGAAAAAGAAATTGAAGTGCAAAAGGATATTTATTGGAATAAGTTTTTAGCACACAGACAAGTCCTTATTGATTATGGTTATTTGGAAAATGATTATCCAACTGCTAAAGGAAAAACAACTTCTCAAATTCGCTCAGAAAATGAATTGTATCTGGCAGAAATTATCTTTTCAGGAGTTTTGGAAAACTTGACTCCCGCAGAGTTAGCCGGTGTGATTTGTGCTATTACAACAGAAGATTTGCATATGGATATTCCTTACATTCCATTCTCTGAACCTGTAAGAAAAACACTTAACCATATCAGAAACATTAAGAAAAAATTATACAAAATCCAAACGAATTATAATATAGATTCTCCATTATATATAAATCCATATTTTAGCTCACTTATAGAACTATGGGTTCAGGGAGCTGAGTGGGAAACGGTTTCAGAATCTGTTCAAATTGGAGAAGGTGATATTGTAAGAGCATTTAAGCGTGTAGTTGATGTTTTAAGACAGTTTACTACAATCGATAATGTTCCTGAAGCTCTTGTATTTACTGCAAGAGAAGCAATAGAAAAAATTCAACGTGCCCCTGTAGATATAGACTAACTTGCGAAAAACCTTGACATGTAAGCTCTTTTGAGGTTTGATAAATGTGTTGATTACATTTTACATTTACTCGGAGAGAAAAATTATGATGATTAGTAAGATTGATGCTGTATCATTTGCAGCAAGACCGTCTAAAAACGTTGAAGAAATTACTTCAAAAGTTTTTAAAAAATTGTATTCAGTTAGAGATAACAAATTAGGAACTTATCTAGGAACAACCCCAAATGGTGATAATGTTACTATTATGGAAACAAAATTAGGTAAATCCGCAGATTTGTATGTTTCTTATGCTGATAAAAAGAATACAGGTAAAAATATATTTGGAGTTTATCATGTAAATAAATCTTCAAATGTTGCTGCTAATATTTTATCAGATGACGGTAAAAAAGTTTCAAGAAGCGAAGCTAAACAAATTGAACATATTATTGATGCTCTTGTATAGTTTTAATTTCGAAATTTTTTGAATAATGGTTTGCATAAGGTATTAAATACACTTGCAAGCCATTATTTTTTATGAAAATTGATTAGAATAATTCTTTTTTCTGTGTATTTAAATGCTATTATAGTGTAATTTTTCCACTATTTAGATTTGTAAAACCCTTGTGGCGAAAAGGATTGAAGAACATGTAAAAATATGTTACAATAATAGTAAGAACATCCTATTAGCCCTCATAGGTCTCTGATGAGTGTTATTCCCCACCCCACTCTAAAATCAAAAAGGTATCCGCGATTATAACACTGTAAAGGTGGTAATTATATATGGATACAATTTTTGCTAAAGATCGTACATACTATCAACTCAGAACATACTTATATGCTATTGGCTTTTTCTTTTTTAGTTTTGTTCTGTATAATATTTATTTTTTACCTGCAATACAAGCAAATGACTTAATCGCAAATACTAATTTAACTATTCCTAAAATGACAACAGCGACAAAACAAATGAACGAGGAATTAAGTCCTGAAATTTTTAAGGCAAAATTTGATGAAAGAATTAAGAATAAATACTACGGTTATAACGTTAAGCCTGTTGCAGATGGCGTAAAGCATATTCAAATGACAAAATATTTCAACGGGCGTCCTGTTAGAATAAATATTGTAGAAATTAATAAATTTGCCGCATCTGAATATGAAATAAAACCTGCTGTAGCATCATCAACCTTGCAAAGTAAACGTTCTTTGAGAAATATTGCACAAAGAACAAATTCCATTGTTGCAATAAATGGTGGATTTTTTAAACCCCAAAACGGTGTGCCGTTAGGTACCTTAATGATAAATAATAAACTATATACTGGACCAATATACGATAGAGTTGCGTTAGGGATTTTTGACAACGGGTACACTGTAGGAAGAGTTCAATTTAATGGAAAAATTATTGGAAACGGTCATGAGATAAAAATTGATAATATAAATCAGCCCCGCATGTTATCCTCATATATATTAATTTATACAAGGGATTGGGGAACGTATGCTCCTGCTTCGCCACAGTATGGTGTTCAACTGAGAGTTGAAGGAAATCGCATAACAGCCGCTTCTGCCAATCCCCTTTCTATTCCGGAAAACGGATATGTAATTGTCGGACCAAAATCAAAGTTATCAGCATTATTTGGTGCAAAATATGTTGATACACAAATATCTTTAAATCCTCAATGGAATAATGTTCGTCATATTATAAGCGGTGGTCCGTACTTGGTAAAAGATGGCGAAGTCTTTGTTGATATGACAGCACAAAAACTTCAGTCCATAGGCGGCAGAAACCCTCGAACAGCTATTGGTTATACTAAAGACAATGATTTTATCTTAATAACTGCAGACGGTAGAGAAGGAAGTTCTGTCGGACTTACACTAAATGAACTTGCTTACTTTATGAAGTCTTTAGGTTGTACAAATGCTATTAACCTCGATGGTGGCGGTTCAACTGTAATGTACGTAAATGGAGCTATTGTGAATAGACCTCCACAACCGGGTGGCATTGGCTTATCTAATGCACTTGTTATTTCTAAAAAATAAAAACATCTCTTTATGTTGAGATGTTTTTATTTAATTATTCTTCTATTTCTTCTTCTTCAATATTTGGGTATGCTTTTTTTAGTGCTGTTTTTAATTTTTGGATACATCTTTCCTCAGTATCATTAGCACCTTTTTTAGCATAAATTATTGGGTTTGGTTTTAGAGAGAAGTCAACTCTACAAGTTGAAACACCATATGCTATTTGTGTATATCTTACATTGCTAGGTTTGCATTCTTTATGACGATATTCAGCTTTAGGTTTAGAATATAATTCTTTATATTCATCCGAACATTTTTTAAATTCACTAGGTTTTAGTGGTGTTGGTCGCATACAATATAAAGAAACGTTCATAAGTGGGGAAAATCTTTCCATTGACGGGCATTCGTAATAAGGATAATCTGGTGTTGATAATCCCATTGCAACGTTATACGATAAACCCAAGACTAGTGCTGAAAAAAAGATTAATAAACCGGTCTTTTTCATAATAGATTCCCCTTTCCAAAATTATATGAATTATAATAAATCAAGTACCTTTTGTCAATATAAAAACAGATATGGCACAAAAATTGCCATATCTGTTACAAAAGATTAAGTAAAGTTAACTAATTATTCAGCATCTTTATTAATGTCTTTGATGCTCAACGCAATTCTGTGTTCTTGAGGTGTGAATTTCTTGATAAGAACTTCTACACTGTCACCAACTTTGAATTTGTTGAATGGGTTAACATTTTCTTCAGCCATTTCAGAAACAGGAAGTAATGCTTCAACTCCTGGGAAAATGTTGATGAAAGCACCAAAACCGGTAACTTTGTTAACTGTACCTGTAATTACTTGACCTTCAGAGAATTGACCTTCAATTTGTTGCCATGGATCTTCACCCATTCTCTTTAATGATAATGAAATTCTCTTTAATTCGTTATCAATTTTAATGATTTTAACTTCAATAGTTTCACCAAGAGAAATAACATCTGAAGGATGTTTAATTCTTTGCCAAGAAATTTCAGAAATTGGAAGCAAACCATCAATACCATTGATGTCAACAAATGCACCAAAATCAGCAATTCTTACAACTTCACCTTTAACAATTTGATCTTCTTCTAATGTTGCCAAAATATTGTCAACAACTTGATCTCTTTGTTCAGCAACAGCTTGTCTTTGAGAAAGGATAAGTTTGTTTTTCTTAGGATCAGCTTCTAAAACTTTAACTTCAATTTTTTGATCTAAAAGACCATCAAATGGAGTACCGGTTCTTAATTGAGATGAAGGAATGAAACCTTTCAAATCAGCAACGTCAACTAAAACTCCGCCTTTTACAACTGAAACAACTTTTGCAAGAATAGTATCGCCTTGAACTTTTGCATCATTAAGTTGAGCCCAAGCTTGAGCAAAAGCAAGTCTTTTTAATGATAATAGCATACCATCTTCATCGTGTTCTTCTTTCAATACGTAAAATTCTTTAACATCACCAACTTCAAGTGGAGTAGTTTCTTCTAGTGCAGAAATTTCTTTGTTAGGTAAGAAAGCTTCTGTTTTAGCTCCTCTAACGCTGATTAGATATCCGTCTTGATCTTTTTTCAAAACTGTACCTTCTACGATATCAGCTACAGAATGTCCTGTTGAAAAACTTTCTTCTAATAGTTTTTCAAATTCGTCTAATGTTGCTTGTGTCATTTTTATTCTCCTTTTCTTTGTTTTATTTTAAAGAGGTTGACGACCTCTAAAATTCTTGTAATTTTTCCATAACAGAGTTAATAACATTTGGAGGTGTTGAAGCTCCTGCTGTTACGGAAATTCTATTTGCATTGTTAATTAGCGATTTGTAAATAGATAGTTCATCTGCTGTTTCTATATGAATAGTTTTAGTTATATCAGATAAAATTTCAGCAAGATGAGTTGTATTAGCACTTTTTTTAGAACCTACAACTACCATTAAATCACTTTCTTTGGCTAATTCTTTTGCTTCTGTTTGGCGCGCTGATGTACTGCCACAAATTGTATTTGCGATTAAAAGTTCTTTTGCAAGTGGGGTTAAATAATTAACTATACTATTTAACGTTGAAATCATTTGAGTTGTCTGAACTACAACTCCAATTTTTTTGTGTGCTTTTAATTCATTTGAATATTGTTCTAAGATATCAACCGAATCAGCAACAATAACTTTGTCACTATATTGAATTGCATTTGCATTAATCGCAACAACTTCCGGATGCTGAGCTTTTCCAACGATAACCAAATAATATCCATTTTTAGCAAGCTCAATTGCTTTTTGTTGAACTTTTTTTACATCAGGACATGTTAAATCAAATACTTCAAAGCCTGCATTTTTAATTTGTTCAAAAACTTCGGGACTTTCGCCATGACTTCTGACAACACAAATTCCATCACCGTTAGAAGGTAATTCTTTTAAAGATTTAATACCCAGATTTTCCAATTCATTTATAACTTGTGAATTGTGAATAAGTTCACCAAGTACACAAATATTTTTATCAGGGTTTTCTGATTTTAGATTTTTAACAGTTTCAACGGCTCTTCTGACACCGTAACAAAAACCTGCACATTTTGCTAATTTAATATTTTTCGGCAATTTATAATTGTCTTCTTTCTATGGACTCGCAAGTAAACTTGCTGTATAAAAATTACAACATAAATATATCAAAAAATCAAGTTATTAGCCCCAGTAAACCGTGCCACGTTTTTGCTTGTCATAGTTTCTGCCAAAAGGAAGTTTTGTTGCACCTGCAGAACCTATTTCCCAGTCGATATCTCTATCTTCAGGGGTATAAGTTGCATAAACTGATGATGGTGGAACTTTTATTCCTGTTTGCATACTTCTAATATGAGATTCCCATTCGTCTGAACCAGGTGGATAATTTGTATCTGTTTCATTAGTAAATTCATCTAAGGGTGCATTTTCTAATGTGTCGAAAAAGGGTTCTATCCCATCATCAAGAACTTGTTCATCTTCTCTTTTGCTTGAAAAGGGTGAATCATTATTTACCCCACCCTGTTTTTGGATTAGAGGTTGTGTGGGATTTGCTTGTGATTGAGAATTCGTTTTAAATCCTAGTTTTTCAGCGTACATTCCAATTTCGCCGCCTTCTGTTCCTGTAAAATCGCTTTGGGATAATCTTGCTTTTACAAGAGCTTGACGTTCATCAAATGGTAAATATCTTAAATAATAGTTAAAATCGCTATTACTCATGCTAGAAATGTTCTTTAAGACAAATTCTTTCAGAACTTTATAATCTACAGTTGCTAAATCATCAATTTGTCTGGCAGCAAGCATTTCTGATACCGTAGTAGGTGGCAATAGGTTTAGTAATTCGGATTTCAATGTCGAACTTCCGCATTTTATGTACAAATCTTTTATAATTTCTTTACTGCCGTTATTTTCAGCAAAATTATGTATTGCGGCTGTACTTCCATTAGAGGCAAGTACTTCTACAAATTTATTTTGTACTTTTGAACCGTAAATTGAAACTAATTTTGTATATAAATCGTTAATGCTAGTAGCATTTTCAACTAAATTCCTAACGTATGATTTAACTTCTTCTGTAGCTTGCGGATCTTTTAGCACATCATCTATAACATCTGATGATACTGCTGATTTGAGAGTTGCAATATCACTTGAATTCATTTTTTGATTATGAGTTTTTTCCCATTCTTTTATTGAATTATCAATTGATGCTTTAGTTTCTGCAGCTTTAGTTAAAGCTTCTGCTTTTTTAGTTGAAGATGTATCTTGAGTTTTTGTTGTTGAAGTGTTTTTATTTGTTGCAGAAGCTGTTGCACTTGCAGTATTTGATGGTGTACTAATTGTATTTATTATTTGAGAAATTGTTTGTCCACTTTGAGCAGTAGCCGTTGCTGATGCACTAACTGCAGGTTGTGGTTGGCTTTGTGGTTGTGTAGGTTGAGTTTGTGCAGCTTGTTTTGTCTCAGTGGCTGAATTAGTGTTTTGAGTTTCTGAATTGGTTGTGTTATTGTTTGTCTTATCTGGTTTTGATTCAGGAATAGATGTGTCAGCTAATGTTTCTTGACTTATATTTCCTGTTTTTAATGCATTTCTGATTTTTTCAGTATCTGAACTTGAATAATTCCCTGAAGATATAGCATTTTCTACAATTTGATTATATTTATTTAAAATACTAGGGTCAATAGAATCAGAAGCAGCAGCAACACCTTCTGTGATTGCAGAGTTTCCAAAACTAGATAAACGTTCTGCAAAATCTAATTGAACGTCAGAACCCAGTTTTTTAGCTTCAGTAATATAATTCTTTGAGAAGTTAGCCCAAACATTTTTTGGAATAATATTCAAGTCATTAGTATCACGAAGTATTTCGGTAGCCTCGTCAATATTCATGTAATTCTGTGTACCATAAGTAACAGCTTTACTTCCTTGTTCGTCCATAATACATTCAGCTGTAACCTGTGTTCTACATTCTTTTGTAGTTAATCCTGCTGCAACTGCATACATTTTACCACCTCTTCGTGGGTCAGGATTGGCTTTAATTGATTTTGTAATTTTATCTGAATCATTTTGCCCTATACCGCTGATACCTAAGGCATCATAAACTGTTTTTCTATAATTTTGCATTTCTTCAGGGCTACAATGTTTACTTAATTCTTTTAATATACTTTCGGTATTTTCTCCATTATTACTTAAAATCTTTGCTAGCAAGAATTCATTCATTGCATTAGTGTCTTTTCCGTAAGTTTTATATGCAAGTGCAACAGCATCAGCATCAGAACGCTTGGTTATATC
The DNA here is from genome assembly GCA_944324845.1 of Candidatus Gastranaerophilales bacterium. Lineage (GTDB taxonomy): Bacteria > Cyanobacteriota > Vampirovibrionia > Gastranaerophilales > Gastranaerophilaceae > Zag111. The sequence continues at coordinate 447,225 of CALUXX010000001.1, read as the reverse complement.
GGTTTGTCTTGCTAATCTTGCAGCTGGACTGTTAAGGCTGACTTTTTCATACCTTTCGTCAAGTTGTATCATTGCCTGTGATTCTTTTTTTATTTTTTCTTCAGCAGGTGATAAATTTCTTGTTTTTTCTAATTCTGTCAAGTATTTATAAACATCTTTTGGTTTGGGATCTGTTATGCCTTGTTTTTGTAATTGTGTATAGATGTCTTTTTGGCTTACTAATACTTCTTTGAAATCTTCAACTGCTCCTCGGTGATTTATTTTTAAATCTGGATCTGCGAGATTTTTATCTATTAAAGCCACCAATTTTTTGTTAGCATCAATTGATGTAGAATATTCAGCCATATAATCTTTAATTGTTATATCTTCGGGTTGTTCTGCAAAATCTTTTAATATCCATGTTAAACATTGGAAGTTAACATTACGGTCTTTTCTTTCTTCTAAATCTTTTTTTGAGAGTACAATCAAACTTGTATTTTTATAATCAATTTTGACAGGAATTCCCATTATATCCAATTTGTCTTGTAATTCTTTTTGAACATAGGCTACTTTTTCGTCCTTATCCATCTTTGCATATTCTTCATTATTTGCAAAAAGAATATCGCCTAAAGCTTGCATTTGCTCATTGATACAGCCATTGGAGAACTCTTTTCTCTTTAGCAATTCTTGGATTCCTTTTTTCATTTGGTTACTAACAGCAATATCTGCTTTTTGGGCAAGTGATTTATCTGAAAAATCTTTTATAGGTTCTCCTTTGCGGTGTGCATCATCAAGTATAGAAATTGCAACAAAAGCAGTTGTATTTGGTTTTCTACCATCTCTGCCTATTGTATTTACAAATTCATTTGTCTTTTCTAATCGGTATTCTTTTTTTGCTTTATCTGATAATTTTGCATATTCTGGGTCATTGGCAGTTAAATACGCATCCATATAGATATTTAATTTTTCTTCTGGCTCTTTATTCTTGAAATTTTCTGATAAAACAACTTCTGCTGGAATTAAGGATTCTTTTTGAGGTTGAGTTGGTTGTTTTTCATTTTGTGATGGCTTTAAACCTTGGAAACCATTATCAAGCAAAGCATTAAATGTTTTTAACATCTTGCTTTGTTCCGCTGTTAGTTCAATTCCATTCGCTTGTAGTTGAACAAGATAATCGTAAACATCACCTTGAGTTGGCTTTTCTATTCCTTTTTGTTTTAAATCTTCAATAATATCTTGTTTTGCTGTGATTTCAGCTTTTGTTGCATCATTACTGCTTGCAACATTTGTTGTTTGCACTTCTTCTCCTGATGCAATAATTGTTCTTTGTTCAAATTCAGCTGCAACTTTTTTAGCGTTTTTTAATGTTTCACTTAATTCTTTATCTGATAAACCAAGACCATATTTTTCTTTGAATGCTTTTATTTGTTCTTCTTCTGACAAGTTTTTAAACTCCTCAGAATTGAGATAATCTAAGATTTCTATATTTTTCTTAGAATTTTCATTTGTTTTCTCATTAGAAAAGTCAATAGGTTTTGATGATTTTTCTTTTGTTTCAGCTACCCCATTGTTACTTTGAGCTTGGGTAGTTTGTTGCACCACTTCTTTTTGTTCAAGTTTGCTTAAATTTAAATCCATTTTCTATACTCGTCCATAAATTTAAAAAATTCCATCTAAATATTAATAACGGTATTTTTTATATATAAATTCAATACATCAAAAAAAAATTTACAAAAATTAATAAAAGAGATAAATAATATTATTTATCTCTTTTTTGTTAACTCTATCTTGTAAGTATGTTAATGTATATCAATTTTAGTTTGTCTTAATTGGGAGGATTTGGTTTTTGAGTATGATATGCTAGACATGTTTTTCATTTCTGTATCTCCTGCCATAAAATCAATTAGGTTCTGTGCAACTTCATTTGGCAAACGAATTTCTTCTCTTACATTTTTTACTTTTCCATTTTTTAATACTGTATCAGCGGAAACAAATACTCCACAAAATTCTTTGCCTTTGCCTAAATCATGATAAATTAATTCATGCACTATAGGTAATAACTTACCATTTTCATTTCTAAAACCTTCTGGAAATACTGTAACACTATTAACGTATTTAGAATTTTGTCTTCCACTATAAACTATATAATATTTTTGTCCTTTACTAACAAAAGTTTCAGCTTTGTATATCTTTCGCCCAATAAGTTCTGCAACACCAAAAGGTGCTTTAGTTTGCACATTTTGTGGATTAGAAAAATCTGGTGCAATTGTTGTCATCTCATCAAGTTCTTCTGAATCAATCGAAATCGGTGCTATAATTTCAGTTTTTGCATCTTCCATTTCTGATAAATTCGTAATCGGTGTTTTGGCATTCATCATTGCTGGTGACATTGCCATCAACACAATAACCGGAACTTTTGCTAAATTATTTGAACTTCTATTATATTCAATAGGTGAACCTTCTGTATCACCATTATTTTTTCTTCTATTTTGTCCTGAAAAATTTACATAACTATTTGCACCAAAACCAGTGCTTGCAACTGATACAGGCATTACTACCATACTAAACTCCTTTTTCGTTTCTTTGGGTTCCTTCCACTAACCCATTCTTAACCCTTTTATTACTATGATTATAGCAGTAAATTCATGTTTTGTAAAGATTTAATTTTTACAAAACTTAATATTATTTTAATTAGCCGTTAAAATAGGTCTTCGTGAGTTGCTAAACCTAGGGTTTTATTGTTATCAATTTCTATTATGTGTTTAATTAAAGCGTGCGCCATTAGCAGTAAATATGGGTTAATTTCTGTTGTTTGTGACATATTAACAGATGCAGTTTGTTTTATTCCTTCATTTTGCTTTATGTTTTCATCCGTTGTAAAACTTAACACTGAATCCAAAGAATAATAAGTTTGTTCTTTTTCTATTCTCAATTTCAATTCTTTTTTCGGGAAAGTTTCAGAACATTCGATGGATACTTGAACAGAATTTGAGGTTTCTAAAATGAGTGTTGCTCTAACTGTTCCATAATTTACTGTGGTTACTGTTATCACTAGAATACTATCACTTTCTTGAGTTTCGGAATTAGTTTTTTCTTCTATATTAATGTCAAAATTAACGCCTTCTTCAAGCGGAAGCCAAGGTAAATATAATAAAAGAAACAATTTAAGCGTTTTTTGCGGATTGTTTTCAGCAGCAACGGATATGCTTGCATTAATAAATTTTGCCATTTCTTTCATTTGTGAAAGGTCTTCTATTCCTGATTTTGAAGCTTCAGTCATTGACATTATAATTTTTGTTATAGCATCTTTACCGTTTTTCTGTATTAGTTGTGAAATTTTGCCCAGACTAATCATACACCCTGGATTTATTTCAAGTTTTTTTAGTGTTGCTTGAAGTTCTTTTGCAAGAACAATCTCGGCTGTTTCTTCTGTTGTTGTCGCATTAGGGTCATAAATCTCTGCCAAAAGTTTTGAATTTATAGTTTCTTGTGTTTTATTTTGAATATTTAATTTACCATTATTTATTACTTGTCCTGATAAAATATTCTGTGCTATAGTTTGCTGTGGGGTTAGTGGTTGTTGATTATTTTGTGATGCTCCTCCGGTCATTGAAGTTTGTGTTTGGGAGTTTTGATCTTGTTGTGTAATATTTTGCATTGTTTGTTGATTTGGAGTTTGTTGGGTTAGGTTTTGAATGGTTAAGGTCTTTGTATTAGCATTATTTAGGTATGCTTGTTGTGAAAGAATTTGTGATTCAATATTACTGATGGTTTTGGCTTGAGTCTGTGGAGTTTGTGTTTGTGGAAGCTGTTGTTTTGCAAGTTCATTAGAAAGTTCTTTTCTCGTTAAATTTTTTTGAACCATATAAATAAATTCATTAACATTCTTGGGTAAATTAAGAACATCTTTTAAATAATTGGCTCTATCAGCATTTTCCAATACATTTAGTTTAAAATTTTGAACAACAGTTTTAATATTTTGCCCAATATGGCTAAGAGCGTTTTGTGATGGAAGTTTTGGGCCTGATGTGTCCATTTCTACTCGATTAGATGTATTTTGAATGTTTGTTGACGCAGTAGAATTAGTCCCTGAAGTTGAGGGTTGCCTGTTGTAATTCTGCGAAAAACTGTTCAAAAATTTTTTGATATTTATACCGGACATAGAATTAATTTAACTTATTTTTTTGAAAAAGTCTAGTTTTTCACCGGTAAATATGCTTGCGGATAACTGTAATCTTCAATAAATCCTAGGTTTTTGTATAATCTGAAAGCTTGAAGATTATTAGTTTCAGTAGTTGTATTAATTTCTGTAATTGGAGTATTATATTGATCTATTGCATTGATTACATAATCCATAGAGTGTTTCAGCATAATAGTTGATAAACCTTTACCCTGATGCTCAGATAAAATCCCAACAAGTGGGATATTAACTATAGAGCCGCCTGTTAAATTCATAAAAGCAAAACCAACCGCTTCATCATTATATAGCAAAACACTTGTAGAATTAGGCATAAATTCAGCATAAACATCATTAACAACTTTTGTGATAATATCTGTTGTGCCCTCAATCGTAGTAAATCTTGGATCAAACAAAGCATCTGAGCTTTCTTTAAATGATTCGTGAATAACTCTTACTGCATCGTCTAAATATTTGTTATTCCAAGAAACGACTCTATAATCTTCCGGCAAAGGAACAATTCTGGCTCTTGAAAAAATTTCACGTGAAGTGTTTGTATCAAATTTAAATCTTAAAACTTCAGTTCCAACAAATTTAAACCCTAATTTAGCAATTACACTAATAAGATTTTTTTGTTCACCAAGCATTGGGTAGCAAACAATTTTTTCACGTCTTAATGCCTCTGTTATATCAAGAAATTTTACAAGTAACTCTTTTGCAATATCGCTGAAATCATCTTTTTTAATGGAATGTATAATATTTAATTCAATAGCTTCTGAAATTGCTGTTGTATAAACTAAAAAGGCAACCATTTCTTCACCTTCATAAAGAACAATACATTTGATTAAATCTTTATCAAGAGCTGCTAAAAAGCCTTCAAAATCTAGAGGTTCAAGTTCGAAATTATATTCACTTGCAGCTTTCTGCCTAAAATCTTCATATAAAGATTCAAATTTATGATATTCTTCAGCCATTAAAATTTTTGCTATATACATCTTTTTCATTCCTTTTAAATTCTATAAATAGTGGTGCATCTTTTCTTTTTTAGTATTTATATATCTTTGATTGTAAGGCGTAATTTCTGAATTAACTTTAATTATTTCATTAACATTTAATCCATAACCTTCAAGTCCAATAATTTTTTTAGGATTATTAGTTATTAAATCAAACGTAGTATAACCTAAGTCAACAAGAATTTGAGCGCCTGTTCCGTAATCTCTTAGGTCTGACTTAAACCCTAGTGAAATATTTGCTTCAATAGTATCCTGACCCTGTTCTTGAAGTTTGTAAGCTTTAATTTTATTGCAAAGTCCAATACCTCTGCCTTCGTGATCCGTTAAATATACCAAAGCGCCTTTTCCGTACTCGCTTATGTATTTCAATGCATTGTGAAGCTGAGAATTGCAATCACATTTCAAACTATGGAAAACATCACCTGTTAAGCACATACTATGTACTCTAACAGCAGGAATCTTATCAGAACCGTCATCCATTACTAAAGCAACATGTTCTGAATTATTTATTCTGTTTTTGTAAGCATATAATTTGAAGTTTCCATAAGGTGTCGGAAGCATAGTTTCAGCCTCACGAGTAACAAGTTTTTCTGATTTTAATCGGTATGCAATTAAATCAGCAACAGAAATAAATTTCATATTATGTTTATCAGCAAAAGCTCTTAAATAGTCACGTCTTGCCATATGCCCATCTTCTGCCATAACTTCGCACATAACACCTGCAGGACGTTGAGAACATATTTTAGCCAAATCAACAACAGCTTCAGTATGTCCTGTTCTTTCTAAAACTCCACCACGTCTTGCAACACAAGGGAACAAATGCCCCGGACGCCTTAAATCAGATGGCTGAGCATCACGAGCTGTAGCAACTTCAACAGTTTTGGCTCTGTCGTATGCAGAAATTCCTGTGGTAACTCCGTATTTTTCTGCAGCATCAATACTTACCGTAAATGCCGTTCTCATTCCTTCTGTATTTTGTTCAACCATTTGAGGTAAGTCTAGTTGTTCTGCAATTTCTTTAGATATTGCAAGGCAAATAAGTCCTCGAACTTCTGTTGCTAAGAAATTTATAATTTCAGGGGTAACTTTTTCTGCTGAAATTATAACATCACCCTCATTTTCTCTATCTTCATCATCTGCGACAATGATAGGTTTACCTTGCTTAAAATCGATTATTGCATCTTCTATACTATCAAATTTGAATTTCTTTTCTCTTTCCATTATACAAATCCATTTTCCATTAAAAAGTCTATACTAATATCTTTTTTATTATTGTTCACAGATAAAATTTTTTCAACATATTTTCCTAATAAGTCAGTTTCAATATTAACTAAATCCCCTTCTTTTAAGTTGCATAAATTGGTATTTTCAAATGTGTGAGGAATTATTGCGACTTCAACAATATTATTTTTAATGCTAGCAACAGTTAAACTAATTCCATTTATTGTAATAGATCCTTTATAAACAATGTATTTATCAACTTCAGAAGGAATTTCAAAACATAAGTTGTAAAAATCCGTAAGTTTTTCTTTTGAAATGAATTTTCCAACTCTATCTATGTGACCTGATACAATATGGCCTCCAAGACGAGAAGACAGGGTTAAGGCTCTTTCCAGATTAACGGCTTGTCCAATCTTTGCAGAGTTGAAATTTGTAACTTTCAAAGTTTCATCACTAATTCGAGCCTTGAATGAATTATTTGAAATTTCTACAACAGTTTGGCAAGTTCCGTTAACCGAAATACTATCACCAATTTTTGTATCATTGAGAACTTTTGAACACTCAATTTCAATTTCGGCTCCGTTAGAATTTTTATTGAAAGTTTTTATTTTACCTATTTCTTCAATAATCCCTGTGAACATACCTTTATATTATCACATTTGCCAATCTAATAAAAGAATAATAACAAAACATTTACATATGACATGTAACATCTGAAAAAGCATAGTTTGCACTTTAATCGTGTTCATTGTATCATCACACTAAAGGATTTATACTATGCAATTTATAGATAAGGCAAAAATAAAAATATCATCAGGCAAAGGCGGAAATGGCGTTGTTGCTTGGCGCAGAGAAAAATTTGTAGATAAAGGCGGTCCTGCTGGCGGCGATGGCGGAAAAGGCGGCAGTGTTTATCTTGTGGCTGATGAAGGTTTATCTACATTGCTTGATTTTACTTATCGTTCTATTTTTAAAGCTGATAATGGTGAGAACGGTTTCAAAAAAAGTATGCACGGTAAAAGTGCAAAAGATTTATACATAAAAGTTCCTACAGGGACTATTGTAAAAGACTTAAAAACGGGTAATATTATTGCTGATTTAACTGAACATAATCAGACAGTTTTAGTTGCACAAGGTGGTCGTGGCGGTAGAGGAAATACTCATTTCTGTACTCCGCAAAACAGAGCTCCTCAATATTGTGAACCAGGCGAACCCGGTATTGAAAGAGAATTACAATTAGAATTAAAACTGCTTGCTGATGTTGGACTTTTAGGGTTTCCTAATGCAGGAAAATCAACTTTTATAAGCAGAGTTTCAGCAGCTAAACCTAAAATTGCAGATTACCCATTTACAACTATAGTTCCAAATTTAGGTGTTGTAAGAAAATCAGATGGTGATGGCTATGTAATTGCTGATATTCCCGGTTTGATTGAGGGAGCTTCCGAAGGAATTGGACTTGGGCACGACTTCTTGCGTCACGTTGAAAGATGTAGATTTCTATTACATATTGTTGATGGTACAGAAGAAAATCCTATTCAGAATTACAAAATTATTAATGAAGAATTGAGAAAATACTCTGAAAAACTTGCTAATTTATATCAAATTGTGGCGATAAATAAAATTGATGCTATCGATGAAGATAGACAAAAAGAACTTGTTGCTGAGTTTGAAAAAATAGGTGTAAAACCATATCTTATCTCAGCTGTAACCGGTGAAAATTTGCAATCTATCAAGAATGAATTAGAAAACAAAGTTAACTCAATAGAAAAACCTCAATCTGAAGTCAATGTGATAGAAGATACAGATGCAACTAACAATGATGACGGATATTGGGATGTTCAAAAGATTAAAAAAGATACTTATCTTGTGACAGGCGGCAGAATTATCAGAATTTCACAAGTAACAGATTCCAGAAGTACCGAACAGATTATAAGATTTCAAAATATCATGACCGGTATGGGGATTATGGATGAATTAAAACGTCAAGGTATCCAAAACGGTGATACCATTATTGTTGGTAAACTTGAACTTGAATATTGGGATGACGAAGTTTATAAATAGAAATAATCTTGCACTATATTTCAATCAGTGCTAGAATTTTAAATGTATAGTTAAGAATGAGGGAAACAAATTATGGCAAGATTAATTAGACCAACTTTAGCAATCAGATGCGTACAATCAGGATGCAGATGCTTGTTCGAAGTTGCTCAAGTAGAAGATGGAAAACAACAAGAAGTAGTTTGTCCAAATTGTGGTGAACACTATGTTTATCCTATTTATGACAACGATGATGAACAAAAATAATAATGTTATTTAATAATACAGACAAAAGATACAACCAATTTAGTGCATATTTAAAGAATAAATTCGGTGCAAAAGTTTACAAAATAACTATAGATGCCGGATTTTCCTGTCCAAATCGTGACGGTACAATATCTACTGGTGGTTGTATTTTTTGTGACGAAGGTGGAAGTTTTTCTCAAGCGCATTCTAATTTATTATCTATTGAAGAACAAGTTAAAATCGGTGCTCAAACTTTGCATGATAGATTTAAGGCTGAAAAATTTATGTCATACTTCCAAGCCTATTCAAATACCTATAAACCTGTTAATGAACTTGAAATTATCTATAAATCAGCTCTAACTCATCCTGATATTGTAGGATTATCTGTTGGAACACGTCCTGATTGTGTTGATAGTGACAAATTGAATTTGTTATCTGATATTTCAAAAGATTATTATACTTGGATTGAATATGGACTTCAGTCTATTCACGATAAAACATTAAAAAAGATAAATAGAGGTCACAATTTTGATTGCTTTTTAAAAGCTTATGAAATGTCAAAAGAAAAAGGTCTAAACGTTTGTGTTCATGTAATTTTTGGACTGTGGGAAACCCGTGATGAAATTTTACAAACAGCGCAAAAGTTAGCTCAGTTACAAGTAGATGGTGTAAAAATTCATATGCTGTGCGCCTTAAAGGACACAAAGCTTGCTAAATTATATGAAGATAATCAAATAGATTTTATGAGTGAAGATGAATATGTTAATCTGGTTGTAGATTTTCTTGAATTACTTCCTCAAAACACAACTATTCATCGTTTAGCAGGGAATGGCTTAAAGAAAAATCTAATCGCTCCAAGATGGCTTGGTGCAAAATTGGATTGTCTTAATAAGATCGATAGAGAATTTATCAAACGAAATTCATTCCAAAGTTCAAAATATAATCTTAATTTATAAATTTTATTTCTTGATATTCCAAAAATCTTTGTGGAACATAACAATAAATGGAATGATTTCTAAACGACCTATTAACATTTCAAAGATTAATATAAGTTTTGAGATGTCATGCAAGCCATTAAAACTACCCATTGGACCAACTTCACGGCCAATAGCAGGACCGATATCTCCAATAGCACTTATTGAACTGAATAGAGCTAATGTTATATCTTTTTCAATGACAGCAAGTCCAATACAAGAAATAGCAAATAGACCTATAAAACACATTATAAAAAATAATGTTTGTCTAATAACATCTGTTGGAATATATTTTCCGTCAATTTTGATGGCTGTTACAGCTTTAGGGTGAAGAATTTTATATAATTCATTTTTTATAAACTTTAAAACAATTATGATACGAGTGATTTTAATACCACCACCGGCTGAACCAGCACAGGAACTTAAAAACATTGTTATAAATAACAGAATTTTAGCATCAAATGTCCATAACTTAAAGTCTTCACTAGCACTACCCGTAGAAGTTGCAAGAGCAATGGTTTGATATGCCGCAGCGGTAACAGAATGAAATAATGAATAATTTTGTTTTATACACAAAACAATTGCTAACAATGCCGAAAGCACAAGAATACTAATAGTATAAAATTTGAATTCTTCGTTTTTCCAAAATAGTGATAATTTACGTTTAGCAAGAACTTTTGACTGTAATACAAAGCTCGTACCAGAAATAAACATAAATACTATAATAATCCAGGTAATAATATTAGAATTATATCCGGCAATACTTAATGGATTAGGAGAAAATCCCCCAGCAGAAAGTGTAGAAAAAGCATTACAAACAGAATCAAATACAGGCATTCCTGCAAGCCAAAGTAATAACGCACAAACAACAGTTAACCCTGCATAAATAATCCACAAAACCGAAGCTGTATTTTTAATTCTAGGAGTAATTTTATCTTCTGTTGGTCCCGGAGCTTCAGCAAAAAACATTTGTCTGCCAGCAACCGCAAATTGAGGCAAAATAGCTACAAATAAGACGATAATACCCATACCGCCTATCCATTGGGTGAAAGATCTCCAAAACATTAAACTTCTTGGAATATCATAATTTTCTAATATAGTAGCACCTGTTGTTGTAATTCCTGAAACAGCTTCAAATAATGAATTGATTGGACTCATTCCGTATAAAGCATAAGGAATTGCTGCAATAACAGAAATAAGAATCCACGAAGTTGATACTACCATTAACGCTTCTGAACGTTTAATATCATTTAAAGTATCCGCAATATCTGCAAGCCTAAATCCTCTATGCAATATTAAACTCAAAAACAATGATAAAAACCCTGCCGCTGCAAAAGGTAATATCATAGAAACTTCTTTATAATATAAAGCAAGAATTATAGGAATAAATACAACCAACCCAAAATCTTTTAATATTAAACTTAAAGATCTTACAACATAACTAAAACGCATCTATATCACCTTAAAATAACTTTTTACTTTATCAGCATTTTCAGCTTTAGTGAAAATAATCAAAATATCATTGAAATTTAATTTTGTATCACCTTTTGGAATGATAACGTTAGAGTGTCTTTGAATAATTCCAACAATAGCAGGAGCCGGAAATCTTAAATCTTTTATATATTTACCGCTAAATTCGTCATTAAGCAGAATTTCTAAAACTTCACCTTCACCCTGTTCGACCAATGCTAAAATATCAACATTAGTTTCATCAATATCGTTTCTAACTTCATTGATAGCAGAAGTTTTTGAAGATACGGCAATATCAATACCAACTTTTTCAAACAAAGGAATGTTTAAAACTTTAGAAACACGTGATATAACTCTTTTTACACCTAATTGCTTCATTAGTAATGAACATAAAAGATTTCTTTCATCGTTATTAGTAACCGCAATAGCTACATCACATTCTCCAAGTTCTTCTTCTTCCAATAGTTTTAAGTTTGTGCCATCACCGTTTATTACAACAGTTTTTCCAAGTTCTTGAGATAAAAATTCGCATCTGTCGTAATCTTTTTCGATAATTTTTGTTTTAATTTTCATATCTTCAAGGTTTTGAGCAAGCATAAAGCCTACATTTCCACCACCAATAATAGCAACGGACTTAACCTGTTCTTTTTCGTGGAAAAAAGTTCCTGCTAAAATATCCAAAGAATGCGAAGTTCCCATAAATATCAACTTATCATCAGCATTGATTTCAGTTAAACCGTTTGGAATAAATAACAAACTGTCACGCTTGATACCAACGATAATCGTATCCTTTGTAAAACCGCAATCTTTCACCATTTTTCCTACAATCATAGAATCAGGTTTAACCTTGTATTCAAGGAGTCTTGCTTTACCATCTGCAAAATTTTCAACATCAAGTGCATGAGCAACCGTAACTATTCTAAATAATTCTTGAGTTAACAATTCCTCTGGCCAAATAATATAATCTATATAAAAATCGCTCAAATAATCAGTGTTATTATTTATTGCAAGGGCACTGCTGTATTCCGTTTTAGATACAAAACATATTGTCCTTATTCCGCTAACTTTTTTCACTGCAAGACAAGCTACAATATTAACCTCATCATAACCAGTACAAGCAATAAATATATCAGCATCGTTGATACCGGCAGATTTTAATACATTAACATCAGCCGCACTACCTTGAACAAAACTTATATCAAGTTTATCAAATTCTTCGGTACGATTTTCTTCTTTATCAATTATTGTAATGTCGTGATCTTCAAAAAATTCTGTAGCAAGCAAACATCCGATTTCTGTTGCACCATAAATAACTATTTTCATACTTTTACCTTAATAAACCTAACGCACTGAATAAAAATACTGCACCATAAAGAGTAATATTTCTCAAAATGATAAGCACAAACCCTGCAACCATAGGAGAAATATCAAACATCCCTATAGGAGGAATGATTTTTCTAAATAAATCTAAATACAAGTCAGTAGATACTTTTAGCATTTTTAATATAGGGTTATCCCAGTTTACAAAAGGAAACCAAGTAAGTAAACATCTGACAAATATCATTAATAAAAATACATAAAAGCAATTTGCTATTGCTTCAAGAATTTTGATTGCTATCATTATTATTATCCTTATCTTTAATTTTATCTGACTTTAATTTTTCTTGTTCCATTTTTTCAAAAAACTCTTCAGGGGACAAAATCATAATATGCGGAACCTTGTCTTTGTTAAGTTTAGCATACAATTTGCCAAGTCCTGCTGAAATTAGAGCACATAAAACCATTATAAATAATGGAGCAAAAATAAAGCCTAAAACAGGTGGCAAAATATAAAATCCTGTTGAAAGAAATATAAAATGGAATAAAGGGTAATCAGGATTGATATTTGGTACCCAAGATAAAAGGCAGGCAAGCCCGACATAGTACATATAAAGATTAACTACTCTATCAAGTATCAAAATAAATCTACTCATTGAATTACCCTTTATATGGAATTATAAATCTAATTTCGTACAATTACCACATTCGCAGTTTGTAACCTCATGTGGAATGTTTTCAATCATAGTGAATAACAATGATTTTAATTTAGTAAGATTATCGTTAAATACTTTCATAACAGCATCGTGAGAAACAGGAGGAACATCTCCGACTAAACCTGCATCATAATCAGTTATTAAAGAAATATTCAACGGACACATATTAAGCTCTTTAACAAGATAAGCTTCAGGAAAAGCTGTCATGTTAATAACTTGCCATCCTTGTCTTGTAAAGAAAGCAGATTCTGCTTTTGTTGAAAATCTTGGACCATTAATAACAACAACAGTACCGGTTTCATGAATAGTGATACCTAATTCTTTACCTGTTTTAATAGCTAAACTTCTTAATTCAGGACAATATGGATCAGCCGGTGACGGGTGTTGAACAACAGGACCTTCATAGAAAGTAGTTTTTCTACCGTCAGTCCAGTCAACAAATTGATCACATATAACAAAATCACCCGGTTTAACTTCTTTTTGTAAACTACCTGCAGCACAAGGTGAAATTACACGTTTGCAGCCAAGATGTTTCATAGCCCAAACATTTGCTCTGAAATTAACAAGGTGAGGCGGAATAGAATGATTTCTTCCATGTCTTGGCATAAATGCAACTCTTTGGTTTCCAATCTTTCCAATAAATACGCTATCACTTGTTTGACCATATGGAGTTTCTACTTTAACTTCTTCGATATTGTCCAAGAAATTATAAAAACCTGAACCTCCAAATACACCTATATCCGCTTTATCTAATATTTCCATCATATACCCTTTCTATTCATCAACTTATAACAAATTTAGACAGAGTAATTTTACAATAATCATGATAATTTTTCAAACTCTAAATAAAATTTTATAATGAATTCCCCTCCTATCTATAATAAAATTCTCCTCATTACCAATTTTAAAAAGAGTTTGTATGGCTTTTAATATAAATAATCTTTTTCATACTTCCAGCTATTCTTAATTTAATTAGCCTCATTTGAGGCTTTTTTTTATTATTAAGATTTTAATACAAACTCTTAACAAAAATAATAAAATATGTTAGAATGAACAAGATAAGAAAGAGGGATATATTATGAAATCAAGAATAATTGCAACATTACTTACAATTTTACTAAGTGCACAATTAGTATATGCAGCACCGTTTAATGGTAATGCAAAAACTAAAAGAATGCCGGCGGGCACAAATTTGCAGCTAAAAATGTTAAACAGTATCGATACATCAGTAAATACCGCAGGTAACAGTTTTTCAGCAATGTTAGTTTCTGATCAAACAACAGATGATGATGTTATATTACCGGCAGGTTCTATTGTTAGAGGTGATATAAAAGCAATACAAATGCCGAAAAGAATGTCTAAAGGTGCAGTATTGTATATGAATTTTGATCACGTAGTAACACCAAACGGAAGACAACTACCTCTAACACTTAATGTAGTTGGAAGATCTGATATGACATATGACGGAGGCATAACCACAACAAGAGGATACGCTGATGCGTGGAAACAAACTTGCTCAAAATCAGCTGATATAACTAAAAATAGTATTGAATGGGGAAAAGATATTGCTAATGATACAGGTTGGCAATATGTAACAGTACCTGTCAGTGCTTTTGGCGGTGTTGTTGGTACTGCAGGATATTTTGTTTACGGTAGTATTGCTGATATGATTAAAAAAGGTAAACATGTTAATATTCAAAAAGACGAAGTTCTCAATGTTATTCTGGTAGATCCGATTGATGTACCGGTAATTTAGGTAATATGGCAAAATTAGATAAAATAGAAGAATTACAAAGATTAATTAAGGAGGATAGCACCAACTTTCAAGCAAGAAGAAAGTTGGCTGTTCTTCTTATGGATTACGGATTTAATGAAGAAGCACTTCAGCATTTATTATATTTATCTAAAAACTTTCCTGATGATGATGGTATTTTTTATAATTTGGGAATTGTGTATGAAAAATTAAAGAATTTTCCTAAGGCTAAAGAATCTTATTTAAAATCATTAGAAATAGCACCTGATTCAATAGATTCAGCGTACAACCTTGGACTTGTTTATATTGAGTTAAAAGAATATGACAAGGCTATAAAATCTTTTGAAGAAATTTTGCAAGTTGATCCGCAAGATTCTAATTCTTATTTCAATTTAGGCTTAATCTACTTCAAAATGGGTGATTATATAAATGCAATAGAGAATTTTCAAATGACGATTGATATTAATGATGAAGATATTTATGCTCATTTCTATATAGGTAATATCTTCAAAGAATTAGGGGACTTGGATTCAGCAAAAGAAAAATTTAACAAAGTTTTAGAGCTTTCGCCTGATTATAGTTGGGCATATTATAATTTAGCAGTTATAGATAATGAAACAGGAAATACTGAAGGTGCGGTTTATAATTTAGAAAAAACTATAGAACTTAATCCTTATGATATTGAGGCTTATAAAATATTGGTTCGAATATTATTAAAAGAACAAGACTATGATAATGCTGTAAAATACTCAAAAGAAGCCCTTGCACAATGTGAGGAAACGGGTGATTTAGATTATTTGGCATATATTGCACACAGCAAAATAGAAAGTCCTGATACCAAAGAATATTTAGAACGAGCGATAAAAAATCATAAAACGCTTTCAATACCACTTGCAAAAGCAAAAACTGAACTTAGTAAGTTGAAATAACCATGTTTGTGCTAACATAAAGACATTGAAAAAGATAAGAGGAATACAAATTATGAAAATGTCAAAAATATTTGTGCAAACATTGAGAGAATTTCCTTCAGATGCTGAGGTTGTATCTCATAAAATGCTTGCAAGAGCAGGTTACATCAAAAAGTTAACCTCCGGAGTTTACACTTTTTTACCCCTAATGTGGCGAGTTTTGAAAAAAGTTGAAAATATTATCAGAGAAGAAATGGATAATGCAGGTGCTCAAGAGCTACTAATGCCATTTGTTCAACCAAAAGAATTGTGGATAGAATCAGGTCGTTGGGAAGCTTATGGCAAAGAGTTAATGAGATTAAGAGATAGACACAATAGAGAAATGTGTCTAGGACCTACTCACGAAGAAATTATTACATCAATCGCTCGTGATATTTTGAAATCATACAAACAGTTACCTGCAAACTTATACCAAATACAATCAAAATTCAGAGATGAAGTTCGTCCTCGTTTTGGTTTATTAAGAGGTCGTGAGTTTATTATGAAAGACGCATATAGCTTTGCAACTTCTCAAGAAGACTTAGATAAAGAATATGAAAATATGTGGCAAGCATACACAAGAATATTTAAACGCTGCGGACTAGATACAAAAGCTGTTCAATCTGATTCCGGCGCAATAGGCGGAAGCGTTTCTCATGAATTTATGGTAATAACAGATACAGATGCTGGTGAAAATGATGTATTTTATTGTGATGAGTGTGATTATTCCGCAAATTCTAATCATGCAATATCAAAATTACCTCAAGCCCAGACCGTTGGTAATTTCGATTCAGTAAAAATAGTAGATACACCAAATACACATTCAATAGAAGAGCTATGTAAATATTTAGATGTACCACCATCTATAATTTTAAAAACATTAGTTTATATTGTAGATAAGAAACCTGTACTTGCTCTAATCAGAGGTGATAAACAGGTTGAAGAAACAAAATTAATGAACACATTTGGCGGAGTAGATATAAGAATTGCAACATCTGGCGAAATTCAAGAAATAATGGAAGAAAATGGATTTAATGCAATTCCTGGCTTTATCGGACCAGTTGATGAAAATAAAAAGCCACTTTCAAAATATGGCGAAAATGATATTATTGTTGTTGCTGATGAGTCAGTAAAAGAGATGAAAAATTTTGTTGTTGGTATCAATAAAAATGATGTTCATATGGTAGGTGCAAACTTCGGCAAAGAAATAGATTTACCTGAAATTGTAGCAGATATAAGACTTGTTGAAGCAGGCGAATATTGTCCTCAATGCGGTAAACCTCTAAAGGTTACAAGAGGAATTGAAGTTGGAAATATATTCCAATTAGGTACAAAATACTCTAAACCAATGAATGCAGTATATCTTGATGCTGATGGAAAAGCAAAACCATATATTATGGGTTGTTATGGAATAGGCGTTACCAGAACTGCAGCAGCTGCTGTTGAAGCTCATCATGACGATTGGGGTATAAAATGGCCGCTTTCTATTGCTCCATACCACGTAATCGTTGTTCCAGTAAGCACAAAAGATGAACTTCAAATGAGTGTTGCTGAAAAAATATATAAAGAACTTCTTGACAATGGAGTAGAGGCTGTAATTGATGATAGAGATGAACGCCCTGGTGTAAAATTCAAAGATGCTGATTTGATTGGTTTCCCTTATAGAATAACAGTAGGAAAAACAATTCAAGAAGGTAATGTTGAATTTGTGACCCGTCAAACAGGAGAAAAAGAAACACTTAAACCTGAAGAAGCTACAAAACGAGTTATTGAGGCAGTTAGAAATATAAAATAGGAATATTTTTAATAAATTAAAAGACCGGCTTTCGAATTGAGAGCCGGTCTTATTATATTCATTAAATTTTCTATGCTGCGCCTGTGTAGTTTGGAGCGAGGTTCTTGGCATCTGCTTGTTCCATCTTCTTGCAAGCTTCGTAATCTGCTTGTGCGATTTGGATTTGAGATTCCAATGAATCCTTTTCTGTCTGCAATGAATCCTCTTCCATTTTTAAAGGTTCCAGCATTATATCGTTCATATTTTCGTATTTCTCTTCGATTTGAGTTTTCATTTGAGAAATAATCATTTCGTTGTTTGCAGCCATTTGTGTTTTCATATTACTGAAAGCTGCCATATATGCTTGATCTTCTGTGCTTAACTGTTGATTTAAACTATTGGCATTAAGTCCGCCAGCCATTCCATTTAGTAATGTCTGATTGGTAGTTCCAATTCCTTGTTGAGCCAATTGAGTATTAATCATTCCAGGCATCATAAGGTTAGCAAATTGCATACTAGAAGATAAATTATTCAATTCCATCTTCTTCATGGATTCTAAGTTTTTACTCATTTGTTCAATTTGACGAGTTACGCGTCTAGCTTTAGACTGGACACGCATCATACGGGCTTGTAAGTCTCTGACCCTTCGGCCCGCCATCAATTTTCCAAATGCTCCTAGTAAGAAACCCATTGTCTCGTTAAATCCTTATGTTTTTTGTCCTCGTAAATATATAAAGTATTTCGTTTTCTAATAATTGCCTTTTTATTGTCATAATGTTAAGTTATGTAACAAAATATAAGGGTTTTTAGTATATACTTTTTATATAATAAAGTATTTAAGTCAATATTTACAAGCATTTTAGGAATTTGCCCAAATGCATGATATTATTAAGGCTTAGGCATTTGTAAGAGAAATTTATTTTATCTTATATGAATTTATAGTAAGATTACAATGAAATACATTAGGGGAGGCTTATTGTGTTAAAAAAGGTTCTTAATACAAAAACATTAATATTTACAGCGCTAATAATAATTGTGCTATTTTTTATACCGAAATTAACAGAACTGATTATGATTTTATTTGCATCATTTGTAATTGCAGCAGCATTAAATCCATATGTTAATAAAATAGAAGAAAAAATAAAAAATCGAGCCGCAGCTACAATAAGTGTCTTAACTCTAAGCGGAATAGTTTTGGCCGCTGTTCTATTACCTGTAATATTGGCATGCTATAAAGAAATTGAATTATTTGCGGTTACAATCCCCCAAAAAATTACCACATTATATCATTTAATAACACATACCCAAATTTATGGTAAAACAATAGCTTCATACATTCCGATTGGGAATATAGCACAAACCGGTACAGATATTGCACAAAATTTATTTACCCAATCATGGACTGTAACAATGGCCGCAGGACAAACTGTATTGGTAATTTTAGCCCTATCAATGTTTATATATTACATAATTGTTGATAAAGATTATTTAAGAAGTAAATTTTTGGAATTTTTCCCGCCAAAATTAAAGAAAAAGGCAGGAACTATATTATATAACATTACAACTAAGGTTGGAAATTATGTTAGAGCCCAAATTTTATCTATGATAACCGTTGGAGTAATGGTAACAATCGAAGTTGCATTACTTGGAATTGATTATCCGATATTATTAGGGTTAGTAGCAGGTATTTGTGAAATTATACCTTTACTGGGTCCAACAATAGCAATAGCAACAATAATTTTTGTGGGTTATCAATTAGGTGCTACAAAAATTATTTTAGCCATTGTATTTTTCATAGTAATTCAACAAATTTCAAATTATATGATAAGACCATTCTTATTTGGCAAATTTATGAGATTACATCCAATAAATATTATGGTAGCTCTTTTTGTTGCTGAAAAATTCTTAGGTGTTTGGGGAGTAATCTTATCTCCTGCAATCGCTGCAATGATATGTGTTCTTATTGATGAATTATACCTTACTCCAATAAATGAAAAGGACAGTGCAGAAAATTCAAGTATTATACAAGTTGAGGGGTAAATTTGAGCGATATAGCAAATGAAATATACTTATATAATAGAACAATAAAAAAAGACTATGATTATAAAATGTGGTTCTTTTTCCCGGGACCCGAGTCTTTTGCTATGTCATCTCTTGGTTATCTATGGCTTTTTAAAGCGATTGATGAGCGTGAAGATATTGATATTGAAAGAGTTTATGCAGATTCAAAAACAACAAGAATTATGCGTAATGATATTTCCCTAATTGGAATTTCAAATTCTTTTGACATGGACTTTTTAGAGATTTTAAAATTCTTTGAGCATAATAAGTTTCCGTTTAGGGCAAAAGATAGAGGAGAAGACTTTCCACTAATATTTGCAGGTGGTCCTGTAATTACTTCAAATCCTGAACCATACAAAGAACTATTCGATTTTATGATTATTGGAGATGGTGAGGATATCAATCTTGAAGTCATAAATCTATGTAAAAGTAATAAACATAAGCCTAAAAGTGAAATCCTTGAGTTGTTGAGCCAATTAGAAGGTGTTTATGTTCCTGCGGTTAAACAAAAACAGATAACGAAGGTTACTAAAAAGCTTTCTGAATGTATTTATACCCCTATTTTAAGTGACAAGTCATTTTTCCCTAACACTTTTATTATTGAAGTCGAAAGAGGCTGTGCAAACCGATGCGGCTTTTGTCTTGCTTCATACATAAATTTACCGATAAGATTTGTCCCTTATGAAAAAATAATTGAAGCTATTGAGCTTGGCTTAACCCATACAAACAAAATAGCACTACTTGGAGCTCAACTGACTGCTCATCCTAAATTTGAAGATATTTGTAAATATATATCAACTAGAATTGATAATGGTGAACAGATTGAAATGAGTGTTTCTTCACTTAGAGTGGACTCTTTCAAGCCTAATATAATAAACACCCTCGTAAAAACAGGACAAAAAAATCTAACTCTTGCGATTGAAGCAGGAAGTGAAAGACTTAGAAAGGTAATAAATAAAAACCTGACAGAAGAACAAATTCATAAAGCGATCGATACAGCTGCAGAATGCGGATTAAAGGGAATAAAATTCTATGGAATGCTTGGTATTCCAACAGAAACGCAAGAAGATATACAAGAAATAATAGAACTTACCAAGAGAATAAAACAAAAACATAAGGGATTTGATATTTCTTATGGATTTTCGACCTTTGTCCCTAAGGCGCATACACCTTTTCAATGGTTAGGAAGAGAAGATGAAAAATCATTAGAAAAGAAAATTCAATACTTAACAAAAGAACTAAGGAAAATTGGTGTGCAAATCAATGTTTCAAGTTGCAAATGGGACTATTATCAGGCGGTACTTTCAAGAGGAGATTCAACATTAACAGATTACCTGATACAGGTATTTAAAGAAGGTGGAAAAATTGGCAGCTTTAAAAAAGCCGCTAAAAATCTCAATATAAATACAGATTATTATGCCTTGAAAACATACGACTATTCAACAGAACTACCATGGACAAATATCGACATTCGCCCGGGAAAAGACTTTTTGATAGAAGAAAGTAAAAGATTACTTAATTTCTAACCTAAAGGCACGTAATCTGAATAAACTAAGCTGGCCCAATTTTCGAAATAACTAATTTGAGTAGCACTACCAGTTCTAATAAAGATTTTAGGAAGTTTATCAGCCGGAATTTCAAGTGCTGCACAGATTGCCGCTTGAATAACTTCAGGATGAGTAACAACAATAACTCTGTTACCGATATTTTCTTCAACAAGCCCTTCAATGGTTGTTTTGACACGAGCAATCAATTCTCCTGAACTTTCAGCCCCCTTCATTAAATCCTTATCAGGATTAAGAAGCATGGAATCAACTCCATTTGGATATTTATCAAGTAATTGAGATAATGTCAAACCATTCCACGCACCGCAAGCACGAGGTTTTAGTGCATCGACTGTAATATAATCCGTTTTAAATGCTTTTGCAACCATTAACGCAGATTGTCTTGTTCGGACAGATGGAGAAGAGTAAATGACATCATTTTTAACGCCTCTTTCTCTTAAATAATCTAACAAATTTTCCATTTCCGTTACCCCCAAATCGGATAACGGCGGATAATTTTCTAAATCTGAAAATCTGCCCTCTTCTGAATATATAGTCGCTCCGTGACATAGGAACGTAATTTTACATTTTTTTCTAAAATACATAGCTCACCTTTTTTAATATTATAGCATACAAATTATTTTTGCGATAGTATATAAAAAAAAGGAGAGATACATGAAAGGTAAAGTATTCAAATTCGGAGATAATATTTCAACAGATCACATAGCACCAGGCAGATTGTACCATTTAAGATCAAATTTGCCAGAATTTGCAAAACACGTACTGGAAGATGCAGATGAAACATTTGCTACAAGAATGAAAAAAGGTGATTTTGTTGTAGCGGGTTTAAATTTCGGACTTGGTTCATCAAGGGAGCACGCACCTTTGATTATGAAAATAGCAGGTGTAGGTGCTGTTTTTGCAAAATCATTTGCCAGAATATTTTACCGTAACGCAATAAATATTGGATTATTGGCTATTGAATGTGACACTGATGCAATAGATGATGGTGATGAAATCGAACTTGATATTGAAAGAGGTGTTATCACAGACCTTACAAACGGTGCAATAATTCAAACAGAGCCGTTGCCTGCCGTAATGATAAAACTTTTGCAAGACGGCGGACTTGTGGAACACATTAAGAAAAATGGCGATTTTAAACTTACAGACTAATTGAATACTTTGTATTTTACGATAATAATTACTTAATATATTGAGTTTTTATTAAAATTGTAATAATCTGAAATATAAATGTATAAAACATAAAAGGGGAGACATAATGAATATTCAAGAGCGTACCGAGAGTATAAACAATGCTGTAAAGACACTTGCTGAATTTATACAGACCGATGATTTTGTTAAAGAGGATTTTAATGAATATTTAAGAACCATCGGAGCAAATTCACATAACAGAATACCTATACAGTCAGCATGTTTCAGCTATATTTTAGAAAGAAATCTCGGTGAAGATTTAAAAAGTATTCCGCAATTATACTTAGAAAGCAAAAAAAGATTAAATAAAGATACCAGAGCTGTCATAGAAGCTATTGATAATTCTATTTCATCAGTTTTTGAGGTTAAGCGAGTTGCAAAACACGGTTTTGAATTATTCAATATTGTTAACGAAAGAAAATATATGGTTACATCTTTAATGAAGATGTCAGCATTGAGTAATATTGGTTCAGGCAACTTTGTTATTGCAAGAATTGTTAACATAAACGGCGATTACTTCCTATTAGAAATTTCAGGAGTTTTGCCTGGATATAAAAAAGATGAAGCCTATAGATTTGCAGTAGCAAAGATTATACAAAATCCTGAACTTGTATATCTTGACAATCCGGAAAAGCAAAAAGAAATTGAAGCCGATGTTGCTGAAATTTATGAAAAGTTTGTTGAATTTTTCGGAACTACAGAAGTTGTAACAACCAACAAGAATGCTGACGACCTTATCGGAATGTTCAATGATTATGCTGAAGAAGGTAAAAAAGCAGAATTTAAACATCTTATAGTTGAACCTGAAGAATACAAATACTTCGATGTG
Organism: Candidatus Gastranaerophilales bacterium; assembly: GCA_944324845.1. Lineage (GTDB taxonomy): Bacteria > Cyanobacteriota > Vampirovibrionia > Gastranaerophilales > Gastranaerophilaceae > Zag111. The sequence continues at coordinate 423,955 of CALUXX010000001.1, read as the reverse complement.
AGCGAATTTAACAATTCCTATAACAATTTCTTGGAAAATTCTCTTGGTGGATTTTCTTCACACAAAGAAATTTATGATGTAGGTATTATTTATGATAAGGAATTAGGCTTATATGCTATTCCGTTTTATGGAACTTTCAATAAGATTTTTGAAGTTAAAGATTATACCAAGATTGTTAACTACGACAGTTGTATAAAGTATTTCTTAACAAAAGACAAATATTCTGCAAATCTTATCAAAATGGTTGCAGATAAACATAAAAACTTTATGGAAATTGTAAATGCAGTCTTAGCTAAAAACTACACATTAGATGAATTACTAAGAAAATATAAACGTAGATATATTGATAACAAAATAATATCTTCAACAACAGTATTATACCGTTCGAATGCGTTTTCAAAAACACTTGGAATAATTGAAGACAATGAGAACAAACCAAAAATTGATACCTCTCAAAAAATAGGAAGAAATGATCCTTGCCCATGCGGTAGCGGTAAAAAGTACAAAAAATGCTGTGGTGCAAATTTATAATCCCAGTTAAAATAATTAATTAGATACTCAAAATGATTAAGCAGATAAGATTAAAAGATTACATACTAATAGATGAACTCTGTGCTAATTTTGACAGCCGATTAAATATCATAACAGGTGAAACCGGCGCAGGGAAAAGTATTATTTTGAATGCAATCGATATGGTCTTTTCTGCCAGAGTATCAAAGGATGTTATCAAAACAGGTTGTGATAAGGCAGTTATTGAAATTGTTTTAGAAAACAATAAACACGATTTATCGTCTTTGTTTGACGAAAACGGAATTGACAACCTTGGGAATGAAATAATTATTACAAAAGAAATTACTCAAAATTCGGTTCGTTCAAGGATTAATGGAACTTTAGTAAATCAAGAGCTATTGAAAAATTTAAGAACCTTATTTGTAGATATTCATTCGCAGCATCAAACATATACATTTTTACAACCTCAATATCATATTAATCTTTTAGATTCTTATGCAAAAGATGTATATGGCAGTATATTAGAAGATTATCGAAATAAATTCAAAGAATATAACAAGCTTTGTTCTGAACTTGAAGCACTAAAAAATAAGGCTACAGTGACTGATTCTCAAATTGGTTTTCTAAAATTTCAAATAAACGAAATAGAAGAAGCTAATATTCAAAACGAAAAAGAAGATGAAGAACTTGGTCAAGAATTGGAAGTTCTTGAAAATGCTGAAAAATTAAAAGAACTCACAGGTGGTGCTTACTGGGCAATAAATGGTGATGATGGCTCTGTATTGGAAGGTTTAACAAGAATTAAATCTGATATTTCTAAAGCTGTCGGATTTGACAAATCTCTTGAGGAACTTAATCAACAATTTCTTGATGTATTAGAAAATTTGAAGGATGTATCATCTTCTTTAAGAGATTATAGCCAAAGCCTTGATAATGACACTCAAAGATTAAACGAAATTCAAGAAAGATTATTCTTACTTGATAAATTAAAACGCAAATATGGCGGAACGTTGGAAAGTGTACTTCATAATTACGAACAATTTAGCAATGAACTTAATTCTATTGAATTTTCAACGCAAAATATTGAAGAATTACAAAGCAAAATTGCTCATCAAAAAGATGAATTGATGAAAACAGCACAAATCATTAGTGAACATAGAAAAAATTATGCACAAGTATTGTCAGTGCTAATTCAAGATAAACTTGCAGTGCTGGAATTACCGAAATCAAGATTTTGCATAAATGTAACAGAAAAAGAGCTTTCTCAAAACGGAATAGATAATGTTGAATTTTTGATTTCTACAAATGTTTCAGAAGATTTAAAACCGCTTGCTAAAGTTGCTTCAGGCGGAGAAATATCAAGGGTAATGCTTGCGATAAAGTCAATTTTTGCTCAAACTGATGATATTGATACCGTAATTTTTGATGAAATAGATACGGGAATTTCAGGAAAAGCAACTCAAAGTGTGGCAGATGAAATTGTTGAACTTAGCAAAACTCATCAAATAATGGTTATTACTCACCAAGCAATAATCGCTTCAAAAGCAAATAAACATTTTTATGTAAGAAAATCGCAAGAAAATGAAACAAAAGTCGAAGTTTACGTTTTGACCGGTGATAATAGAATAAAAGCACTGGCTGAACTTGCTAGCGGAACTATTAACGAACAATCCGTTGAATTTGCGAAATCATTGTTAAATACATAAAAATAATTCGATACTAAATAAAAGTATCGAATGTAAAAGATGATGAATACAACTAAGATAAATTAATTTTCAATATAATCTTTGAAATGTGTGAATTTAGTGTTAGATCTAAGTTTTACTATCGCCCCCTCTTCAATTTGCCTAATGCGTTCTTTTGAATAGCCAAGCATTCCCCCGAGTTCTGCAAGTGTTTTGGGTTTATCAAGATTTATACCAAATCTGTTAGTGAGAACTAATTTTTCTCTTTCTGGTAGTGTAGATAATAAATGCGGAATTTCTTTTTTAAGGCATGATTGCCTAAGTTCCGCTTCGGGAGAATGGCTTGACTTGTCCTCAATGTAATCTTGTAAACATAAATCATCAGTGATATTGGTTTCTAAACTTATTGGTTCAACAAGGATAGATTGCTTGATTTTAAGCAGTTTTTGAATAGGTAAATCCAATTTTTCAGCCATTTCTTCATCACTTGGTTCTCTGCCTAAATCATTTACCATCTTGCTGTATATTCGCTTATATTTTCTAATTTTGTCAGCCATATGCACAGGAATTCTGATGGATTTGGAATAGTTAACAATCGCTCTTATAATAGATTGTTTGATCCACCAAGTTGCATAAGTCGAAAATTTGAAATTCTTTGAATAATCAAATTTTTCAGCTGCTCTAATTAACCCGATAGAACCTTCTTGAACTAAATCCATGAAATTTACACCTTGCCCGATATATTTTTTGGCAATACTTACTACAAGACGCAAATTCGCTTGGATAAGTTTGCGCTTAGCCATATCACAATTTTGTTCTTTTATAAGCCTTCCAAGATTTTGTTCTTCATGCGTTTTTAAAAGTTTAATTTTCCCGATTTCCTTCAAATAAGATTGCAATGTATCATCTTCCAGCACAATATTATTGAAAGATTTAATTTCATCATTGCTTAAAACATCCAACTTATCAGGTTTATAATTTTCATTAATTGTTAATAAACTCATCTCTCCTCCCAGTAATTCCCCATCTAAAGAATAGGACGCAAAAATAAAAAAAAAGTTTCAACAAAATCCTTGACATAAAAAAATGTTCTTGTTAATATAAATCTTGTCGAGAGCGGAAGTTCAGACAAGCCGAAATGGGTGTTTAGCTCAGTTGGTAGAGCGTCTCCCTTACAAGGAGAGGGTCGGGGGTTCAAGTCCCTCAACACCCACCATTTTAAAAGTTGTCCGTAAACCTTTTAAGGTAAGCGGATTTTTTATTGGCAAAAATTTTTATTGATGTGTTTTCAAATTCGTATGAAACTGACTAACATATCATATTATAATTCTTATCAACTCTATCAAAACAATAAAAATACGCCTGGCTTTTCCGGGTATAAGTCTAAATTTTCAAAAGAACTTGATAATGTAATTAAGAATAATACTGTTAAAACAGATGATATACGAAATCTATCGAAATTGTTAAACAAATTTTGGAACAGACCTGAAGCAAAAGTTCGAGTTTTAGGTTCCGGAACACATGGTACTGTGTATAAGATTGATGATGAATATGTTATAAAAGTTCCTAATTCAGGTAGCGATTATTTTTATTTTGAAGATCTTCCAAAACAAAAATTTCAAGGCTTAAAAACATATTATGGTGAGGTTATTGCAAACTTTACTTATGGCAAGATATTGAAAAATGTCTCCCAAAACGGCTCACACATGCAAGCAGGTATTCCTGACAAAATGATTTCTGCAGGACTAAGGAATGAAGATATAAAAGATTACTATCTAAATACTTATTTAGCCCGTTTGGCAAAATTACCGCAACGAGCATACGATGCAATAGCAAGTGATTTTGACAAATTGAACAAAACGGGGAAAGGATATGAGAATTACACCTTTGACTTCAAAAATCCAAACAACTTTGTCTTAGTTGGAAAAAGAATAAGAATAACGGATTTGATTGGAAAAACAACAATAAAAAATGCTAACTCAACTGCCGAAATGCTAAGTATCTTATTAGAAAAAACACATATAAATCAATTTGCTCAATTTGAAAAAGATGCAATACAACCAAGGAGAGAAATTTTTAATAAAATAGTTCTTGCAAGTATGAAATATAATCTTGATTTGGGTACATATCCAACAGATAAAATAATTTGGAAAACTATAATCAATGATTTGTGTGGAATCAAGACTTCTTATCAAGAGGTATTATCAACATTACTAAAGTATCAAAAAGAAGTTAATCAAGCTTCTCAACGATTAAAACTTACAAAGAACTATTTGGATTCACTTTCTTAATATAATTTATAAATAATAGCAAATTTTTAAATTTATGGATATTATATTTGTGAGTGCAAAATAATAATATTATCAGGAGAAAATAATGCAAGTTCAAAAAATCAGTTTTACATCAATTCAAAATCCGGAACAAAACAAAGAAAACAAGCAATCCAGTTTGTATAATAAAAGAAATTTCACACAAATTGCAGCTATGAATGATTTTATCGCAGGTAGTGCTGTTGCATTTGGAGTTTTAGAAAGCCGAAATAAATTCAAACTTTTGAAAAAACTTGATAAACCTGCAGAAACATTAAAACAAATTGCTAAAAGTAAAACAAAACTAAACATAGCATTAGGACTATTAATCGGTGCTATTTATACTGCAGTTGATATGTTAGCATTCAAAAAATTGGCACCAAAATTTGAAAATATGTATGACAAAATAGAAGAAGTTAAGCAAAATTCTTCAAAAGACTAAATATAGGAATATTTTAAGGGGTTATGGATTAAGCTAATTGTTTAACACAATTATCAATATAATTAACCATAGCCTCTTTATATTTATTGCACAATTCCTCGTTAGGAGCCTCAAATCGGAGAGTAAATACAGGTTCAGTATTACTTTGTCTAATTAAAGCAAAACCACCCTTAAAAACGATTCTCATACCGTCTAAGGTAACTATCTCTTTTATTTCAGAACCAAACATATCTGGATTGTTCTTCACAGCATTTTTCATTGATTCTAAAACTTCTTTTTTCAAGTGATTTGGACAAGGAAATCTAACTTCATCACTTGTATAAACTTTGTTAAACGGTTCTAAAATATCTTCCAATTTGAAATTAGGATTAAGTTTTTTATTTTTCGCAATAATTTCAATCATACGGCAGCCAGCATAGATTGCATCATCAAAACCGTAATATCTGTCTTTGAAGAAGGTATGACCACTCATTTCACCGCCTAAAACAGCATTGGTTTCTTTCATTTTATCTTTGATATAGCCATGACCTGTTTTACACATAACAGCACAACCGCCTGATTCATTTATTGTGTCATAAAGAACTTGAGAACATTTAACTTCAGATACAACAGTCGGCTTAGAATCAATAATATCCATTGCATAGATCAATAACAATTTATCACCTGTTAATGGTGTACCCTTAGAATCAACGACACCAATTCTATCACTGTCGCCATCGTATGCAATACCTAAATCTGCACCGGTTTTAATAACCGTTTCAGATAAAGTTTTTAAGGTTGATAAAACGCTTGGATTTGGATGGTGATTAGGAAATCTTCCATCAGGTTCTGAAAATAATTCAATAACCTTACAACCCAATTCAGAATACAACTTTGGACCAACAATTCCGCCTGTTGCGTTGGCACTATCAACAACGACAGTAATTCCATTTCCAACGTTACCAAATGTTCTTTTTTGTTCTGCGATATATTCATCAATAATTTCGGTTTTAAAATCATAATCTTTCAATTCAACAGGAAGATTTTTCCATAATTTGAAAGTTTCTTCTTTAACTTCCTTAATTTTAGCTTCATTCAATGTTTGACGATTGAATGTCATTTTTAAACCGTTATATTCACTAGGATTGTGACTTGCTGTGATAATCATAGCTCCATCAAGATTATGCGCAAATTCTGAGTAATATCCGATAGGAGTAGGTGCAAGCCCTAAATCTTCAATATATCCGACATTACAATCACAAAGCCCATTGATTAAAGCTTTCTTTAAACTTGGAGAATGCAGTCTTGCATCCATACAAACACTTATTTTTAAATCTTTTGGCTGCTTATTTGTATTTTTACAAAGCCAACTTGTATAACCAAGCCCGATATTATAAAATAATTCTTCAGTAATATCTTCGCCATATATTCCTCTAATATCGTTTTTCCCAAAAGCGTGATTGTATTTATCCATAATTCCCTTCTCCTAATATTTAGACTATAATTAAATCATACCATGAAAAAGTTATTTAATAATTTATTTGATAATGCACAATTTGCGGGGATAACTTTTATACTGCCTGCGATAATTGGAACGGTTATTTTTATTATAATTCCTGTGATTTGTTCGTTTGGATTAAGTTTTGCAAAATGGGATTTACTAAATCCTATTAGTTTTGTAGGGCTTGAGAATTACAAAAATGTAATAAATGATTCAGTGTTTTGGCAAATTTTGCTGAATACCTTTGTTTTTGCCATATCAACATCTGTATTTGGTGTAATTATACCTTTGATTTTAGCGGCAATAATAAATTCAAAAATCAGAGGAAGCGATTTTTTTAAGACTGCATATTTTTTACCTTTTATAACCCCAATGGTAGTAATCGGTATAGTTTGGGGTTGGATGTTTGATCCTAATATAGGGTTAATAAATCAGTTATTTCATATACATATTAACTGGCTTTATGACACGAAATTTGCCATGCCTGCATTGATAATTGTTTCGGTGTGGAAACTCATTGGCTACAATATGATAATCTTTCTATCAACACTTTCAACTATCTCAAACAGTCTGTTTGAAGCTGCCAAAATTGATGGAGCAAATTCTTTTCAGGTATTTAAGAATATAACATTACCAATGCTTTCACCTACGATATTTTTTGTCGTTATAATAACAACGATAAGTTCATTTCAGGTTTTTGATTTAATTTACCTAATGACACAAGGCGGACCGTTTAATTCAACAAATGTACTTGTTTATTCAATTTATCAAAACGCGTTTGAGTATTTTAATGTAGGAAAAGCTAGTGCATTGGCATATATTTTGTTTGCAATAATCCTTGTATTAACACTAATACAGTGGAAATTCAGAAAGAAAATCGTTTATAACGAAATAGATTAAATTCTAATAAGTGTAATATCTCTTAACATAATAGAATAAATATTAAAGATAAAAATAAATAATACCGTACATTAATTTGTAAAGACTCAAATACAGGGTGTGTATAAATTATGTACGAAGAAGAGCTAAAAAGAAAACAATTAATCGAAAAACTAAAGGATTTGATAGAAAAAGCAGAATCATTAGAAAAAGATAGTGACATGTACTGCGAATACATGAAAAGAATGATTTTAAGTACATATAGTACAAATTAGAAAATCAGGGAATGTAAAATATTTTTACCTGCCATAGAATTATAATGCTATGAATATTGTAATAATAGGCGGTGTAGCAGCAGGAGCAAAAGCAGCTGCAAAAATAAAACGATTATTGCCAACAGCAAGTGTAAAAGTATTTACAGATGATACGCATGTTTCATATTCTGCATGCGGACTTCCATATTATATTCAAGGTAATTTCAAAGATTATCGAGCGCTATTAGTTCGTTCTGTTGAAGAATTTAAAAAATCAGGGATAGATGTATTTTTAGAACACAAGGTGACAAAAATCGATCCAAAAGCACAAAATGTAACTGTTAGTAATAGTTTTAACGATTTTTATGTTCCTTATGACAGACTAATTATTGCAACAGGCGCAAGACCATTTATTCCTAATATCAAAGGTGTAAAAGATTATAAAAATATTTTCACCCTTAGAAAAATTGAAGACGGAATAAATATTAGGGAAAAAATGCTAAAAAGCAAAAGAGTTGTAATTTTAGGCAGCGGCTATATCGGTTTAGAACTGTTAGAAGCATTTGTCCATAACGGCTTACATACAACAGTAATAGAGCGAAAAGATACAATAATGCCTATATTTGACGCTGATATGTCAAAGGTGATAAAAGATAACCTTGAATCAATAAAAGACCGTAATTTCGACCTTATAACAGGCGAAAGTGTTGTAGAAGTTCAAGGTGAAGGGGAAAACGCTACTAAAGTTATAACATCAAGCGGTAGAGAAATCGAAACCGATTTTGTTGTATTATGTGCAGGAATAAAACCAAATGTGGAACTTGCAGGTTCAGCGGGAATTATTATAGGAAATTCAGGAGCAATAAAAGTGAATAAACTAATGCAAACTTCACTATCAAATATATATGCCTGCGGAGATTGTTGCGAAGAACCTCATATTATAAATGGACAATCAGTGTGGGTTCCACTGGGTTCAACGGCAAACAAAGAAGGACGCTGTGCCGCCTTAAATGCAGCAGGTGTATATACGGTTTTTGAAGGTGTATTAGGTTCATCTGTTACAAAATGTCTTAATACAACAATTTCAATGACAGGTTTTACAGAAAAAGTAGCTAAAGAATATGGGTATACTCCAATTTCAGTAAGTGTCTATAAAAACGACATGGTGTCTTATATGCCCGGAGCTGGCGACATAACACTAAAAGTGGTTGCAGACAAAATTACAGGTCTAATACTTGGTGGACAAGCTGTAGGTTCAGTTGGTGCAGATAAAAGAATAAATGCACTAGCTTCAGCCCTAATAGGAAAACTAACTGTTAAAGAATTTGCAAACAACGATTTGACTTATTCGCCACCGTTTTCAACAACTATTGACCCGTTGCTTGATGCTATGAATTTATTATGTGCTAAACTTGGCTGCTAATAAGATTATGTACATATTTTGCGACAGCTTCACCCATAGCAAAACAATTTGCCTGAACTCTTAAAGCTCCTTGTGTCATATAATCAGCAGAAATACATCTTCCAACCATAAATAAGTTGTCATAATCCACAGACATTAAACTCTCTATAGGAAGTTGATATTCACCATCAACTTCAAGAGTTGAACTGTTTTTATCCTTTGAATGCACATCAACAGGATAACTAGATATAACAGCAGGATTTTCAAATTTTTTACCGCTTCGTAAATCTTCAATCGTATAAACATATTTACCCTTAACTCGATTAGAAACTCTTATACCAATTTCATCTGAGATATTGGAAATAAAAGCTTTTTCAAATCCCGGTAAATACTTTTTGCAAAAATTAGATATTCTGAAAATGCTTGCTCTGGCATCGATTAGAGCTTTCGTAACATCTTGAGTCATATTAGGATTTAGATTTTCAACAATTCTAGGACAGTTAAACGCAATCGTATCAGGCATTCCGGCAACTGTAAAGATTTGGAAATAGTTTCTGTCAGTATCTTCCAAAACACCCTCCTTAACCGCCTTGTCAAATATAGGCGCTAATGCCCATTTATTATCATCATCCCAAGTGTATGCAGTAGAAAGATGAGGAACGTCATTAATAACTTCTAAAGTAGTAACATTACGATCTCTATCAATTTCAGTAAGCCAATCACCGAAAAATTGAACATTCACCCCGCTCATCAAAAATCTTAAACTCATAGGCTGGTATTCACTTGGATCATCTAACATTTGGCAATTAATTTTTTTGCAAAAATCAGCATTGCCTGTCGCATCTACAACATACTTCGCTTCGATACATACCGATAAAACATTATCAAAATAAATAGAATTATTATCACCATGTATCGAATAGTTATATGCCGATAATGTGGTGGCATTTATATTCAACCGAACAATACGATTATCTTCAATTTTTACATTGGTAACTTCTGTATTAAAACGAACATCGACATTTGCTTCTTGCATCATTTTATCAAGGACAATTTTAGCAAGTTCGGGATTAAACCAACCAATGTTGTCTTGATAAGTGACTTGAGCTCCAATTTCCTGCATTCTGAATGCCAGAGTTTTGTAAAAACCGCTATTTATCAAATGATTGCCGGTTTTCATAACAGGGATAACAAGATTAGAAGTAATAGCACCACCCAAATATGAATTACGTTCAATTAAAAGTGTCTTTAACCCTAACTTTGCACTCATATAAGCTGCAGCACAACCGGCAGTACCTCCGCCAATAACAACAATATCGTAAATCTTCTTATCCATATTTAAATCCTCTAAATTAATTTATATTAATATTAATCAATATTTTTTTAACGGTCAAATATATTACAAAAGTGATATTTTACATATTGCTACGCTTAGATATATACTCATAACATAATTGGTGATTAAGATGAGGCATGATACAATTTTTTATATTCAGAACTTGATTGTCTGGTTGAATTTTTTACCTCAAGATTTCGCGCCGCGATAATAGCCTCATTTTGAGCCGTTAAATTTTCGTCACGATAAAATATACCCGCCCGAGTTTTTAAAAGCCCTAAATCGAATTCTGAGAGCGGGTATTTTATAAGTGATTTATTTTTAACTGCAACAGTGCCAATAAATTTGTTTTCACGTTGGCAAAAAATATTACCAATATAAAAACCGGCTTCAATCATTGCAGATCGAACCGATGCTGATGATGAATAGGTTAAAATCATGCCATCTTGTTCTAAATGATCAAAAAGCAGCTTAAAAAATTCAAACGACCAAAGACATGGACACTTGGAAGGAGTAAAAGCATCAAGAAATATCAAATTATAAATATCAGAACTTTCCTGAATAGATTTGCGAGCATCCTCACATTTGAAGTCAAAATAAATATTATCGAATATAGAGCCTTTAAGACCTTTTTTATAACTTAAAGATACATGGTGATAATATATATTATGTAAATAGCAAATAAAACTCTCTAGGGGGCTATAATTGGTCTTCCAATTTTGATAAATTTTGCTAATACCCCTTATATTCTGGTCAAAAAATGAACTTAAATTTTTGGTATTTAAGATTTCAACAATTTCAGAATTTTGATAAATTTCAGGAGATTTTTTGATTATTTGACTATATATATAGTAATTTATTAAATCATCAATTTTTATAATTTCAGACTTTTGCGAATCTGCCAAATATTTTTGGACCTTGTCACAAGGAATATCAATGTTGAACTTTCTAAAATTCTTTTCTCCGGTTTTAATAAACGGTGATAAATAGAATAAATTTTCATCATTATCCAATGCGGTTACAGAAACTTTCGGAAAAACATTATTGGAATATATCGCTCCGTTATTTTTTTCATCCTCCGCAGTTGTCGAATTATTATTAGCATATATCGAGTCGATATTTACTCTGTTATTCTCATTATTTTTATCGGTATATATCGGCGAGTAGTTATTTGTTGATTTATTATTTTTATTGGTATGTATCGGAGCGTAGTGTTTTGTATATGGATAAATTTTTTTAGAAAATTTTTCAAAAATATAATTCAAAAAAGATTTTGTATTGTAACCTATTCCATAACAGATATCTAGAACTTTTATTTCTTGTTTTGATTGAATTAAGTAATCTATATTAGATGGATAGACAAATTTTTCATAGGCTTCAGTTAGAGCACCTGTTGTACTATGATAAATATCATTAAATTCGGGGCTATACAAGCCTACAGAACCATCATGTGTAAAATATGGGTGAAATTCATACATAGTCTTAATTTAGCCTATATTGTACATGAATACAACTTTTTCAAATTTCTTATTATAAGTCATTTTCTGTGTTTCTGTTATAATAACTAAAGAAGAAAGGTAATATAAACATGAAAGTAAGCGTAAAAGTACCTGCAACTACGGCTAATTTAGGACCGGGATTTGACTGTATGGGAATGGCACTTCCTATTTATAACACTATTACTATAGAAGAAACAGTTCTTCCCGGTACAGGTGTTGAAATTAACGTATTTGCAGATAGTGATATGGTTGAACAATCTTCACTGGAACATATACCTCTTGATAACAATAGTATTGTTTATAAAGCTGTTGAACTTTTATACAATATGATTGGACAATCTCCAACAGAATTAAGAATAAATATCCATTCTAATATTCCTGTTGCAAGAGGTTTAGGTAGCAGCTCATCAGTTATTGTTGGTGCATTATTTGCAGCTAATGAATTGCTTGGCCGACCTGCAGATGAAATGGCTTTATTATCAATAGCATGCGAAATTGAAGGGCATCCTGATAATATTACACCGGCTATTGTTGGTGGATTAGTTATTTCCTCACAGGAAGACGATGGCAGTGTTGTATATCGCAAATTAGATTGGCCTGAAGAATGGGCATTAACTGTTTGTATCCCTGATTTTGAACTGGCTACTGATATTGCAAGATCAGTTTTACCTAAAGAAGTTCCAATGAAAGATGCAATATTCAATGCAAAAAGACTTGCAATGTTTGTTGAAGCTGTTCATACAAAAGACTCTGAACTTATGAAACTTGCATTACAAGACAGATTGCACCAACCATACAGAATGAAACTTGTACCGGGACTTAGTGCTATTATTGAAAATCTAAAACACTTTGACAATGTTTTAGGTTGTGTATTAAGTGGTGCAGGTTCATCTATTTTGATTATTTCTGAAAAAACTAATCTTGAAAAAATGAGAAGCGTTGTAAAAGAAACTTGGGCAGACCAAAATATCAAATGCGAAATAAAAACACTTGGTATCGAAAATAAAGGTGCTCAAATTATTACAAATGAAGATTAGACACTGAAATAACATACTAAGACGATATAATAAATTGAAAATTCCTCCATAATATGTGTTGAACAATGGAGGAATTTTTATGAATATAAAAATATTAGATTTATGTGTAGGTTGCGGAGCTTGTGCGATAATTAGCCCTGAAGTATTTGAAATTTCAGATAATAAAGCAATAGTGAATCCTGAAAGAATTGAACACTATGAAGATTTATGCTTGGATGCAGCAATAACCTGTCCTGTAAATGCTATATCAATCGAAGAATATTAAGAAATTTAAACTACTAAAAACCAATTATATCAAGAAGAAATTGCCTATATCGAAAGAGTAGGCAATTTTTTTATAAATAAAAACTTTATATATAAGTAGGTTAAATTTTTATATTAATAGTTTGTAGTATTAGAAAGGTAGGTAATTATGTACGTTTTCCCAGGTGGTGTAACAACTCACGCAATTATGACAATGGTTGACGGTAAAAAAGGTAGTTTAACAAATAGGGCACAATGTGCTAAAGAACATATCAAAAATGATTTACAAACAGGAGTACAATTAGCGGTACCAACAGCAGGCTTAATTGGAGCTGGATATATTAAAACAAAAATGCCAACATCAAAAGCAGCATCTGTACTTGCAAAAGGTTTTAGTGCTATTGGAAAAGTTTTGGGTAAAATAGCAAATAAAATTTCTCCAAAAGCAGCAGAAAAGATTATGAAAAACCCGGCAAAATATGGAGCAGCAGGAGTTATAGCAGCAACAGGTCTTTATATTTTAGGTAAATTATTCAATTATGAAAATATCAAAGGCAGAATCGATCAAAAATATGAAGATGCAGCAAAAATCGAAGCGACAACAAAAAATGTCGTACTAATGTAAAATAAATACCAAATAAAAAAGGGTTCCTATTATTAGGAACTCTTTTTATATACAAAATATAATATTTGTAATAGAATAAACATGAAAAAGCGGGATGTAGCGCAGCTTGGTAGCGCACTTCGTTCGGGACGAAGGGGCCGCAGGTTCAAATCCTGTCATCCCGATTCTTTTTATTATTTACACCTGATTATCCCCAAGGGTGAATCAAAAATTTAATTGCTCTGCCGTTTATATGTTCATTCATTGCATATTCTATTTTTTCAAGCGGTAAAGTTGCTGTTATAAGTTTTTCTACTTCAATTTCGCCAGATGCAATATATTCAAGAGCTTGTCTAAAATATTTTGGGGTATGGTGAAAAACACTCATCAACTTCAAATCGCCATAGTGCATTTTTGTAGTATCAAAGCTAACCCTAGAACCTGATTTACATCCGCCAAAGAAATGCACAGTTCCGCCCGGTCTTACGCAATCAAAAATTTGCTCCCAAATTTCCGGTAATCCAACACATTCAATCGCAATATCAAGACCTTTGCCTTCTTGAGAAAACTCTTTAAAAATTTTGACAGGATTTGGATATTTTTTCAAATCAATTATTTCATCGGCATGAGAAAATTCTTCAGCAGCCTTCAATTTTATCGGATTACGACCGGCTACAATAACTCTTGCTCCCATAAGTTTTGCAACACGTGCAAACATCAAACCAATCGGACCAATACCAATAATACCAACAGTATCACCTTCTTTAATTCCTGTTCTTTGCGCACCATGTACAACATTTGCTAAAGGTTCACAAAATGCAGCCCTATCAAAACTTAAATTATCAGGTAATATCAACATATTCTTTTTTACAATTCTTGCAGGAACAGTAATATACTGAGCATAAGCACCATTTAATAAATCTAAATTTTCGCATAGGTTAAATTCTTCTTTTTTACAATAAAAGCATTCTCCGCAAGGCGCTGAATTAGCTGCGACAACTCTATCACCAACTTTAAAACCTTCAACACCACGTCCTATTTTTTCAATAATCCCTGCAAATTCATGTCCAAACCCTGATGGAACTTCTTTAATTAATACAGGATGACCTCTTCGAAATGTCTTAACATCCGTTCCACAAGTTAGCGCAGACATAACTTTTACAACAACTTCACCATATTCCGGAGGTTTTACCGTTACTTCTTCATATCTTATATCTTTTGGACCATAATACTGTATTGCTTTCATTTTTTCCATCAACATTATTCCTTAATTTCAATAATTTTATTTTTTACTTCATCAAAAACATTTTTCCAGTTTCCAAATTCATTTTGTCTGAAAATAGTAACACTATCGTACCAATCGCATTTGCTCAAATCAACATGCCAACGCCAATTATAAACATAAGGCAAAAGAACAAAACTCCTTTTTCCCATCGCACCTGCCAAATGAATAAGAGAACTATCATTTGAAATAATCAAATCCATATTTTCCATAGCGCCTGCGGTATCTGAAAAATCAGAAAATGTTTCGCCTAAATTAACAATATCATACTTTTGTTTAATGCGAGTTATTTCTTCAGATCCTTCTAATGTTTGGAAAGAATAAAACTTGGTATTAGGGATTTCAAATAATTGGAAGAAATCTTCAACCTGTAAAACTCTTTCTAAATCATAGTGAGTATTTCCTTGCCATTTTATACCAATTTTAAAACTATCATTTTGACAATATTTATCTTTGTAAATTTGAACTTTTTCAGGGTTTGGCTTTATATAACCATCGTCATGGTGAACAAAAACTTTCTCACTGTCTAATTTTAGAACATGAGGAATACTTAAAAATGGTAAGTGATAATCAAAATAGATAGGTTTTTGATAATCATAATTTTCAATAATTTCAGCACCATAGGAATTTTCTCTAAATAATGGCAACAATTCTTTTTGAGGTTTTATTATCAATTTTTTACACATAGAAGTTAAAATAGGAATATATCTGTAAAACATCAATAAATCCCCAAAACCTGCTTCATAATATGTAAAAAGAATTTTATCTTTTAAATCTTCACCTTTCCATTCTGGCTTATCACGCATTAATTTGGGGTAAAGTTTCTCTTGTGAAAGTATCGCACTTTTTTTGCACAATCTTGATTCAAATGCTTCTAAACCGTTTTTATAATCTTTTACCTGCATATAAGCTAAACCAAGAAAATAAGTGGTTTCCCAATCATCAGGTTTAATTTCCAAGACTTTTTTATAACATTCTATAGCTTTTTGTGGCTCGTTATCAAAAAAGGCTAAATAAGCAAGATTATAATATGATTCATATCCGTTTGGATTAACTTCAAGAGCTTTTTGATAAGTTAATTTAGCATTTTCCCACTGATGAGCATTTTTATATGCCATTGCAAGATTAAAAAGATTTTCATAACTATTATTGATTTTAATAATATCTTCATAAAGTGAAATTGATTGAAGAAAATCACCTTTTTCTAAATACAATTTTGCAAGATTTTCAAGATAATAAACCCTCGGCTCAAGCATAATAGCCTTTTTAATGCAAACTTCACCTTCTAAAAAATCATTTTGTTGAAAATGAACAACTCCCAACAAATCCCAAACTTGAGCATTATTAGGATCAGTTTTAAGAATTTCCATATATAAATCACATGCTTTGGATAAATTTCCCTCTTTGTGATACTTGAAAGCTTCATTAAATTTTTCACTATGCTGACTCATAAAACCTCACAAACTGATTATACATTTATTCCAAATATTGTAAATATATGATTTATATTGAAAACATTATTCTGTAATATAATTCCGACAATAGAACTTATTAAAATTAAAACAAATATAATAATTGCCGTATCTTTTTTATCCTTATTTCGAGTAAGTAATATAAGTAACCCCAAACCTCCTGCAGAAGATAAACCTGCAATTAAAGAACCAAAACTTATGGTATGCTTCAAATATAAAAGAGTAAGCAATACCGAAATAGCACAATTTGGAACAAGTCCTATAATCGATGCAATAATTGGCTGTAATGGAGAATTAATTAGACAATATTTCGCTAAATTTTCTTCTGTACCAACAACAGATAAAATATATCCTAAGCAAATAGAAACAATTAAAATAAAAACAAAGATATTGAATGTATGCTTGATAGGATGTAACCAAAGAACATTTGAATTAGGTTTTTCATCAATTTCGTGATGACAGCAACCTTTTTCATGAAGTTTAATATCATCTTTATTCAACTGTTCAGGCTCATTTGCCTTATAATTAAGGAATAGATCAACAAGATACCCTGCAATAATAGCCATAAAAATTTTAATTATAATTATTGGTAAAACCAAATAAGCTTTAGCTGGTTCAGAAATAATTATCGGAATTGCTTCATCCGAAGTCGCAAGATAAACAGCCAACAAAGTTCCGCGACTCAATATTCTTCTAGTATAAAGAGTACTTGCAATAACAGAAAATCCGCATTGAGGAATTGATGCAAATAAACTTCCGAATAAAGGTCCAACCTTTTTCATAAAAAATACAAATAAATGTTTTTTCTTAGTAAAATAAATTTCAATCCACTCTATAAATACGAACATTAAAAATAAAAATGGAAGTAAATTTAAACTTTCAATTAATGCCTCTTTCAAAAAATCAGGCAAAAATGTAATTGGTTCAATCAAATGCTCAGGCAAAGAAAATAATATTTTTAAAAAATTAAAATCCATAAAAACCTCTTAACTTGTAAATAACGGAATTCGAGGAACCGGCATAACGGAGAATAAAACCCCAACCGCAACCCCAACAACAAGAAGGATAAAAGTAATTGCTAAAGTATCCAGATTTTTCTTACTATGACTTGCCAAAGATAAAAGTCCTACGCCTGTTGTTGTAATAAGACCTGCAAGAAATGCTGCAAAACTTATTGCTCCTTTTAAATAAGCGATAGATAAAAATACAGAAGCTGCACAAGATGGAATAAGACCAAAAATTGCACACCCTAAAACTTGAATAGGAGTATTATACATTAACATTCTTGCAACATTTGTACCACTACCCAGTGAGTTTACAGCCGAATAATATATAGATAGAGCTATAGCAACAAAGAAAAACATATTAAGCGTATGATTCCAAGGATGTCCCCAACCTACTTCAGCCTCTCTTAAAGAAGACAATTTGTGATGACAACAAGCATCTTCATTAAGTTCTATATTAACAGCATTAACTTCCTCAGTTGGCTTTTTCATAAAAATAATCATTGAGTCAACAGCTAACCAAACAAGTATTGCCAATATAACTTTAATAATAATAATAGGTACAATAACATCAGTTTTTTCAGGATTTAAAAACAAAATAGGATACGCATCGTCAGAACAAGATACAAAAAATGTCATTAAAGTACCACGCGTAATAAGTTTTCTGGAATAATATGTACTTGCGATAACCTGAAATCCGCATTCCGGAATAATAGATATAAAACTACCAAAGAATGGACCCAATTTCTTTATAAGTTTGATAAGAATAGGTACTTTCCACATAAATAAATGTTCAATAATTTCAATCGCAAAGTACAAGAAATATAATAAAGGAACAAAATACAAAGCCTCAATGAATGCCTGCTTTATAAAATCAGGCAAGAAATAAATTTGTTCAATAAGGAATTTAGGAGCACCTAAAAGTTCTCCAAAATTTGGAATATATGACTCAATTACGCTTACAAAATCCATAATCTACTTCCACAAAATTATTTTATCACAATTTAATTTTGATTTCTAAATATTACAAATTGAAGATTTTTAAATTTTATCCTATACTAAATTTATTATGAAAAACACGAGACAAACAAATATAAACATACACAGAGATGCTTGGGTAGAGATTAATATTTCAAATTTAGAAAACAATATTAAAGAGATTAAATCAAATATTCCAACAGGAACGAAACTACTTGGAGTAGTAAAAGCCGACGCATACGGGCATGGCTCTGTAATGTTAGCCCCAACAATTTTAGCATCAGGAATTGATATGCTTGGAGTTGCGTCTATCGATGAAGGCGTTGACCTTAGAAATGCTAATATTAACTGCGAAATTCTTGTACTTGGTGCTGTTCCGGTTTGGGCAGTAGAAAGCGCAGTAAAAAACGATTTAAGTATTGCAATTTTTTCAAAAGAACATATAAAAGCATGTGAACAAGCTTTCATAAGAACAGGGACAAAACCAAAAGTTCACATTAAACTTGATACAGGCATGAATAGAATTGGTGTAAGAGTAGAAGATGCAATAGATTTCATTAAAGAAGTTCAAAACACTCCATACATTAATCTACAAGGAATTTTCACTCACCTTGCTGCAGCTGAAGAACTTGATAAAACTCAAGAACAAATTAACAAATGGAATTACGTAATCGATAACTCAAATACAGAAGGTTTGTTATTACACATTCTAAATACAGCAGGAAGCATTTGTTATAATGTTCCAAATTCAAATATGAGAAGAATAGGAATATCATTATACGGCTTATATCCTGATTTTCCAAATATTGAATTTAAAAAGCCAAAATTGAAACAACTGATTTCTCTAAAAGGTAGAATTGTAAATATTCACACAGCTAAAAATGGAGAAGGTGTAAGTTACTGTCACACATACACCGCAAAAGGTAACAGAACCATTGCAACTGTTCCAATCGGATATGCAGATGGAGTACCAAGACTTTTATCGAATAAAATTAAAGGTGTTGTAAACGGTGTTGAAGTTCCGCAAGTCGGCAATATAACAATGGATCAAATGATGTTTGATATAACCGATGCTAATGCAAATGTCGGAGATATTATAACACTTCTTGATGAAAACCATTCAATAGATGAATGGGCAAAATTATTGAACACAATAAACTACGAATTAACTTGCAGACTAAAAGTAAGATTACCAAGAGTTTATACAAGATAAAATAAAAGGTGAATATGGAAGAGTTTGATATAGGAATAGTAGGAGCAGGTCCGGGAGGCTATACAGCAGCTTTGCACGCTGCAAATAAAGGCAAAAGTGTTGTTTTATTTGAAAAGGACGAAATTGGCGGAGTTTGCCTAAATAAAGGTTGTATTCCAACCAAAAGCATTTTACATTCATCAGAAGTTTATGCCCAAACTATTAACTGTACAGAACTTGGAATATGCACAGGCGAAGTTAAGCTTGATTATTCAAAAGTTCAAGAAAGAAAAACACAAGTTATAGAAAAACTTCGAAAAGGTATCGAACTTGCACTCAAAAATGCTAAAGTTAAGTTAATAAAAGAAGAAGCAAAAATCGAAAATGAAAATGAGATTTCAACTAAGAGTGAAAAATATAACTGCAAAAAAATAATTTGTGCAACAGGTTCATCTCCAAGAATAATAAAAGGTCTTGAATTTGACGGAGAATTCATTTTATCTTCAGATGACATACTAAACTTGCAAACATTACCCAAAAGTATATTAATAGTCGGCTCAGGTGCTATCGGACTTGAATGGGCAAGAATAATGTCTAATTTTGGAGTTCAAACAACAATAATAGAAATGGCACAACACTTGCTACCTATTGCAGATATTGAAGTTTCTAAACGAGTTGAAAGAATTTTTAAAACTAAAAAAATACCATTTTATCTAAATACATCAATAAAAAAAATAGAAAACAAAGAAGTTACATTATCTAATGAGGAAGTTTTACACCCTGAAAAAATCTTAGTTGCAACAGGCAGAATTCCAAATATCATAGACAATAAAGTTGATGGAGTAAAATACATTGGAGATGTAACAGGACAAATTCAACTTGCTCACTTTGCGATAAAAGAAGCGATAGAAGAAACAGATTTAATTCCGTTCAGAAAAGATTTAACACCGTCTGTAATATATGGAACACCGGAAATTGCCTGGGCAGGAAAAAGAGAACAAGACTTGGAAGCAGGAACTTTTGAAAAAACAACTACACTCATTTCAGCTCTTGGCAAATCACTTTGTGATAATGAAACCGAAGGATTTATCAAATTACTTACTCAAGATAAAAAAATAATAGGTGTCCATATAGTTTCAAAAGAAGCATCTTCATTACTACAACAGGTTCTTATTGCAATGCAAAACGATATAACGATAGATAAGTTAAAAGAAGTTTGTTTTGCCCATCCGACATACTCAGAAGGAATCTTTGAAAGTTTATTCAAAATTAATTAAAACTATAGGATAATTGAATATCCGAAAAAACTAAAATAAAATCACAATATGACAGAAAAAGTATTAGAAGTAAAAAACTTAGAAGTAATATATCAATCCAAGAAAAATATTTTTGGAGGAATAAAAAATGTTTATGCAGTTAATGGAGTGACCCTAAGTGCTGATAAAGGTGAAATTCTGGCGATTGCAGGTGAATCAGGATGTGGAAAATCAACACTTGCAAAAGCTATTATGAAACTTATCGAACCAAAATCAGGTGAAATCATTGTAGATAACCAAAATGTCGAAAATTTGCACAAAAGAAAAGAATTAAAGAATTTTTATAAAAAAATTCAAATGATATTTCAAAACCCATATGCAAGCCTTAACCCTAAAATGAAAATAGGACAAATACTAAGGGAGCCGCTTGAGATAAATACAGAATTAAACAAAAATGAAATTGATGAAATTGTAATAAAAAAAGTACATAGTGTCGGACTTGATGAAGATTGCTTAAAAAGATATCCACATGAATTTTCAGGAGGTCAAAGACAAAGAATAGCAATAGCAAGAGCACTTGTATTGGAACCTCAAATAATAATAGCAGATGAGCCTGTAAGTGCACTTGATGTTAGTATCCAAGCTCAAATTATAAACCTGCTAAAAGAATTAAAAAATGAGTTAAATTTAACAATTTTATTCATATCACATGATTTAAGCGTAATAAAATATATCTCAGACAAAATAGCAATAATGTATCTTGGAGAAATTGTAGAAATGGGAAAAACAGATGAAATCTTTACAAACCCCAAACACCCATATACAAAAGCACTGCTAAGTTCAGCCCCTGAACTTAATCCTGACAAAACAAAAGAAAAAATTCAACTATATGGAGAACTACCATCTCCTGAAAACTTGCCGCAAGGCTGCAAATTTCACACAAGATGTCCATACGTATTTGACAAATGCAAAACAGAAACTCCTAATATTGCGACTTTTTCTGAAAACCATATTTGTAAATGTTTTTTATATAACTAGCAAAATATATTTTTACAAGTTTTAGATTAAATATGATTACATTTAAAATAGACCCTAAAAAAACATTTCTTCCTTTAAAAATAGCAAAAGGAACAACATCCGAGCGCTTGGAACGAGCAATCAAAATGAACGATGAATTTCACGAAATTCTAAAAAAGAATTTTACAGATGGTGAAATGTCTCGATTCAGATTTTCAAAACTGTTGCAAAAAAGCGCAGGTAACAAAATTCCTGTAAATTATTATGATGAATGGTCAACAACAGGCGAAATGCGACATATAGTTGACGAAAATAGTGTGTGTGCAGGATATTTTACAATTTTTCCTAAGAACATAAATTCTGACAAAGTAAAAAGTACAACAATGAAATCATTACTAAGAATGACACAAGATTTCTTTACCGAAATACTAAATCCTAAAATTTTTGCAAGAGAAATCGCAATGTTTAATAAAGGGGAAAATCTAAAACCTGCTCAAGAATTTTTTAATAACGAAATTAATATAATTGGAGAAATAAATACAAAAAAATTAGCAAAGTATTTAAAACCACTTTCACAAGAAGAAAAAATAGACACCCTGCAATTTTTCAGATATGGTCTAATGAAAGAAGAAAACGCAAATCAATTTGCCAAACACTATATGAGAAAACTAAATAGAACACCATATAGCGAAACAAAATATAGCGAGAATGCAATAACTTCTAATCCATATAAATACCCTGACAAAATAAAAATAATAGAAACAGAACTTACCAAAATATTACAACAGGCAAGGTCAAAAAAATAATCTCTGTGATATAATCAAATTATGGAGAAAAAAGTAATTACAACAAACAGAAAAGCCTTTCACGACTACACGATTTTTGATAAATATGTAGCCGGAATTGTATTGACAGGAACAGAAATAAAATCAATCAGAAAGAATGCAATAAACTTAAAAGATAGCTTTTGCAGAATTGAAGATAATGAAATATTTCTATACAACTGTCATATCTCGCCATACGAACAGGGAAACAGATTTAATCATAAAGCAGACAGAGTAAGAAAATTACTTTTGACTAAAAAAGAAATATTAAAAATGCATTCAAAAATAAAAAAAGACGGATACACAATAGTACCGTTAGAAGTGTTTATACAAAAGGGATTTGCTAAAGTAGAAATCGGATTAGCGAAAGGTAAAAAATTATATGACAAGCGAGAAACTTTAGCAAAAAAAGATCAACAAAGAGAGATAGACAGAAAGATAAAATACTAAAAAATATATATTTTATACTAGTTTGCATATTGAAAGTTTTTTATATTTTATGTATAATTCTGATATAAGAAGAGATAGGAGTAGATAATGTTCGAACGTTTTACAGAAAAGGCAATAAAAGTAATAATGCTCGCTCAGGAGGAAGCTCGCAGATTAGGACATAACTTTGTAGGAACTGAGCAAGTATTGCTTGGTCTAATCGGAGAAGGAACCGGGGTTGCCGCAAAGACACTTAAATCAATGGGTGTAAACTTAAAGGATGCAAGAACTGAAGTCGAAAAAATAATCGGAAGAGGTTCAGGCTTTGTTGCGGTAGAAATCCCATTTACTCCAAGAGCGAAACGAGTATTAGAATTATCTTGGGATGAAGCAAGGCAATTAGGTCACAATTATATAGGTACAGAACACTTATTGTTAGGCTTAATCAGAGAAGGCGAAGGCGTAGCCGCACGTGTTCTGGAAGAATTAGGCGTTGACTTAAACAAAGTTAGAAGCAACGTAATAAAAATGCTTGGAGAATCAAAAACAACCACAACAGGTTCAGCTAGTTCATCATCAAGTTCAAGTTCATCAACAGGCGGAAAAACAAAAACACCAAGCTTAGATGAATTTGGCAGAGATTTAACTTTAGCAGCACAAGAATTAAGACTTGATCCTGTAGTAGGCAGAGAAAAAGAAATTGAACGTGTAATACAAATTCTAGCAAGAAGAACCAAAAATAACCCTGTATTGTTAGGCGAACCTGGTGTTGGTAAAACAGCGGTAGCAGAAGGTTTAGCAACAAGAATTGTAAATGCAGAAGTTCCAGATATATTAGATGGTAAAAAAGTTATCCAATTAGACATGGGTTTACTTGTAGCCGGTACAAAATATCGTGGTGAATTTGAAGAACGTTTAAAGAAAATCATGGATGAAATTCGTCAAGCAGGCAATATAATTCTTGTAATAGATGAAATGCACACCTTGATTGGAGCAGGTGCAGCAGAAGGAGCAATAGATGCAGCAAACATCTTAAAACCTGCACTATCACGTGGTGAAATTCAAGTAATCGGAGCAACAACATCTGATGAATACAGAAAATATATCGAAAAAGATTCTGCATTAGAAAGACGTTTCCAACCTGTGCAAATTGATGAACCGACAATAGAGGAATCAATAGAGATTATAAAAGGTTTGAAACCAAAATATGAAGAACACCACAAACTTATAATATCAGATGAAGCAATAGTAGCAGCAGTAAAACTATCAAGCAAATACATAAATGATAGATTTTTACCTGACAAAGCAATTGATGTTATAGATGAAGCGAGTTCAAAAGTTAGATTAAAAGTATCTAACATATCACCGGAAGGAAAAGAACTTGAAAAACAATTAAAATCATTGATAAAAGAAAAAGAAGATGCCATAAGAAATAAAGAATTTGATGTAGCATCACAATTACGAGATGATGAAGCTGATTTGAAAGATAAAATCAGAGAAATTTCTGAAAAATGGCGCAACGAAAACGAATCAAATAAAGCTACAGTAACAGCAGAAAATGTAGCAGAAGTAATAGCAATGATGACAGGAGTACCTGTTACGAAATTGACAGAAGGTGAAAGTGAAAGACTTTTAAAATTAGAAGATACGCTACACCAAAGAGTAATAGGTCAACACGATGCAATCGTTGCGATCTCAAAAGCAATTAGGAGAGCAAGAGTAGGCTTAAAAGCACCAAACAGACCAATAGGAAGTTTCATCTTCTGTGGTCCGACCGGTGTAGGTAAAACAGAACTGGCAAAGGCATTAGCAGAAGCAATGTTTGGTTCAGAAGACAATATGTTGAGAGTTGACATGTCAGAATTTATGGAAAAACACTCAACAGCAAAATTAATCGGCTCACCTCCAGGATATGTAGGTTATGATGATGGCGGACATCTTTCTGAACTAGTAAGAAAGAAACCGTATTCAGTTGTACTTTTCGATGAAATTGAAAAAGCACATCCGGATGTATTCAATATAATGCTTCAAATCTTAGATGATGGTAGATTAACAGATTCAAAAGGACGTCATGTAAGTTTCAAAAACACCGTAATAATCATGACATCTAACGTTGGTGCAAGCATGATTACAAATACTTCAAAATTAGGCTTCACAACAGCAGAAGATGAATCTAAGAGCAAATATGAAAAATTAAAAGAAACAGTTTCAGAAGAAATGAAAAAGGCATTTAGACCTGAATTTCTAAACAGAATAGATGAAACAATAGTATTTGCACATCTTTCAAAAGAAGAAATCCGTCAAATTGTAGATTTAATGCTTAAAGATTTATTCAAACGATTAGCAGAAAAAGATTTAAGCGTTGAAGTAAGTGATGAAGTAAAAGATCACTTGGCAGAAAACGGATACTCAGAAGCATATGGAGCAAGACCTTTACGTCGCTTAATCCAAAGAAAAATGGAAGATAGTTTGGCTGAAGAAATTTTATCAGGAAAATACGGTCCAGGAGATGTAATTCAAGTAACCTTAGTAGATGGCAAAATTACATTTGATAAAGCAAAGAAAAAAGCCAAAAAAGATAAAGATGCTGAAGTTGTAGAAGAAGCATCAACATCAATATAAAACAAATTGAAACGTTACATAGTTGATAAGAATTGACTATGTAACGTTTTCTTAATAATTTCTGCAAAAAGTGTTTAAAATTATTTTTACGAGTTTTAATATCATAGTGTAAATAGGATATATCGAAAGAGATAGGTGGTCAGTAATGCGTGTTGATTCAGTAAGGGGATATCACACCCAACGTAATACGGTACAAAACCGTACAATCAGTAGAGATTTAACAAATAACATTAGTCGTTCTGCATCAGCCCCAAAACTAACATTAATAACTTTTGAGGGTGGAGTAAAAAATTTAAAACAAGTAGCATCATTAACTCCTGAAAATAAAGGTTTAGGATTACCTGAAGCCTTTATGGGCGGAGAAGGCGTAGTTGGTTATGAACTTCCAGCAAGCTTAATAGAGCATGAAGGAGTAGATGCAAGAAGTTTCATGCCATTTTGGGAACATAACAATCCAAAAGGCGGCTATAAATTTGTAATATTACCGGAAAAAGATTATCCGGCAGACATGGAAAAAATGCCAGATACTCTTCCTGCAAAGTATTTTTACAGTGCAGATGTTGGAGAAACATTAGAAGATGTAGCAAAGAAATTCAATTTAAAAACATCAGAAGTAAGATATGTAATTCAAAGTAAGCCAATAGGAACAGGACCTGATGCGCAATCAAAATATTGTTTGTTAGATGCCCCAAAAATAACAGGGAGCATAAGTCGTCCATCAACAAAAGAACTTGGCGAAGTTGACACAATACATTATGCACTGTTAAAGATTTCAAGCAAAAACCCTGATTATAACAAATTAAAAGATACTCCAAACTATTTTGTATATACCCCGGATTTGGCAAAGGCTTCAAAACCATATACTTATGATGCTTTTGGAAATGCTCCATTTGAAGCAGAAATTATAAATTCTGATGAAATGAGAGCCTTAACACAAATAATTCATAAAAGGATGAATACAGAAGAATTTGGATATTTTAATCCAGCAAACGTAATCGCGCACGATAGAGTTGCTCACACATACGGAAACCACATTGCAAATATGTCAGCATCAGGAGATACAGATGCAAACGGTCTAAAAGTACATATTGTTGCGCACAACACAGGACGTAATTATCAAGGTTTAACAGATGACCCATTCAAAATGATATCAGTAGTGGGAGATGCAGCAGATGCTGAAAAAATAAAATCACTCCCAGACTTTGACATATTAACAAAAGCGAAAAAATTTGGAATAAATAACTCACAAGCACTATCTGCAAGAGAACAACAAATTGCTTGGGCAGTATTATCACCATATTTAAGAAACTTTAGAGATGGAGCTGGCACATATAATATATTAAAAACCGGCATATCAGCAGCAGGAGTAAATCCAGAAAACATTTCCACAGGAACAGTATCATATCAGTTTGATAGAGAAATGAAAAGTCCTGAAACTCCAGATGCAGCAAAATTCTTGACAGATGATTATGCGTCAATAACTACAAAATCAGTATTAAATGGAGCCACTCCTGCAAACCTAAGTCTGGGTAATCCTGATGCAAACTTCGGAAGAGGCAATAACGGTTTATCAACTCCTGAAGTAAAAAAAGGATATACACCATTCACATATGTAAAACCTGAAGAATTAGAAGCCTTCAAGAAAAAATTAGAAGAAAAACCTGAACTTAAAAAAGTAAATCAAAATATAACAACAGACATAAATGAAGTAATTGCAGCAAAAGAGAAGAATGCAAGATGGCTGTCTGGAGCTATTGAAGAAGCAGGAAAAAAAGGTCAAGATGCTTTAAATAAACTATTCTTCAATGAAACTCAAATTGCAGAAGGTCACAATGTTTGGGGTTATATATCAAAAGTTCAAGATGGTGATATTTTGGTATTTGGCTATGGAAGACCTGATGAGCAAAAAGGTTTCACCATGACAACAGGCGGATTTTTGGAATTTTTAAAAGATAAAAGTATTCCAACTGAAGTGAAAAAACACGTAAAATTAATTACTGGAGCCGGTCCTTGGGATAAAAACGCAGATGACTATAAAGCAATGCGAAAAGATGCCGAAGAAATATGGAATCTAGATGGCGGAATATATAGACATAACTACATGAATATAGAAGGTTTCACCCCAAATAGATTTGTAGGCTGCGTACATTACTGCTTATTCACATCACGCCGAGAAATGTGCGGAGTTACACCACTTGAGGCAAAAATAGCAGGAACACCTTATGGAACAACGGCAACAGGCGGACCTGTAGATTATACAAATTCTAAAAACGGATTTTTAACAGATGAAGTTGTTGAAGGTCGTCCAGAACGTTATGGTTTGAGTTATGCAAACTCTGAAAAAGAAATTGATCAGGCCAGAATAAACAGACAAAAACCGCAAGTAGCAAACATATTCAAAAAATTCATCAATCAATATACAAACGACCATGAAGACTATGTAGCAATGTCTAAGAAAAACATAGAAGAACTTGTGGACTGGCATAACAATAACGAATATAACTTAGGCAAAAGTGCAAATATGCGCTATATGCAAGATATCTTTGAATATGACAAACCAATTACAGACAGATATATGGGAACTCTAAGACGAGTAACAGGCAAGTTTGGCGAATTCAGAGAATGTGCAGAAGAAATTCTTCAAACAACAGCAAAAACAAAACCAATGAAGTTAATCTACAGCGTAATTGGTGGTGTGATTGTTCTATCAGGTGCATATATTCTATATAGAAATTCACATAAATCAAGTGATAGAAAACTTGACAAAGCTGTATAGTAAAAAATATTATTTACAAAATAAAAAATACGGGTAATAACAAAATACCCGTATTTTTATTATATAAAATCAAATTATAACTGGACAGGAGAAATTCCCAAAAATGTAATTGAACATTTAGGGGTATAGTTGGCTTGGGGTTTGAGTTTGATACTACTTTCCCTAAAAATATTGAGGCAATGTTATTTTGTCCGTTCTGCCACGTTTTTGGAATATGAGCGAGGAGGTTTTGAAACTGAAAGTTATCCTACCAATATAGAAAAAATTACATTTTTGTAAAATAGATTAAAATGTAGCCATCGAAAACCTTTTAACTCAATTTTTATTAAATTTCAAAATTTTAGCAAAATTAATTATTTTTTACTCAAAAATCTTAAAAATGTAATTTAAAGTTGAAATAGTCATTGAAAAAGCAAAAAATAGGCAAAATTAATTCGATATAATTTGATAATATACCTTTTTATATTATAATGGAATTGGAGTGTAGGGATATGTCAAATATAAAGACTGATATTAAACAGGAAGAGATTAAGATAGATAATATATATTGTGATAATTGCCTTAATTTTATGCAAAATATGGAAGCTGATTATATTGATTTGGTTGTCACATCGCCACCATATGATGATTTACGTGACTATAATGGATATTTGTTCAATTATAGCCAAATTGCAAAACAATTGTATAGAATAATTAAACCTGGTGGTGTAGTTGTATGGGTAGTTGGCGATAAAATAAAAAAAGGAAATAAAACTTTAACAAGTTTTAGACATGCACTCGCTTTTCAAGAAGTAGGATTTAATGTCCATGACACAATGATATACAAAAAGAAAAATACACCTTTTATGAGATCAAATGCCTATACTAATTGTTTTGAATTCATGTTTATTTTTTCAAAAGGTTCTCCAAAGACGTTTAATCCATTAAAAGAAAAAACTGTGCGTTCTGGTATGGAAATGCTGGTACATAATAAGAAATCAGATGGTATTAATAAAAAAATATTAGGTAGATTAAATGAAGAAAAAACCAAAACAAACATATGGGAATATGCTGTTGGTTTAGGAGGTACAACTAATGATAAAATAGCATTTAATCATCCAGCAGTTTTCCCAGAAAGACTCGCACAGGACCATATTCTGAGTTGGAGCAATGAAGGTGATTTGATTTTTGATCCAATGTGTGGAAGTGGCACTACTTGCAAAATGGCTTTAATTAACAAAAGACACTATCTTGGATGTGATATTTCTGAAGAATATGTTAATATTGCAAAAACGAGAATTGACACATATAAAAATAAAGGAATTCAATTACCTATATTTAATTAGTTTTTACACCATTATTATTTAAATATTTTATCGCACTGTTAAGTAATACGGGGTCATCTTTAAATCTTCCTAAGCCTGTATTACAGCTATCACATATCCAAGCCCTAGGGTGCCCTGTTACATGATCATGATCACACACAACCTTGCTTGTTAATCCAGGAATAGTTGTTTTTTTACAAATAGGACAAGTCCAAATTTCCATATGGGGTTTTATTTTATTCATCATTGTTTTTTCTGCAGACGTCATGTTTTTTCCGTCAATAATATCCCTACAATGATTACATGATGGGCGCCTCACTGTTCTATTATTTTTCCCATTCTGATTTTTCTGAAATAAATTAACATCAAGCAAACGATGACAAACATTACAAACTTTTTTAGAAAATTGGTCTCCAGTTTTTAATGGATCAAAACGCGTAATATCCTCAAGACGAACTTTAACAGTACAATTACTATATACAAAAGACACTATTGCAGATACTTCATCGCTGGTTAGAATAATACCGACTTCATTTTTCTGAACAATAATATTTTTGAATAATAATTGTTTATTGGCAAATACAAAATGATTCATTCTTCCTCAACTAAAAATAATTTATAAACATCAACATCTAAAGCTTTTGCTATTTTTTGAATATTGTTTAATGACACACTTCTTCTATAACATTCTATAGAACTAATGTAGGTGCGATGTAAACCCGAAAGCTCTGCAAGATATTCCTGTGAAATACCTTTTAAATTTCTATATTTTTTAACATTATTTGCAAATAATTGTATTATATTCATAATCATCCTTGTTAATATTATAAAAATACATACAATAATTCTACACACAATAAGTATCATTCAGTATTTTTGCATTTAAAATAAAATTATCAGTTTTTTATATTTTTTGAATTTGTTTTTTTACGACATTGGGAATAAAAAAAAAATTCCCCCTATTTTAGAGAGAATTTTAAAAGTTTTGAATTTTGTTGTCCGACATTTTATTTCATTTGTCCATTATACAATAATAAGAAATGAAAAAAGGCACCTTGAAAAAGATGCCTTTTTAATTACGCTCGAAGAGATTCGAACTCCCGACCTTTTGGTTCGTAGCCAAACGCTCTATCCAACTGAGCTACGAGCGCACATATCGTACAAACTTATTGTATGCAAAACATAAAATTATTTCAAGTAAATTTTTATCTTTAAATATATTTAACATTTTTGATTTTATTAAAAAGCGTTATATAATTTTCATAGGGTATATTATTTATGAAAAAATTTTTTCTTAACTTTATATGTATTATAGCATTTATCCTCTGCTTTGCAGGGAAAGTATTAGCTGCAAACATCGATATCACTTCAGTTGTATATGATAATTCAGCATCATTTTTAACAATTAACACAAAAGCAAGTGATGATATAACATTTCAAACTGTTCCAAAATTGATTATTGATCAAGAAGGACATAAAGCATATTTTGATATTGATTCAGCGATGTTACAAACTTCAGCACAGGACTTAGTTATAACATCTTCTGACATAAAAGAAATTCTTGTTAAGCAAATTTCAGAAGCACCTGATATTGTTCGAGTAACAATATCATATAAAGAATCATACAATCCTAAAAATATACAGTTAAAAATATTAGGAAACACATTATTTGTACGTTTTGCAACCGCACAGATACAAAATTATTATTTTCAGCAAATCTATACAGATGCCGTATCTACAATAGGGAAATTCTACACACCAATAGGAGTACAAATTCCTCTTCAAATAGCAAGAGATGACATTGTAAGTCAAATAAATGCAGCATTTCAACTTGGAGCAACAACAGAAGATAAAAATTATGTACTAACAAAAAAAGAACTATTACTTGCCTCAAAATATTATATAGACAATTTTGATGTAAAAAATGGCATAGTTCAAGTAAATGGGATAGGAGCATTAACATTAACCAAGCCATTTACATTGTCAAATCCGACAAGAGCAGTATATGATATACCCAATACCATAGTAAACCCAGCTATTCGTAATAGAGAATTATATATAACCCAAACCGAAACTGTAAAAATAGGACAATTTGAAGGTACAACAGCAAGAATAGTAATAACAAGTAAATACGCAGATAAATATATGCCGGTAGTATCACCGGATGGACAAAATCTTGAGTTTATAAATAATGTAACAGGACCAAAAACATTATTTTCACACGCAAATGCGACATTTAATTCGGTTACGGATGACATAATTGATTCAAGCACACATTGTGTAAAACTTATATTCTCAAAACCTGTTATATATGGAATAGACAGATTATCTGACAAGATAGAGTTTTATCTTTTTAACGTTGATAAAGTTAATGATATAGACTTAAAATCAAGCTTACTTTTTGAAGGTGCAGAAATGACCTCATTACCTGGAAAAGGGTTAAAATTATCAATTCCTCTATATCAAGGAGATTTAGCTGATATTCACACAGGTAATGACGGAAAGACAATTCGACTAAAAATAAAATCAAAAGTCGTAGAATTACCACAGAAAAAAATAGACCCGCCAACAATAACAGTTCCACCTGTTGTAATTACAGCCAAGAAACCTGGAGAAAAAGTAGTTGTAATAGACCCAGGTCATGGTGGAAGTGATTGTGGTGCTATACGTAACGGAATAAACGAAAAAAATATCACACTGGATGTATCAAAAAGAGTTGCAGAAATTCTAACAAGCAAAGGGGTTGATGTATATATGACCCGTGACACAGATGCAACAGTATCACTTCAAGAACGCGTTGATATTAGCGAAAATGTAAATCCTGATGTATTTGTAAGTATCCACGTAAATTCAAGCAACTCAGAATCACCAAATGGGCTGGAAACACACTATTATAAAGATAATAGTCTAACACTTGCAAAAACAGTACACGCATCAATGCTGAATCACATAAAAGCTAAAGATCGCGGATTGTTTAAATCAAAATTTTATGTTATAAATCATACGACAGCCCCAGCAGTTCTAGTTGAAATAGGCTTCTTGTCTAACACTGCAGAAAGAGGACAATTAGTAACAGAAAGCAGAAAACAAGCAACTGCGAAGGCTATAGCTGAGGGTATTTATGAATATCTTAAATAATAAACTAAATAACAATGCCCCTATAGGATTTGTTGATTCTGGCGTAGGCGGTTTAACCGTTTTGGAAAAAGTAAGAAAAATTTTACCAAATGAAGATTTTATCTACTATGGTGATACTGTCCATACGCCTTATGGTGACAAAACAAAAGAGCAGCTATTAGAATATACAGATGAAATTTTTAAATTCTTCGAAGAAAAAGGCTGCAAGGCTGTTGTTATGGCTTGTAATACTACATCTTCAACCATATATGACATTATAAAAGACAAATATAATTTTGAAATCTATCCTATAGTACAGTCTGCAGCTATAATATTAGCTCAACTACCGATAAAAAGACTTGGTATATTTGCAACACACGGAACAATTCAATCACAGTCGTATCCAAGAGAAATTGCAAAATATAATAAGGATATAGAAGTCTTTGGACAATACTGCCCAAACTGGGTTCATATTGTTGAAAATTCATTAATATATGATGAACAAAGTATCAAAATTATTGAAAACGACTTAAAAACAATGCTAAAAAACAAACCTGAAAAAATAGTTCTTGGCTGCACCCATTACCCATTCCTTTTAGGTGTTTTAACCCAATTTGCGCCAAAAGAAATGTTTATTGACCCGGCTGTTGATTTTGCAGAGTTTATAAAAAAAGATTTAACAGCAAAAAATCTAATAAACGATAGCAAGACAAATGGATACGGAGAATTTTACGTTAGTGCAAACCCAGCATTATTTAAAACTTCTGCACAACTATTCTGTAAACTTGAAAAAGACCCGCAATTACTAACTTTTGAGAATTCTATCAAGACAATCAGCATAAGTTAGAACATTGATAACATTTTCTGACAAACCTAAACTTTCAGCATCAACATTAAGAACAGTCGAATTTTCAAGTACGGAATAAACTGGAATTTGTTTTTTTATACATTCAAAAACGGGAACAGAACCCAAAGAATTATGTGGCATCACAAGAAAATCTATATCTTTAACATTTAACCCTATACTTAAATCTTTTGATAATTTTGGAGCCTGAGATAGCCCTAACAAAATACAAGGTAAAAAAGTTGGAGTAATATATTCAGAAGCAGATTTAGGACTTATTATTTCAGAATCTATTTGAAAAGTTCTAAAAGCCGGAGAATGCGCACAAGGTACATCATAATATTTTGATACATAATGAGATAATATAGCTTCTACACCACCCACAGGATCAACCCCTTGCCCATTTGCATATTCAGGATTATCCTCTTCAGCATCCTCAAATAGACAAACTATAGCAATCGCATCACAACCTTTGCTTAATAACTTTTCACAAGACTTTCCGATAGTTTCTATATTTTTAACATTACCAACTGAAATTCCGCTATTATTTACATAAAACTCAACCCCAACATCTTCTTCCGTAATTTCATAACCTGCTATATCAACACCATAAACGACCTTTACAGCATTATGAGTATTTATATGCACATTTAAAACATCTTGAGGTATCGCTTTGTCATAAATAATACCAATCTTGTTATTTTCAGAAGTCAAAAGATTTACCTCACCTTTGAAAAACAAATCCAAAGAATAACCTTCAACATACAACATAGAATCAGTAATAGCAGAAAAACCACCTGCATTAACAACATTTGGATTAACAATTAGATTGGTATATTTAGCAAATTCTCTGGCATAAGCCCCAGCATCACCTGCAAAACCGCCGATTGAAGCACCAACACCCGTAGGGACAATAAATGCACCTGTTTTTTTATTATTATTTATCATTTAAATATCTCACTATACCTTTTAAAATTCCTTTAGCTACAGATTTTTGAAATTCATCATCTACAATTTTATAATGCTGTGCTGAATTAATCAAATAAGAAAGTTCAACAAATACAGCAGGATAATCCGTTTTCTTTATAAGTTCAAAATTTTTAACATCTACCCCACGATCTTTCAGACCCGTATGATACGATATTGAATCATCAATTTTTGAAGCTAAAGTCGAAGATTGAGGATAATAATAAAAAACATTCACACCAACAGGATCAACTGCATTCAAAGATACAGGTCTTAAATCATTATGAAGTGTAATAAAAATATCAGTATCGGGAATAGTGCTATCAGAATCCTCATCGACTAAAGAAACCTTTGCTCCGAAATCTTCTAATAAAATTTTCAGCTTATTAAGAATTTTTGAAGATACCTCATCTTCAACTGAAATTAAACAAGGACATTTTTTATACGGATATTTTATATTACTCATAGAAAGTGTAATCTTTAAACCTTCAAGAGGTTTTTGCGGATCTACTTTCGGAAAATTTTTCATCTTGATAATCAATTCATTATTATTTTTATAATAAATTTTATATCCAAAGTCATTAACCCCTAACTTATTAAGATGAACCTCATATTTATTTTCAGGGTAATTCTTAACATTATAAACAACCAAATCCAAACCATCAGAATATTTTATGAAATGCTCAGTTCTATATAAAATAGACTCAGATAAAAGGTAAGGAGCTCTTTTATTCAACTTAATAGTATAAATTCTTTCATTTGGTAATTCTTCATAAACAAAACTTTCAATAACTGCAAGTGAATTATCATAACCTTCTACCACTTGAACTTTACTCTTATCAATCCACGCATAATCATCACGAGCAAGCTGAACTTGATAAAAACCATCATATTCACCAACCACATCAAGAGTTATACCTTTATTGTAATATTGCAAATCTTCAAAACCATAATCA
This sequence comes from Candidatus Gastranaerophilales bacterium, assembly GCA_944324845.1. Taxonomy (GTDB): domain Bacteria; phylum Cyanobacteriota; class Vampirovibrionia; order Gastranaerophilales; family Gastranaerophilaceae; genus Zag111. Next base: position 388,236 of record CALUXX010000001.1, on the reverse strand, counting down.
CTTGGAAATGCTTTTAATAAAACGTTATCTTCGACAGTAACAACAGTAAACGGCTTATCAAATTTTGTAATCGAAGTTGGTTTTTCAGACGTTAATAACTCCATATTAACAGTTAAAGCAGGTTGAATTGTCGCTACAGAAGGAGAAAAACATCCCATAACTATAGAAAATATAAGCAAACCAAGAGTAAATAAAACCTTTTTCATAGAAACAATATACTATAAATTTACAAAAAATATAATTTCGTAAACTTAATTAATAATTGTGAAATTTATCACCCCTTGTGATAATATGGAATTACTGAGGAATAGATAATGAGAAGCGAAGATAGGGATAGAGATAGGGACAGGGACAAAAATAGTAAAGCCTCTAGAGGTAAATCTTGCAATAAAAGGTTAAATATCCTAATTACTCTATATTGGATAGTTATAGCAATTTTGGCAATTCACTTGGTAAAACTGCAGATTTTTGACCCACATAAATATAGAGAAAAAGGACGTATCCAACGCGCAAATCATGATTTTGCAGTACGTGGAGACATTTATGACAGACATGGAATAAAACTTGCAACAGACAGAATTTACTATAACATATACGCACGTCCGGTTGAATATTCTAAAACAGAAAATCCAAGAAGAATAGCAAAACTATTAGCCCCAATACTTGGACTATCAGAAGCAAACTTATACAGTAAACTTTCCAATACAAAAATTCCTGTAATTGCAGTAAAAAAAGATGTAGATAGAGATACCGCCAAAAAAGTTATGGCAGTATTAAGCGACAACAATTTTCGCTCAATAAGTCTTGATAAAAAGAACACAAGAGAATATCCTCAAGGGGTATTTGCATCTCACGTGTTGGGTTTTTATAACTTTGATGCCGGAGTATCTAATGGAGTAGAGTTAACAGCAAAAGACAAGTTAGAACACGCAGTAAGAGCAACTTACGAAAAGACCAGAGATGGCAGAATTATATACAAAATACCAACAGATCCGATAGGACCGACAAGAAATCCAAAAGGCCAAGATATAACATTAACAATAGATGCCGCAATACAGCACGTATGCGAAAGAGAATTAAACAAAATTATTGAAGAAAAAGAAGCCTTAAGGGGAGCGGTAATCGTAATGAACCCTAAAAATGGCGAAATATTAGCATACGCGGTATATCCGACATACGATCCGAATTATTTTCAAAAAGCAACAAACCAGCAGATAAAAAACTGGACATTAACAGACGTATATCCGCCAGGTTCAACATTCAAAACGATAACAGTAACCAGTGCAATGGAACTTGGCAAAATCAATGAAAATTCAATAATAGAAGACACCGGTAGAATGAAATTTGGTGGCTACACTATTGAAAACTACGATTATAAACAAAAAGGAGCTCCGGGAAAAATCGATTTAGTATATTTATTTGAGCATTCAAGTAATATTGGTTCAGTAAACATAGGTGCGCTAATGACCCACCAAGAATTTTACGATATGCTAAAAAAATTCGGATTTGGGTCTAAATCAGGAATTGACTTACCTGGAGAATCATCAGGCTTACTTGCACCTCCAAAATTGTGGGATAAAGGGTTACATATGACAATGTCATACGGATACGGAACCTCTGTATCAATTATGCAAATGGTATCAGCGGTTTCTGCATTAGCAAATAATGGAGTAAGAGTAACCCCACACGTAATAAAATACTCAGAAGAAGAGGAAGCTGAAAAAGTAAAACGAATACCGACAGTTTCGCCTGAAACCGCAAGAACAATAACAAAACTACTTGCAATGAGTGTAAACAATGGTAAATCTTGTATCAAAATGGACAAATATAATGTAGCAGCCAAAACAGGAACGTCAAGAAAGCCATTAGAAAACGGACCAGGATATTCAGGTGCAATGTACACCTCAACTATCGGATATTTACCTGCAAGTGATCCACAAGTTTTGATATACGTAGTTGTTGATAGTGCAAAAGTTGGACCTGTATGGGGAAATACAATCGCCGGACCTGTATTTAAAGAAGTAGCAGAGCAAACAGCAAGAATTTTAGACTTAAAACCTGATAAAGTACAGGTTAACACCCCACAAAATAAGAAAAAAGAAGAATAGGAGATAAATAAATGAAATTAGATGAATTAATAGAATATCTGCAGTATGACGATTTAATAAACTTTAAAAATGTTGAAATTTCAGGAATATCATATAACTCAAAAACAACAAAAAAAGATGATATATTTATATGCTTAGTAGGAGAACACACAGACGGGCATGAATTTGCAAAAATGGCAATCGAAAATGGAGCCGCAGCCCTTCTTGTAGAAAGAAGAGTTCCGGATGTAAAAGTTCCGCAAATACAAGTTGATTCAACAAGACATAAAATCGCAGATATAGCAGACAGATTTTATTCAAGTCCATCAAAGGGTATTAATCTTATAGGAATAACAGGAACTAACGGAAAAACAACCGTAACACACTTAATCCAAAAAATATTCGAAGAAAACCAACAAAAATGTGCATTGATAGGAACATTAGGTTATAAATTATCATCAACCGGAGAATACAGAGATGCGAAGCATACCACTCCACAAGCTCCGGAACTTCAGGCAACATTGAGAATGATTAAGGATGTAGAAAAAATTGATAACGTTGTAATGGAAGTAAGCTCACATGCACTTGAACAAAACAGAGTTGGAGGTTGCAGATTTAATGGTGCAGTTCTTACAAATTTAACTCAAGATCACTTGGATTACCATATTACAATGGAGAACTACTTTAAAGCAAAAGCCCTTTTATTTGAAAGATTAACAGAAGGTAACTTTGCAGTTATAAATAAAGATGATGAATATGGTGACAGATTTTTAGCAGTAGTGCCTGAAGGCGTTAAAAAATTCACATACGGAGTAAAAAATAATGCTGATGTAATGGCAAAAGACATTAATTTCTCACTTAACGGAGCTGAATTCAAATTAACATATAAAGGCGAAACTTATAGCGTAAATCTTCATATGAACGGAATGTTTAGCGTCTATAACGTACTTGCAGCTTTAACAGCAGCATTGGCAATGGGAATTGATATAAATATTTCACTAAAAGCATTGCAAAACGTTCATGGTGTAGCAGGAAGATTTGAAATCGTTAATAAAAAACCGCTGGTTATTGTTGATTATGCACATACTCCTGATGGATTAGAAAATGTATTAAAATCAGCAAGAGAAATCACGCCACCAGATGGAAAATTAATATGTCTATTTGGTTGCGGTGGAGATAGAGATGCGACAAAAAGGCCAAAAATGGGTGCTATCGCACAAAAACTTGCAGACAAAATTGTTATAACAAGTGATAATCCACGTTCAGAAGACCCGCAACAAATAATAACAGATATTCTAGCAGGCTTAAAATCAGTAAGCCCTGATATTGTTACAGTAGAACCTGATAGAGGAGAAGCAATCGCATTACTAAAAACAATCGCAAACAATAATGATGTTGTCATTCTCGCAGGGAAAGGTCATGAAGACTATCAAATCCTAAAAGATAAAACCATACATTTTGATGATAGAGAACAAGCAAGAAAAGTTTTTGCAGGAAGCGTAATCTAATTATGAAAACACCTTTACTAATTGAACAACATTTCCACGGCTGTTATGGTGTAGATTTTAATACTGCAACAGTTGATGATGTTTTATATTTATCAAAAGAAATATTGAAAGAAGGAGTTGGAATAATATTTCCAACTCTTGTAACCGATACTATTGAAAATATAAAACACCAAATAAACATTATAAAAACTGCATCAACAAAACAAACAAAGGAAATGGCAAAAATTGCAGGTGTTCATTTAGAAGGTATATTTCTAAACCCGGAGAAAAAAGGAATACACGATTCGAAATATTTTCTTACCCCAACCGTTGAAAATTTTAAACTTATAGAAAATGATTTTATAAAAATAATAACACTTGCTCCTGAATTATGCACATCAGATTTTATTCCATACCTAAAAGATAAAGGAATAAAAGTTCAAGCAGGACATTGTACAGGTGGAGATTTAGAAAATTGTGACGGAACCACACACACTTTTAATGCAATGAGTCCGATATCACATAGAGGCAAATCAACAGCATTAAGCGCATTGATAAATGATAATTTATACACAGAAATTATTGCAGATGGAGTTCATGTTTCTGATGATGCGCTAAACTTACTATTCAAAACAAAACCAAGTGACAAAATAATTCTAATCTCAGACTGCCTGCCTTGTACACATAGTAAAGTAAAAGAATTTGAATTTGCAGGATCAAAAATCTATTTTGACGGAACAAAAGCAACCTCAAAAGAAGGCACCTTAGCAGGCAGCACAGCATTATTACCTGATATAATAAAAATACTGGGAAAGAAAAAACTATTTAAAGAAGAATATATTTTAAACTCATACAAATATCATAATCTGGTTCCACAAGGAGAAATTGAATGGGACAAAGATTTTAATATTTCCTATATAAAAACCATTTGATATATAATTGATATGAAGGGATTGATATAAAAATGCGAAGCGATAGTATAAAAAAGGGTATAGCAAGAACTCCGCATCGCGGACTTTTGATGGCTACAGGAGTTAGCAAAAAGAATATGAATGCACCATTTATTGGAATAGCAAGTTCATTTTCAGACTTGGTGCCTGGTCATATCGGAATGCGAGATTTAGAAAGACAAATCGAAAAGGGAATACACTCAGCAGGAGGTCAAGCATTCATCTTTGGAGTTCCGGCGGTATGTGATGGAATTGCAATGGGACATTGCGGAATGCAATATTCACTGCCATCAAGAGATTTGATAGCAGATTGTGTCGAAACAGTAGCCCAAGCACATCAACTTGACGGATTAGTTCTTCTTTCAAATTGCGACAAAATAACACCCGGAATGCTTATTGCAGCATTGAGAATAGATATTCCAACAATAATTGTAACAGCAGGACCAATGCTAGATGGTGAGTGCCAAGGGCATCACAAATTAACAATGGTAACCGGCTCATTTGAAGCGGTTGGGAAGTATCGCAAAGGTGAAATATCAGAAGAAGAATTACTTGCAATGGAAGAAGCATCTTGCCCTTCTGCTGGCTCTTGTCAAGGAATGTACACCGCAAACACTCTTGCTTGCCTGACTGAAATTTTGGGAATGAGCCTTCCTTATTGTGCAAGCTCAAGTGCAGTATCTTCACAAAAAAGAAGAATAGCATTTGATTCTGGCATGAGAATTGTTAATTTGGTAAAAGATGATATAAAACCTTCAATGATTATCACAAAAGAGAGTATGCGAAATATGATAGTTGCAGATTTGGCACTTGGCGGATCTACAAACACATTTTTACATACACTTGCAATAGCAAATGCAGGAGGAATAGATATTACCCTAAAGGATTTTGATGAATTAAGCAAAAATGTTCACCAAATAGTAAAAATAAATCCATCATCAAGTTTAACAATGGCAGATTTTCACTACGCAGGGGGAATACCGGCAGTTTTAAAATCATTAGCATCTGCAAATTTAATATCCGATACAAAAACAGTTTCAGGAATTCCGACACTGGAAATTGCCAAATATGCACAAATTGATACATCAATAATTCCATATTATAAAGATTCAAAATATACAAAGGCCGGCTTAACAATATTATATGGAAATCTGGCAAAAGGCGGATGCGTAATAAAAACCTCAGGAGTTGATCCTGATTGTTATGAATTCACAGGAAACGCTAGAACATTTGACAGTGAAGAAAGTGCAATGGAAGCTCTTGAAAATGACACAATCAAAGAGGGTGACGTAATAGTAATACGTTACGAAGGTCCAAAAGGCGGCCCAGGAATGCGAGAAATGCTAGCCCCAACATCACTACTTGTAGGAAAAGGTTTAGGCAAAAAATGTGCACTAATAACTGATGGAAGATTTTCAGGAGCAACAAGAGGCATTTGTGTAGGACACGTAGTTCCTGAAGCAGCAGAAGGCGGAGTAATAGCACTGATAAAAGACGGGGATAAAATAAAAATAGATATAAATACCCAAGAAATAACTCTTCTTGTATCAGAAGAAGAAATTGCAAAACGAAAACTAACCCTAAAACCATTTGAAATAAAATGTAAATCAGGATATCTTGCAAAGTATGCAAAAAATGTTCAAGACGCATCGCACGGTGCAATAGTAATATAAAGGAAAACAAAGTGGATAGCGAAATAAGAGAAATAGTAAAAGAAACAAACTTAAAACACATAGCAATAATAATGGATGGAAACAGACGCTGGGCAAAAGAAAAGAATTTACCATCAGCTATGGGACATAAAAAAGGAGTTGAAGCATTAAAAAAGACACTTAGAGCCTGCAAAGACTTTGGAGTAAAATATTTAACCGTATATGCCTTTTCAACAGAAAATTGGAACAGAAAACAGGAAGAAGTAGATTTTCTAATGGATTTAGTTGCGGTAACCTTAAAAAACGAATTAGAAGAAATGCACCAAGAAGGTGTACAAATTCATTTTATAGGTGATAAAACAAGATTATCAAAAAAACTTCAACAAGTAACGGCAAATGCTATTGAAACTACAAAAAATAATGACGGAGTAATATTACAAATTGCATTGAATTATGGTTCTAGAGATGAAATTACAAATGCGGTAAAACAAATCATAACAGATAAAATTCCACCGGAAGAAATAACCCCGGATATAATTTCACAATATTTATACACAAAAGGAATACCTGATCCTGATATTTTAATAAGATCAGGCGGAGAAAAAAGAATATCAAACTACTTGTTGTGGCAAATAGCATATTCTGAAATTATAGTAAAAAATGAATACTGGCCGGAATTTGACAAAAACTTACTAAAATCTTGTATAGAAGAATTCAATATGAGGCAAAGGAGATATGGAAAATAAAATACAAATAGTTTTTGCAACAGGCAATAAACATAAAGTAAAAGAAATAAATGAAATAGCACAAGGTTCAGGAATAGAATTTATCTTACCCCCGGAAGGTTTTGATCCAGAAGAAAACGGCAAAACATTTAAAGAAAACTCATATATAAAGGCGAAAGAAGCCTCTAAACTTTCGCATAATCTTTCATTAGCAGATGATTCAGGTTTATGCGTAGAAGCCTTAAACGGTGAACCCGGACTGTATTCCGCAAGATACGCACCAACTGCACAAGAGCGTATAGATAAACTTCTTAAAAATATTAACGACTCGGCTAATAGAAAGGCAAAATTTGTTTGTGCTATGACACTTGTAGATAAAGATGGGAATATATTAAACCAAGAAATTGGAGAATGCCACGGGAATATCGCAACAAAGCAAGCAGGCACAAACGGCTTTGGATATGACCCAATATTTATACCTAACGGGTATGATATAACAATAGCAGAAATGCCTGAAACATTAAAAAATACTATTTCCCATAGGAGTATAGCATTGAACAAAATGATTAAATACATAAAAACGTATATAATTGACAGACAATTCTAATTTATATTAAACTAAAAATAACGATTAGGGCATTTACCCAGATATCTAAGGGAGATATATTTATGAAATCAAAAATGATATTTATAATTATATTAATACTTGCATGTGTCGTACTTGCTATCGGAGGTCGATTTGCATATTCGAAATATTTATCGAGTAAAGGGAAAACAAGACAAACACCAGAAGTCGTAGTAGATACAGTAAAAGAAGATGAAGTATTACAAAGTTTTGAAGCACCCGGAAGAATAGTTTCAAAATATCAAGTAAGTATTTTAGCAAGAATTTCAGGATATTTACAAAAAAGCTACTTCAAAGAAGGCGATTATGTAAAAGCGGGAGATACTCTATTTTTAATAGAACCAGCAGAATTTCAAAACGCGTCAAATATGGCACAAGCAAACGTTCAAAACATAAAAGCCCAACTGGAATATGCAAATAAACAATTAGCAAGGGCGGAAGAACTTGTAAAAAAAGATTACATAGCAAAATCTCGTTATGATGAAATCTTATCAAATAGAAATGCACTTCAAGCGCAATTAAAAGCAGCTCAAGCAAGCTATAGTGATACCAACAGAAACCTTGGTTATACACAAGTAAAAGCACCTGTTGATGGCAGAATTGGAATAATAGATGTTACAATAGGAAACTACGTAACTCCAACTTCAGGATCACTAACGACAATAAATAGTACAAACCCAATATATGTAACATTTCCACTACCATCAAAAGAATATATAGAATTAACAAAATCCGATAAGAAAGTTGACGAAAAAAGGAAAGTAGAATTATATTTCCAAAGTGGAGAAAAATATGAACTGGATGGAGTACAAGACTTTTTAGACAACAAAGTTGATGATACAACAGGAACAGTAACAATGAGAGCAACCTTCCAAAACCCTAAAAACAGATTACTGCATGGAGAATTTGTAAACATAAAACTATATGCAAACAATAAAATAAAAGTTCCAGTAGTTCCAGTTACCGCAGTTCAAGAAAACCAAGAAGGCAAATACGTATATAAAATAGATGAAAAAGGACTTCCGCAATTAACATATCTCAAACTTGGCGGACAAACCAAGGAAAATTGGATAGTCAAAGAAGGAGTAAAACCAGGAGATAAAATAGTTACAGACGGAATTCTAAAAGTAATGCCAGGTTTACCGGTAAAAATAGTAACAAAAGAAGAAATGGCAAAATTAAATAAAGCATTATATTCAAATGGAGAAGAACAACAAAAATCAGGGAAATAAATATGCTTGAAAACAATAACGGAAATTTATTCATAAAACGCCCGAAACTAGCGATAGTAATATCAATGGTAATATTACTTGCCGGAATGCTAATGATAAAAGTATTACCATTAGAAGAATATCCATCAATAACACCACCGCAAGTAGTAGTTCAAGCAACATACGCCGGAGCAAGTTCTGATGTAGTAGAATCAACAATCGCCGCCCCTGTAGAAGCACAATTAAACGGTGTTGATAACATGATATATATGACATCAACCTCGCAAAACGGCTCCTATAAATTAACAATATATTTTGAAGTTGGAACAGATCCTGATATGTCAGTAGTAAACGTTCAAAACCAGCTTCAATTAGTAACCCCAAGATTACCAGAAGAAGTTCGCCGATACGGACTTTCTGTAAAAAAATCAACAGGTGGTCCCGGGTTATTAATGATATCAGTAGATTCCCCACACAACACCTATGACAACTTATTTATCGCAAATTATGCAGATATATTTATTAAAGATGAAATTGCCAGAATTAAAGGTGTTGGTAATGTAAGCGTATTCGGTTCAGAATCATATGCTATGAGAATATGGCTAGATGCTGATAAAATGGCAAATTACGGACTATCAACAACAGAAGTAACAAATGCAATTCAAGCTCAAAACATACAATCTCCAGCCGGAGATTTGGGTGTTGAGCCGATGAAAGATAAACAATTAATCAAACTTACAATGAGAACAAAAGGCAGACTAAAAACAGCCGAAGAGTTTGAAGATATCATAATAAAATCATTACCAAACGGTGCACAAGTTAGAATAAAAGATATTGCAAGAGTAGATTTAGGTGCTGAAAGTTATTCATATTTTTCAAGAATAAGCGGAAAAAATTCAGCAATCATTACAGTATCTCAAATGCCAGAAGCAAACGCAATACAATTATCAAACAAAATAAGAAAAAAACTTGAAGAATTAAGCAAAACATTCCCAAAAGATATTGAATACAAGGTTCAACACGATGAAACAGAATTCGTACGAGAATCAATACACGAAGTTGTAACAGCAGTTGCACTTGCTGTACTGTTAGTATCAATAGTAACGTACTTATTCTTGGGAACCGCAAGAGCTGCATTTATTCCATTTGCAGCAATCCCTGTATCTTTAATTGGTGTATTTATATTTATGAATATCTTTGGATTTTCAATAAATCTTTTGATATTATTTGGTTTAGTACTTGCAGTAGGGCTGGTTGTAGATGATGCTATCGTTGTACTTGAAAATACCCAAAGACATATTCAAGACGGATTATCGCCAAAAGAAGCAACTGAAATCACAATGAAAGAAGTATTTGGAGCAGTTGTAGCAACATCATTAGTATTGATGGCAGTATTTGTACCTGTATCATTTATGGGCGGAATCACGGGTAGAATGTTTAGACAATTTGCTCTTTGTATTGCATCTTCTATCGGTTTATCAACAATGGTTGCACTAACATTAGCACCTGCACTTTGCTCTACAATATTAAAAGAAGATACAGGAAAAGCAGATTTTAAATTTATACAAAAATTTGACGATTGGTTTAATAAAGTAAGAGATAAATATCTTGAAGGCACCAGTATATTTGTAAATTCTTGGCAAATGACAGTATCTGTATTATTTATAATAATAGCCTTAACCGGATTTATGTTTTTAATAATTCCAAAAGGATTTTTACCTGATGAAGACAGAGGAACAATATTTACTCAAATTCAACTTCCTGAAGGATCTTCAGCATCAAGAACAGATGAAGTTGCAAAAGATATCGAAAGCAAATTTAAAAACATTCCGGGTATAAAAGATTTAATCTCATTGATTGGTTTTGATGGTGAAAATACAGCACTAATTGTTTCACACTTAAAACCTTGGGGAGAAAGAAAATCAAAAGAAGAATCTTTAGACGGAATTATGGCAAATATCAAAAAACAAGTTGCGCATTTTCCTGATGCAACAGTTGCGTCATTTTCACCACCAGCCATTACAGGTTTAGGTATGTTTGGCGGATTTGAGTATCAACTGCTTGATAAAGGTGACAGATCAGCTTCTGAGTTTTATGATGAAGCAGTAAAACTAATGTCAAAAGCAAGAGAAAACCCTGATTTCACAATGATATACAGCTCTTATACCGCAAATCTTCCTCAAATACTAATTGATGTAGATGTTGATAAAGCAATGGCACAAAATGTTGAAGTTAGTGAAGTTTATAATGCAATCGCATCATATTTTGCAAAAACTTATGTTAACGACTTCAATAAATATGGGCGTGTATATCGTGTATTCTTACAAGCTGATGCTCCATATAGAGAAAAACTATCAGATCTTGGGAAAATATATGTAAAAAACAATTACGGGAAAATGGTTCCCCTAACTGCGGTTGTAAAAACTTCTAATATTGTTGGACCATATAAAAGAACAAGATTTAATATGTACCCTGCAATTACAATAAACGGAAGTGCAAGATCAGGAATAAGTTCAGGTAAAGCAATGGAAATGATGGAAGAAATTTCACAAGAAGTATTACCAAATGATATGGGATTTTCTTGGTCAGGATCTTCATTACAAGAAAAACAATCCAGCGGACAAATTTTACCAATTTTGATAATGTCATTAGTATTTATATTCTTATTCCTTGTAGGATTATATGAAAGCTGGTTTTTGCCTGTCAGTGTATTATTAGTAACACCGGTATCATTAGTTGGAGCATTGTTATTCCAATATGTTGCAGGATATTCAATGGACTTATATTCTCAAATCGGATTAGTAATGTTAATCGGCTTGAGTACAAAACAAGCAATTTTGATTGTTGAATTTGCAAAAGACGCACACCAAGAAGGAATGCCGATAAAAGAAGCTGCAATGCAAGCTGCAAAACTAAGATTTAGAGCAGTAATGATGACAAACATAGCATTTATTTTAGGTTTGTTACCTCTTGTATTTGCACAAGGAGCAGGAGCTGCCTCAAGACACTCTGTTGGTATGACAGTATTTGGCGGAATGATGGCAGTAGCATTTATCGGAACTTTCCTTGTTCCTGCATTTTATGTAATGATAGAAGAACTTAAAATTTATTTAACTGATAAAATAACAGAATTTAAAGAAAGAAAAAAAGATGTTTAAGAAAATTATATTACTATTTATAATTATATTAGCATTTTCACCGTTAGTACAAGCAAAAAAACTTGGTAACGAGATAAATACTGACGAATATCCTCAAGATGAAAAAGTTCTTCCGGAAATAACAGTAAGCCCGGATTACGTAATAGCAGGTTCTATTGAAAAAAATGTGGATATGACTCTTGATAATTGCCTAAAACTTGCTTTGGGAAATAACCCTCAAATAAGTGCCGCATTTCAAGATATTTTAGCAGCCGACGCCAGAATAAAACAAGTTTGGTCAAATTTTTTCCCAACAATATCTTGGCAAACAAGTTACACAAGACTAAGACAACTTCAATTATCAGATGCATTAGGTCAGAGTTTGGAATTCAATTATTACTTACTTGGCCAAGTATCACTTCAACAAATGTTATATGATTTTGGAGTAACTCAAAACCAAGCAACAATAAGAAAACTTGATTATGAAGGCTATAAAAAGACTTTTGAAGCAATAGTCAACGATGTAATATATCAAACAAAAGATGCCTATTACAATGTTTTATATGCTTATGAAAATAAACGAGTAGCCCAAGACACTGTAGAAAAATACCAATTATTTTATAACCAAGCAAAAGCCTTTTATGAAACAGGCGAAAACCCAAAAGTTGACGTAACAATAGCAGAAACAAATTTAAGTAATGCAAAACTAAAATTAATCCAAGCCGATAATGCTGTAAATCTTGCTATTGCAAAGCTTAACAATGTTATGGGCGTTCCGTTTATAGAAAAATATGATATATTAGACAGACTACAATATAAACCGGTTAATTTAACATTTGAACAAGCAATAGATATAGCAAGAGAATCTCGCCCGGAACTAAAATTAGCCGAAATAAGAGTAGAAGGGACAAATCAAACAGTTAAATTAACAAAGAAATCATTTTTACCATCATTAACATTTGAAGGGCAATATCAACGAGGCGGGAAATCTTGGAACTCAAATTATGGTTTCAACATAGGCGGATATTTAACATTTCCAACAATAAATGCAATGCTTATAAGAAATGAAATAAAAGAAGCAAAATACTTGTATGATAGAGAATTAGCAAATGCAAAAAACACTCAAAATACAATATATCTGGAAATTCAAAATGCCTATCTGACACTTGAAGAAAAACGAAATCAACTACCAGTAGCAATTCTAAACGTAAAACAATCCAGAGAAAATTACGAACTATCTTACGGTCGTTATCGAGTAGGAGAAGCTTCACCAACAGAATTAAAAGATGCTGAAAACACTTATGAACAAGCACAATTAACATACTATACAGCTCTATATGAATACAATTCAGCAAGAGCACAACTTGAAAAAGCAATAGGCAAAAACATTTCTGATGATGAAGTAGTTGAAATGGAAAAATAACCTCTTGTTAACATTTCTTCATATTATAAAGACAAAAAAAGCAAATTTTTGAAAGTTAAATACTTTATATATATGTAAGATATAAACGAGAGAGAGAAAATAAAATGATAGCAACATCAGGACAAGCATTTGGTTCAATAACAAAACGAAGAGGACGTCGAGCAACTCTTCCGACAGAAATAGATTATTTGAAATTAAAAGATAAACGAATGAGATTTAACAATTCACAAGACCCAATATATTTTGTGTTTGATTGCATTGAAAATCGACCACTAAAGGTATTAGCAAAAGAATTTGTAAAAGACACATTCTTTGAAGCAGTAAATTTTGTATCAAAAGTTGTTGTAAATCAATAGGAAAAACAGGAAAGCATATTTAAGGAAAAAAGGATAGGAAACAAACAAAAAGAACGGTCAAAATGACCGTTTTTCTTTTTGTAAAATGTATAAAATTAGAAAATTATAGTTTGCGGATAAATTTCTTCTACATAAGAAGCCCAATCATTAACAGGGAAAAATCCAACAGCAAATTCCGCAACATTTTCACCCAACTGCTGCAACCCCGGAACTTCAATCGGAGGACCGGCAGGAGTAGTCCTTGCAGGATTTTTAGGATTTGAAATTATACCGGTACTACGTAATAGTGTCAAAGCAAAATGATTACCACAAACTTCGTACTCAGTAATACCTTTAGTAATTACACCAAACCCATTTGTCCAAGCAAATCTTTGGAATGGAGCAGTATTAATTTTAGCTTCAATACCTTTTTCAGTTGGCAAATTCTTTCGCATATCATAATCAGGATCGAATTTTCTTGAAATCAATAAATTCATATCCTCAGATTTTACTTCTTTAACTTTATTCGGGAAATTAAACCTAACTTGCCAACGCTTGTTAGAAGCCAAGTTCAACCACTTAATTTTAAATCTTAACAGTTTAGATTTTTTATACAATGAAACATCGACAGTAAAGAAGCTGGTCATTATACGAATAGTACAACGTAACGGACCTTCTTCCAAAACCTTAGAAGATACAATTTTAGCAACTTCTTCTTTATCATTTTTATCAGGAGCAAAATTATAACTATCTCCTAGATCTTTACAGCGAACAAATTCTATAAAATTATCATAACGTTTTGCCTTGTCATACAAAACCAACTTACCATCTTCGATTGACAAGTTAATATTAACATTAAACAAAGCAGAATCACGAACAACTATATCTGAAGTTTTGTTATCCGGATTAAACTCTTTAAGTAGAGTATAAATAGTCGCATAATCTTCAGTAACAGGTGCTCTATTTTTATCATAAAGAATTTCTCTCGGGAAACCTCTTTTTTTCTCAATAACTTGAGTATTCTCTTCTATTTTTGTACGCTTAACTTCTAAAATTTTATACTTATCAGGGTATTTAAAAGACATAGTTAAGTCTTTCGGTTGATGTTCACTAATAACATCAATTATTGTATTTGCAATTTGCAAAATCTTATTATATCTAACAACATTTTCTTCATGAACCAAATCGGTTGAACAACCGCAAATACTATCGTGCGCCTGATTTTGCAAAAGCAATTTATATGCATAATCTATAGAAGTATCATAATTTGACCCCAAATTATATTGCAATTTATCAGCCAAATCAAGTTTATAAGAGCATTCGGCATTTAATCTTTTTAACTTAGTTCTTGAAGAATAAGCCCCCGGTAAAATAAAGGTTTTTGAGTTATCTCTTAATTCTCCATCGTGTCTGTCTTTAAATTTAACTTTATCAAAATACTGGAACAAAGAACCAACAGTAATATGATAATCTTCTAAAACATCATTAACAGCCTCTATTTGTTCCATAATATCATTAGGAATATCCAAATGATCACCACCAATAGGTAATAATAAAACATTACCTGATTTTTCGGCAATCAAATCCAAATTATGTTTTAAAAATTCAGCCTTTTCTTCAACAGACTTCTTAGATGAAAAAATATCCATATAATAGCCGCGAACTAAATTAACAGTATCAATTCCGCCAAATTTAAAATTCGCAGGAATTTCAGCACCACAACCACGCCAAACAATAGCTCTTGAAATGCCATATTCTTTTAATATTTCAGGAATATTTTGACTATGTCCAAATGTATCAGCAAGGTAAGCAACAAAATCTTTGCAACCAAAACTTTTAGCAATTTGCATACCTAATTCAAGATTCTTTCTAAAACAAATACCATCTGTCAGAAATTCATCTATCAAACAATAAAAAGGACCTATAAAAAGTCTTTTATCAGCAATAAGCATACGAACAAGAACTTCTCTTTCAGGTCGCATCTGCAAATAATCTTGCAACGCAGCAACCTGACCATCAAAATAAAATGATGGAATAACATGTCCTTCTAACATATCAAGAATATGATCAAAAACTCTTAACAATCTAAGTCTGAAAACTTCATATTCTCTATACCATTCTCTATCCCAATGGGTATGAAAATAGGCAATAACCTCTTTTTTATCACTCTTCATATTAAACATGATATTATAATAGCACTCATGTCAAAAATTTACCACTTTGTAATATTACACAAGTGAACAATGTAATAAATGAACAAAGAAATTACCATTAGCATTGAAAAGAGAGGATTTATCATGAAAACAATGTTAGTGGCACTATTTATTCTTAGTATTACAATGACTAGCACAACAGCAGAAGCAGGTGCTAAATTAAAATCATATAAATACATAGCAAACAATACAACAACATCAACAGATGCTGATGATATGTATTCAGATGACTTAAATAGAGTTGAAATGCACTTATATCACAAAGCATACCCAACACAAACATTAACAAACAGACTAGGTAGAATTGAAAAAACATTATTTAGACAAACCTATGGAAATCTGAGTTATACAGAAAGAGTAAACAATATTCTATCCTGCTACCAAGACTATTACAACACCAAAAACTATGTATCAAATTATTACAGTCCGAATTTATTTAGACGTATGTACAGTCGCTATCACGGATATCCTACAGGTTTAACACCTGCAATATCACCATCAATACTAAACACAGGATTTTTAAATAGTCCTCTAAACGGATATAACAACTTTTACAGAACAAACAGGGGATATCGATATTACAACACAACAGCACCGACAATGGGGGCAGGAATAAGAATTTTAGATTAATGTAAAAATTTTATAAAGGTATAATAAAGTTTCTATTTTGATGATACTATATATATTGTAAAGATAGTAGGGAGAAGTTGCAATATGTGTGGTATTGTAGGTTACATAGGCAAAAAGCCTGTTTTAGATATTTTATTAGACGGATTAGAACAATTAGAGTATAGAGGATATGACTCATCAGGTATAGCAGTAAAATGTGCTGATGAAATAAAGGTTTATAAAGCAGAGGGGAAATTAAGCAATCTTAGAGAAGAATTAGCACCACATGCTTATGAACTTGCAAAATCTACAATAGGAATTGGTCATATTCGTTGGGCAACACACGGAGCACCAACCGTAATAAATGCTCACCCGCACACTTGTAACTGCGGAAAACTTGTAATTGTACACAACGGAATTATTGAAAATTACAAAGAAATAAAAAATGAACTAGAAGCAAAAGGTTGTGTATTTAAATCTCAAACAGACACAGAAACAGTAGCTCACTTAATAGCAAATATATATGGACAAGTTAAAGACTTAACAAAAGCTGTAAAAATGGCAACCGAAAAAATTCAAGGCGCCTATGCATTATGTATTATGCACAATGACGAAAAAAATAAACTTGTCGTAACAAAAAGAAATGCCCCACTTGTAATAGGTGTAGGAGAAAGTGAATTTTATGTAGCATCAGACGTTCCTGCAATAATAAAACACACTAAAAAAGCAATTTATTTAACAGACAATCAAATAGCAACCCTTACTCCGGATTCTATAAAATTAGAAAACGAAAAAGGAGAAGAAGTTACTCCAAAAATTGAAATATTACCTTGGGAACCTGTTGCCTTGAGCAAAATGGGTTATAAACACTTCATGCTTAAAGAAATTCATGAACAGCCTGACGTAATCCGCAATATCTTAGTAGGTAAATTACACACCTCAGATTCTCCAATAGTATTAAATGAAGTTAAACTTAATAGAGAAACACTTAAAAATTTAACCAGAATACAAATTATTGCTTGCGGAACATCGCTTCATGCTGCAATGATAGGTAAATATATAATAGAAGACTTTTGTTCAATACCAGTAGATGTAGAAGCATCAAGCGAATACATATACAGAAAAACAGTAACAGATGAACATACACTTGTTATTGGAGTATCACAATCAGGAGAAACAGCAGATACATTAACTGCGATAAAACAATCAAAAGCAAGAGGCTCACACATCTTAATCATCACAAACCGTCCTGATAGTGCAATGGCAAGAGAAGCTGACAGCCTTATTCCTGTTAGCGCAGGTATAGAAGTTTCAGTTGCTGCTACAAAATCATATATTGCACAATTAACATCATTCTACTTATTGGCATTATATATGGCAGAAATTAAATCTTCATTAGATTCTGATAAAATAACAACACTAAAATCAGAACTATTAACACTTCCTCAAAAGATAGAACAAATTCTTGCCCACAAAGAAAATATTCAAAAATGTGCAAGAAAATATTCTTCAACAAGAGATTTTATCTATATTGCAAGAGGAATAAATTATCCAACAGCATTAGAAGGAGCCTTAAAATTAAAAGAAATAAGTTATATAAATGCAACAGGCTATCCTGCAGGGGAATTAAAACATGGTCCTATTGCAATGCTTGATGAAACAATGCCTGTATTGTCAATTCTAATGAAAGGCTCAGTATATGAAAAGCTTCTATCAAACAGTGAAGAAGCAAAAGCACGTAATGCCAGAATGATTGCATTAACAAATTCAGATGATGAAAAACTAGAGGATTTATTTGATTACATAATAAAAGTTCCAGAAATTGAAGAACTTCTATCACCAATAATAGCAATCGTTCCATTACAATTAATGGCATATTACATTGCAGAATTTTTAGGCAAAGACGTTGACCAACCTAGAAATCTTGCAAAATCAGTAACCGTTGAATAAAACAACAAAAGAAAACCATTATGACAAAGCAAATTATATCAGATACAATTACAATTAACAAACCTGAAACCATTGATACGGAATATATCGAAAAAGAATTAAAAAACAGATATAATGAACCTCTCAGGTGGGCAATAATAGAAAGTACAAATGATACAATGAAACTTTGCATAACATACGAAGTTAAATAAAACACAAATTGAGAAGAAGCGGCTGTTCAAATGAACAGCCGCTTCTTCTTTAGAGTAATATAAAATTTACTATTTCGTTTCAATATATTCAATATTAGGAGAATATACAGAATCAACTTGTGACATACTGATATTGTTAACAATACTTGCACGTTTTTTGCGGAAAAGCATATCCACAAAGGCTTCCAATCTGGTAACAAAACCAGCTTCACCGGTTTGTTCATCAATAGTCAAATTAAGCAACGGTTTATTAAACTGCTTAGCACGACGAGTAATACGTTCAATCATCAATGAATCAGGGCCGCAACCAAATGCTGTAATAGTAATTACACCATCAATTTTGTTATCTTTCATAAAGTGTCCTGCAGTACCGGTCATTTCGTCTTCATTAGCCCAATACTTATCATTGCCTAAACTTGAAATACCTTCACAAAGTTGTTCTTCAGATAATTGAAGTGTTGTACAAACTTTTACATCCATTTTTTCTAATTTATCAAAGATTTTCATACAAACACGTTCGTCATAAATGTTGTATCCATGCCCAACTAAAGCAACTGCAATCGGATATTCTTTATTTTTAGCAGAGATAACAACTTTACCTTGAAGAGCATAACTTAAAGCCTTCGCATAAGGCATACCTGATTTTGACATAACGTGGAAATTGTTATAACATCTCCAACCAGCTTTAGAAGCCTTTTTAATTAAAGCCTTATCTGTAATACCAAAAGGTTTAACCGCTTCAGCTAAAAACTCATATAAACCTTGATTTTTTTCAGATTTATCTAAAGTAGCCTCAATCATTGTGAAAGGTTGCTTAACAACATTTCTAACCAAATCAGGCAACCCACGAATTTTAGAACAGTTATAAATTTTATGATCAATAGATTGAAGTGAAGGCACAAAAATTTTATCAACGCCTTTACTTAACAAATTCAAAATATGCCCGATATAAACTTTGATAGGCAGACAAGTTTCAGTAACAACTAATCCGGCACCTGCTGACATAGTTTGTTTTGTAGTTATGTCAGAAAGAACAATTTTAATACCTAAATCGGTAAAAAAGCCATAATAAAACGGATAATTGTTATAGAAAGACATTGCTCTTGGTATCCCAATAACTTTTTCTTCAGATTTTATTTGTCCCATAATTTCAATCCCTATTAAATTATTACTATAAATATAATAGCTCAAAAAAACAAAAAATAACAGTAAAAAATATATTAATATATCTTAACATTTGAACAAAAAAAGGCAATTTAGAAAATCAAAAATACTTTATTATAATATAAGGAATATTTAGGATAATAATTTCTTACAGGAATAGGATAACAAGAAATCAATAGGGAGGACTGCCTGATGGGAATTGGTGCAGAAGATTACATTGATAAGATGCTAGTGCAGAAATATCAAGAAGAAAAAGTTGACAACCACGATAACACAACCTCAATGGTTGACCCGGACGAGATGTTAGAGGCGATGAATGATTATGCATCAACATTAAGAAACATGATGGAATTACGCCAAAGATTGAACATTGCCTGTTATGCAATAAATGCAAGAACAGCACGATATCAAAAATCAATGGGTCAAAGATAAAGTTTTAAGTTGAATTGTTATAACTTTTAAGTTAAAAAGTAGATAACAAGGAGACAAAAAATGGGAAAAATTATCCTGGCATCTTCATCTCCCAGAAGAGCCAATATTCTAAAGACACTAAAATTGGATTTTGAAATTATACCGTCACCTTATGTGGAACCACACGAGAGGACGGTTTTCTCTTATGATTATGTAGAAGAACTTGCATATAATAAGGCATTAGAAGTCGCAAAAGAAAAGCAAGGCAAAGACTACATAATAATAGGTGCAGACACAATAGTTGTTGTAGATGACAAAATATTAGGCAAACCTCAAGACCGTCAAGAAGCGGAAGAAATGTTAAAAATGTTATCAGGAAGAACTCATTTTGTCGTTACAAGTATTGCGGTGATAAATTCACAAAACATGAACCACAAAATAAAATCAACAACAACTTACGTAACATTTAACGCACTAACAGATGAGCAAATAAATTATTATATAGAAAATTTTGAGCCATACGACAAAGCAGGCTCCTATGGAATTCAAGAATTACCGGAAGGTTATGTCCGGCAAGTTCGAGGAAGTCTTGATAATGTAATCGGACTTCCTACACAAACATTACTGGAAATATTAAAGGAAATAAAATAAATAAAAATTTTAAACCATGCCTTCTTTAACGGCTTTAACGGCAGCCTGAACTCTATCGTTGACACACATTTTTTGCAAAATAGAACAAACGTGTGCTTTTGCTGTATGAACACTAACGATTAATTCTTTAGCAATTTCAGTATTACTTTTGCCTGCAACAAGATGTTTCAAAACTTCAAATTCTCTTTCGGTTAGCGGAATTCTGGATTGATCAGAAATTTTACCTGTAAGTAAATCGGTACTTTCTGCTTTTGGAATAGCTTTTAGAGCCAAATTAGCAACCATAGAATCAATCCAACAAACACCATTTGCAACATCACGAATAACATCTGCAAGTTTTGCAGGATCAATATCTTTAAGACAATAAGCATTCGCACCGGAACTAAGTGCCGCAACAACTTCTTCTTCTCTATCGTGAGAAGTAAGAGCAATAATTTTTATATCAGATGAAAATTCACGAATTTTCACCATAGCTTCAATACCGTTCATCATAGGAAGTCCCAAATCCATCAAAACAACATCAGGTTTCAAAGTTTGAATTTGTTTAATACCTTCAATAGCATCTTCGCATTCGGCAATAACTTCCAAATCAGGATTAGCATTTAAAGCACATCTTAAACCGACTCTAGTCAATTTAAAATCCTCTACAATAACTATAGAAATTTGATTTAATTTCGTATCCATGAGCAACTCTCTCCCTAATATATGTGTGTAATAAACTAAGCATTCAGCTCATGATAACCTTATATCTTTAATATTTTAAAACTATTACCTAAATGGGGAATATTATATATTGTTATATAATTTTTTTTTGCTTATGATATAATCTGTATGTCACAGGGAGATATTTATGTTAAATTTACTATTCAAGAAAAAAGAGCAAAAATTAGCAAAAGATGCGGAATTAAACAAGATTTACGAAGCGTTAAAAAAAGAATATCCGTCTGAAAACATTCCGGAAATTCGTAAAAAATTATTATCAATGCACATAAAAAAATATGGATACTTAACATATTCATATCAAAAAGCATTAGACGAGTTGACTAATGAAGAAACTCTTTTCGCACTTGAAGAAAAATGGAAGCAAAATAATGTATTTAAAGATGGAAAGTTTCACTTTAAAAACAATCAAGTAAGTGCACTAGCAAGAAACCAAGAAAAAAATTCTGATTGGTTCATAAAAGAAGGTCACGACATAAAGCTAATAAACTTAGCAGCATTAGGAAACGGTAACAAATCAGAAGAAACAGGAAAATTTTTCGATTGGTTAAAACAGCTTCTAATATTACCAACAGGAAATAAAGATGCAGGCATATACAATACAACAATATACCTAATACCATTTCACCCAAGGGAATTTGGATGTGCATATCTTCCAAAGAGTAACGAAGTAAGTGAAAAACTAAATGATCCAAAAATAGAAGAATTAACGGGACTAAACGTAAAACAACAAGTACAAACATTTATAGAAATGGCACAACTTGCAGGACACCCGGTAATTTATGATATACTTCCGCAAACAGGAAGATTTTCAAAATTTGTACTGGCAAACCCACAAGTTGCACGCTGGTATGATATAACAGAACTTCAAATACAATTAAGTGCAAAAGTTGATGAAGTTGCAGAATTTTTATCAAAAGACAATGATCAAGAAGATATTCAAATCGTTAAAGAAGTATATATACAAAGATTACAAGGTAATTCAGGCGACTTAAGTCCTGCATACCAAGAATTGTATAACAATTTTGAGGGAATACTTTTAGAACACAAAAAGAAATTCTCAAACACAATGTTAGAGCGTGGATATCAAACAAAATTGCACAAAAGAGTAAAAGAACTTGTTGCAAAGATTCACGAATTTAAGCCTGACAAAAAGAATCTTGAAGAAAATGATATTACAAAACAAATAGACACAATCCAAATTTTAATAAAAGAAGGATTATGGCCTGCACCTGGTGGAGCTTGGTGTTCTGCGGGAATCCCTGTATATGACGGAATGAGTGAATGCGGCGGATATCCTGTATTCAAACACTACGATTACAAAGGTGATGATGTTACAGCATTTGCAAACTTAGACTGTCAAACACCATACTATTTTGTAAACTTAGAAAACGGTAAATTTAATGAAGATGTAGTAAACCTATTCATTAAATGTATGAAACAATTACAAAAAGACTACAACTTTGACGGATTTAGAATTGATCACATTGATCACGTTGTAGATGAAGTATCAGAACGTAACGGCGTACCAATAAGTTACAGAGCGCCAAGATATGTTTTGAATAAACTTAATAGCGCAATGAAAAAAGAAATTCCATATTTTGCAACACTTGCAGAATATATGTTATGGGATAAATATTACAAAGAATATCACCAAGATATGAAATTTAATTTGTTATGGGGAAATGATATTATATCTCAATTTGATAAAACTCCTGCAAAAATTACAGAAGATAATCAAGACCTAACAAATTACAATGAAAAATTCAAAAAAGGTAATATGCTATCCATATTAAAAACCTATAACAATCAAGACGGAGAATTTCATTGCATAGACCAATACCCTGCACAATTAGGCGAAAAGGGTGCATTATACAAATGGTTCAAATACAAATTCTTACCGGGCGGGAAATATGCACAACGTCCAATGATGTATGTAGATGGTGATGAAAGCTTCACTCAAGGTGGAGTTGAATACACTATTGGCGAAGAAGTTGCAATGAAAAGAGCTGTTAATGAAGATTTTTATACAAAATTTGATGCAATCGACAGATTTGTAAAAAATAACAAAATCATTAATAGCGGAGAATCCAGAATAATAACTTGTGATGATGACGGTTTTTGTTCTTGGCTTATAACAAAAGTTCCAATGAAAACAGCATACTTAATCGTGTCAAACTATAAATATCCGACAGAAAAAGTAACAAAAACTGCACCAACAGGTGAAAACTACAAAGAAGTAGTTGAAGGATATTCTGTATATGATAAAGAAGTTTATATCCCTGGAGATTACGTTTTAACAAACGAATACCACTTAAAAGATAAAGATTTTGAACCTCAAAAACTGGAAGGTATGGACAAAATTCATTTTGATAAACTTGATCCGGGTGACTTTAGAATATATGAATTAAAAAGAAGTTAGATTTTTATCATTAAAAAATGTAAACTTATCAAGAATAAATGTAAAAAAAATTCCTTTACAAAACTTATAGCGTTGTAAAGGAATTTTTAATATGGACAATATAAGTTTTCAATCAAGAATAAGATTAACAAGCATGAACACCTTCAATAAAGAAATTCACTACGGCAAAAAAAATTATGTAAACTATCCTTGGACAGTAAAAGAAAGTGTAATATCAGATAAGGCGGCAACGACAGATATTTATGATTGCACGGCGGCAGGTTTTACAGACGGTTCAAAAGTGCTTATGTTACATATTTGTCCAACGGAACCAAGAAATAATAATTTAAGTAAAATTGAAAAATTCATAAACGAAAAAATAGATCCCAATAACCCTTACCTGCAAGGATTTATACTAGGTTCAAAAAACTTCAATCCAAATACCCCAAATAGCCCGAAAGTTTTTGATTTCTTCTTAAATATAATGAATAAACTTGATATCCCATTTTCATATTTTAGAGCAGGTGATTACGCAAATAATATAGCATACTCTACTCTGAAAGATGAATGGGTAATTGGTTCCGAACTATTAAATGCAGTTGATAAAAGCGTATTCAAAACACCCCAAAAAGCCATAGAAAAAATCTTTGAAGAATCTAAAATAAGTAACTTTGATGAATTAACATGGTAAACAATATAAGTACATTAAAAAAGGAGAGAAATAAATCTCTCCTTTTTTATCTATAAATCAAAACCAAACTATTTAGCAAGATTATCAGAATTACCAACTCTTTTTTGATTTTCATGCTTAATAATTTTTAAAGCACCTAAGACTAAAATAACAACACCAAATAGAATTATGAAAGTTATAGCCCAACCATTATACTGAACATATTGTAATTTAATTTCAGTAGGTTCATCGGTTTTAATATTCCAAGTATAAACATTACCCTCAACACTATCAGCATTATTATAAAAAGCCTGTGCAGGAAGCTCAATACTTATAGAAGATGAAGAAGGTCGAGGTTCAACAGGCGCAAAAGTATTAATATCATCATTGGCTTGTTTTGCTTGTTTTACATCTTCTTTAGGTTGCTTAGGAGGAAGAACTGTTTCATCTACGTTATCGATAAAATCAGTGTTTTCAGTTTCCATTTCATTTTTATCAGCATAACGTTGATAATAATCTGTACTCAAAGCCTTTGGAGGTTCTTGTTTTTTTGCAACTTCTTCTACATTTATATTTTTATATTTTTCAAGTTGCTTTGTATAGTCATAAACACAATCAACATTGAAAGACTTCACAAGAAAACTTTTTCTGTACTCAATAAATTTCTTATCAGGAAGATTTGAAGTAAATCCAAGAGAAGACAAATCCAAATCATTACGTTTTAAATCTCTAACACTTTTAGTGGCCGTAATAGTTGACAATTTAGAGTTAAAATCTTTTTCAACTTGATAAGAAGGATCTAAATAACTTGAAAAATTTTCATGTATTAAAACAGCATTTACATCAGACTTATCAGACAAATCACCTTCATAAGAAACAGAAGTTGCAACAGAAGCTGATCTATCATCATTTATAGTAATTTTTGTATCAACATTAGCACAACCAGCAAGCATAGGTGCTAATAATAACAAAGATATTAATAATTTTTTCATGACAACTCTCCCCTATTTTGATTATGCCTTATAATAACATATTTTTTCAAAGATGTAAAAATATAAAGAATATTTAAGGTATAATCAGAATATGAAAATTAATGAAGAATATATAGTAGAAATCGAAAAAATAACAAATGAAGGCGCAGGAATAGCGCGTATTGAAGGTTTTGTGGTATTCATACAAAGCACTTGTCCCAAGGACAAATTAAAAATAAAAATAACAAAGGTTACAAAGAATTTTGCAACCGGAGAAATTATAGAGATAATTGAACCTTCAAAAGATAGGGTTACACCTTTTTGTCCAATGTACAAAGTATGCGGAGCATGCCAACTTCAAAACATCAAATATGAAAAACAACTTGAAATTAAAAAAGGAATAACCCAAGATGCAATGACAAAAATTGCGAATTTAGATATAAAAGTAAAAAACACAATTCCAAGTCCGCAAATAAAAAATTACAGACACAAAATTCAATACCCGATATCACAAACAAAAGTTTCAGGACGAATACTTGCAGGGTATTACAAAGCCAAGACACACGATATTGTTAATATCAAATACTGCCCAATCCAACCGGAAATTTGTGACAGTATTATTGAATTTATAAGAGAAAAAGCTTTTGATTTTGGAATACATGGTTTTAACGAAAAAAAACACACAGGCGACTTGCGCCACGTTGTAATAAGAAATTCTGCCGACAATAACAAAAACCTTGTGGTATTAGTCGTTAATGCAACAAAAACATTTGACAGATTGAATGATTTTGCAAAAGCAATTTACGAAAACTTTGAAGAAGTAACAGGAGTTTGCATAAATTTCAATTCAAAAAAAACGAATGTTATTTTAGGAAACAAAACACAATGCCTGTATGGAAATGATTTTATAGAAGAAAAAATAATAGACAAAACTTTTAAAATCGGAGCAGATACATTTTTTCAAATAAACCCTAAAAGTGCAGAAAATATATTTTCATACGTAAAAGACTTTCTCAAAAACAACTGCACATCCCCCGTTGTGCTTGATGCTTATGCCGGAATAAGTTCATTTGGAATTGTAGTATCAGATGTTTGCAAAAAAGTTGTAACCGTAGAAGAAGTAAAGGCATCTTGTGATTTAGCAAAAGAAGTTGTAAAACTAAATAATATTAAAAATATAGAAATTCATAATGAAGATGCGGCAGAATTTTTCCAAAAAGAAAAAAGAGAATTTGATGCTGTGATACTAGATCCACCAAGAAAAGGCTGTACAATAGAATCACTCAAAGAAGCTTACAGATTATCAAAAAATTACATAATATTTGTTAGCTGCAACCCCGCAACATTAGCACGAGATTTAAAACTACTTTGCCAGATGGGATGTACAGTAGAATCAATACAACCGTTTGATATGTTCTGTCACACATACCATGTAGAAAATGTTGCAATAATAAAGGTAACAAATAAAATAATATAACTAACAGATTTAAATATGTTTGCTCTATAATAATTATATGAATTACTTAACAAATCATTTTGACATAATAGTAGTAGGTGCAGGACATGCAGGATGTGAAGCGACAATAGCTTGCGCAAAATTAGGAACAAAAGTTTTACTATGCACGCTAAATGTTGATAATATAGCACTTCAACCTTGTAACCCGGCAGTTGGTGGACCTGCCAAATCAACACTTGTTAGAGAAATAGATGCACTAGGCGGTGTAATGGGTGAAGTAACAGATGCTACATATCTTCAACTAAAGATATTAAACTCATCAAAAGGACCGGCAGTTAGAGCACTAAGAGCACAATCAGACAAAGCCGAATACACTCGCTATATGCGAAATTTGATTGAAAGTAATGAAAATATCTACTTAAAACAATGCTGTATAACAGAACTTAAAGTAGAAAACGATAGAATTGTCGGAGCCATTGATGAATTTGGAATAGAATACAATGCAAATGCTGTAATTCTAACAACAGGAACATCATTAGAAGGAAGAATTTTTGTAGGATTACGCTCATATAGTGCAGGAAGACTTGGAGAAAAAGCCGCAATAGGCTTATCAGATTCGCTGCACAAATTAGGAATACAAACAAAGAAACTAAAAACAGGAACACCTGCAAGAGTTGACAAAAGGACTATTGACTATTCAAAAATGACAATTCAACCGGGAGATGAGGAATTAAGTTTCTTTTCTTTCAAACCGAATAGACCAATAAGAAAAACATACCCTTGTTACCTAACAAGAACAACAGAAGAAACCCACGAAATTATTAAAGCAAATCTTGATAAATCACCAATGTATCAAGGCTTAATACAAGGTGTAGGCCCAAGATATTGTCCATCGATTGAAGACAAAATAGTAAGATTTGCCTCAAATCCATCACACCACATCTTCATCGAACCTGAAGGATTAGGAACTTACGAAACATATATCCAAGGATTTTCAACAAGCCTTCCTGCTGATGTTCAGGTCAAAATGATTAGAAGTTTACCTGGCTTGGAAAAAGCTCATATAATAAAACCTGCATACGCAGTTGAATATGATTATGTTCCTGCAGTTCAAACAACGCATTCTCTAATGTCAAAGAAAATTAAAGGTTTATTCTTTGGCGGTCAAATAAACGGAACAAGCGGATACGAAGAAGCCGCTGCACAAGGACTTATCGCAGGTATAAATGCGTTTAATTACTTAAACAATTCTGAAATGTTAGAACTTTCAAGAAGTTCATCTTATACAGGAACCCTAATTGATGATCTGGTAACAAAAGATATTCAAGATCCATACAGAATGCTTACATCACGTTCTGAATACAGACTTCTTTTAAGACAAGATAATGCAGATGAACGCTTAACACCAATAGGTCACAAAATCGGGCTTGTTGATGATGAACAATATCAAAGATTTTTGACTAAACAAAAACTAATCACAGAAGAAAAAGAGCGTCTAGAAAACGTAAAAATTTCACCAAATGAAACAACAAACGAAATCCTTGCAAAATATGAAGAACATATAGACCGAGGAATAAGAGCCTCAGAACTTCTAAAACGTCCTAATATAACATACAAAGTAATTCAAGAACTTGATGAAAATACAAAAAATCTAAATATTCCAAAAGATGTATATGAACAAATTGAAGTAATCGTAAAATATGACGGTTATATTAAAAGACAAGAAGAACAAGTAGATCAAGCAGGCAAACTTGAAAAATTTAAAATACCTGAAAATATTGACTATTCAAAAATAGAACATATTTCATCAGAAACAAAAGAAAAGTTAGCAAAAATTCAACCAAAAACCTTAGCCCAAGCGGCAAGAATAGGCGGAGTTAAGCCTGCGGATATTTCGATTCTAATGGTTATGCTTGATAGAAATACAATTTCTAAAAAATAATCTTAAACTCTATGCCTTATATATAACTTAGTCAACCACTTTAATTTATATAACTTTAACCCCGAAAATTTAACCGCTTTATTATCATTACAAATTATTGTAAGAGATTTGTTTTTAACTGATTTTTCAATAATATCATTAGGTTTATTTTCAGAATAAACATTATCAATAATCTCAATTTTATAAGGGTTAACAATGAAAAATTTATTATTATGTGTAATATAACAAGGCAAAAAAGGATGTAATGCTTTTACCGTTCTATAAATTTCAATAGAAGATTGGTTATAAAAATCAAGCATCTTTTCATCACCTGAAATATTTTTATAATAAGTTGATTTTTCTTCAATTTGAGGAATTGGCGTAATAATATTATTATTCAAATTATTAAGAAATTTTGTAACCAAACTCCTTGCAACAACAACACTGCGTTCTCTCAATTCTTTTGAGGTATCATCACGCTTAATCGGAACTTTTTCCTGAAATAAAATAGAACCTGTATCATAATTTTCATCAACCAAATGCAAAGTAACACCTGAAAATTCTTCACCATTTAAAATAGTTTGAAGATAAGGGTTAGGACCTCTGTATTTAGGCAAAAGCGAAGGATGAACATTTATAGTTCCGATTGTTGGGATTACAAAAGTTTCTTTTGAAATCTTTTCTCTCCAAGTCCCAACCAAGACAATATCAACATTATTTTTTATTAAAAACTTGCGAAATTCATTAGAATTAACAGACTTAAAATTCAAATTTTTCAAATGCAGCTGATTTATAAGAGTGTATTCATAAGCAGGGTTAAATAAATCTTTAAAAAATAATTTAAATTTATTACAAACAGTCGTTTCATATCTCAAAACCCCAACAATCTCAGCACCTGCATCCAACGCACCGATAATAAGATTTGCAAGCATTAAACCTTTGCCAATAATAACGACTTTCATATACATATTATAAACTAAAAAGTACCTCAAAGTAATACTTTGAGATACTTTTTAAATTATTATTAAGAAATTAACAATTAGATTTATTAAACTTCAGCAGCTTCATCATTTTTATCTAAAGCTTCACGAACCTCAGCTTGAGCTTCTTTTAACTCTGCATAATTTTGGGCTGCCATATGACTTTTAGCATTAGCAAAGCGAGTAGAATGAACGATACTAGCTGAAACTAAAGCCAAAGGTCCAAATTGAAGAGCAAAGTTTACAGCATTTTTAATTGCTGAAGGAACTTTCGCAATTCCATTTGAAATTTTACCTAAAACTTTGCTATTAACAATTTTATCATCAACTTTACCGATAAAATCACCAACAGTTTTTGCAACATTAGTTTTCAATTTAGGACTAATCATATTAGAAATTTTAGGAGCAAGTTTTTGAAGAGCTTTACCACCAAAAATCGCACCCGCAATCGCTAAACCAGCTGAAGTAAGAACAGAAATTACAGGATGTTGACGGTCAAAATTTCTAACCTTTTCGCTTTTTTGAGCTAATAAATTTCTACCTGCAAATAAAGCTTCAAAAAATGCAAGAGCACCAGTCCAACCTAATGCAGTCTTGCCAAATGTACCTAGATTTTTCATAAGAGGAGATAACGCTTTACCTGCTGTTTCACCTGCTGCTTCAACAACTTTAACAGCTTTAGCCGGATTAGCCGCTACAGCTGCAACACCTGCTGCAACAGGAAGTGACCAATATAACATATTATTTACACGGTTGTGTTTCTTCTGATTTAATTGAACAGATGCTTGGTTTCTTGCAATTTGCTTTAATTCATTATCATCAAGGTTAGCAAAACCTTCAAGAATTGCACGTCTTGCAGACATTGATTGACCAAAAGAATTATTTGATACAGAATTTACTTGCATACACTACCTTTACCTTTCACACTTAGTTACTCTACATATATTCTAAAACAGAATGCAATTTTTTTTGCTATTTATAACGTATTTTATATATAAATATTTACAAATATTCATATTTTTTATAGTATCATAGGATGATGAAAAATTTTTACATACATACAATGGGCTGTCGAGCAAATCAATTTGAAAGCGCAATAATAGAAGAAAATTTAATAAAAAACGGATTAGAAAAAGTTAACAAAATCCAAGATGCCGAAATTTTTGTACTAAATTCTTGCTCCGTAACCCACAAAAGCGATAATGAAGCCTTATATCTTCTAAGATCAGCCAAACACAAAAATCCTAATATAATAAACATTTTGACAGGATGCTTTGCTCAAATTGAAAAAGACAAACTGCTTGAATATGATTTTATTGATTACGTTATAGGAAATGATGAAAAACTTAACTTATACAACTACATCAAAAATCATACAAATTTCTGTGCCAGAGATTTAATGACACTAAATGAATTTAACAGTGTAGAATTAACCGACACAACAAAAACAAGAGCCAGCCTAAAAATACAAGATGGCTGTGACAACAGATGTACATATTGTATTATTTGGAAAGCAAGAGGGAAAAGCAGAAGTGCAAACATTGATTTTATAATTAACCAGATAAATAACTTCGCCCAAAATGACTTTCACGAAGTTATGCTAACAGGAATACACATTGGGCAATGGGGGAAAGATTTAGGTTTAACTCTTCTTGATTTACTGAAAGAAATAGAAACCCAAACCCAAATAAAAAGATATCGACTGGGTTCACTTAACCCAACAGAAATCACCCCTGAAATGCTTGAATTTTTAAAAACCTCAGAAAAATTCTGTCCGCATTTTCATCTGTCACTACAATCAGCCAATGATAAAACTCTAAAATCAATGAACAGATTTTACAAAACCAAAAATTATTTGGAACTAATTGAAACTATAAACAAAACCTTTGACCTTCCATTTTTAGGAAGCGATATTATTGCAGGGTTTGCAGGTGAAACAGATGAAGATTTTGAAATAACAAGAAAAAATCTTGAAAAATCAGGACTATCACAAATTCACACCTTCCCATACTCAATAAGAAAAGGAACAATAGGAGAATCACTGCCCAATCAAAATTCTGATACCGTTAAAAATAAAAGAGCTGATATTATAAAAGAAATATCAAAGCATAAACTTGAAGAATTTATCAACAAAAACATCGGTAAAATCCACGAAATTATTATAGAAAAGCACAGAGATAAACACACCAAAAATCTCAAAGGCTTAACTGAAAATTACCTTTCAACACAAATAATTTCAGATAGAGAAGATTTGTATAATACCTTGCAAAAAGTTCAAATCACTGAATACAAAAACGGCATAATTTATGCCAAATTACTAAACCCGTAAAGTAATAGAACAACTTAAACAAAATAACGGCGAACATAATAATTAGAATCATTTTCTAATTGTTTTTTCGCATTAATAAGTTCAATATCATCAAAGTTTTTTGTCAAAATTTTAGCAGCTTTTTCTCTAATTGTATATTCTTCAACATCTTTTGCCTTTAATAGAATTTGTTTCAAATCAGAAAATTTCAATTTATCCCAAAATACAAAAATCGTTTCAAGACACCAATACAATTTAAAAACTTCCTTATTAACTTTATATTTGCCTTGCATAAAATCAAATTCATTTACCTTATCAAGTAAAATATTGGTAAGAGAAACAAGTTTAGGACAAAAATTTTCACAAAAACTATCATCTGATTTTAAATTTGAAACAGCAGAAATAACGTTTCTGCAAATATTAGCATTTATATCAATAACAGCATCTAAAAATACATCATAACTTTTTGTTGATTTGAAATACTCAAGCATAGAAGGATTTGACATAAATTCGTTCAATCTCAAAGAAACAGCCTCACGAACTTTTCCATCTTGACCTGTTAAATTTGATACCAAAACATCAGCATCATAACTAGAATTTATTCCATCAAGCCTTAGGGCTGAAATTTGTTTTTGAACAATATTTCCATCTTTTAATAGCGAAATAAGCTCATCATGAGTAAAATCTTTCTCAAATAAATTCAAAGCTTGTGTAAAATTTTCATCTAAAGTTTCATAATAACTATTATTCAAATTTTAATCCCTCAATACTAACAAAAACACTATAGCATAAAGTACAATGATTTTTGAGCCTTAAATCGTTTAAATATATGATATAGAAATTCAAAAAACGAATATAATGTAATTAGGAGAAGAATTATGGGTAATATATTTGCAATATTACAAGAAATTTTTATGATGAAAGAAAACAACAGCACAAAAATTGGGCTGACAGAATTTAAGCAAAATCCATATTCAGAACAAAAGGTTCAAAAGAAGAAAAAAGAACCTGTTGCAAAAGAATTAAAAATATCAGATTTGATGAGAAGAAGCAGCTACTAATTTTTGCTACCTTTTTGTTTTTGATATTCATGGTAAGCTTTAGCAAGTGTAGTTAAAGCATTTGCCTGAACGATGGTATTGTTATCATCACACGCGAGAGTAAGAGGGATAAAAAACTGTTCAATTTCAGCAGAACCATAATCGATAAGATTTTGGATACAAGTTAAAGCTGAATTTCTAACAACCCAATTTGAAGATTTTAGAGCTGAAATGATTTTGTTTTGCAACACATTTCCGTGTCTGCAAATTCCTGCGATAGCATTTTTGCGAATTTGGTCATTTTCATCACCCAATTTTTCAAACAGAATATCAAAGTTTTCATCGCAAGGAAACTCAGAAATTGCCAAAACCGCAGCAGCAGAAACATTAGCATTGTTAGAATTTATCTTAGCTTTAATTGTACTTTGCACAATCTGATCATAATCAACAGCAGTTTGAATTGCAGAAGCCCTTCTATTAGAAGCAACCCCTTTTTGCCCGTCAGGAAGGACATAAGCAAACCCCGCTCTTACAATAGCATCTTTTGCATCTTCAAGCGAATCATAAACCAAACTATCAGAACCTAAAGGATGCGGAATTTTTTGAACAACCGCTTTATTTGTATTTTTCAGAGGAATTGCGTTAATTATAAATACAGATTTTCCATTGCGATTTTCTTCTTTTATAGCTATATATTGCATAAATTATATCCCCTCATAAAAAATACTCTTATCTAACTGTGCGAAAAATTCTTGATAAACCTTTGGCTCATAGACTTTCAAAACTCTTGTTGGAGCTGATTTTACATAAGAATAACCATCCGCATTTTGAAGAACTTTTTGTGAAAAAACAATACGAACTTTTGTTTTATTTTTACCAAATTGTTCAACATTCACATTCGTATCAACAACAACTGTTTTTTCATGTAATTCATTAGAAATTCTTCTTGTCGGATCCGTAACATAATAAGCTGTAGAACCATAAGAAAAAACAGCAAATGCCGTATATAACGCTAAAATAAAAGATTGACCTGCTAATCTGCCCTTATTTATAAATTTTCGTTTATAAGACTTACTTGCTCTAATATAACCAAGATTAGGCTCAATTTCCTGAATAATAAAACCGCTATCTTGCAAGGTATTAACCGCAGCCTTAATAACCTTATCGGTATCAGAGGTATCAAAAAAGCGCGTTTCCATTTCTCTTCGTTCTAATTGCGTAAGCGTTTTTGCTTTCTTTGCATAAGCACCTGTCGAAGAGCTTAACATCATAACTATTAACAAAAATATCGAAAGAATTTTCTTTATCATATTTTCTGCTTTTGTAAAAATATTGCTTTATCAACTTTAGAGAAAAAATCCTGATAATAAGTTTTATCAAGAATATCATCTATAAATTGAGCATTACCATAAACATTTAAAAGTTTTCGCTTAAAATTAACCCTAACCCTCATACTTTTACCATACTCGGTAACATTAGCGGTAGTTTCAACAGTTGCAACTTTAACCCCATTCCAATTAAGTCTAGCTTTAGACAGCCCAAACTCTTTTGAAATATCAATATTAGGATCAGAAGTATCAAAATCCTTAACCCCATAAATAAATCCAAGCAAAGGATTTGCATTATAAACAATAAAACCTTCATCTTGCAAAACATTCAACATCGCCTTCATAACAAGAGCCTTATCTGAAGATTGATAAGTTCTTGTCTGAAATTGACGTTTTTCAAGTTGAGTCATAGGAGTAATAATTTCTTCTTGCTGGCGTTTTCTTGCAACAGCAGGCAATGCCATCAACAACACAAAAACAATAACTAAAATTCGTTTTATCATTATCAACTCCTAGAATGAACTCATATGATAAGTAAATGATGAAACATTATGTTTATCATCAAATTTCAAAACAACAGTAAGCGTTTTTTGAACAGATTGATTTATTCCGCCATTTTTATTGTAACCGACATTAGCAATTCCACCGCCGAAACCGCCACCGGCAATTCCGCCGCCTAAACCGCCGACACCAACACCAAAACCCGAACTTCCATAAGATGTAATAGAAGAAACCTTATCATAAATCCAAGTTTCTTTGCCATCAGCATCTTGAGTAACAATATTTGGAGAACCTAAAATAGTCGCAACATCAGCCTGAGATGTTCCAACTTGAATATTTCTTTGTACTAACCCCAAGGTCATTTGCTGTTCTTGAACTGGTGTTGTCATAGGTACCTGACATTTTTCAGGATGCTTACGACACTTTCTGCTAACTTTACCATTTTCTTGAATTGCAAAAACTTGACCTGTTGTAAATCCTAAAACCAATAATGAAATAAGTAATATCTTTTTCATAACACATTCCCTTTTTATTTTGACTTTTTACACATTATACCAAAGGCTGATTAATTTTCAAAGTACAAGTTTGACAAATATTGAAAAAATGTTATAAAAATTATATGAAAAAATTTTTAATAATCATATTATCTTTAATAACAATCTGGCTGCCTGCATATTCAAAAATAATTACCGGCGGTGTTGAAATGACGGTAGAAGATGCCAGAGGGGAACTTCTATCGGGGAATAAAGAAACACTTAATAAACAAAATATTATAAACAATTTTAAAGACCCGAAATATGAAGAAAATCAAGCAATGCTTCTGAAGGGTATAACAGAATTAAAAGACAGAAAACTCGGCAAATTTTCAGACGGAAGTTATGCCGTAATGTATTATAACGACAAGAAAAACACATATTATTACTCACAAGATGGAACTCTAACCCATAATGAAACAAGAACAGGAATAGAATATCCATACAGAGCATATAAATATTCAACAAACGGAAAACTTGTCAATATGAGCCTTAAAGTTTCAGAATACGAAACATTTATCTTTACCCCATCAGGAAAACTCATCGCACACTGGCAAGGTGAAAACTGCTATGATGAAGATAATAATATTATTATGACAAGAAAAATTTATCACTAAAAAACAAAAACTAACTTGTATAAATTGTAAACAAAGACTTGTATATGTTTTACAAGTTTAATATTTTGTACTAAAATAAATACGTAGAAAATGCTTAAGAGGATTTGAAAGGGAAAATAAATGCAAGTATCTTTAAATTGGTTAAACGAATTCGTAGATTTATCAAACATAGAAGCGGAACAAATCGCTCACGAACTGACAATGAGCGGACTTGAAGTAGAAAATATAGAAGAAGTTCAACCAAAATTTACAAATATAAAAACAGTAAAAATAGAAAAAATAGATGCACATCCAAATTCAGACAGATTACATCTTGTAACAGTAAATGACGGCACAGAACAAAAAACAGTAGTTTGCGGCGCACAAAATATTAAAGAAGGACAAATCGTTCCATACGCAAGCGTAGGTTCTCAAGTTCTTGACAGAAAAACAGGAGAAATGTTTACCTTAACCCCTGCCGTAATCCGTGGAGTAACATCACAAGGTATGTTATGCTCAGCTGATGAATTAGGTGTTTCTGAAAGAAATTATCAAGAAGAAGATGGTATCCTCATTCTTAACAGAATATTTCCTAATGTCGAACTAGGCAAAGACGTAAAAGATGTTTTAGGATTTGAAAAAGATACAATAATTCACGTTGCACCAACAGCCAATAGAGGCGATCAAATGTCCGTAATTGGTATAGCAAGAGAATTAAGTGCATTATTTAACACACCTTTAAAATTAAATCCTATAGAATACACAAAAGATTTAACAACAGACAAATTCAAAGTAGAAATTATAGATAAAGATGTATGTAAATATTACTCAATAGCGATATTAAAAAATATCAAAATCAAACCTTCACCTGATTGGATGCAAAAAAGACTAATCGCATCAGGAGTAAGAGCAATAAATAACGTTGTAGATATAACAAACTACGTAATGCTTGAATATGGATGTCCTTTACACGCATTTGATTATGACAAGCTAGACGGATATTTATGCGTAAGACGAGCAAAAGAAGGCGAAAAATTAATTACGCTTGATGAAGTAGAAAGAACCTTAACAACAGATTCTGTATTAATCGCATCACAAACAGAAGGTGTATGTCTTGGGGGTGTATTTGGCGGTGCAAATTCAGAAATTGATGATAATACAAAATCTATAGCACTTGAAGCAGCATATTTTACACCTGCAACAAACAGAAAATCAGCAAGAAGCGCCGGATATAGAAGTGAAGCAAGCGCAAGATTTGAAAGAGGAATTGATATTGAATCTGTAAAACCTGCATTATTTAGAGCAATGCAATTACTTGTAGAATATGCAGATGCTGAAGTTGCAGGAATGGTGGAAGATGGTAAAAATACACTTGAACCACTTGAAATAACTCTTCGCTATAACCAAATAAAAAGAATGTTAGGATGCGATATTTCATCAGATAAATGCATAAATATTTTAGAAAATTTAGGATTTAAAAAACTTGGCGGAAATGATGCTGCTGCAAAATTTTTAGTACCAAGTTTCAGAGCATATGATGTGACAAGAGAAATTGATCTTATTGAAGAAATTGCGAGAATTAATGGCTATGATAAAATTTCTCCGACACTTCCAAGCAAATCACAAATGCCTGTTATAACAACAGGAGAAAAAGTTGTTAAAAGAGTTCACGAACTTATGATATCAGCAGGGTTAAACGAAATTCAAACAAGTTCACTAATCGGAAAACCATTGCTTGATAAATTCAAAATCCCATATGATGATGAAGCAGCTGTAAAAGTGGCAAACCCAGCTAGTGAAGATTATTCAATGCTACGTCAAACACTTGCAGCAAGCGTATTAAACTGTATGAAATACAACTTCGACAATGGACAGAAAAACTTCTGGGCATACGAAATTGGCAGAACATATATAAAAACAGCACCTGCTGATGAAAAATCCTCAGGAGTAAGAGAAAATCTTATACTTGAAGGTGTTTTAACAGGTGAACTTCAAAATTCAAAATGGCAAGTAAAATCAAAAACTGATTTCTATACAGTAAAAGGTATTTTAGAAAACTTATTTGAAGATTTAGAAATTACACGCAGAATTAAACTTGTTCCATTTGAAAATACAGAACTTGCACAAACACACAAGATTTTCCATCCGTATAGAACAGCAGTTATCACACTACTTGGAAAACAACCGCAAATAATCGGATACTTTGGACAAATTCATCCAACTATTCAAGAAAAACTAAAATTGAACCAAGAAGCATATCTATTCAAGGTTAATCTTGATGCTGTAATTGCAACAGTAAAAGAAACAGTTCCAAGATACAAACATCTGCCACAATATCCTGAAGTTAGAAGGGACTTGGCATTTATAATAAATGATACTGTTTCATGCGATGATATACAAAAAGTTATAAAAAGCGGAGTAAAACAAAACATATTCAAAGGTTCAGAAATCTTTGACGTATATCAAGGAGAACATGTTGAAGAAGGTTTCAAAAGTGTTGCATTCAGAATAAAAATGCAAGATGAAAATGCAACATTAACAGATGAAGTTATAGAACAACAAATGACATCTGTTAGAGAAAAACTTCAAAAAGCATACGCACAAATTTCATTCAGGGAGTAATGCCTATGAAAAAAACATTATTATACATAATTTTTGCAGTACTACTTAGCGTATTTACATTACCAAAAGTATTTGCAAAAGATGTTGTACCGATACGACCTAATGCTATGCAGGCTAGCACAATAGGTCTTTATCAAGTAGGAAATGATATTACCATATACAAAGAACCTGATGAAAATTCACAAATTCTATATCGAGTAAGATGGGATGAAGATGAATTTTTCCCAGCTGAAATAGGTGCCGAAAAATTCTTTGTAGTATTACTACCCAAAAGGTCATTAGCACTGGTCAGCGTAATGGACTACGATGATAATTGGGTTGAAATTATGTATGATAATACAACAGGTAAAACCGGTTGGATAAAAAAAGATGATCCATATAAATTTATGTCGTGGATTAGTTTTTATAATTCATATGGTAAAAAATATGGGTTAACACTTTTAAAAAGCAGCCCTGAAAGTTGTAACAATATAAAATCAGCACCTGATGATTTAGCAAAAACAATATCAACTATAAATCATCCTCAAAAGATTAATCTAAGTATTATAAGAGGGAACTGGGCGCTTGTTAGTGTCTTAGATTTAGACAGAATGCCTAAAACAGGTTATGTAAGATGGAGATCTGATGACGGGGTTAGGTACTTTTTCCCAACATTAAAAGAAGATTTTTAAAACACTAAACACTATAAACATAAAGGCGGGATTTAGATTTTATCTAAATCCCGCCTTTAAACTTAAATTTGAAACTTCAAAACCACATTAGAACGGTCTTGTTTGATTTAACTTCAAGCGCAAATCTCTAAACCTTGCAATATCTTCTTGAGATTTGCCTGAGTCTTTAAATACAGCCTGAGATGTCGGATGAACCATAAGAACATAATCCATATGAATTTCCAAGAAGTTATATCTTCTAGGAGATTGATTGCCAGTTCTTGGATAAATCTCAGCATTGGTAACTGCTAAAAATCTTCTTTCTTTATCATTTAACAAGTCAGTTAATTCACGATTAGTGTTTGTATATTTGGAAACATGAACAATACCTTTTATATCATGATCCGCTGTTAAAATAGTTACCTCAATAGGTACAGTATCACAATGTTTAGCCATCTTATTTACCCTTCTTCTTGTCTATAAATAAAGTATATTCCATTTTCAAAAAAATGTCTATATATTAAGTATTATCAAACTTTTTTCTTAAATCTGCCACCATAAGTTTCATGGACATCGACTATAGAAATAAAAGCATTAGAATCAATATCTCTGATAATATCAAGCATTTTAGGTAATTCAAGACGAGAAACAACACAATAAATCAAATCTTTATCTTGTCCGGAATACCCGCCAATACCTTTCAAATAAGTAACACTGATATCGAGTTTTTCAATCAACGCATTACCAATATCACCGGCATCGTCACTAATAATACGTACTGATTTTGAACTGTTAAATCCTTCCATAACGCCATCAATAACTTTAGACGCGATGAAATAAGTTAAAATCGAATACATAGCACTTTCCCAGCTAAAAACTTTGCCAGCAGCTAAATATATAAATAAATTTATACACATAATAAATTCACCAACAGAACACCCAAACTTCTTTGAAACAATCAAAGATAACATTTCAGTACCATCAAGTGAAGCTTCATTTTTTAATATAAAACCAACACCAACCCCCAAAATAATACCGCCAAAAACAGTCGCTAAAAAAGCTTCCTGAGTAGCACTGTATCCAGCGAAAAAATTCAAAGCAAAAGCCAATACAATACATGCATAAAGCGTTTGAATAACAAATTTCAACCCCATTTTACTATAAGCAAGAATTATAAATGGCAAATTCAAAACGATAACAAGAATCCCCAAATTCCATTTTGTAAGATGACTTAAAATCATTGAAATACCAATAATACCACCGTCAATAACAGAATTAGGAATTAAAAAAGCTTCAAGAGCAAATGCCGTAATAAAAACACCAACCGTTATAAAAGTATAACGCTTAATCAAGCGAAGAAGAAGTTCTTGCATAGAAATTGGTGCATTTTGTGGCATAAATTATTTTCCTCCTTTTTTTAAGGAAATGAAATTTTCAATATTAAAAATAGACTTTTTCTCAGTTTGTTCGACCTGTTTCAATCCTAAAATACTTTCTAAGTCAGATTTTAAAGTTGGAATATCATCATACTTTTTCAAAGTTCCATCCAAAGTAATTGATACATCACCTGTTTCTTCAGAAACAACCAAACAAGCAGCGTTACTGGTTTCAGTCATTCCAATCGCAGCCCTATGGCGAGTACCGTATTTCCAACTTAATTGAGGATCATCCGTTAAAGGTAATAAAACACCAGCAGAAATAATCTTAGAACCACTGATAACAACCGCGCCATCATGCAATGGTGTATTAACATGGAAAATAGTTAATAGCAATTCAGTAGAAACATCAGCATT
Source organism: Candidatus Gastranaerophilales bacterium (assembly GCA_944324845.1). Taxonomy (GTDB): domain Bacteria; phylum Cyanobacteriota; class Vampirovibrionia; order Gastranaerophilales; family Gastranaerophilaceae; genus Zag111. The sequence goes on along the minus strand of CALUXX010000001.1, from coordinate 346,925 downwards.
TAACATAGTACCAACATCACGGTAAGTATTGCTCAAATCATTTTGGAATACTATTAAAGCCCCAGTATGAGATTTTGATAAATACTTAACCGCCTCAATAATTTCTTTAATAACATCAATAGATTTGTCAGAATTTTTAGCCTTATCATTTTCAAACAATTTTTTAAAGAAATCAATCTGACCCAAATAACCGAGAAATCTTCTCAATTCAGGTTGGAAAATAACGATTAAACTTAAAGCTACCAAACTAACTATAGAACGTATAAATACACCCAAAATATTTAAATTAACAGCAATAAGAACTTCACCAAAAGCCCACAAAAACACAAGAACAAAAGCGCCTTTGATGAATTTTTCTGAATGAGTATTTTTAATAAAACGTTTATAAAAAACAACCAAAATAGCAACAATGATACATATTTCAAAGATATTTTTTAAACTAAAAGTTTCTTTGAGATAAATATGCCAATTACCTAAAATATTTTGCAATAACATGGAAAAATACTCAATCATAACTTCAACCTATCCGGAATTATATCATGTGCCACTATATCATCTAAAGATTCTCGATTAATGATAATATCTGATTCAGAATCAGAAACCAAGACCATTGCTGGTTTTTGAACTCTATTATAATTTGATGCCATAGAATAATTATAAGCACCAGTGTTATAAACGCATAAAATATCACCTTCATCTAATTGTGGAAGTTCAATATTACGAATCAAAATATCGCCGGATTCGCAAAATCTACCCGCAATCGTAACCATCTTTAACTCATCACATTCTTTATGATTTGCAACTTCTGCACTATATTTAGCCTGATACATTGATGGACGAGGATTATCGGCCATACCACCATCTATCGCGACATACTTAGTGCCATGCGGAACTTGCTTTGAACTACCCACAGTATAAAGAGTAACACCTGAGGTAGAAATAATACTTCTACCAGGTTCTAAAAATACAACAGGCTCAGGAATATTATATTTTTCAATAACATCATGCAACTTATCAACAATAAGTTTTCCTATTTCAAACGTAGAAGGAGGAATATCTTCTTCTGTATATTTAACCCCTAAACCACCACCAATATTGATTTCATTTAATTGTAAATTATATTTTCTATCAATACGAGAAATTTCTTTTGCTAAAATTTCAATTTCATCAGGATAAATTCCTGTTTCAAAAATTTGAGAACCAATATGAGCGTGCAAACCGTGTAATTTTAGGTTTTTATATTCATTCAATATCAATTCAATAGCATCATCAATCTGAGTCAAATCAAACCCAAATTTTGAATCCAAATGACCAGTTTGAATATATTCATGTGTATGACATTCAATTCCAGGGGTAATCCTAAGCAAAATATCAGCAACTTTATTTTGCGAACTAGCTATTTGATTTAACAGTGCTAATTCTAAGAAATTATCTACTGAAAAACGTCCAACACCCAATTCCAAAGCCAAAGACAACTCATCATAAGATTTGTTATTACCATTAAACAAAACCTTAGACATATCAACGCCGGATTTATAAACAGTATAAATTTCACCGGCAGAAACTGTATCAAATCCGAACCCTTCTTGATCAAGAATTTTAGCTACAGCACTGGTACATAATGCTTTTGAAGCGTACATCATACGAATTTTTGGATAATTTTCAAAAGCCTTTTTGTAATCGTGGCAAATATTGCGAAGAGTTTTTTCATCAATAACATATAAAGGCGTACCATACTTATCCGCCAAAGAAACCAAATCACAACCGCCGATTTCCAAATTTCCCTTTGAATTTCTAACTGTTGTTAAGGGTTTTATATACTGATTTGTACTCAATGACATTGTTACACCTCTATCTTCTTCTGAACTTATGATAACATAATTTGAGATATTTTACATACAATAAATCCAGTATTTAGTATGAAAAATATCTATCAAAATCGACATCATCGAAACTGCATAACAAAAGATAAACTTCATCATCTTCGTCCATTCGTTGAAAGCTGTATTCATCGAACTTCCAATATTTAGGATTCATTCCGATAACTCTGACAATACCCTTATCTTTTAAGATTGCTAGCTTCTTTTTGACAATCTCTACAGGAATATTAACAAACTTTGCCAACTCAACGGCTGTAATACCTTTATCAGATGAACACTTTTCAGGAGTCATAAACATTAACTCCAGACCTATGGCTTTCAGTTCTTTATCTTCATCCGAATTAAAATTATCCATATTAGAATAATAACTCAAATATATTTACTAGATATCCTTTATTTAACTGAAATTTACTCTTCATCTTCGCCATCGTCTTCTGTTTTAATCTTAGATAAAACTAATTGAGCCATTTCTTTGGCAATAATTTTTTGAGTATCTGCAGGACAATTTTGCAACATATTCATCGCTGTTCTTAATGTAGTATCGATGTCATACCAACGGCCTCTACGGTTATCATCTAAACCTAAACCTACAGCACTAATAATATCATCAACTGCTTCATATTTTTCATCTTCAATATTATGTTCAATAATAATTTTTATCAAATTCAACGCAACTCTAATCTGAGTTTGATCATCTGTTTCTTCTAAAGTTTTTACAGCTTCTGATAAAACAGGATCCTTGTCATACCAACGCCTATAATGATTTGAATATTCTTCCTTCATAAATCCTCCTTTATATATAATATTAACCTTGTTTAAACGTTACGCCTTTTGTCCCTTTAGGATATTCCCAATCTATTGCCTTTTTCTCACAAGCAATACGACAAGCTCCGCATTCTAAGCAATTTTCATAATTAATAATTATTTCTTGCCTATCGGAATTCCACTCATACACTTTTGCCGGACAAATATATGTACAATTCTTAGAAACACATAATCTACATTTCTCTTTATCAGGAATTTTCAAATGAGATTCTGTATCTGACGAATATTTTAATGTATATAATTTTTTATCTATATTCATAACAAAATACTCCATAACAATCTAAGAATTGCAAAACAATCTTTGAAAAGTTCAACTATACTTCTATCAGTAAATATACTTTTGATAAACTTTCTGAAATTTTCTTTTTTAGGAACACTATCAACAGATGTAAACATTTCAAAAAAGGCATTAATCTTTTTAAAATAATAAGATAAAAACGCCATTTTTCGAGAATGCATCACACTCATCAAATCTCTATAAGTTTTCATATCCTTTAATACGAAAGATTCCTTTAATTTTCTTTCATACAAAGAAAGCATTTTTTTAGAAAAATCATTATTATCAAGAGCATCGATTGCAGTTTCAGCAGCCAACTTCCCGCTAATCATCGCAAGATTAGTACCTTCCCAGTGAAGGTTATTAACAAGCATCGCGGCATCACCAACAATCATAACCCCATTATCTACAAGTTTCGGAATTTTTCTATACCCGCCTTCAGGAATTAAATGAGCAGAATATTCTTTCAATTCTCCACCCTCAATCAAAGGCGCAATAGAAGGTTGTTGTTTCAAATTTTCTAAATATTCATACGGAGATATTTTTGAATCAACAAGCTCGTTTAATGTAATACCCAAACCAATAGTAACGGATTCTTTATTAGTGTACATAAAACCAAGTCCTAAAACACCAAGCATAGAACCGCCAAAAATTTCAGTTATAACACCTTCATTATCTTTAACATTAAATCGTTGGTTAATAACATCCTTATCAAGTTTAATAACTTCTTTGACACTAAGAGCAACATCTTTAGTTTCAATAGCTTTTCTCAAACCTACTTGTTTTGCTAATAAAGAATTAACACCATCTGCTAAAATAACAATATCAGCATAAAAATCTTCTAATTCAGTTTTTACACCAATAACTTTGTTCTTTTGTTTTATAAGTTCTCTAACGACAGTTTCTTCAACCAAGTAAACACCTGCTTTTCTGGCTTCTTCAGCAGCCCAGCGATCAAACTTGCCACGAATAACAGAATAACTTGTATTATCATTTTTTCTATATGAAATTGTCGTAGAATCAACTTCGCCTAATATTGCGAAATTATGTTTAACTGTACATCTTTCAACAGGAGCTTCTTGTTCAAAATTTGGAAAAATTTCTTTAGTTGGTTGAGTATAAATGGCACCGCCAAAAACATTTTTACTACCCGCAAATAATCCACGTTCAATCAAAACGACTTCTTTACCGCTACGTGCAATGGTTATCGCGCAAGAAATACCGGCAGGTCCTGCGCCAACTACTATAACATCTGTTTTATTTTCCTGTTTCAACATATAAACCAATCTCCACCCTAATTATACAATAAATTACGCCCTTTGTAAAATAGTTACAAAAGGTTATTAATCAAATATAACCTATAAATTATAAAAAATTGTAAAAATACGTAAACTTTTAGCAAAATATACTTGCCTTTTGATTTTATATGAAAGAAAATACTTAAAAACGGAAGTGGAATATGATTATTAATGAGACAACAAATTTTCGATTAGACAAACGCAAGCACACTAGGGAGTACATGTCACCAGAATCCCGAAATGAACACTCCCCTTTAAAAAGTTCAATACAGTATAACTATCAAGATATTAAGAGACCTTTAAAACAAAATCCACAAGATTTGAGTTTTAAAGGTCTTTCTCTAAGTTATAAACCTATTGATAAAGTTTTCAGTAAAAAAGAATTCTTTGAATTTATAGATAAATATGTTGGTCCGATGGGACGAGATATTTTTGAAGACATAACAGTCAAACATGCAAAAGAAGTTTCAAAACTGATTACTGTAGAAGGTGATAACATAAAACTTTCCAAAAAAGCAGTTCCTCATTTAGCACTTGACGGTATATTATATCCATTCAAAATTCTACCGGGCGATATGCTAAACGGAGCAGTTGAAATGCTTGGTAAAGTACCAGGATTAAAGACTTGGGCAAATAAGGTTCACGAAAAACCATTTTTCAAAAACATAAGACAACGTTCTAAAATAGATTCAAAAGTAAACACTCTAATTGGTCTAATTACATACAAAGATGCTCAGCTAAAATCAGCACAAGAAGCATTTGCAAAAAAAGTAGGTAAAACAGTTAAGGAATTAACACCGGAAGAGCTAACAAAAATAGCAGAAGATGTTGAATCAAAATTAGGTTCAAAAGTTTTCCAAAGCTCACTAAAAATGTTTGACCCAAAATCAGGAAACTATGATACAAAACATGAAAGAGCCTTAAACAGATTAGTTTCAGGATTACCGCCAGCAATCTTTTTAGCAAATGATGCTTACAACCTATCAAGAATGATGGATGATGATCCAAAAGCTGCAGAACACGAACGCAAAGTAAGGTTTAAGCAAGAAACAACAAGAATTTTAACAAGCGGCTATTTAACATTGATTACAATGGGCGCATTCCAAAAATTCATTAACAAATCTAAATTTGGAATCGTACTTACAACAGGAACAACAGTTCTTGTAACAGAAATGCTCTCACGTTTATCTAACGGAAAGCACATAACCAGATTAACACCGGAAGAAGCCCGTGCAGAAAACGAAAAAATGAATGCTCCTGAAGCAAAAATCAAACCGCAAAAAGATATTCCTGCAACAGGCAACTCAACCCCAGATAAGAATAAAGAACAACAAAAACCACTATTATCATTTGATACAGTAATGAAAGCATCTGCGGTAATATTGGGACTAGGATACGGAATAAAAGGATTTAAAAATATTCCGGCGGTTAAAAATCTGGCATTAAAATACTTTGACAATATGAAGCTTAACAATCCTGAAAAATATGCAAAACTAGGAATTGATAAACTATTTGATAAACTCAACAACAATTTAAAAGCAATGGATGTAAAAAAATATGGCGATTTATCAGATAGAGAATTAAGCCTTAAAAATGCAGTAAAAGTATTTGAAGAAAAAGTTCTATACAGACCTTTCTCAGATTTATATAAAAACATAACAAGCGAACCATTCTTGGTTGATAAAAATAAATTTGATGAAGTTGTACAAGTATTAAAAAGTGAAAAGAATTTTGAAAAACTGGCAGAAAAATACGAACAAGTAGGTCATTCTGCAATAATCACCAAAGATGGCAAAATGCTAATTGATATGGGCAGTAAAGATAAAAAGATAAAACCTCTAGTTAACTTCATAATTGCGCCATTCAAATTTATGTGGAACACAGTAACGCTTCCATATTGGATGATTGACGAAAAATTAATGAACGTATTTAGAAAATCTGCACCAAAATCAGGAACAAAAGATATTGAAGCATTAGCAAAGAGTTTCGATAAAATATGCAAACAAGCATTAAAGAAAAACTTCAACCAAGAACAATTTAAAGATTACGTGCAAGTAAATCTATTAAAAGCATTCAATGTTGATTCACTATCAAGTGTATCAAACGCTGAATTATCAAACCTAGCAAAAACAGCAGCTTCAGTTGCAACAATTTGGTTCTTAATGACAGACAACTACAATATGGTAATGTTAAAATCAAACGGTAATGATAAAGAAGGTGCAAATACAAAATTCAAAGAAAGATTTGTACAAGAAGGTTCTAGATTATTCTACCAAACACTATTGATAGACTTGTTTAACTCAACCTTCAGAAATCAATATAATTCATCACTACTTGGTATGAGTTGGGTAACATTAGTAGATACAACACTAGGCGAAATGTTAACCCGTTCATCTGTAGGAACACCAATTAAAGCTCACACAAGAGATGAACTTATTGATATCGAAACAAAACAAAATAACTCAACAGGATTTTTGAAAAAATATTATAGCTTTATGCAAAGATTAACAGGAAAACGTTCAATAAAATCCTATGAAGTTACACCTCGTAATGCAAAACCACAAACAAACATTCCGTCATTAGTGGAAGCAAATAAAAATATAATATTCAAAAACAACGAAAATTCAGCATTTAATAATTTCACATCAAAGCTTAAGGGGTAAATATGTTGATTTGGTTAATGAAAAATCAAAAGGTTAGATAAATTTATCTAACCCTTTTTTTTACTATAAATATAAACCAATCTGACATTAAGTATCTATATTAGTTGCATAAACGGCATTTGATTCAATAAAGTCACGTCTTGGCTCAACCTTATCACCCATCAAAACGTCAAACAACTGATCACAAAGCATTGCATCTTCAATATTAACCTTTAATAATGTTCTTGTAGCAGGATCCATAGTAGTTTCCCACAACTGTTGAGGCATCATTTCACCAAGACCTTTAAATCTTTGAATTTGCAAACCTTTTTGACCTCTGTCATCAATAATTTTTTGCAACTTATCAAATGAATCAATTTCATATTTTTCAGTATCAGTTTCTAACAATAAACCGTCAGTTTCTTCAATCAAGAAATCACGAATTACAGGATAAGAAGTTTTCAATCTCTTATACTCAGTACTTTTTATAATACTTGGATTAAGAACAACATGTTCTTCTTCGTTCAAGTGCAATACAAATGAATATTTTGCATTTTCAGGATTATACTTAACTTCAACTTTGTAATTTTCAGCTTCTTGAATATTATAATTTTTAGCGTGATCTGCTAGATAATGATTTAAATAATCGCACAATTCATTCATCTTAGCCTGACTATCAAAATCTTCCAACTTAATATCAGAACGAACAAGACCTCTTAAAAATACAGCAGGATACAAGTTCAAAATCGGATTGTTATATGAATGATAAAATTCAGACATATTCTTGATTAAGTCTAACAACTCATCGCCTGTTTTAACATTTCTCTTAAGTTTATCGGATAAAGTAAGATTTTTGATACCACGTTCTTTAAGCATCTTATCAAGCACATGTTCATTGAACAGATATTCAGAAGTTTTACCCTGAGTAACCTTAAACAAAGGAGGTTGAGCAATATAAACATAACCTTGTTCAATCAACGGTCTTGCATATCTAAAGAAGAACGTTAACATCAAAGTTCTAATATGAGCACCATCGACATCAGCATCTGTCATAATAATAATTTTATGATATCTCAATTTATCAATTTCAACTTCTTCTTCATTACGGCTGATTTTAATACCAAAAGCCTGAACCATAGACTGAATTTCATTATTACCATAAATTCTATCAAGTCTTGCTTTTTCAACGTTAAGGATTTTACCTCTCAATGGTAAAATTGCTTGGAACATTCTGTTTCTGCCTTGTTTAGCAGAACCACCAGCAGAATCACCCTCAACTAAGAAAATTTCGCATTTTTCAGGTTCTCTATTAGAGCAATCCGCAAGTTTTCCAGGAAGAGTAGAATTTTCTAAAACAGTTTTACGTCTTGTTAATTCTCTAGCCTTTCTTGCTGCTTCTCTTGCTCTTTGAGCTTGTAAAGTTTTATCAATAATAGTTTTAGCAATTTTCGGATTAAATTCAAGCCATTCTTGTAATTTATCTCTTACAGCATCTTGAACTGCACCCATAGCTTCTTGAGAACCAAGTTTTTCTTTTGTCTGACCTTCAAATTCAGGGTTAGGAATTTTAACAGAAACAATCGCTGTCAAACCTTCTCTAACATCTTCACCTGAAAGATTTTGATCAGAATCTTTTAAAATATTATTTTTACGAGCATAATCATTCAATACACGGGTAATAGAGTTTCTAAAACCTGTAAGGTGAGTACCGCCTGAATGAGTATTGATATTGTTAGCAAAAGACAGAACACTTTCAGTATAAGATTCCGTATATTGCATTGCTACTTCAACCTGCATATCACCAACAACCTTATCAATATAAATAGGTTTTTCGTGAAGAACGTTTTTATTTTTGTTCAAAAATTCTACATAACTACCAATACCACCTTCATAGTGGAAAGTTTCAACTTCTTCAGAATCATGACGAGAGAAAATAATTTTCAAACCTTTATTCAAAAATGCCATTTCTCTAAGTCTGTTTGCGATAACATCACAATCGATTTCAGTAGTTTCAGTAAAGATTTCAGGATCAGGCCACCAAGTAGTTTTAGTACCGGTTTTGTCGGTAGGTTCACCCTTTTCAACAGGAGCAAGAGGTTCACCTCTCATATACTCTTGACGCCAAACATATCCTTGTCTTGAAACTTCAACAATATATTTTTCAGAAAGCGCATTAACAACAGAAGCACCTACACCGTGCAATCCGCCTGAAACTTTATATCCGCCATCACCGAACTTACCGCCGGCATGGAGAACAGTATGAACAATTTCTAATGCAGACTTTCCGCTATCAGGCTTAATATCAACAGGAATACCACGACCGTTATCTTCTACGGTAACACTGTTATCCTTGTGAATAGTAACATGAATATCAGTACAAAAACCTGCAAGAGATTCATCGATGGAGTTATCAACGATTTCATAAATACAGTGGTGTAAACCTCTTTGAGAAGTTGACCCAATATACATCCCAGGTCTTATTCTAACAGCTTCAAGACCTTCTAAAACTCTGATATTATCCGCACTATAATCAGCGGAAGTATGAGTTTCAATAGCCTCATAATTTTGTTCTGTTTGGGAAGCTACTTGATTATTTTCAACTTCTTTTAAAGCCTCCATCCCTTTGTCATTTATAACTTCTTGCATATTCTCTGCCATAAAACATCTCCCTAATGTACTGAAATATAGTATTAGTATAGCATAAAAGAACCTTGATGCAAAATTTATTTACTTAAATTAACAGCAGAAGTATTTATAATAAGAAAATAGGAGTTAAAAAATTAACATTTAGGTTTAAAAAATAGTATTTTTATGAAATACTAAAGACGTAAAATAAGGTAAAGTGGGGGTAAGTATATGGCAGAAAGCGCAAGACAAACATCACAATTAAAAAAAGAAATTTTAGTGAGATTAATCAAAGCATATTTAGGGGACAATTTTGAAGAAGAAACAAGGTTAATCCCATTTGAAATGCGTCCAAAAGGAAGTGAAGTTCCATACAGATGCTGTATTCATAAAGAACGAGCGATTTTAAGAGATAGAGCAATAGCAGGACTAGGCTTATCAATAGAAAAAGCAGAAGACAGCACATTACTATCAACCCTTGCCAAAGAAGCAAGCGAAAGAACAGAAGTAGAAGAAAACCCTCTAACCGTATTACACACAGCCTGCCGAGGCTGCGTACCTTCAAGAATATATGTAACTGATTTATGTCAAGGCTGTGTAGCAAGACCATGTGAGCAGACTTGCAAATTTGGAGCAATCCACGTTGATCACGGCAAATCAGTTATCGACCAAACAAAATGTAAAAATTGCGGAATGTGTGCACAAGTTTGTCCATATCAAGCAATAGCAAGAATAATAGTACCTTGCGAAAACGCTTGTCCGGTAGGTGCAATAGCAAAAGATGAGGAAGGACTTGCACATATTGATTTTGAAAAATGTATTTCTTGCGGCAAATGTGTAAGTGCTTGCCCATTTGGAGCCGTACACGAAAAAAGCCACATAATAGATATCTTAAAAGCATTAAAAGAAGGTAAAAAATTAATCGCAATGGTTGCACCAGCAATATTTGGACAATTTCCTTGCACACCAAAACAATTAAGAAAAGCAATTTTGGATTTGGGATTTAGCGATGTAGTAGAAGTTGCAGAAGGCGCAGAAATCACCTCAAGAAATGAAGCTGCCGAATTTGAAGAAAGAATGGAAAAAGGAGACGGCTTTATGACAACATCATGTTGTGCAGGATACAATGAACTTGTTGATAAGCATTTACCTGAACTAAAGCAATATCGTTCAGAAACAAAAACTCCTGCATATTATACAGCTGAACTTGTAAAAAAAGAAAATCCTGATGCCGTAACCGTATTTTTCAGCCCTTGCGTAGCAAAAAGACGTGAAGCATACCAAAATCCAAATATGGATTATATCCTAAACTACGAAGAGCTTGGAGCATGGTTTAGTGCAGTTGACATGAAACTAGACACCTTGGAAGAATCAAATTTCAGAAAAGAAGCCTCAGCGGAAGCAAGAAATTTTGCAGTAACAGGTGGTGTTGCAGGTGCAGTTAATGCCTTACTTGATGAAGATAAAAAAGCACATCCTTGTATAATTGACGGGTTAAATAAACAAACAATTAGAGATTTGAAAAAATATGCAAAATCAGGAACTTGTGAACTTGGAAATCTAATTGAAGTAATGGCATGTCCAGGAGGATGTCTTGGAGGTTCAAGCACAATTAACAGTTACAAACCGGCACTAAAACAATTAACAAATTATGTAAACGAAAGCCCTGCAATAAAAGATGCTGATATTCCTGAATAAACATTTTTAAATAACACAAAAAGCAGTAAGATTATTCTTACTGCTTTTTATATATCAAAATCTAAGAATTAAGGTTTCTTCTTAAAGAAATTAGCAACAGAATTAAAAGCCTTTTTCGCAAAATTGCAAACACTATTGAAAATGTTTTTAGCGCCATTTTTCAACTTTGACATATCAGGCATTTTAATATTTTTTAAATTAAATTTAGGAAGTTTAACTTTTCCTTTACGAGTAAGAACAGCAATAATAGCAGCACCTATACCGGCAGTAGCAATCGCGCCCATTAAAACTTTTTTCCAAGTAGGATTTTGAATATAACCGCTATCAGGTTTTACAAATTCATCTTCTAGCGGTGAAGTTTTCATCTTAGTATCTTCAGGAAGATACATTGGAGAACCTGACTGAAGTTCAGACAATTTAGGATGTCCGACAAATCTAGGTTTTTGACCCAAAATATCTGCTGCCGCATCATAATCTAAAATACCGTGAGCCGCACACATATCAAGCGCATAAGTCCAATCAGAAGTCATAAAAATTCCCTTTATTTTACCTACAATTATATAAAGTATTTTTATTAGTAAGATTTGCCATTTTATTAAAAAAAATTAATTTTTCTGATAAAATTAGACATGCGGCTATGAACACATTACAAATAACATATACCCCGAATAATCAAGTAAAAAATGATCTTGCGTTTAAGGCACTTCCTTCAAAATTTCAGGAAGTTGACAAATACCTAATACGAGGACCACACCCAACAGTAAAAGATCTGATTGAACTAAAAAAAGAAGGCGTAAACAGAATTTATGATTTCCGCCACGTTGATATTTTCGGATACAAATTTATCGAAAAGTATTTTTGCAAACTTTTTGGAATAAAATACACCAGATTACCTTACAGCAATTTATACGGACAATATCCAGACCTGGAAACATTTGAAAGAGTTTCCAAAGAAGTAAAACTAAACGGAGAAAGCGGCGGTAAATCTTTATTTCATTGCAATTCTGGGCGTCATAGAACTTCTCATTTTTCAGCATTTTACAAACTTACAAACGGTCAACCGCTATCTCAAGTTAAAGAACAATATCAAGCCAACTACTGGGTTAAGCTAAATGAAATAGTAAAAGAACAAATATTAGATAAAAACTATTTCAGTCGCGAAAGAATAGAATATAACGGACACAACTTTATAAAAAAATTGCAAGCCAACAGAAACAACAAAATCTGTGATGGAATAAAACGAGCTCAAGATATGTTTTTAGATTTTTTACAAGCAAAATTGCCAAACTCAAACAATAATGGCTAAATTCCAACAGATAACCCGGCACAAAGGTTAATTGATTGTCCAGTGATACCTTTAGCTCCATCACTTGAAAGATATTTAACAAGTTCAGCAACTTCACAAGGTTGAACATAGCGTTTTTGTGGGACGCAATCAAGAATTTCTTCTTCCGTAAACTCACTATCCTCAATAGAGGCTTTACCCAATTCAGTTTCTACCCACCCCGGATTTATTGTATTTACAGTAATTCCATACTCTGCAAGTTCTAAAGCCGTAGCCTTTGAAAATCCGATTAACCCTGATTTTGAAGCAGAATATAATGACGCATAAGCCTCACCCATCACGCCTGAAATTGAACCAATATTAATAATTCTGCCAAACTTATTCTTTTTCATATTTAAAATAGCACAAGAAGCCAAATAAATCGGAGCTTTCAAATTAACAGCCACTATATGATTTAATTGTTCTAAACTAATTTTTTCCAAAGGATTATAAATATATTCACCTGCATTATTAACCAAGATATCAATATTTTTTTCTTTAATAAAATCACCTAATTTAACCAAATCAACTTCATTTGCCAAATCGCAAACAAAATATCCGGAACAATCAAAACTTTTTAAAAGTTCTTCATTTCTAGCTGTAATATATACATTTCCGACAGATTTCATCACATTAGCAATTTCTCTGCCAATACCTTTTGAAGCTCCAGTAACTAATATATTCATAAACCTTTTCCACCTATTAAGTAAAATACCTCACACAAAATAATGTGAGGTATTTTATAAAAACTATTAAACAAATCTTATTTTATAATTCCAAATCCAATTAAAAATTCGCAAATTAGAAAAACAAGACAAACAATACCTGTTAATTTGTTCAATCCTTTTTCAGCACTTTTTTGTGAAGCAAACATTTGAGAAGCTCCACCAATAGCACCAATACCGTCACCTTTTGGAGAGTGAAGTAATATTAAAACTATTAAAAGAACAGAGGCAACAGTGCCTAATATCCATAAAAAATTAACCATTATTTAGTTTTCTCCTTTTTAATAAAGTGCGCCCTTTTTGAGTTTAACTCAATATTTTCAAAAGCATATAGCCTTGCAGGACGTTTTGATGATGATTTTGTATATTCTTCAAGCTCAATCAAGCCTTCAGTAGCGAGAGCTTTTTTTCTAAAGTTTCTTTTATCCAAACTTTTACCCATAATCAATTCATAAGCCTTTTGCATTTCAGTCAACGTAAACTTTTCAGGTAAAAGTTGATACGCAACAGGACAAAGTTCTAATCTTTCTCTGGTTCTTTTTAAAGAATATTGAATAATTTCTTTGTGGTCATAAGCCAAAGAAGGTAAATCATTAACTTTGTGCCAACCAAGTTCAGGAGTAGAGATAATTTTCAAATCTTCATCTCTAACAAGCGCAAAATACGCACAAGTAATAACACGTGCGTTAGGGTGTCTAAGCGGATCACCGAATGTATATAACTGTTCAAGATAAATATTATCAACATCAGTTTTTTCTTTCAAAACTCTTAAAGCAGCTTCATCAAGGTTTTCGGACAATCTGATGTAACCTCCCGGAATTGCCCATCTGCCTTTAAAAGGTTCGGTTGTACGCTTAACCAGCAATACTTGAATATTATTGTTCTTAATTGTCAATATAACAACGTCGACTGTTATCTCGTGTGTTTTTGTTACGTTAAACATTTCCTAACTTCTCATCCTTTCCTTTATCATATAATAAACACACGAGTTTCACTATTTCGTTACAATAAAGAAATTAACAATTGTTAACATAGTATAAAAAATATGCAATTAATATATAATCTATACCTTTATATATATAAGGGGAAAATAAGGGATGACTATAGACACTTCATACTACAACACGAATAGATATATTAATACCAATTATATGAACAATGTGTTAAATTTTGCAACATATAATAATGCCTATACATCAAATCCGTTTATTCTAAATATGCAAATTCAAGCAAGCATATTAGGTGCAAAATACAGACAAATGGTTGAAATAACAAAACAATTGCAAGAACAAGCAGCACTTGCAATGAAGAATAATACAAACACAAATTTCCAAACATATTCAACACCATTTTTCAACTATGACATAAGTTCAGGAGCAAATAAAACTAACTTAACAACAAATAGTATTTGGAAGCCAAACGCAACAAATTCAACAACATCAACAAACAAATTAAATTTCACAAACACATCATATAGCAATATCTCCTTAGACGATTCAGACCTAAAACCGGGATTATTCAAGGGAAGATTAGCAGGACAAGAAGCACTTGTAACAAGATTATGTCGAAAATACAACGTAAATCCTGGACTTGTAGCAGCGATAATAGGACTTGAATCAGGCTGGGGTACAAGCAATCTTGCAATGCACAACAACTTTGGCGGATTAAGAAAAGCCGGAGATTTAGGTGCCAATGAAAAAGGTTTTGGATATTTTTCAACAATAGAAAAAGGATTAGAAGCAATGATAGCTAACCTTGCAAAATACCCACAAAGATATTCTGATGTAAAAGCTGTAGATTTTAACAACCTTGATGCCATAGGCAGACACTACTGCAATGCAAGCTGGGCACCTAAAATAAGAGAAGTTTATTCAAAGAACGTAAAAAGTTATCTTGCGTAACATTTAATTACAAAACATCAAGAATTCTTGAAGTAATAATATGTTTCGTGTACCTTATCCATGTAATGGATTTTTTAGAAAGGGAAAGATGGATAAGGGATATATAGAAAACGGCTTTATTGTAGATTTAACAACTGCAAAAAAGACTTCCGAAATTATTTACGAATTATCAAGAATACTTGATATGCCTGAATCAAAAGGCAAACATATCTGTTTAAAACTTGGTTCTGTTGATTTATCACAACAAGAATTAACAAGTATAAAATCACTTGTAGAACTAATGGAATCACAACTTGCATTCATAAGCACAAGTTCATCCACAACATTAGAATCAGCATCAGCAATGGATATTAAGATTTCAGAATTCACAGAAGAAGTTGAAGCACCTGCTTTTGCAACACAAGAAGCATCACCTGAAGTAACAGAAGCATTAGATAGCATATTTGGAGCTGAAGGAGAAACAAAGAACTTAAGTTCTGAAATTGCACAAAACCATCAAACAGATGTAATAAACCAAGCAGAAAATACAGACTCTACAGATTCTACAGAAGATAACAAAGATGATATTTCACCAATAATCAAACAAGATGATGAAATAGCAGATAAAGTTAGTGCTCAAGAAATAATAGAAGAATCAGATGAAGAAATAGCCGAAAAGAAAGCCGAAGCAGAAAAGTTACCGACATTATATTTAAGAAAAACAATTCGTTCAGGACAAAGCATCTCATCTGACGGAAACATAATTGTAATAGGCGATGTAAACCCTGGAGCAGAAATAATAGCAAAAGGGGATATAACAGTATGGGGAATTTTAGGTGGAATAGCTCACGCAGGTTCAGCCGGAAACAACTATGCAAAAATAAGAGCCTTAAAGCTAAATCCAGTACAAATAAGAATAGGTGAAGTTTTTGCAAGAAGACCAGATACAGTAAATCTGCCGTACATCCAAAAATCATGTGAATATATACCAGAAGAAGCATTCACATACAAAGGCAGCATTGTAATAAGAAAGATACATGAAGAAAATTAAGGAGATATAAATGACTGGAAGAGTAATAGTTATAACCTCCGGAAAAGGCGGAGTAGGAAAAACAACTACAAACGCTAATATCGGAACAGCTCTTGCCAGAGCAGGAAACAAGGTAGTTATGATTGACACTGACCTTGGATTAAGAAATTTAGACCTGCTTTTAGGCTTAGAAAACAGAATTGTCTATACAATAGTTGATGTTGTCGAAAAGCGTTGCAAACTAAAACAAGCATTGGTAAAGGATAAGAAAAATCCTAATTTATGTTTACTAGCAGCAGCTCAAACAAGAGATAAATCAGCAATTACAGAAGAACAATTAAAAGACATCTGCGAAAAATTAAAGAAAGATTTTGATTTTATATTAGTAGATTGTCCGGCAGGTATAGAACAGGGATTCCAAAACGCAATAGCAGGTGCATCAGAAGCAATCGTTGTAACAACACCTGAAATGTCAGCAGTTAGAGATGCTGATAGAATTATCGGCTTATTGGAAGCAAAAGAAGAAATAAAATCATATAAGTTGTTATTAAACAGAGTAAGACCAAATCTTATCAAAACAAACGATATGATGAGTGTTGATGATGTTGTAGAAATACTATCAGCAGATTTAATCGGTATAATACCTGAAGATACAGGAATTATCACATCAACAAACAAAGGTGAACCTATCGTAAATGATGAAAAATCATTAGCAGGTATTGCCTATAACAATGTAGCACACCGTATAATGGGTGAAGATGTTCCATTTTTAAATCTG
Organism: Candidatus Gastranaerophilales bacterium; assembly: GCA_944324845.1. Taxonomy (GTDB): domain Bacteria; phylum Cyanobacteriota; class Vampirovibrionia; order Gastranaerophilales; family Gastranaerophilaceae; genus Zag111. Next base: position 329,943 of record CALUXX010000001.1, on the reverse strand, counting down.
GAAGAAGAAACCAGTGTAATCGCAAAGGTTAAAAAATTCTTCTCCAATCTAATAGGTAAGGAGAAGTAAAATGAGTGAAAATATATTAAAAGAACTTTGTAATAGAGTTTTGAATCTTTTCAAACAAACTGAAACAAAAGAGGAAAATGCAAAAGACGTTGCCTGCAACAGATTAAGAGTTGTATTAATGCAGGATAGAACAAACCTTACCCCGGAATTGTTACAACGTATGAGATCCGAACTTATAGAACTGTTATCAAAATACGTTGAAATGGATAAAGATGCCCTGGAATTAAATTTAGATCAAGAAGACGGTCAAATGGCATTAATGTTATCAATTCCTGTTATTAGAGCAAAAGATGAAGAAGAAATAGAAAAAGCACTCGCTGCAGAAAAACAATCAAAGCAAGAATCTGATGATTCTACAGATGATGAAGAAAATGATTCTGAAGAAGGTGAAGAAGAAGAAATTTCAGAAGAAACTGAAGAAGAAATAGAAATCACCGAAGAAAGCGAAGAAGACGAACAACATCAAGAAGAAAATTTCGAAAACTCTAATAATGAAAACCAAGAATACAACGGATAAATTATAAATTATTACATAAAAATACCGGAGAAAAATCTTCGGTATTTTTTTGTTAAGAATTTAAGTACTGCTCCATACAACCTTGTAAATCTTCTAATAAATTTTCAGATCTGGATTTTGCATTATAAGGAGTGAATAACTCATTTTTATATTTTTGAACATCAATAAAAGGAACTTTATCCAATAACAGAAAAGACGCTAAGTCTTCACTATTTTTAAAATCCTCATTAACAACGAATTTATCATTAGGAAGTTTATTAATTTTTTTAAAAAGTGTAGCTAAATAAGTAAAAAACTTCATATTTTGACGATTTACATTCATTGGCACTTGCCCGTCATTAACATATATTTTATAGTCAGAATTTAAAGTTCCATTTTTAGTAACAGTAGATAATTTAGAAATTGCGACACTCAAAAAATCGGATCTAATCGGGTGTTTTTTCTTTATACTATCAGTAGTTGCGATTGCAGACTTGAATTCGGACAAATCATTACCATCAAAATCATCTTTAAGCCGCATAGATAAATATACTTTTTCATTTAAGCGAAAAGGAGAGCCCGTAATTGTTTCAGGTGCAACTGTAACTTTAACTCCATAAATATTAGACAATCCATTTTTGCTATAAAAAAGGGTAAATTATAAAATAATTTACCCTTTCAATATATTAAAATCGCTATCGATTAAACTTCATCAAGAGCAGCAACGCCAGGTAAAACTTTACCTTCGATAAATTCTAGAGAAGCACCACCACCTGTTGAAACGTGAGTGAAATCTTCAGCTTTGCAGAATTTTTTAGCTGCAGAAACAGAATCGCCACCACCGATAACAGAAGTAGCACCGTTTTTAGTTGCTTCAACAATAGCTTGTAAAACAGCCTTAGTACCTTCAGCAAATTTAGGATTTTCGAAAGCACCAACAGGACCATTCATCAAAATTGTTTTAGAAGTTTTCAAAACTTCAGCAAATGCTTTTCTAGATTCTTCACCGGCATCAACACCTTCAAATCCGTCAGGAATTTCATCAATTTTAACGAACTTGTTAGTACCATTACCTGAAAAATCATCAGCTACTAAAACATCAGTTGCCATAACTAGTTTAACACCTTTATCAGCAGCTTTCTTTTCAATAGCTTTAGCAACGTCTATTTGATCATCTTCGCAAATAGAGTTACCAATTTTACCACCGTTAGCTTTTACAAATGTATAAGCCATACCACCACCGATAATCAAATTATCAACTTTGTCAATCAAGTTTTCTAAAACACCAATTTTAGAAGAAACTTTAGCACCACCAACAACAGCTGTAAATGGTCTTGTAGGATTATCAAGAGCTTGAGATAAGCATCTTAATTCTTTTTCCATTAACAAACCAGAAACTGCAGGTTTCAAAACTTTAGCAAGTTTAGCTGTTGAAGTATGATTTCTGTGAGCAGCACCGAAAGCATCGTTCACATAAAAATCACCTAATTTAGCAAGTTCATTTGCAAAAGTCATATCATCATCTTTTGCTTCTTCAGCTTTGTAGAATCTGATATTTTCTAATAAAGCAACTTGACCTTCTTTTAAATCTTCTAATTCTTTTTCAGCACCTTGTCCTACAGGAGTTGAAACGAATTTTACATCTTCGCCTAAGACTTTTGACATATATTTAGCAACAGGTGCTAGTGAAAATTCTAAATTCCATTCACCTTTTGGTCTGCCTAAGTGAGCCATTAAAATAATTTTTGCACCTTTATCTTTTAAGAATTTTACTGTAGGTAAAATTGCTTGAATTCTGGTATCATCTGTAACATTTTTGTTTTCATCAAGAGGAACGTTGATATCTACTCTGATTAACGCTCTTTTTCCCTTGATATCGCCAAGGTCTTTAATTGATTTTTTCATAAGTTCTCTCCTTTTAAAAAGTACCGCATGATTATTTTACAAAAAACATAAATTTACTGCAATAATATTGATTATTAGACTGTCTAATAAATAAACAATCCAAGTAACAAATCTGTAATAAAGAGTTCAATAAAACTTTTGTTTGTATTTGTATAAATGTATGGGATTTTTAATGAACAATAAGAAAATATTTACAGCAATAATTTGTGCATTTATACCTGTAACATTTTGCTATGCACAAATAGAGAAGGTACCGGAAGATCCATACTTTAAAGTAACTTATGAAATACCCAAAATGCCTAAAGAAGTAGCATCTAAAGAAGCTGCAGCTAAAAATTTGGCACTTTATAAACAACATCTTCAAAAAAACAAACTTATTATGGCAGAACACGAAAAACAAATAAATGAACAAAAAGCAATAATAAAAAAACATAATGAAATAGCTGTTAACTTAATAAAAAACGATAGAAGAGAATATCAAAGATTAAAACCCCAAAATTGCCCAAACCCAATCATTGTTACCCTATTAACAGATGACAATAAAAAAATAAATACAATTACACCTATAGACATATCAAGAGGCGGAATGAGTTTTTATAGCAAGGTTTTAAGAAACAATGACGTAATACCTATACATATAAAGTATGGAAATACAGAAGTGAAAACAACATTACAAGTTCTTTCAAACAATAATGGTCGTATTGGAGGAGCTTTTGTAAAAACAAATGAAACAACCAAAGACAAACTAATATATTTAAGTTCAATATTAGAAGAAGATAGTGGAATTTTAGAAACCAAACTAGCTCCATTATAAAATTATCTTACTCTAGCTCTTGTTACAACACCAGGTCTTCTAGAAGGTGAAGTTGCAACAGTTGCAGGAGCTGATTGATTTTGTTGATTCATAGCTGCGATTTGAGAACCTGCTGATTGTAAGAAACCACCAAATTGCATCATATTTTGAGCTTTTGCACCAAATGATTTACCACCAGCAGCACTTGCTCCGGCAACATTAGCTTGAGTTTCAGCTAGTGTTGAACCTGCTTTTTCACTATAGTTTGCTGCATTATTTTGCAACTTTCCAGCTGCTTCAGTTGCTTTATCAGCTTTCGCGCCTGTATATTGTCCAGCTTCAACTTTTGCATTTAAATTATTTGATGCTTTTTGTGAAGCATTTGCCACTTCTTGATTTATGCCTTTGAAACCACTTGCCATTTCTTTTGTACCTTTAGCAGCAGATACTCCAGACATAACAGCAGCTCCAGCTGATGTTAATGCTCCTGCAATGTTACCTTGAGCTGCATAAACCGCAGTTTTAGTAACATTTGCTGCACATTTACCATAATTACCGACAGTTTCAACAACAGTACCAACTTTTTCAACAGTACCTCCTGCATTTATCAATGCAGCACCAGCAGCTGCTGTATATGGGTTAGAAGAAAGAGCTTGACCAGTTACAATCATACCTTTACCGACATACTGGGTTGTTTGGCCTGCCATTTGTGTATATCCGGCAATTTCATCTGCTTTATTCGCAATTTCTAATACTTTATTTGATTCTGTTTGTTGTACATTTACAGCTTTTTGATTTGCAACTGCTGTTTTTTGATATGTTTTTGCTGTTCTGGTTAATGTTCTTACTTTTTTATTTGTTGAAACTTGAACTTTTTTTAATGCAACCTGTGATGTTCCCATCTCAGTTTGTGTTGATTCTAATTTTGTTGTATTTGTATTAACGATATTTTGAGCGACTTGTTTATCTTCATCTGAAGCACTTTCTGATGATAAAATTGCATTTTGTTGTTCTGTTTGAGCATTTATAGTTTCAACTTCTGCAGATAATTTTTCTAACTTAACTGCTTCTTTTTGCATTTCTTTTTGAGCTGCTTTAATTGCTTTTTCTTCTGCCTTCATCTTCTTTTGAAATTTCTTGTCATCAGATTTCATTTTTTTATCTAATGATTTCATTTCAGCTGCAGATTCATTCATTTGAGTTGTACCGGCTTCAGATTTTGCTGTTGCAGATTTTGAGTCGGTTTCACTACTTTCCGCTGAAGATTGTGCTTCTGCACCAGAAGCTTGAGAAGCACTAGCATTATTTTGTGTTTGGTCAGTACCTTGTGATCCTTGAGCACCTAAAGTTTCACCAGAGGCTCTTTTGGTTAATTCTGAATTAACTCTATCTAATTTCTTTCTTGCACTATTTTGCAAAAATCTAGGAACATCAGAATCTTTCAATTCTGATAATTGTGATTTTAAATCTTCCAATTCACTTGCACTACAACCAGTTAAATTATCGAAATCAATATTACTGATATCAATATGTTTCTTATCTTCATTTGAAGATTCTTCAGCTTTTGATTTTTCTTGAGTTTTAGAGGTTTCATTAGTCTTAGAAGCTTCATTAGTTTTAGAAGTTTCTTTTGTTTTTGCAGTGCTATTTGTCTTTGAAATATCAGAAACAGATTTTTCAGTATTGTTTTTAACTACATTATCAGTAGTTGAAGACTGTTGAATAGGAGTGCCATTATTTGTTCTTTTAGTACCTGTAGTTGAAGTGCTAGAAGTTGTAGAACTAATAGTTTTAGCGTTTGCACTAAATATAGACCCGTTCATTGTCATATGAGCAGGAACTTTTGAAGACAAGCCACCTTTTTTAGCTTGACCATTTTTCATAGTCTTCAAAAGCTTTTGAATATCTACATTTGAGTTTACTCCGTTAATACTCACTTTGTTTAGCTCTCCAAATTATCTCTCTTATATATATAAAAACATTGGAAAATCGATAATTTCAGGGATAATGGATTTGTTAACAATTAGTTACAATTAAAATAAAAAATATAAAAAATTTGATTAGAAATTATATTTCTGATAAAATCAGGAAGTAGATTAATATTTAATTAGGGAGAGTATCATATGGACTTAATGAAAGGCAAACGAGGATTAATCTTTGGTGTTTCAAACACTCACGGAATTGCTTATGGTATAGCAAAACAACTACATGATGAAGGTGCAGAAATTGCATTTACATATGCTGGAGAAGCTATGGAAAAAAGAGTTCGCCCAATCGCAGAAAGTATGGGTGCAAAAATTATTATGAGTTGTGATGTAACAAAAGAAGACGAAGTAAAAGCAGTATTTGATGAATGCGAAAAAGTATATGGCAAATTAGATTTTGTTGTACACGCAGTAGCTTTTGCACAAAAAGAAGATTTAATGGGCAGATTTATAGAAACATCTAAAGAAGGTTGGAACACTGCATTAGGAGTAAGTGCATATTCATTAGTCACAATATGTCGTCATGCAGAACCTATTATGAATGAAGGAGGTTCTATATTTGCACTAACATATCTTGGCTCTATCTTATCAGTTCCAAGTTACAATGTAATGGGAGTTGCAAAAGCAGCATTGGAATCTTCTATGAGATTTTTAGCAGTAGATTTAGGAAGAAAAGGCATCCGTGTAAACTGCATTTCAGCAGGTCCTGTAAAAACACTTGCTTCAATGGGTATTAACGGATTTTCAAAAATGTTAAAAGCTGCAGTAGCCAGATCTCCACTAAAAAGAAACGTTGCATTAGAAGAAGTTGGAAACGCAGGTTTATATCTAGCATCTGACTTATCTAAAGGAACTACAGGTGAAGTTATATATGTTGATTGTGGTTGTCACTCAGCTTATGCATCTGCCGAAGAAATGGATATATTATCAAATAATATTGAATTATAATAAACAACAATATAAAAAAACAAGCGCCAACTATCAAGTTGGTGCTTATTTTTTTATGAATATTCTTAACTTACTTCAATGTTACAGTATAAGAAGCTTCTTCAAGCATTAAGTTCAAATATAAAAGTTTATTTGCTGTTGCCTGATCAAGATTTACAAATTGTCCCCCAGCCTTGCTATTGCCGGTTGTTACAATTTTAACATCAGCTTCTATATCTAAATCACCATAAGTAATATGAACAGGGACAATATCACCGACTTCAAGAGTATTATCTTGACCGACAGCAATACCACCTCTTGAAATATCAATAATACTATTAATACCGGTATCAGAAGATTCTAGCAATACAGGTTGAGTAGAATCTGAGATATTAAACCTCATATATTGACGTTTATCTATAGCTGATAAATCTGCAAGATCTATCTTCCTTTGAATATACATTATACTTCCATCAGGAACGTAGATTGTTGGTCTATCAGGGATATCATCATCAGTATCCAAATCAAGGTCTAAATCAGTATCTGAATCCAAGTCTGTATCGATATCCGTATCGGTATCAATATCTGTATCTACGTCAATATCAGTGTCAATATCGATATCTGTATCTGTATCCGTATCACCAAAATCTGGTTCATAGCCTGGGGTATCATCATCTGTATCTGTATCTAAATCTAAATCAGTATCTGAATCCAAATCAGTATCAATATCCGTATCAGTATCAATATCGTTATCTACGTCAATATCAGTATCAATATCGATATCTGTATCTGTATCAGTATCGCCAAAATCTGGTTCTGTTTCAGCGTTGTCATCATCAGTATCCAAATCAAGATCTAAATCTGTATCTGAATCCAAGTCAGTATCTATATCAGTATCGGTATCAATATCTGTATCTACGTCGATATCAGTATCAATATCGATATCTGTATCAGTATCTGTATCGCCAAAATCTGGTTCTTCATCAGGGTCCTCCCCTGGAACATCTGTATCAGTATCCAAATCAAGGTCTAAGTCAGTATCTGAATCCAAGTCAGTATCTATATCAGTATCGGTATCAATATCTGTATCTACGTCGATATCAGTATCAATATCAATATCAGTATCAGTATCAGTATCACCGAAATCTGGTTCAATAGGATCTTCCGGTTCTTCTGGTTCTTCTGGAATTTCCAATGGTGTAGCATCATTAACATTATCATCATCATCAACGTCTGAATAACCGTCATTATCAGGATAATGACCAGGGAAATAACCATCACCATCACCATCGTGATAATAGTAATTTCTTTCAGACTCATCATGGCCAATACCAGTAACATCTTCAGGTCTTACAGCGTGACCATTCGGAATTTCTTCTGCACCTTCAACTTTATTTGTTGAATTGTCAACGACTTTTTCATAACCGTCACGACCGTAATTTACATAAATACCATTGCCATAAATATTATCGGCAGTAATATCCATATTGCCATTATCAAGTAATACATTTTTAACTTTCACTGTAGAATCAGCGTAAGCATAATGACCTCCAACCATAGAGCCGTCAGGTCTTGTTGTTTTGTTAATATCTAAGGCTTTAAGAACTACATTATTAGGTAATGATTGAGTTTTTCTTGAATCTTCAAGATAGCCGCCATCAGCAGTTCCATTTGTGTATTTACCAAAATAATCACCATTAGCTAATAAATCATTATTTTGGATATCACCTAGATTTTCAATTTCTAAACTTGTACCACGAGTAATAATAGTAATTGAATCTTCCGCCGTTGTATCTTCAATATAAGTATTTCCGCCAAATTCGGCATTAATACTGCCTTCTCTTGATATTAATGTACAAACATCATTTCTGGCAACTTCTCCATTTGAATTATAGTATGATTTGTCATCAAAACTATTTTCTTTAATATTAATGTCATTATTTGCTAAAACATCCATTTTATAACCATCTGTACCATCTTTTGTTTGAATGAATGTAATAGGTTTTGAGTTAGTACCAATATTATTTTCAGCAATTAGAGAAATACCCCAACCTTGAACATTAGTACCAGAACCGGCATTAACCATTCCATAAGTTCTACCGGTATTTGTATCTGCGAAATCGTCATCAACTGTTAAAATTACACGACCATCAGCATTTATGGAATCAATATTCATATTATTGCCAACTGAAGCATAATTTATAACAAGGCCTTCTGATTTAGAAGCCAAAGCTGTACTATCTTCATTGGTTGTCTTAGCATTAACTGTTCCTGAAACATTAGCGTTGATAGATTTTGTAAAATCTCTGCTGCCATCAGTTACACGACCAACACCAGTACAACCTGAACCATTACAAGCATTTTGTTGAACATTCAAACCGATTGTACCATCAGTTACGTCCATATCCAAATTACCGGAAGCCTTCAATAATGTTTTTTCAACTCCGTAATTCAAAACACTTGCATCGTTTGTTGTTATATTAATATTTTTACCGGTTACAAAATTATCATTAGTAGTATAACCAAGAATAACATTACCTGAATCACTTAGAATATCTACAGTTTCAGCAGCTGTAACCTTGCCTCTAATATTAACACCGCCAACTTCATTTCTAGAAGATTTATTATCTCTTCCTGTCGCATAGTTTTGGATATATACATTCTTGTTACCATTAACAGTACCAACAGATTCAATATTCAAACCATTTGTACCTGATTTGTCATTGTATAATGTAATATCTCCTGTACCGGTTGTAGAAACAGCACCTGAAATATTCATACCATCAGCACCATAGTTTTTCATTGTAACTTCGCTGCTAGAACCCTTTACAGTTCCACCTTGAGCAACATTTAAACCATTAGCACCATAGTTGGTAACTGTCATTTCTCCATTACTATTAGAAACACTGCCTGTTCCTGTTATATTTAATGCTGATTTATCAGTCGCATAGTTTATAACATCGATATTTCCACTAGAATTAGATATTGAACCTGAAATTGTCAAATCACCAATTTTAGGATTATAAGCAGCTCCAGAGGTACCAGCCTTATCACCATTTACTATACTAGTATTGCCAGTATTAGAAATTTTTGCTGAAGATCCGATATTTAAACCACCATAGCCTTTATTTGCAATATCTAAATTACCAGTATTCGTAATTGACCCATTTATTGTAAAGGTTGTATCAAATGTAGTGTCTTCAGATTCTCCATAATTGTTTGTCCAGTTAGGAAAATTAGTAAGTTTTAAATTTCCAGAATGTTTTATGACCGCGCCATTGGCAATAGTATAATCTCCCCTATGGCTTGTAATTTGAGCGATTCCACCATTACCAGCAACAGTCCCTGAAATATTTAAACCATTCCCACCATCATTATATATTAAAATATTAGAAATATCCCCTGTGATTGGTTTCATTGTTTCAGGGTCAGTAAATTGACCTTGTTGAGTTACTGTAGCATAGTTTACAACCTTACCTGCAATATCAATACTGCCTGTAGAGTTATTTGTATTAGATCCTGAACCATCGTCAACAGTTATAGTATTTTTAATATTTATAATACCTTTACCTGTTGAATTCTTATATGAACTAGATGAAGTTACATTACTTATATTTACTAAATTATTAAACAAAGCATCTGCAACAGATTTGTTTCCTGAATTAAATACAGTTCTTCTACCACCAGCATTAGTAGCAATACCGGCAACTAAACCACCTGTTGAACCAATAGTAATATCTTGGGCTCTCAAATTGATATCATTAGTTGCCATAATCTTACCATTAATAGTTATGGAACCACCATCATTAGAATATTCTTTTGCAGTATCAACATCAAGTATTCCTTCTTCAACATATCCCATATACTTTGAATTCATAGTGTTTACAGATAGTGAGCCAACATTGATTAACCCAGAAGCTCCAACAACCATACCTCCAGGTGAAATAAATACGGCTTTACCATCATAGAAATTTCCACCACGAACAGAGTTAACAATACCGTTGATATTATAAGAACCAGATTCTAGCAAATTTACAAAAGTGTTAATCCCATCAAAGTTAAGATTAGCAGTTTCACCTGACCCTAAATTAAATTCAGTATATTTCTGAAACCCAACATCCCCTTTAACATTATGTGGATTAATCGTAGTAATATTGCCACTTGTAGAAACACCAGACCAACCACTAGAAGCAGTAATTGCTGCAGTTGCAGATAAAGTCATACTTTGCTGTAGTATAAATACACCGGTAAGTATAGATGCTGCAATTTGTCTTTGAGCTTTTCTACTTCTCCTCATTTTCGCTAGTCCTTTCTCGTCTATATTTCTATCTGTTCTATGCAATTTTCTGTCCTCTTTATATCTGCACATGGCACATTCACATGTTGATATATATATTAACGGTATTATTGCCAAATAATTTAGTTAATTGTTACATAAATACACAAAAATTTACATAGACTTAACATAATAATACGTAAATCACAAATAAAAAAGAAATAGTACAAACAAAGTATATTAAAATTCTAATCTTTAGTATTCAAAATTGATTGATATAAAGCAAACCTAGCAGCATTAGTAAGGGGTTCGACAGTACTATCATGGAATACAACAGGGAAAATATCTCCCATATCGACTGAATTATTTCTTACAGAACAATTTCCTATTTCATTTGATATTTTAGTAAGGGTAGGATTACTACATTGTACAGCTTTATTTGGAGCTGTAGTTCCGTTTACATCTATAAAACCATAACAACGAGGGTTTAAATCAGCCAAATCTTCACCGGGCATAAGAGTACAAGATGCAATATCATAATCAAAACCAACAAGGGAACCATCCGCAAATAAATAATATCTTTTAGGACTAGTTACAATTCCTGGACCTTGCGGAGAATATTCACCTCGCCCCCCAAGAGTAACCACTTCAGTATCTGTATAAAAAGAAGCTCCGGAAATAGAGCCATTAATAATTGCACACATACTTCCATTGACACTAGGTTTATCCTTACCATCCCAACAATGAGAATTCATAGATGCAAAATTCAAATCATAATTATTTTCAGAATTCAAAGCTGCTTGATTTAATATTGATAAAGTCTTTTTATATTGGGTTCTGAATTTGGTAGTATTAATATGCACAATTAAAGACGGAATAGTTAAAACCGCAACAATTCCAATTGCTCCAAGTGTAATTAAGACTTCTGCAAGTGAAAAACCCTGTTTTTTCATACTAAATAAATTAATCATTATTTTAACCGCCCAATAACATATTATTTATAGTATCAATTATACATTATTTTAAGTAATAATTCAAGAAACAATAAAAAAAAGAATTGCTATAAGTAAATATAACAATTCTTTTTAATAATTAATAATTATAAAAAACTACATATCTTTCAAGAAAGATTCATAATTTCTAGCAAGCAAGTGAGTTTTAACTTGATTAATCAAATCTAAAGCAACACCTACCATAATTATCAAAGATGTAGCACCAATACCTTGCAACGTTTCAATATGAGTAGCATAACTTGCAAAAGATGGAACTAATGCGATAATACCTAAACCCATAGCACCGATAAAAGTTGTCTTTGACAAAATTTTATCAAGAGCTTCAGCAGTAGGTCTTCCAGGTTTAATACCAGGAATAGAAGAACCATATTTTTTCAAGTTATCAGCAATATCTTTTGGCTGCATATTCGGCATAATTGAAGCATAGAAGAAAGTCAATGCAATAATCAAACCGATATAAAGTACATAATATAAAATTCCATTTGGACTCATATACTGAGTTAACATCATAACAAAAGTTTTTACTGATTCTGATTTAAAGTTAGCCTGCCCAACTATAGTTAAAACAGTAGAAGGGAATAACAAAATTGCAATAGCAAAGATAATCGGCATAACCCCACCAGGATTCAATTTAAAAGGAATAAAAGAATTCATTCCACCATAAACTTTGTTACCAATCTGTCTTTTTGGATTTACAATAATAACTTTTCTAACAGCTTCTTGCATAATGACAATAAAAATCATTGCAAGGAAAAATATTGCAAGTAATATTAACAAGTTTAACTGCATACCTGCATTTGGTTCAACAAGCTTAAGAGTATTCTTAGTATAAATAGGAATACCTGATAAAATACCACAGAAGATAATCAAAGAACCACCGTTCCCGATACCTCTTTCAGTAATCAATTCAGATATCCACATAACAAGAACAGCACCAGCTGTCAAAACACAAATTGAACTTGCATAAAACGCAATCGGATTTATAGAAGTTATAATTGATTCAGGTCTTGAATGCAAAAATAACATAAATATAAATGATTGAAATATAGCAAGTACTACAGTGAAAACACGTGTATATTGTGCTAATTTTCTTCTACCAGCTTCGCCCTCTTCTTTTTGAAGTTTTTCCAATGAAGGAATAACAACAGAAATTAATTGGACAATGATAGAAGAAGTAATAAATGGTCCAATACCTAATGCTAATATTGAAACTTTACCTAGCGCACCTCCTGTAAACAAATCCAAAAAGCCCACTAAATTATTACTACTTGCCATATTAACAAAAGCAGTATTATCAATACCAAACAAAGGTAACTGAACACCTAACCTCCAAACGGCAATCAAAATGAATGTGAAAATAATCTTCTGCTTTAAACCAGAAGCATTCCACATAGACATTAAATCTTCGGGTGAAGGTGCTTTTACTTTTTGTGTCATTATACTAACTCAACCTTTCCGCCGGCAGCTTCAATTTTTTCTTTTGCTGATGGTGTAACATAAGATGCTTTAACAGTAATTGCAGATTTAATTTCGCCATTACCTAAAACTCTTAAACCAACACAAGTTGGATGAATAGTTAAAACTTCTTTTAAAGAATCTAAAGAAACTTCTTTAAGACCTAAAGAATCTAATCTACCAACATTAATTTGAGCATAGTTAAGTTTTGAATAAACTTGGAAACCTTTTAATTTAGGTAATCTTCTGTAAGCTGGCATTTGACCGCCTTCAAAACCTCTTTTGCTAGAATTACCAGATCTTTGACCTTCTCCGTTATGGCCACGGCAAGAAGTTTTACCATGTCCTGAAGAACGACCACGACCAACTCTTTTTGATTTAGATGTAGAACCTTCTGCAGGTTTTAAATCTGTTAATGATATATTTGACATATTATTTTCCTCTTTCTTTGCATTTTATAATATAATCGCTTGTCGGGTATTGCCTACTTAACTACTTCTAACAAATGAGAAACTTTGTTAACCATACCCATAATAGTTGCAGATTCGCTATGTTCTACAACTTGGTCTTTTTTAGTAAGACCTAATGCTCTAACAACTTTACGTTGTTTATCTGATGAGCCGATTAAACTTTTAACAAGTTTAATTTTAATTGTATTAGTTTTTTTATCTGTCATAATTATTTTCCTTTTTTATAAATTACTATTGCTACTTAAATTAGTTTAAAAGTTCAGCCATTGTTAAACCGCGTTTTTTAGCAACTTCATTGAACGGAGTCAAAGCTTTTAATGCTTCGATAGTTGCATTAGCTGCGTTAAGCGGAGATTTAGAACCTAAAGATTTAGAAAGAATATTTTCAATACCTGCAAGTTCTAAAACTGAACGAACAGCACCACCTGCAATAATTCCAGTACCTTCAGAAGCAGGTCTTAACATAACAGCACCGGCACCTGATTTACCTGTAATAGGGTGAGGAATTGTTGTCTTGAAGATAGGAACTGTAATAACATTTTTTCTACCATCAGCGATTGCTTTTTGAATAGCAATAATAACTTCAGCAGCCTTAGCACAACCGATACCGACTTGACCTTTTTGGTTACCAACAATAACGATTGCACGGAAGCTTAATTTTTTACCACCTTTAACAACCTTAGTTACACGGCTGATTTGAACAACTCTTTCAGTCCATTCAGATTGAGGTTTTTCTTCAGTTGTTTCAATTTTTTGTTTTCTACCACGACCTCTTCTTCTAGAAGGTCTTTCTTCAGAAACTGCTTCAACTGCTTCGCCAGCTTCAACAGTTTCCTCAACTTTAACTTCTTCTGCAACTTCTACAGATTCAGTTACGTTTAATTCTTCATTGTTTTCCATTGATTTTACCTTTCTTATAGTTTTTTACTGATAATCTTTGGGTACTTACGTTTAAATACGCCAAAACAAAGCCTTTTAAAGCCTATTGGAAATCGTATTCGAACTTTTACTTCTGACAGCAATAAAAATAACACGAAGAAACCCGAGTGTCAATGATTTTATTAAGTTTTATATAAATATAAAAAGGATATTACAATTAATAATAAAAATTATATTACTCTGTTTACCACTGATATAATTTGTGTTAGGATGAAAAGAAAAAGAGGGATATATTATGGGACAGACTTTAGTTGAAAAAATAATTTCAAACCATGCCGGCAAACAAGTTAAAGCCGGAGAATTAGTTATCACAAATGTTGATGTATGTGCAGTACAAGATGGAACTGGACCATTAACAGTACAAGAATTCAAAAAACTTGGAAAAGATAAATTAAACAATCCTGAAAGGACAATATTATTTATCGATCACGCATCACCAAGTCCTAAAAAAGAACTTTCCAACATGCACACTACATTAAGAGATTTTGCAAAAGAATATGGTGCAGTATTATCAGAAGTAGGCTCAGGAGTTTGTCACCAAAGACTTGTTGAAACTTTCGTGAACCCTTGTGAAATCCTTGTTGGAGCAGATTCTCACACTTGTACATCAGGAGCACTTGGAGCTTTTGCAACAGGCATGGGATCAACTGACGTTGCTGTCGCGATGGCGTTAGGCAAAACTTGGTTAAAAGTTCCACAAACTTTCAAGATTGTAGTTAACGGAGAATTCAGACCGAGGATTTGCTCAAAAGACTTAATGTTACATCTTATCGGAATGATAGGAGCAGACGGTGCGACATATAAATCATTAGAGTTTACAGGGGAAACAATAGATAATATGTCAATGTCAGAACGTTTCACACTTGCAAATATGGCAGTTGAAGCGGGAGCAAAATGCGGATTATTCGTTGCGGATGAAAAAACTAAAGAATACTTAAAATCAAGAGGCAGAGAAGACAAGTTCAAATCAATAAAACCTGATGAAGATGCTATTTATGAACGTATTATAGAAATTGACGCATCAGAAATTGAACATACAGTATCATGCCCGCATACAGTAGATAACACAAAATTAGCAAAAGACTTGCATGATGTAAAAGTTGATCAGGTATATGTAGGGACTTGTACAAACGGAAGAATAGAAGATATGCGAACCGTGGCAGAAATCTTAAAAGGAAGAAAAGTTCACGAAGGCGTAAGAATGTTAATATGTCCTGCATCAAGAGAAATATATAAACAAGCACTAAAAGAAGGTTTACTTGATATATTTATAGATGCAAACGCAGTAATCTTACCACCTGGTTGCGGACCTTGCGTAGGAATTCATGCCGGAATATTAGCAGATGGGGAAGTTTGTTTAACAACACAAAACAGAAACTTCCAAGGCAGACTTGGAAATACTAAAGGATTTATATATTTATCCTCTCCATACGTAGCTGCTTGCTCTGCCGTAAAAGGTTACATAAGCGAAACTTTATAAAGTTGTAAACCCGCATTATAAAAGAGGGATATGCTATTGTAAATCTTTTGAGTATAAGGTAACAATTAACTTGTTTAATATATATACTCATGCTACGATTTACATACCTAATAAGAATTAGGTTTTCTAGTTGGGAAATATAGATGAGGAATTAAAAGTGGATTTTATTACAGGAACAATTTGGTTTTTAACTAAACTTGCCAATCTCGTTGGAAGTTATGGATTGGCGATTATAATACTAACAGTTATAGTAAGACTTGCAATGTGGCATTTGAACGTACAACAACAGCGTTCAATGAAAATGATGCAATCATTACAGCCTAAAATTAAGGCAATACAGGATAGATATCAAAAAAATCCTCAAATGATGCAACAAAAATTGATGGAGTTTTACAAAGAACACAAATTTAACCCAATGGGCGGATGTTTGCCATTACTAATACAAATGCCTATATTCATTTTATTATACTCAGCATTGATAAGCCCTCAATTTATACAAGTTGCAGGAGATCAACATTTCTTATTCATTAAGAGTTTAGCAACAACAATGAGAGCTACAGCGGGTATTTCTGAAAATGGAACAATCGGAGCATCAGACGGAGACAAATTTATATTAGCAAACAACGCTGTTGTATATTTCAATGATGGAACAGATGCAAAAGTAAAAGTTAAAGATCCGACAAAAGCTGTTGATATTGTAGGTGAATTAAAACCTGGTAAAGATGTTGAATTATCAGTAAGCCTTGATCATATCGATATGAGATACAGCGAACTTGACAAGATTGAAAAAGCAAAATTAACTATAACAAATAGTAATATAAGAGAAAATGAAACAATAACATTCAACAGAAAAGACGGAGAACTTATCGCAACAATTCCAACCGTTCCTGTTAACAAGACATTACACTGGGATGTATTATTGTTAATTGCATTATTTGCAGTAACAATGATAATTTCACAAAAAGTAATGATGTCAATGAACAAAAACGACAATATGGACCCAACCTCACAAGCTTTACAAAAATCAATGGGAACATTTATGCCGCTTATGATAATCGGTACATTTGTAGTGATTCCAATTCCTGCAGGTGTATTGTTATACCTTATAACAAGTAACTTAATACAAATCTTGCAAACAGTTCTAATAAACAAACAAATGGAACGTGAAGACGAAGAAAAGAAAGCGACCGTTGAAGATTCAGAACTTAAAAATGCAAAAAACGCAAACAAAAAATAAACTATAACAAAATATGCAAATAACTCCAAAGCTAATTTGGAGTTATTTTATTAAAGGACAGAAAATGAACATTTCAGAATTTGATTATGAACTACCCGAAAACTTAATAGCACAGATGCCGGCTGACAAAAGACAAAACTCAAAAATGCTTGTCTTAGATAGAGCAACACACACAATAGAACATAAACACTTTTATAACATTACGGATTATCTTGACGATAATACAATTCTTGTTCTAAACAATACAAAAGTCATGCCTGCAAGAATTTATGGAACAAAAGACACAGGTGCCAAAATTGAAGTATTCCTATTAGAAAAAGACACTAAATTAGAAAATGGAGATTATTGGACGTGCTTAATAAGACCATCAAAAAAGATTAAACCGGACACAGAAATTACTGTATCAGAAGACTTAAAAATAAGAGCAATAAAAAGATTGGAAGATGATGGAGAATGGTTAGTTGAACTAATCCATAGCGGAGATATTTTTGATATTTTACACAAAGTCGGAAATATTCCACTACCACCATACATAGAAAGAAAATTAAATAAAGAAGAATTAAAAGACTTCGATAAAGAAAGATACCAAACAGTATATGCAAAAGATGAAGGTTCAGTAGCAGCACCAACTGCAGGACTACATTTTACACAAGAAATACTGCAAGAACTTCAAAACAAGGGTGTAGAAATAGCATACGTAACCTTAAACGTAGGACTTGGAACATTTAGACCTGTAAAATGTGAAAATATCTTAGATCACAAAATGCACTCAGAAACCTTTGAGATAACTCAAGAAACCGCAGACAAAATAAATACCGCAAAAGCAAACGAAAAAAAACTTGTAGCCGTCGGAACAACAACAGTAAGAACACTGGAAACAGCCTTCCAAAAATACGGCAAGATACAAGCTTGCAAAGATCATTCAGAACTTTTCATATACCCGCCATATGAATTTAAAGTAATTGATAACCTTATAACAAACTTTCACCTGCCAAAATCAACCTTACTAATGTTAGTAAGCGCATTAGCTGGAAAAGATTTTATATTTGAAGCCTATAAAGAAGCGATAAAAGAAGAATACAGATTTTTCAGTTATGGCGATTGCATGCTAATAAAATAATAAATAAACATAAACAACAAAACCAGCCAAACTAAATTGACATTTTACAAAAAAACCTTAAATCATTTGGTGGATACATAATCTTAGAAAATAGGTTAAACTGAGAATGTATGGGAGGCAGGTAGAAATCATGTTTTCAGAAATGATTCAAAGTTTATTAAATACAGGTGGAAAAGCAGCTGCTATGCAAAGAGCAGCAAAATTAAACAATTATGTAGATAGAGCAAATCTTGCAGAAATAAATACATTGTACCCAAATAGCACCAATAAAGTACAATCTTTTGAAAAAGTACTTTCAAATACAACAGCAGCAAACTTTGGATCATTACTAATCAACAACACATCTTTTGATAACAACAGCCGAATATACAATAATAACCCTGTTACTAATATATCAATGCAACAGTTGATGCAAGGTTACGATGCAGATATTGATGATACTGCAACAACTCCCAACAAGGCACAAATACTTGGCATTATAAATCAAATATCACAAAAATACGGAGTGGATGAAAAACTGGTACAAGCAGTAATAAACCAAGAATCAAGATTTAAAGTTGATGCGAAGTCAAAAGTTGGTGCAATGGGGCTAATGCAATTAATGCCTTCAACAGCAAAAGCTCTGGGTGTAAAAGACCCATATAACCCAGTTCAAAATGTTGAAGGTGGAGTAAAATACTTAAAATCAATGTTAAATAAGTATAATGGCAATATAATATTGGCACTGGCAGCGTACAATGCAGGCCCTGGAGCCGTTGATAAATATTCAGGGGTTCCTCCATATGAAGAAACCCAAAATTATGTAAAAAATATTCTTGCCAATTATCTATAATTTAGAAAGAACATGATAAAGCTTATCGATTTTTTTAGAATCAGTACCGATGCCACACAATAGCATTGTAGATTTTTCATTAGTTCTTTCGTCTTCTATACCAAAGTCACTATATAACATTTCAGATAGCTCATATCCAGAAACCCCAGGAACTCTTATAAGCACTTTAGTAGGATCATCCCCGAAAAATTCACAACCGTGACATTTATCTCTAATTTTATCAAGTTTTTCAACAAGAGTATAAATTTCTTTTCTACCTTCTCTTGAATTCAAATAACTGATATTAGCCTCAATAGATGCAAGTAAAGGATAAGAAGGTGATGTTGTAGTAATCATATTTAAAGCAGGTTTAACATCAACTTCACAATTACAATGCAACAAAGCAGTAGGATTAAGTCCGCCGGCTGTTTTATGCAAAGATTGAACAGTAAAATCAGCCACATTAACAGCAGACAAAGGTAAAGAATTACAAAACGGATATAAAGCACCATGAGCCTCATCCACAATCAAAAAGGCCTCATGCTTTTCACAAATCAACTTAATTTCCTCAATATCAGAAATAATACCTTCATAAGTCGGAGAAGTAATAATAACCGTTCTAATATTATAACGGCTCAAATAATAATCAATTTGCTCCGGCTTAACTTCTAAAGGCACACCCCAATCAGGATCAATATCCAAATTATAAGTCAAAGCTCTAGCTCCCGCCAATTTAACAGCGTTAAAATGGCAAGGATGCGAATTAGAAGCAATTAAAACTTTATCCCCGACAGAAGTACAAGAAAGTACAGCCGCAATAATACCGCTTGATGAACCGTTTGCTAAAAAAGTAGTTGAATAAGTCTGATAAATACTACTTGCATACTTTTCAGCATCAGCAAGAGCAACTTGCGGATCTTGGCAATCCGTTTCAGAAATATCAATTTTATACATTTCTTTCAATGGTTCATAAATAAAAAACTTCTGCCCATGACTTGGGGTAGTATAAAGTATTTTTGAAGGCTTTTGAGAAAGCAATTCTACAAGACTCATAATTCAATCCTATTTATTCTTAATTTCAACACTTCTTTTTGCACAATACTGAACTAAAATCATACGATCACGAGGTTCATTATAAACAAATTGACCTGAAACAGTATAACCTTCACTATTACGTTCAATTCTAATTGGCTCAAATTTACAATCTAACAAAACAGTATCAGTAAGCGGTAACTTTAGTGAATAAACAGCATTGATATCCAAATTTTGAGAAGTTTTCAACTTCATACCACCTGCAGAAATATCCAAAACAGTCACAGGAAGAGCCTTTTCATCCTTATAAATAGTCAAATCATTATAATATTTTATACGAGTATATTGTCTGCGCTGTAGAAATTTGTGTTTAGCAGGACTTGCAATAACAAGAGTTTTACCATCAATAGATTTTGGGAAAGAATCAAAGTACAATTTGCCATGACTTGTTTGAGTATAAAACTCACAAAATACATTAACAAGCATACCTTCAGGCTCTTTGTCCAATTCCAAAGTAAAATCACCTGCACTAACGGATGTCACTTTACCTTTACATGCTTTTTTAAAGTCATTAGGAATAACTAATATTTCTTGATTTTCAACAACTAATTCTCTCATTTTCAACCTTTCTCAACATAAATAAATATGAAATATTATACAATAAATTAAAGAATAAGTCAGAATGTTAAGAAAAGAAAAGCCTCTCGCAAGAGAGGCACAAAGCAATCAGAAGAGTTGAGGATTTACAAATATATAATAATCGTGATTTTAGAAAGTTTCATTGTCTAAAATAGTAATAAATCTTAAGAAAATATTAGCAAAAAGGCTTGACTCGTTGATTTTTTTTAGAAAAACATGTAAAATATTACAGGATAGAGAAGGAGTATGTATTATGAACAAGTTACTAATCGCATTATCTGCAGTACTATTTGCAGGGTTACTAACGACAAATTCTGTATTGGCGGCTCCTGGCTTGCCTATGGGAACAAGTGAAGGCACAAGAAACATTTCAGGAATCCAACAATATCAATTTAACAAAGAAGAAACGTTAGATTTTGTAAAAGAACCTGAACAATACAAACAAAGAAGAGACAAGAAGAACAAATATCTTGACTATCAAGAAGGAAAAGTTGACTTATCACCATCAGTAAAAAATCAATACCAAACAAGTCAACCAAGACCTGGCTCTAACAATATTCAATTTGTTAGAGATGAAAACGGAAAAATCCGTATTAAAAACGCACAATAGGTTGATAGTTTATGAAAAAGCTAATAGTAAAATGGCTTATATTTGCCGGAATAATAATGGGAACCTGTTATCTTCCGGGGATTGAGGTTGAGAATTTTGGATATGCAATGCTTATTGCATTAGTTTTAACGCTTGTTAATTTATTTATCAAGCCTATAATAAAGCTTTTAACATTTCCTATCAATATAGTCACGTTTGGGATATTTAACTTACTGATTAACTTTGGGATATTATACGGAGTAAGTGCAATAATACCGCAATACAAACTGGAAAATGGAATAAGTGCATTTATAGCATCAATAATAATCGCTATTTCATACTGCATATTGAAAAAGATAAAATAGGAATATCAACTATACAGGGGTTTTTTATAAGAAAAAATGTAAAAATTCGTTAAAAGTCTTGCATATATTGAAATTTTTAATATAATGAAGTGGTACACAAGAAGAAGGAGTTTAATTATGAACAAAGAAGAATTAGTACAAGAGATTTCAAAAAAAGCAAACGTAACACAAAAAGAAGCTGCAGAAGTATTATCTTCATTAATCGATACCATTCAAAAAACAGTTTCTAAAGGTAAAAAAGTTACATTAGTTGGATTTGGAACTTTTGAACCACGTAAAAGAGCAGCTAGAACTGGTAGAAACCCTCAAACTGGTAAGGAAATCAAAATTCCTGCAAAAACAGTTCCTGCATTTTCTGCTGGTAAAAAATTCAAAACAGCTGTTAACGGCAAATAATTTTTGAATAACAAAGGATTGAGCGCCTCTGCATTTTGCAGAGGCGCTTTTTTACTTAAAAATTTACAAATATGCAAATCCTTTACTGTTTTTGGTATAATAACAAAAAATAGGGGAGAGATTTATGTTGGAACATATTATAGCTGAATTAGTAAGATGGATAGAAAGTGTTATCAGTGCAACAGGACCTGTTGGTATAATGATATTAATGGCTATAGAATCATGTAATATTCCATTACCATCAGAAGCTGTATTACCATTTGCAGGGTACCTTGTATCAAAAGGAGAAATGAACTTCCATGTAGCATCTTTTGCAGGAGCATTAGGATGTGTAATAGGTTCAATCCCATCATATTACTTGGGATATTTTGGCGGCAGAAAGTTCTTTGAAAAATATGGTAAATATGTACTTGTAACAAGAAAAGACTTGGATGAAGCAGACAAACTGGTAGATAAATATGGAGATTGGGCATTTTTCTTATGCAGAATGTTGCCTGTTGTAAGAACATTCATATCATTTCCGGCAGGAATATTAAAAGCAAGAAAAAGAACCTTTTTCACATTAACATTTGTAGGCTCGCTAATTTGGAGTTACTTACTTGTATATGTGGGAGTTAAACTTGGTGAAAATCTTGATAAATTAAAAGCTATATGGTCAAAATTTGATATCGTAATTATAGCAGTATGTCTTATCTTAGCAGGATTATATGTATATAGACATATAAAACAAGTAATGGATGAAGAAAAAACTCTAACAGAAGAAAACAAATAAATTAAACGAAATACCTAAATTGCAAGGGTTAATATTTTATGGCATAATAAAACCACAGGGGGTACTATGGGAGAGTCAAAGACATTAATATTGATAGATGGTCATGCACTTGCATTTCGTCAGTATTATGCACTTGAAAGAACCGGCATGAAAACAAAAGACGGAACCCCTACGTGGGCAGTATATGGCTTTTTTAAAGCCTTATTTGATTTACTTAAAAACGACAATCTATCTCCTAATGCAATAGGTGTAGCATTTGACGTTTCGCATCACACATTTAGAACTGAACAGTTCGAAGATTATAAGGCAAATAGAGAAGCAATGCCTGATCCTATGCGAATACAAATGGAACTGATATATGAGGGTTTAAGAGCTTTTAACATTCCAATATACACAAAAGAAGGTTTTGAAGCCGATGATGTTATTGGAACAATATCAAGAAAAGCTTGCGAACTTGGTCATAAAGTTTACATCTTAACAGGCGATCAAGACTCTTTTCAATTAATAAGACAAAACGGATGTATAAAGGTTATAATACCGTCAAAAGGTGAATTGATTGAATACGATTGGGAAAAAGTTCATGAAAAATTAGGAGTTTACCCAAACCAAGTTATTGATTATAAAGCCTTAAGGGGAGATACTTCTGATAATATTCCGGGAGTGAAGGGAATCGGTGAAAAAACAGCAGTAAAATTATTAGAAGAATTTGGTACAGTTGATAACGTACTTGCAAATGTTGATAAAATAAGCGGAAAATCAATCAAAGAAAAAATTGAAACCGGTGTTGAAATTGCAAAATTAAGTAAGTTTTTGGCAACAATAGTACAAGATGTAGATATTGATTTCAATTTCGATAATACTAAAATTGAATTACCTGATATTGCTCAAGTAACAGAATTTTTACGAGCTA
The DNA here is from genome assembly GCA_944324845.1 of Candidatus Gastranaerophilales bacterium. GTDB lineage: Bacteria > Cyanobacteriota > Vampirovibrionia > Gastranaerophilales > Gastranaerophilaceae > Zag111. Next base: position 306,264 of record CALUXX010000001.1, on the reverse strand, counting down.
TGCAATTTTATAGCTTTTTAAAAAATATCGAATACATCCTAAAACTTTTCAACAAGGATGAAACTATTGAAGCTAAAATGAAAATAACAACCCCCGAAATCAAATCATCAACACATGAACCAATAAAAGCAAATGAAAACGGACAATTAGGACTTTTTGCACAAGCCGTTCAAGAAAATGTGAATAAAGTTGAATATTCTTACAATGCAACTTTAATAAATTCAGACCAAGATTTAAAAACATTACTGGAAAAACTAAAATCAGAGCAAATTTTTTCAATAAAATTTCTTTCAGAATTTAAAAACGCAGTAAATTTTAAAATTCATGGATTACTTATAGGCATAAATAACACCCTAAAATTAGATAATGGAGTTATCAAATTTGAAAACGACAACGAAACTTCAACAAAAACATATTATATTCCATTTGAAGGGAAAAACATTACACAAACACTAACAGTGCAAGACGCCTTAAATAATTTAAAAGAAATTTTAGAAAACGAAAGTATTAAAAAGATAACACACGATTTAAAAATTGAAGATTGTATCTTAAAACATTACGGAATTGATATTAAAGGTGTAATTGTCGACACAATGCTTGCCTGCTATATTAAGGATTCTAATGCTAATTCATCATTTGATATTCAATGTATGGAACAAATCAATCATGTTTTGCCAACAATGGTAACAGAAAATAAAACATCAAAATTTTTAGACAGTTCAATAGAAGATGTCAAAGATTATGTCGGAAACCTAACAGCATCACTATTTATGCTGACAAAACATTGGATAAACAGTCTTGATAGAAAAGAATATTCTATAATGACAGATATCGAAATTCCATTAGCAAAAGTTCTTGCCGATATGGAAATTACAGGAGTTTCAATAGATAAAGACTACCTAAATTCTTTAACTGCAGATTTTGATTCTAAACTAAAAGTTCTGGAAACAGAAATCTACCAAGAAGCAGGAGAAGAATTTAACATAAAATCACCAAAACAAGTTGCGAGTATTCTGTTTGAAAAACTTGAATTAAAAACAAAAAAGAAAAGAGGAAAGTCAAAAAATTCAACAAGCGCAGAAGTCTTAAATCAACTTGCAGAAGAATACGAAATTGCAAAACACATTTTGGAACATCGCAAATATTCAAAATTAAAATCGACTTACACAGAAGTTCTGCCAGAACTTGTAGATTTAAAAGATAATAGAATACATACATCATTTAATCAAACAGTAACAACAACAGGCAGATTGTCATCTTCAAATCCAAATTTGCAAAATATACCAATTAGAACAGAAGAAGGCAACAAAATCAGACGTGCATTTGTACCTTGTGACAAAAATAATTATCTTATAATGTCCGCAGATTATTCACAAATAGAATTAAGATTACTTGCCCACGTATCAGGTGATGAACATTTAATAGAGGCCTTCAAAACAGGAGTTGATGTTCATACCTTAACAGCGTCAAAAGTTTTTGAAGTTCCTATAGAAGAAGTCACAAAAGACATGCGCTACAAAGCAAAAGCCGTGAATTTTGGAATAGTTTACGGACAAACAAAATACGGACTTGCCAAAGCTCTTCAAATTAGCGCGGATGAAGCTGAAAATTTCATTAACAAATATTTTGAAACCTACCCGAAAATCAAAACCTATATGGAAAATATGATTACCTTAGTAGAAGAAAAAGGATACGTAGAAACAATTTCAGGTCGAAAAAGATATCTTGAAAATGAAATTAATAGTCCAAACGGAATGATTAGAGAATTTGCAAAACGAGCAGCAATAAATCATCCAATGCAAGGATCTGCATCAGATTTAATCAAACTTGCGATGGTGGATTTTGCAAAAAGTTTGAAAGATAATAATTGTAAATCTAAACTAATATTGCAAGTACACGATGAACTTGTGATAGAAGTAGCAAAAGATGAATTAGATAAAGTAAAAAAACTGGTACTAAACGCAATGGAATTAGGTCAACCGCTTCGAGTTCCACTGTTAATAGATGTTAATACAGGTGAATCATGGAAAGAATCTTAAAATATTTTGTTGTAACATTTTGTCTGATATGCAGTTTAATATCACCTGCATATTCATCAGGAGAAATTATGAGTCTAAGCACTCTGATTACCACACAAAATGTACCGTTTGAAAATTGTACAAAAGTTTTTAATACTGATAATACATCATTATTTTATCTGACAATAGCAGCAATAAATGCTAACAGGTTTGATATTACAGAAATTCAATCCTCATCAGGTTATATTATGTTTACGGCAGTAAACAAACAATTTATAGCAAACATTTCAAACGTGAATACAAACCAAGGTATGCTAAAAATAACACCTGCTGACGGTTCATACTATTTTCAACCGGGAATTTGTTTAAACATTTTCAGATATATAGATTTAAACTTAAACAAAAAACAAGCTGTCGTATTCTAATTTAGTTTAACTTTTCAAAAGCTTCATCAACAATTTGCGAAATATCATAAGTCGCAGGATTATCTTGTGTTGTTAACCAAACCAAGTATTCAATGTTTCCGGCAGGCCCCTTGATAGAAGAATATGTTAAACCTTTAATCGAATACCCAAGATTAACAGCAAAATCAATAATATTTGTAATAACTTCAACATGAGTATTCTTACTTCGAACAACGCCACCCTTTTCAACTTTGTCTTTTCCAGCCTCAAATTGAGGTTTTATAAGACAAATCATTTCATGAAATTCAGGATTTAAAAGTTTTTTCAAATTCTCAAGCACTTTGGTCAACGAAATAAAAGACAAATCACTAACCAATAAATCGGCAATTTCATCACCTTGAGAATAAATTTCATCAAAAGAACAAATTTTTAAATTAGTTTTTTCAATCGTCTTAACCCTGTTATCAGAACGAATTTTCCAATCTAATTGACCATAACCAACATCAACAGCATAAACATATTTTGCCCCCTGTTGAAGCAAACAATCAGTAAACCCTCCTGTTGATGCACCGGCATCAAAACAAACCCTATCTTTTATTACAGGATTAAAAGTATCTATTGCTTTTTTCAGTTTAAATCCGCCACGTGAAACATAAGGCATTGATTTAACTTGAATATCATATTCCTTTGTCAAATTAACCTGAAAACCGGCTTTGGTAATATATTCATCATTAATTTTGACATTTCCCGCTAAAATTGCAGCAGCTGCCTTACTCTTGGTTTCAAAATACCCTAAATCAGTCAAATATTTGTCAAGACGCTCCTTATTCTGCATAAAAGTTGAATATCCTTTCTGCATTTTCGGTAGTAACTCTTGCAACTTCATCAGTTGTAATTCCACGAAGTCTTGCAATTTCTTCTGCTACATACTTCACATACATTGGCTGATTTTCTTTTCCTCTAAACGGAACAGGTGCCAAATAAGGATCATCAGTTTCTAATAGCAAATATTCAAGCGGAATATTCTGCGCAACTTCTTTTGCTTTAACCGCATTCTTGAAAGTCACAACACCACCCAAAGCTATAAAAATATTTTCTCTTATACATTCTTTGGCAAACTCTAAACTGCCTGAAAAACAATGCAATATAGCCACTGAATTTTTGTTGTATTTTTTTAATATTTCCAATGTATCAAAATGAGCTTCCCTTGAATGAATATTTAACGGAAGATTCATTTGATTAGCAAAATCTATTTGTTTTATAAATATCTCCTTCTGAAGTTCTTTATATGTTTTGTCCCAATAATAATCTAAACCGACTTCACCAATTCCAACAATTTTTTTGTTTTGTTTTATGATACCTTCCATATCAGATAATGTCTTATCGGTAAAAGTCTTAACTTCTTCAGGAAAAACACCTAAATACCCATAAGTATCAGGGTATTTGTTAATAAATTTATCAACTTCAAAAATATCTTCACCACTACTTGCAGGAACAATGGTCACTATTTTATTGTTATAAGCATTAGCCATTGCATCATCAATATTAGTTTCTTTGAGCATATTAGCGTGAGAATGAGTATTTATAATATAAGTGTCTTTCATAAAACAGATTATATCACATAAAAAACAAGGGGGGAAAATATATGAAATGGGCGCGACTAGGGAAGTGTGATATCTAGCGCCATCTCAGAGGGAAAAGGGCTGGGGAGAGGGGCGATGGTTTTGCTCCCTCTCCTGTGGGAGAGGGCTGGGGTGAGGGTTGATTTCCTTGTTCCCTCTCCGATGGGAGAGGGTTGGGGTGAGGGCACGTACCTATAATAAAAATTCTTGACATAGATTACTTTACAACACACCTTCCCCAACTTGGGGAAGGTTGGGATGGGGGACAATATTCAAAGATTTTAATTAATCTGCCAAAAATTTCAATATTTCTTGATAAACCCCTTCTATATTATTATCAATATCATTATTCCAAAATCTGATTACTTTATAACCTTTTGATTCAAGGTATTTTGTTCTTTCTTTGTCATAGGCTATGTTTTTAACTTCATTATGTTGCCCGCCATCAATTTCAATAATTATCTTTTTTTCATTACAAATAAAATCGACTATATATTTTCCTATCGGATATTGACGTCTGAATTTAAGATTATTAATACTTTTCTTTCTTAAAAATTGCCAAAGTATTCTTTCTTGTTTAGTCATATTTTTTCTAAGAGTTCTTGCTCTTTGTATAATATTCATATTTTTATTTTATCACAAATCGTTCCCCACCCTTACCCTCCCCAAGTTGGGGAGGGAACAAGAAACACTAGACAAAAGAAATTCTATCTTGGTAGGTGAAGAAATGTTATATCTTGCGCCCTCTCCCGTGGGAGAGGGTTGGGGTGAGGGTTGATGGTTTTGCGTCCTCTCTGATGAGTGAGAGGAAATGAACAAAGGGAAAGCACCCAGAAAGGTGAATTTCGAGGTGCATTAATTGTAAAGCGTATCAAGTGATTCGGTCACTTGACTATTATTAAGTTTTTTCGTAATACGTCACTGCGAATTTGTTCGTATTTCTTGTAGATTCTGAAACTTGCTATCATATAGATCCTGAAACAAGTTCAGGATGACGTACTTGTGTACGTTAATGTTGTCATCAAAACCCTAAAGCAAGTTCAGGATGATATTTCAATTATTTTGATTGATTAAGAACATATCTTGCAGCATTTGTAATTGGTTCAACTGTTCCGTCATGGAATACTACAGGGAAAATATCTCCCATATCTGCTGCGTTGTTTCTTACAATACAATCACCAACAGTAGATGCTTTTGCAGTTGTGCCTCCGCCACCACAAGCAACTTCTTTGTTAGGTAGTGTTGGCCCATTTACATCAATAAAGCCTTGACATGTATCAGCTAAACCTGTAATAGGATCACCAGGAGCTAAGGTACAACTTTTTAATCCTGGATCAAATGCTACAACTGAACCATCAGCCAGTTGATATGCATACATTGTTTCTTTAGGAACACCAGAAGGGGCAGATTGGATTGCATATGCAGCTGTTGAACCAGGTATTTTCATGTTTGTAACTACGCCATGAAATGTAGCACCTGATAAAGTACCGTTAATCAATGCGCACATAGATGCTGTTACATCAGGTTTTTCGGTACCACCAGTTGTAGTATTGCATTCTGTTGTTAATGATGCGTAATCCAAATCATATTGAGCGGTACCCATCAATGCTGCTTGGTTCAATGTTGATAATGTCTTTTTGTATTGTGATTTAAACTTTGCACTGTTTGTGTTTGAAATCAATGTCGGAATAGTCATTGCCGCAACTACACCAATAATACCCAGAGTAATCAATACTTCTGCCAAAGTAAAACCGAATTTTTTTGTCATCATCTCAAAATTCCTTTCTTTTTTCATAATCTATAACTTCCATTTCTGATAACAGATGTTCTTACAAAACGACAATTTTTCTATTCATTGTATAGAACTATATAATAATTATATCTAATGAATAGAATTTTGTCAATCCATGAAACAGAAATCACCATTTTTTATACCTAACAGATTGTTATATTTAATAATTCATTTGTTATATTCAATAAAAAAGGGATAATTAGCATGGCACTAAAACAAGACTTGGGACAGAGGATACAATACTTGCGTAAAGAAAAGAAACTTACACAAGAAGCCTTGGCTGAACTTGTCGGAATAGATCAAAAAAACATAAGCAAGATTGAAAACGGGAACAATTATCCGGCTGCAGAAACTCTAACGGCCATAGCTAATGCTCTTGAAGTTGATATTTATGAGCTTTTTGTTTTCAACAAAATACCTTATGAACAGATGAAAGAAGAGATTATAAACTCGCTTAATAATGATAAAAACATTCTATACTTATACAAATGTTTAAAATTCAGTAAATAGAAAACAACATAAAAAAAAGACCTCATTAGAGGTCAAGGTTGGTTATTTTTGGTTATGTTATAGTATTATGTCAGTTTAAAACTGTTATAGGTATATAGGTTGTATAGGTTAATATATTTTAAGGGGTTGTATATTTCAAAATTTCCATATTGTTAAATTCCCCTCAAGAATATTATTTGCGTTTTTTGATATAAAGATTTACAAAAGTTAACAATACTCGTGAAAGACAGATAAATTGTACTATCATGGGATTATGTTTTTGGAGATTAAAAAGTTTATATTATCAAAAATTTTGCACAAACATTACTATAGAACAGGAAAATGCAAAGGATGCGGACAATGCTGCACACATATTTATGTAAAACATTTCAGACACGTTCTAAAAGATGAAAAAGAATTTGAGAAAATACAATATATCCACAGTTTTTACGCAGGACTAAAAATTATAGGCAAAGATGATTTGGGGTTAATATTTGAATGTACACATTTAGACCCTGAAACAAAGAAATGCAAAATTCATTACAAAAGACCAGGAATATGCAGACGCTACCCTCAAGAAGAACTTTTCACAATGGGTGGAACTTTATCTGAAACTTGCGGATACAAAATGGAACCTATAATACCATTCAAAAAAGTTATGCAAGATTTAGAAAAAAAAGAAAAGAAGCGTATAATAAGAAGTTAAATTTTAACACTAAAATATTATACTTTTCTCCAATGTAAAACTACATACAAACAATTATATTAGACATGTAGATACATTTAGGAGAAATTAAAATAATGAAAAAATTTATAATATTAATGGCTCTATTCATAACCGGAACATGCCTGCAACCGACCTACATATATGCAGCATGTCCGATTGAGTCATTTGGAGCCTGTAAAGCAGACATAAGCGGGGGCATAAAAACCAACATTCAAAATAAAACAAAACCAAACAACTTAGAAATACTAATTAAACCGCCCAACACAATGGATATGCGACCTGAAACAACTCAACCGCAACTACCAACAACGATAAACACAGAAACAAGACCAACACAAAACCCAAAAGGCTATGATGCAAACTGCCAATTTGGAGATTGTATGAATAAAACCCCAGAATCTGAGGTTAGTAGATAAGAAGGGGGCGGGAATTGTATTCCCGCCCCCTTTTGTTTATAAAAATATAACTTATCTTTCACAAATAGTTCTAGCAACGTAAACACCAGATGCAGAAGCCTGCAACAGACCTCTTGTAACACCTGCGCCGTCACCAATAGTGAACAGATTTTTAACACCTTCAGTTTCTAACTTAGAAGTCAACTTAACTCTAGCTGAATAGAACTTAACTTCAATACCATAAAGAAGAGTATATCGTGAAGCAGTACCAGGAGCAATTTTATCAAGAGCCTGAAGCATTTCGATAATACTTGTCATCTGACGATAAGGAATAACAAGGCTCAAATCACCAGGAACAGCACAAGAAAGAGTTGGCGTAATCACGCTTGACTTAATTCTTTCAGGAGTTGAACGGCGACCGTCTAACAAATCTCCAAATCTTTGAACCAATATACCTCCGCCAAGCATATTAGCAAGTCTTGCAATATGTTGACCGTATTGAATAGGTTCTTTGAACGGTTCGGTAAATTTTTCACTAACAAGCAATGCAAAGTTAGTATTTGGAGTTTTATAATTAGCGTAACTGTGACCGTTAACAGTTGCAATACCGTTATAATTTTCTTGAACAACTTCCCCATTAGGGTTCATACAGAAAGTTCTAACTTCATCACCAAAAGTTGGCGAATGATATATAAGTTTAGATTCATATAATTTAGAAGTTAGAGGTTCAAACACAGGAGCAGGAAGTTCAACACGAACACCAACATCAACTGCGTTATTAACCATGCCGATTTTATGCTTAGCAAATTCTTGAGTAAGCCAATCAGCTCCTTCTCTACCCGGAGCAATAATTGTATATTCTGCACAAATTACATCACCGTTATCAAGCTTAATTCCTTTAACTTGTTCACATTCAACAATTAAAGATTCAGCTGATACATTGTTCAAAATAGTAATTCTTTCATCAAGATAATCTTGCATATTTTTCAAAACATCAAGACTTCTTTCAGTTCCAAGATGTCTAACAGGTGAATGAACAAGTTTTAATTCAGCCAAAACAGCTTGGTGTGCAATTTCTTCAAAAACTTTCATATCAGTACCGAAAACTTCATCAGTAGCACCATATTTTAAATAAAGTTTATCAGCATAATCGATTAAGTTTTCCGCTTCTTTTCTTGGAACGTAATCAACCAAGTGACCACCAACATCAGGTGTTAAAGTTAACTTACCGTCAGAGAATGCTCCAGCACCACCCCAACCGCATAACAAACCGCATCTGCGACAGTTAACACATTTTGGAGAACCTTCACGAATAGGACATTTTCTTTTTTCAATTCTTTGTCCTTTTTCGATAAGAACAACTTTCCATTCAGGTTTTAACTTCATAATTTCAAGTGCTGCAAAAATCCCTGCAGGTCCAGCACCAATTATTGCTACGTTATACATCATTTTCATATCTCCGTTTTTCTCAACCTTTTAAGTATAAAATGAACAAACTTTTATTTAAAGAATTTGTAAAGATTTTTGTAAAATTTAACCTTATTTGCTTAATAACTTGATATATATTTTAAGGTGCTATAATATATAGGTCAAAAGATTAGGGAGAAATTGTAGAATGTCAAGTTCTTATGAAAGATATAAAAGACAAAGAGCAGCACGTGATATTGCAAGAGAAAATATTGCACCACGCAGAAGAAAACCGGAATCAAGATTTTTCACAAATTTAAAAATGTTTGTACTAACGGTTACTGCACTTTTTTTAGCGGGTTTTGTAGCTTTTAACTTATACTTATCATCATTACCGCCAATAGAAAATCTTGAAGATTATAAACCAAATATTGTTACAAAATTCTATTCAGCAGACGGGGAAGTTATAAAAACCTTTACCGCATATACTTATGAAAAAGTTGAATTAGAAGATGTTCCGGAAGATCTTAAAAATGCACTAATTGCAACTGAAGATAAAAACTTCTACAAACATAACGGCTATGATATTTTAGGTATTGTGCGTTCTTCAATTCAAAACGTAATAGCAAGACATGCCGTTCAAGGTGCAAGTACATTAACTCAACAATTAGCAAGAATATTATTCTTATCAAATGAACGTACTATAACAAGAAAAATTAAAGAACTTGAAGTTGCTGCACGAATTGAAAAAACAATTTCTAAAGATCAAATTTTAGAAATGTACTTAAATAATGTATATTTAGGTTCTGGCGCCTATGGAGTATCTGCAGCATCAAAGATTTATTTCAATAAAAACTTAAATCAATTAACGCTGCCTGAATTGGCACTAATTGCAGGCTTGCCTCAAGCACCATCAGTATATAGTCCATACAATAACAAAAAACTTGCAATTCAAAGAAGAAATCAAGTTCTAAAAAGAATGCTGACTATGAAATACATCACACAAGATGCCTATGAAAAAGCAATCCAAGCAGATGTTAAATTAAGCTCAGTACCAACAATATATACAACAAATAAAGCCCCATATTTCAGTGACTATGTTGTAAAAGAAATGCAAAAACTTGGATTTGATGAAACTGACATTATCCATGGTGGCTATAAAGTTATAACAACACTTGATTCAAAAGCCCAAGCAGCAGCAAATGAAGCAATATTAAAACACATGCGCTCTTGGGGACTAACAAACAAATCCCAACAAGCGGCAGTATTTTCATTCAGCCCGCTGGATGGAAGAATACTAGTCTATGCAGGCGGGAAAAATTACGCTGAATCTCAATATGATAGGGTAACTCAAGCAATAAGACCACCAGGTTCAGCCTTCAAACCTTTTGTATATGCAGTTGCAATGGAAAAAGGCTTTACTCCTAACGACATAATTGATGATAGCCCTGTTACAATCGGGAATTGGTCGCCACACAATTATAGCCACAGATACAGAGGGAAAATTCCAATATACAAAGCACTTATGGTATCTTCTAACGTATGTGCAGCAAGAATGATTCAAAATGTTGGAGTTAGCCCTGTAAGGCAATTAGCAAAAGTTTTAGGAATTACAACTCCATTACAATATGACTATACAATCTCACTTGGTTCAAACGGAGTAAAACTATTTGAATTTGTAAGAGCATACGGAGCGTTTGCTAATGGTGGCTTCGTAGTTGAACCATATGCAATTCAAAGAATAGAAGATTCTCGTGGCAGGATTATATATAGAGCAGGAAAAACAAAAATATCACACCAACTTAGCTTAAAAACAGCCGCAGAAATGACAGCAATGATGAAAACCGTAATTCTGTCAGGAACAGGAACAGCCGCAAATATCGGCAGACCAGCAGCAGGAAAAACAGGAACAACAGATGACTATAAGGATGCTTATTTTGTAGGCTATACACCTGACATCGTAACAGGCGTATGGGTAGGAGATGATAATAATAAAAAAATGGGCGGTCTAACAGGAGGTACAATTCCTGCAAGAATATGGAAAGATGTAATGGCAACAGCATCAAAAGATCTGGAACCTAGAGATTTTGATTATCCTGAAATAAAATTGGATAATTATACACTTACATTTGGAAAAACAAAAGTTATAGCAGATGATGAAAACCCTTCTAATGAAGGAAAATCTGTAACACCTGAAGGAACACAAACAGAAGTAACAGAAAGTCAAAAACCGGAACCACTAACTGAAACACAACCAGCTACACCGGTACAAAAAGTAAAAACAATAATTCCGTTACCTATAAAAGAAAAGATTTCAGAGCCAAAACAACCTGAAAACCAGCCAAAACCTTTACAAACACAAACGCAACCTCAAGCACCAGTGCAACCTTCAAAACCAACAACAGCACCGGTACCCGCAGGAGGTGGAAACTCGGTAAATAGAGCGCCAATACCAATGGCAGTTCCTGAAAGTTTACGATAATAAAATACAAAAAGTCTGGAGAACATACTCCGGACTTTTTAGTATTATTCCCAAAAGTTATTGTAAATTAATGTAAAAAATATATATTATATATCTATAATTTAGCAATTTTTTGAGTCAAAAATACTTTATAAATATGTAAGGGAAAATAAAAATTATACCAAAGGGGAATATAAAATGAAAAAGAATTATGAAATGATTACACTAAAATCTTATTTAGACAACCTAGATGAAAAAAGAGTAATCTCACTAAACGACAAATCAATAGAACAAGAAGTTGAAAAATACTTATTAAGCGTAAAAAGAGCAGAAAGTAACGCAAAAACACTAGAAGCATTACTAGCATAAACACCGCAAAAATAAGTAAAAAAGATATAAGCGATTGGGACATAACATCTCAATCGCTTTTGATATATAAATGTAAAGGAGATGTAAAACAGTGGCATAAAATTGAAATTTGTTGTATAATCCAAATATGGTTGAGAATAAGGAGAGAAAAATGGGTTATAAAATATTATCCAAAAATGAAATATGTCCAAATCAGTATGAAATAACTATAGATGCTCCTTACGTAGTGAGAAATGCAAAAGCAGGACAATTTATCATTTTCAGAGTAGAAGAAGATGGCGAAAGAGTGCCGCTAACAATAGCAGATGTAAACAAGGAAAAAGGCGAATTAACACTGGTATTTATGGCAGTTGGATACTCTACAAAAAAATTAGCTCAACTGGAAGTTGGCGATGAATTAGTAGATATAGTAGGACCATTAGGCAAACCAACACATATCGAAAAATATGGAACAGCAGTATGTGTAGCAGGCGGATATGGAGCAGCACCTTGCTATTTAATATCAAAAGCATTAAAAGAAGCAGGCAACAAGGTATATATGATAGCAGGCGCAAGAACAAAAGATTTACTATTCTGGGAAGATAAAATGAAAGAAGCTTCAACAGAATTATATTTAACAACAGATGATGGTTCATATGGAATAAAAGGTTTTGGTACAACCGTATTAAAAGACATTATAGAAAGAGAAAAAGTAGACTATGTTATTGCAGTAGGTCCAATGCCTATGATGAGAGCAGTTGCAGAACTAACAAGAGATAAGGGAATTTACACAGAAGCAAGTATGAACCCAATTATGGTAGATGGAACCGGAATGTGTGGAGCATGCCGAGTTACTGTTGGCGGAGAAACAAAATTTGCCTGTGTAGATGGACCGGATTTTGATGCACACAAAATTGATTTTGATGAAGTTATTAACAGAACCAAAATCTATAAAGATCAAGAACGCAAACGTTCTGAAAATTGTAATTTACTAAAACAAGCAAATGAGAAAGTGTAGGAGAATAACAAATGGGTAAAAACGATATTCCTGTATGTCCTTTAATCAGTATTGGGTCTGGTATTGATATGGTTTGCAGCCAAAAGAAATGTGCATGGTATCTACCTAATGTACAAAAATGTGCTATGTACTTAATAGGATATAACGCATTATTAGATGCAAATCAAAAACAAAAAGCTAGACAGACTCAACAATAAAAATATAAAAAAACATGAAAATCGCATTATGTATAAAACAAGTTCCTGATACAACAGATATCAGGTGGACGGAGAATAATACCATTCAGCGAGAAGGTGTTGAAAGTATTATTAATCCTTATGATGTTTATGCAGTTGAATTTGCATTGAAACTTAAATCAGAAATTGAAAACACTGAAATCACAGTATTTACAATGGGACCTCCCCAAGCTAGTGATATGCTTAGAAAGGTTCTGGCGTTAGGTTGTGATGATGCAGTTTTGATTTCTGATAAAAAGTTTTCAGGAGCAGATACCTATGCGACAGGAACAACAATTTCTGGAGCAATAAGAAGATACCTTCCGAATTTTGACCTTATAATATGCGGTCAGTTTGCTGTTGATGGCGATACCGCTCAAACGGGTCCAAATATAGCAAGTTTTTTAGATATTCCACAAGTAACATATGTAAAAGACTTAATACACGGAACAAATAAAACATTGACACTTACAAGAGAAATGGAAGATGGGGTTGAAACAGTAAAAGTAAAACTTCCGGCATTGATTTGTGTCTTACAGCAAAATTTTGAACCTCAAAGAGCAAAAATTGCAGGTATAATAAAGGCTTCAAAAAAAGAAATAAAAATCTGCACTTTGGATGATATAGGTTTTGATGCCAATAAGGTAGGGTTAAGAGGCTCTCCAACATTTGTAAGCAAAGCATTTAGAAATATACCTACTCACAATGCTCAAAAATTTAATTTAAACACAACAGATAGTGTAAATTTATTAAAAGAAAGAATACAAACATTAGGAGAGAACAAGAATGCCTGATTTAGAACATTCCGGAATTCTTATATATGCGCAACTGACAAGGGATGAATATATTCATACCGTGTTTTTTGAGTTGGCAGAAAAAGCAAAAGAATTATCGAAAAAATTAGGCAATGTAGATGTTAATGCTGTAATCCTAACAAGACCAAATATAGTTTTCAAATACAAAGAAGCCTTTGAAAATCGAGGGATCAACAAGGTTTACTATTTTGAAAATGAAAATTTTAAGAATTATAATAATGAACACTATTCAAAACTTATAATAAACCTTATAAAACAAATAAAACCTGAAATAATGCTTGTTGGAGCAACCAATCAAGGAAGGGATTTAGCACCAAGAATAGCAAGCTCATTAGGAACTGGTTTAACCGCAGATTGCACAGATTTAGACATAAATGAAAACGGAAAATTAGCAGCAACCCGTCCAACTTTTGGCGGACAGTTAATGGCAACAATATTATGTAAAACATATCCTCAAATGGCAACCGTTAGACCAAAAGTTTTTAAAGTTACGCCTGATGATATGTTTGTTCAGACAGAATTTATAAATTGCCCTGTAAATTTTGATATTACAAGCGACAAATACAGCATTTTAGATTTTAAAAAGACAATTGATTCAAATATTGATGAATTGGATTCAGCTGAAATTATTGTAGCAGGCGGAAAAGGGTTAAAAAACAAAGAAGGTTTTGCTCTACTCAAAAAATTTGCTAACAAAATTGGAGGCACAATCGCAGCATCAAGAGGTGCCGTAGAAATGGGAATTGCGCCATCAAATATTCAAGTAGGACAAACCGGTAAAACCGTTGCTCCAAAAATTTATATCGCTTGCGGAATTTCAGGAGCAATCCAACATACGATAGGTATGACAGGTTCTGAACATATCATTGCAATAAATAACGATGATAGTGCACCAATTTTTGAAATCGCAGATACTGGAATTGTCGGCGATGTGTTTGAAATTCTTAATGAATACTTAAAAAAATAAAGGTATTTTCTTTGAAAATACCTTTATTTTTTAATTAAAACATTAAAGTTAAAATACATAATATTATTTTTTATCTTTTATATAAGATAAAATAGCATTAATAAATGTCAAAGGATGAACAGGACATCCAGGAATATACAAATCAATAGGATATTTATCTAAAAATTCTCTATTAATATGCTCACTATCTTGGAACACCCCACCAGAAATAGCACAAGCTCCGCAAAGGATTACTAATTTTGGTGCAGGAACAGATTTATAACAATCCTCAAGAGCGTAAGCCATATTTTCAGAAATAGGCCCTGTAATAACAATTCCATCAGCGTGTCTTGGAGATGCTACAAAATCAATTCCAAATCTGCCCATATCAAAATTAACATTAGAGCAAGCATTTAATTCCATTTCGCAACCGTTACATCCACCTGCTGAAACCTGACGTAATTTTAAAGATTTTCCAAACATTTTAACTATTTCTTTTTTTACTTCAACAGCTGATTTTAAATAATCTTCATATGTAGTTTCCGGTGTAACAATAAGTTTTTCTCTACTTGTTGAAGCTAATTTATAACCATTAGTCAAATCAATAGCTTTACAAGCTCTTTCACAAGCACCACAAAAAGTACATTTTCCCATATCAATAGATAAAGGATTCAAATTCAAAGCGCCAGTTGGACAAATTCCTTCACAAACTGAAGTATCAATACCTTTTTTCAACACCGGAAAGCCTCTAAATTGCTCACGCATTGGTGCATTTTCTATATCTTTTATAAATTGTTTACCTTGATAAATTCTAGCTTTTAAAGTATCTAACATATTATTATTCCTTATAAATCATTTCCTGAGTATGATAAATTAAAACTTTTATTACAAAGAGGGAAATCAGAAACCCCATTGTTACGAACAGCTAACGCTAATCCATACCAGTTATTAAAAGATGGATCTTTTATTTTATACCTTGATATTTTACGGTTAATATCAGTCATAACAATATGAACAATTTCACCTCGCCAACCTTCTGCCAATGAAATTACCATAGCATCAGATGAATAATTATTATTTACACCTTCAGCAATAATAGGTTCATCTTTATACTCTTTTAATTTATCAAAAATTTTTCTTATCATTGATAAAGACTCTTTAACTTCTTTATATCTAAGTTTAAATCTTGAATTAACATCTCCTGAAGCTTTAAAAGGTTTTCTTTTTATATCAAGTTCGCCCATCCACTTGTCAGGAAAATCAAATCTTGTATCGATATCAACACCAGAAGATCTTGCCGCCATACCAACAAGTCCAATTTCCTTTGCTCTTTCCATACTTACAGTACCTGTTTTTTCAAGTCTTGACATTACTGTTGAATTTTTAAGCATCGTATTAACCATTCTATCAACATCTTTGCCAACCTTATCAAAAGTTTTTAACGCATCTTGAATAGCAGCTTCTGATAAATCATAATTAACACCGCCAACAGTAACTAAACCTCTACCAAAACGACTTCCGCAAAATGATAACATCGTATTTATAACAAGTGTTCTAGTTGCGCCAAAAACAGCAGCTCCCATCAAATAAGCTATATCACCTGCGATAGCACCCAAATCCCCGATATGAATTGCCATTCTCTCCATTTCTAATGCTGCTTTTCTAATTAACTGAGCTTTATTAGAAATTTCAATTCCTTTTAAAGCTTCAATAGCCTGAGAATAAGCAATATTATAAGCGATTGCACTATCACCGTTTATAGATTCAGCAAGTTGATTTGAAGGATTTTTCAACATCATATCTTCAACTCCACGATGCTGATATCCAAGCATTATTTCTAAGTGGTAAACAGTTTCACCATTACACATAAATCTGAAATGCCCTGGTTCGATAACTCCTGCGTGAATAGGTCCAACGGCAACCTGATGGACTTCTTCACCTTCCATTTCAAAAAATGGATATTTATCTTGGTTTAACCTTACAGGCTTTAACCAAGGATGATGTAAAGGTTCAATTCCGAACTGTTCATAAAATTCTCTTTCAAACATATGAAATGCAGGAACATCTTGAGTAATAGATTCATAAGATTTGTCATTTGGGCCAAAAATTGCAGATGATAAATACAAATCTCCATTAGCATCATCAGCCAAAATAACAAATAATCTTACGCAACCAAACCCCCAATCCTTGCCGAAAAATCCAATAGGACGTTTTGCAAGTTCAATGATTTGTCTTCTTAATTCGTCTATTCCCATTCCAGGAATATCTGATAAATTTATTTTTGTATTATTCTTTACTTTTATCCATTTAGCCATAATAACTCTGTCCTTTTATCCTAAAATGCTCCAGCTGCCAATTTTATAACTTGATTTATGCATTCAGGAATATAAATTCCAAGTACAAAAACCAAAATTAACATTATGAATTGAGGAACATACATCCATATAGAAACTTTATTTTTAGTATTTTGAATAAGTTTAGCTTTATCTTCGCTCAATTCACCAAACGCCATTTTTATAACAACTCTACCAATACCGAAAAGAATAATCATTAACAATAGAGCAAATACTGCACACAATATATAATGTTTATCAGCAATCATTGTTTTAATAATCAAAAACTCACTTATGAAAAGCAAAGATGTAGGGAAAGCACAAATTGCTAAAAATGAAGCAATCCATAACCATCCTGATTTACCATCCGCACTAACCAAACCGCTTACTGATTTCACTCTCTTAGAATCGAATAATTCTAATACATTACCTGAAGTTAAAAAGAATGAAGCCTTAGCCAAAGAGTGTCCAATCAAATGAAGAACAACAGCATAATAAGCAACACCGCCTAAAGCAAGTCCGATTGCTAAAATTCCCATATTTTCAATAGATGAATACGCAAGCATTCTCTTATAATTTTTAATATGATAAATAAATACAGTTGCAACAAACAAAGAAAGAAATCCCATAATCATAAGAATCAATCTTGCATAACTTGTGCAATCCGCAATTTCCATAATTTTGAAAACTCTGACAATTACAAGAAAAGCAGAATTCAATAAAGCAGCAGATAATAAAGCTGATATAGGAGAAGGAGCTTCAGAATGGGCATCAGGCAACCAGAAATGAACCGGCGCAAGCCCCATTTTTGCTCCAAAACCAAATAACATAAATATAAATGCTAATTTCAAAAATGAAACATCGAAACTTGCTGCATGTTGATATAACTGAGCAAAGTTTAATGAATTAACATCGCCAGATGAAACATTTAATAAAATTATACCAACAAAAGCCATCGCAATACCAATAGAACATATAAATACATACTTCCAAGCGGCTTCAATAGAATGTTTTGTCTTATTAAAATAAATTAAATAAGCACTTGATAAAGTAGTAGCCTCAACCAATACCCAAGAAATTCCTAAATCTGTACTAAGAATAGTTCCTGTCATTGAAAGCACAAAAATTAAAATCATAAAAGAATAATGACTTATACGTCTATCAGGTACATCAATATTTTTAACATATCCGGTATTATAAATTGCTACCATCAAATAAACCAAAGATAAAACTAACAGAAAAATACTATTAGTATGATCAACAGCAAAATACGGAATACTTAAACAAGAATCCTTACCCCAAACTAGCATTATACTAAATATAAAATGCAAAAGGGCATAAATATTAACCATCCAAGTATTAAATGTTCTATTTTTAATAAGCAATACCAAAATACATGCTACTATAGGGAAAATTAAAATCGTATTAATCATTGTATTCATAGTCCTTTAAATCTGATAAATGAGAAACTTCCAGGTCATTAAACTCTTTGTTAATTTCATTGACAAACAATCCAAGAATGTAAACAGCAATGAACACATCAAGTAAAACACCCAAATTAACAAGCATAGGCATTTCTTTTGCAACTGATAAAGACAACAAGAAAATACCATTTTCCATAGTAATAAATTCAATTACATTGGAAATAATTTTATGCTTAATAGTAATTAACCACAAGCTAATAATAATTGTTGCTGCAGAAACTCCAAAATAAATTGGAGCAATCATTTTCACAGAAGAAATGAAATAATTAGAAACTAAAAATCCTGCAAGCAAAACAATACTTGAAATAACTAAACAATAAAAATGCGGAATATTAGCAGCCACATCTCTATTAGAATGAGTCTGTTTTAAAACCTTATACAAAAACCAAGGAATAACGATTGATTTAACAATAAGAGTTTCAACAGCTAAGAAAATAAGGTTAAACAAATTAGTATGCTCAGCCCCGCAGCAACTAATCAGAAACAATAACACACCTTGAACAATAAGAATTCTAATATGTGCAATAATTCTGCTTGTAGCTGCTAAATATAACATTGTTAATCCAAATAGAATTATAAAACCAGTTGCCATATTTAAATCTAACCTCCAAACATTTTCGCCATCACAAGCGACATAACCACAAGTGATAAAGAACTCATAACAAATATAAATTCAAACACATGTGACATTCTAATTCTAGCCATACCTGATTCAACAGTTCCGACAGCAATAGAAATTATTCCCATAACCAAAAGATAACATAATATATGCAACAACATTGGAAGATTATGAGGAATAACCATACAAGCAATCAAAGAAGAGATTAAAAGCATTTTAATTCCGTTAGCCCAAGAATATAATGCCAAATCACATCCTGAATTATCAAGTATCATAACTTCATGAATCATAGTTAATTCCAAATGAGTAGCCGGATCATCCACCGGAACTCTGGAACCTTCAACTAACATCATTATAAATAAAACAATAACTGCAAAAATAGTAATTAAAATACCATAACTACCGGCACTTTCAATAATGTGAGATAAACTTCCGAAAGTATAATTACCAGTTAATACCATAACAGAAGCAATCAACAAGAAAAATGCAGGTTCAACAATCGAAGTGAAACAAGCTTCACGAGATGCTCCCATTCCCTCGAAACTGCTACCGGTATCCATTGCTGCAACTAAAGACATAAATTTACCAAGTCCTAAAGTATATGCAAAAACAATTACTCCGGCAGGAATAATTATTAAAGCCTTTCCTGTTGCAAGAGGAACAAACATTGATGCAAATAATACTGTAGCTATTGCAAATAACGGAGCAATATTAAATACAACAGATGTTGTTTTACTAATTACAAAATCTTTCTTTATTAATTTTACAAAGTCATACATAGGTTGGAATATAGAAACACCCTTTCTTCCTGCCCAAAAAGCCTTTGTCTTTTTTATGAGTCCCATCATCAAGAAAGGAACAAATAAAAGTACTATTAAATTTAACATCTTTAATATCATTTTTCTCTATCCTATAAACAAACTTGCTATAATAACTACTAATAAAAATATCAAACCATATTTCAAATAAGATTGAATATTACCGCTTTGCAAACTTTCGAACTTAGTTAAAAACCATTCATCAAATTTTAATAATGGATTTAAAACATAAGCTTCTTCAATATCCTCGATTTGTAAGTGGAAATGAGCACTTGTTGGGAACAATTTTTTAGGTTTTTCGATATCAAAAACTTTTTTAAACAAAGGTTTCAACATTGATAAAAATGGTCCCGCATAAGATGAAGCTGTATATTGCATATGATTATTAGCTCTATTATAGCCACATCCCCAAGTATCATGAAATACAACTTTTCCCTTTAACAAATAATGTTTCAAAACAACTAAAACTGTCATAAATAAAATAAACATTATTGCAAAGAACGCAACAACCTGCATAATATTCAAAGGAATAGCGCACACCTGAACTAAATCAAGTTTTAAAGAAGGGAATATGCTAAGTACAATCAATTTCAATTCGTAAAATACAAACTGAGGATAAATACCAATAAGTAAAGTAAATAAAGCTAATATTCCCATAGGAATTGTCATCACATATCCGCAATCAATTGAAACATTAGCAGCCTTTTCAGATCTTGGCAAACCAAGAAACATTATACTAAACGCCTTGCTAAAGCACAAAATAGCCATTGTACCAACTAAAGCAAGTCCTGATATTGCTAAGAAAATAAGCAACATAGCAAGGAAATGATGAATTTCCAAACCTCTAAACATACCTAAGTAAATCAAAAATTCACTTACAAAACCGTTAAAAGGAGGTAAACCGCATATTGCAACAGAACCGATTAAAAATAATATTGCAGTGATAGGCATAGCCTTAATTAAACCACCTAAAGTTTCAATATCTTTAGTATGAGTTTTTAAATATACACTACCTGCAGATAAGAATAACAACTCTTTAAATATAGAGTGGTTAAGAATATGCAAAATACCACCGGAAAAACCTAACAAAGTAACTAACGGATTATGATAAGTTAAACCCAACATACCGATACCTAAACCAATACCGATAATACCAATATTTTCAATACTGTGATAAGCAAGAAGTCTTTTCAAATCGTGCTGAGTAATTGCATATAAAACTCCGTATAAAGAAGAAATAACAGCAATTACAAGAAATCCATAAGCTACAAACTTATTAGGAGTACCTATAAGCATTATCATTCTGATAATCCCATAAATACCGGTTTTAATCATCACACCAGACATAATCGCACTGACATGAGAAGGTGCAGCAGGGTGTGCATCAGGTAACCAGTTATGAAATGGAACAAATCCTGCTTTTGTACCAAAGCCGATAAATGCCAATATAAATACAATATTTGCAAAAGATTTATTATTTTGAAGAACCAATTTAAATGATTCAAAATCAAAACTACCGGACTTGATAGCCATAAAAGCAAAAGCCATTATAATAAATAAAACCGAAATATGCATAAATACTAAATATTTAATACCGGCTTTTAAAACTTCCTTTTTAGCACTTTCGAAAATAACCAAAAAGAAAGAACTTAAAGACATCACTTCCCAGCAAATTAAAAACATCAAAGCATTTTGACAAGTAACAACAGCCAACATAGAAGCTATTAATACAGGCAAAAATACAAGATGAGAATTTATATTTTTTGAATCAAGATAAGGTTTTAAATATCCGTTTGAATAAATAACAGAAATCAAACTCATTATCGTGATTATCAGAATAAAAAATGCGCTTAAATGGTCAATACCAAAAGTTACATTACCAAATAACGCATTAAATTCAAAAGTCTTAGCTAAATCTGTTCCTGAAAACAAAACCTTAACTGCGGGAATTGCACAAAAAACAGATCCGATAGCAACTAAAAATGATAATATACCTGTTTTGAAATTTTTTCCAAATAAACCGACAACAAAGCCGCTAAATAACAAGGTAAATATCCCAATAAAAAAATTATTCATTCTTCTCCACCTTAATCTATAATAATAATTCTCTCAGTCTGAATATAAAATTATAACTTCCTATTTATTCTTTCGACATAAATTTACTTACAATTAAGTTTTAAAACTAACAAAACCTAATGTCAAGTTAAAATTAGAAAGAAAATAAAGAAAAAGACGGAATAAAAATTCCGTCTATATTTGTAAATTATTGAGTAATAATATTTTATACGTCACGATGACCGACATGTAATTTATGATCAATAACAGCGGTCTTTTGGTTTGCATTAAGTCTTCCAACTACAAGGTGATAAGCAAATACCATAGCAGCGCCAATACCTGCGATAACTTTTCCGGATTTACTTATATTGCTGATCGGATGCCTAAATACCTGTGAAAATTTAGGACCTTCTTTAGAAAAAGCTTTAGGTAAAGTATTAAAAAACCACGAACCAGCCAATAAAGTAGCAGCAGTAGCAGCACCATAGCCAATACCATACAAGGTAGCTTTTGTCATTTGTCCTAAATTAGTAAAGAATTTCCAAACATTAGCAAATTTTTCTTTTAATGTAGTTTTTGGTTTTGGATTTACCTGTTGTGAATTCTGCTGAACTTCCTGATTATCTGAAACAACAACATTTTCTGTTTCAACTTTTGACGGTTCAGCATTTATTTTTTGTGAATTATTAGATGTTTCACTAACATCAGGCATATTAGTTTCTACAGATCTATTAGAACCAGAAGCTGTATAAGCTGGAGATGATGGAATCGTAAATCCATCCCACACAGAACTACCTGAGCCAAAGGCAACATCTTTTTTGTTATTTGAATAAGTTATTTCGACACCACTTGCCTTAAGTTGGTAATCTTTCATATCTTTTACATATTTTGCTAAACCTTCATGTTTATCAACAATTACAACAGGAGAAGTCCAACCATTAGATTCTATAACTTTACCCTCTTGAGTAACATCATATTCAATACCATCTTTACAGTTAGGGAATTTAACTCTTAATGTATTGGTAGCGAAATCATAGGATTTGCTCCAATTATCATCGTGTAATCTATAATTAAATAATTCAAGTTTATTTTTGGACTTAGCAACATGATCTTGATCAATTTTCAAGGCTTGCATAAACGGATCATTAACTACTTGATTGTTAATATTATTAACATCTTGCACCGAATTGGCGGCTTTAAAACTCACAGGACTGAAATCAACTTTCATATTTACACACTCCTTTTGAATTATTAGAAAACACTAAATAAAATTTTTTTGCTACCTATTTATAAAAGTTTACATCCCAAACAATGATAATTGCGGAACGCCATCTTCATTATTACTCATTTTCTTACGAGTTGCAAGGTTATTAGAAAAATCTTTTTGCATTTTTAACATTAAATCTTCTGAGCGTTTAATAACAGAAGTTGGCAACCCTGCCATCTTTGCAACTTGAATACCGTAACTTTTGCTTGCTCCACCTTGAACAATTTTACGAAGAAACTCTATTTCTCCATTTTGTTCAGCTATAGTAATTCTATAGTTTTTAATTTGCGGATAAGTTTTAGTCATAACATTAAGTTCATGATAGTGAGTCGCAAAAATACATCTTGCCTTAATTTTTGTAGCAATAAATTCAGCAACAGACCAAGCTATCGCAACACCGTCATACGTACTTGTGCCTCTACCGATTTCATCCAAAAGAATAAAACTTTTTTCAGTAGCTGAATTAAGAATATAAGACGTTTCAATCATTTCAACCATAAAAGTTGACTGACCCAAAGTCAAATCATCACTAGCGCCAACTCGAGTGAATATTTTATCTGCAACACCGATTTTAGCATAATCCGCAGGAACCCAAGATCCAATCTGAGCAAGAATTAATATCAACGCATTTTGGCGCATATAAGTTGATTTCCCAGCCATATTAGGACCTGTTAAAATCATAAATTGAGTAGTATCGGTTGAATTTGACTTCAATTCCAAATCATTAGAAACATATTCACCTAAAGGTAATATTTTTTCTAACACAGGGTGTCTGCCATTTTTTACAAACAAATCATCAGAATCATCAATTTCAGGTCTGCAATAATTATTTTCAACAGCAACTTCTGCCAAAGAATTTAATACATCAGCCCTCGCAATAGCATCCGCAATTTCTCTTATTTTAGAAACATATTCTTTTGAATATTCTCTAAAATCATTAAACAATTTATATTCCAGTTCAGCAGACTTAAATTTAGCAGATAAAACATCATCTTCATGTTTTTTCAATTCATCAGTAATAAATCTTTCGGCACCTGTAAGTGTTTGTTTTCTAATATAACTTTCGGGAACCAAATTTAAAAATGAATTAGTTACTTCAATATAATAACCAAAAACTTTGTTATAACCGACCTTAAGATTTTTTATACCTGTACGTTCTTTTTCAGATTCTTCAAAATCTTTCAACCATTGCTCGCCACCGGTAAGCAAATCTCTAAAATAATCTAATTCTCCGCTAACTCTTTCTTTAATAATTCCACCATCTTTTAATAAAATAGGAGGATTATCAACAATAGTATTTTCAATCATAGAAACCAAATCTTGAATTTGTTCACTATAATCTCTAATACTTAAAAAGATGTCATATTCCAAATCTTGAGTAACTTCAAGAATTTGCGGCAAAATACTCAAAGATAATTTCAAACTTACAAAATCTTTTGGGCTGGCAGAACCATTACTCATTCTTGTAGAAAGTCTTTGAATATCATAAATTTTTTCCAAATGTTCACTCAAAGCATAACGTACATATTCTTTTTCAATCAATTCAGATACGGAATTTTGACGAGCAAGAATATCTGAAACATTCTTTAACGGCTGACAAATCCAATTTTTAATAAGTCTTGCCCCCATATTTGTTTTAGTTTTATCAACAGCCCAAAGAAGTGAACCATACTTATTTTTTTCTCTCAAAGTTTCAACAAGCTCAAGATTTTTTCTGGTTGAACTGTCTAAAATCATATATTCAGACAATTCATAAGACTCAATACGTTCAAACTTTGGCATATTACCTTTAAGAGTTTCCCAAACATAAGCAAGCAAAGCTCCTGCTGCTCTGAAACCTGTTTTATACTTTGAATATCCAAAACTTTCCAAACTTTGAGTTTTAAAAATTGTTTTTAAATTATTTTCTGCAAAATTCTGTTCAAAAACAGATGCCGGAATTTTGGAACAATTATATTTTTTAGTAATTTCCTCAGGAAGATTAATAACCTCATCAGGAACAATCTGAAAAGGCTTTATATCCTGCTTAAAACTTGGTGCAACAATTTCAGACGGAGAAAGTCTTGCCAATTCTGCTAAAATTAAATTCAAATTAGCCTGAGTAGTTTTGAACTCACCTGTTGAAATATCGGTATAAGAAAATCCATAAATATCTTGTTTTTCATCTTTATAAATTGCACAAATATAATTGTTAGAATTCTGATTTAAAAGATTACTTTCAGTTAAAGTTCCTGCAGTAATAACACGAGTAACTCCACGTTTTACAAGACCTTTAGCAAATTTAGGATCCTCAAGTTGATCACAAATAGCAACTTTATAATTTTTCTGAACAAGTTTTTCAAGATAAGCATCAGCAGATTTTGCAGGAATCCCGGCCAAAGGAACTCTACCCAATTTTGGACCCGCATCTCGACCAGTCAATGTTAATTCTAACTCTTTTGACATAATCAAAGCATCTTCAAAAAAAGTTTCGTAAAAATCTCCCAAACGATACCACAATAAAATATCCGGATTTTCTTTTTTTATAGCTAAATACTGTTGCATAACTGGAGTAGTATCATCAAGGTTAACTTCCCAGCTGTTTATGTGATTGATTTCAGACTTGCTCATATTATAATATTCATATAAAAATGAGAGGATTTCAACATGAGTTGTTTAAAAAACGTAACACGAGCAATTATTTTAACAGGGATAATTGTAGGTTTTGTAGCGTTAGGCGGAAAAGAATTCCTAATGACACAATTCAAAAACTTTGTTAACCCAAGCCACGATGTTGTGCTTGAAAGAGCTCAAAAAGTCGGCGATTTTTCCAAAATAGATAAAGAATTTGAAATAGAAAAAGCCGCAGGTGTAATGGGTTATAACGCTGTACTTGCAGAACATAAAGCAACCGGACAAAAAATGGTTGTCGTGGATTCAGGTAAAAAACAACTTTTAACCCAAGAAGATATAAAAGCTGATGATGCCGAAACGCGTATAAAAAATGCAATTAATAAAGTTAAATACCAATCAGACGCTTTGGAAGAATTTAGAGTAACAGAAAAAGGCACAATGACCTCTTATGGACAAACAGTTCCTTATGTTAAATTCTGTGCAAGAATAAAAAAACTTCCAATCGGTGAAATTTCAGGAATTATTTCAGTTGCAAAAGACAACAACGGTAATGACAAAATATTAGTATCAGTTAATGAAAAAGAAAAATATTCTCAACTCATCGCTAATGAATTTTTTAAAGTCATTAAATAGAACAAAATAAAATAATCAAAAAAAAACTCTTTCAGAAACAATCTGAAAGAGTTTTTACTTATACTACTATTAAAAGATTAATATCTTTCCAAATATCTATCCAATTCCCATTGAGAAACAAATGTTCTAAATGAATCCCATTCTTTTTTCTTAGCTGTCATAAATTCTTTGAAAATATGTTCCCCTAAAGCAGCTTTTGCAACAAGAGATTTATCCATACTATCAAGAGCCTCAGCCAAACTGCCAGGAAGTGCATCTATTCTTTGTTTTTTACGTTCCTTAGAAGTCAACTTATAAATATTACTTTCAACAGGTGCTGGAGGATCAATTTGATTTCGGATACCATCCAAACAAGTTTCAAGAATAGCAGCAAAAGCAAGATAAGGGTTACAAGCAGGATCAGGTGAACGTAATTCAACTCTTGTTGATACACCACGTTTAGCAGGAACTCTTAATAATGCACTTCTGTTTGCTAATGACCAAGCCAAATATACAGGAGCTTCATACCCCGGAACCAATCGTTTATAACTGTTAACAACAGGGTTTGTAATTGCAGTAATACTTTTAACATGTTTAAGCATTCCACCTATAGCATATTTAGCTGTATCTGATAATTGATATTCACCTTTTTCATCATAAAAAGCATTTTTACCGTCTTTAAACAAAGATACGTTACAGTGCATACCTGAACCGTTTATACCAAAAATTGGTTTAGGCATAAATGTAGCATGCAAATTATGTTTTGCAGCAATCGCTTTTACTGCAATTCTAAAGGTTGTAACATTATCAGCAGCAGTTAATATATCAGCATATCTAAAATCAATTTCATGCTGACCATCTGCAACTTCGTGGTGTGATGCTTCTATATCAAACCCCATATCCTGTAATGTTAATACAATATCAGATCTGACATCTTCACCTAAATCTTCAGGTCCAACATCATAATATCCTGCACTATCTTGAGTATTAGTTGTTACATTTCCGTCTTTATCTTTTGAGAATAAGAAAAACTCAGCTTCAGGACCGATATTCATAGAAAAGCCCATTTTTTCTGCTTCTTGCATAACTCGTTTTAAATTGCATCTTGGACATCCCTCAAATGGTGTTCCATCAGCATTATAAATATCACAAATTAATCTTGCTGAATTTACACCATTAGTACCTCTCCAAGGTAATATCTGAAAACTATTGATATCAGGATGGAAAAACATATCAGAAGTTTCAATGCTTCTGAAACCTTTTATTGATGAACCGTCCAACATGATTTCATTATTCAACGCCTTATCAATATGTTCTGAAGGAATAGACATATTTTTAACTTGCCCATTTATATCAACGAACTGAAGTTTGATAAATTTTACGTTCTGCTCTTTGATAATCTCTTTAATCTCTTTTTCTGTAAATTTCTTTCCATCAAGTCTAACGTGTGTAAACTCTGTCATACTAACCTCTTTCTGTCTGTGCCTATCTTTTACTTAAGATTACTTTTTTACTATAAAAAGATTTTCCCCAAAGGTCAAGAGATTTAAGTATAAAGATTATATAAAGAGAACTTAAAATTTTAACAAACAGAAAAAAGCAATAAATATTTTTCTAAAAACAAAAAAAATTAAACAAAAACATATATAAAAACTACTTACATTAAAGCAAGTAGTCAAAAAACAACAATAAAACTTCAAAACCTACTATATTTACAAACTTAACAAAACTATTTAGTTTCAACAATTTTGTTATTATCATCAACTATTACAATAGTTGGTTTGTAATTTTGAAGTTCTTTTTCTTCAAATTGACCATAAGTCACGATAATAATTTTGTCACCCTTTTGAACTTTTCTGGCAGCAGCACCATTCAAGCAAATTTCACCTGAATCAGCCTTACCTTTTATAATATAAGTTTGAAAGCGTTCCCCATTATTGACATCAAGAATTTCAACTTTTTGCCATTCTCTCATTTTCGCTTGTTTTAAAAGGGTTTCATCTATAGTAATAGAGCCAACATAATTAAGATTAGCATCGGTTACTGTTGCTCTATGTATTTTTGATTGTAAAAATTCTAATAACATTATAATATCCTCTACAGACATTATATAACAAAGATAAAAAATCAACGAAAAATTTGTATCAGAATTTATCTTAAAGAATTTATATCAATAGCAATTTGAAGTTTGAGCTGATCAACATTTTCAAACTTAATTTCATCTCTAATTTTACGATTAAATTCGACCTTAATTTCTTGACCATAAATATTTTCATCAAAATTCAAAATATGAACTTCAAAAGTAGTAATCCCTGAAGAAGAAACCGTAGGGCAAATACCATAATTAGCAATCCCGCGATGACGAGAACCATTTTTCAAAATAACATTAACATCATAAACCCCACGGGGAGGTTGAATAATTTCCAAAGGATAAAAAAGATTAGCAGTAGGAAATCCCAATTTATGCCCTTTTCTTTTTCCTTTTTGAACAGTTCCCCTAACCGAAAATTTTCTACCTAAAAGGGTTTCTGCCAAATCAACATTACCTTCCTTAATATAATTTCTAATCGCAGTAGAACTAATTTTCACGCCATAAAGCATTTGAGCAGGAGTTGCAAAATATGTGTAATTATATTTTTTTTGCCACTCAGTTAATAATCCTACATTACCGGATTTACCCTTTCCAAAGTAATGAGAAAATCCAGTTGAAATTGCTTTTGGCGAAAAATATTTCACCAAAACATCTTGCATATATTCTTCTGCTGTTAAGTCTTTAACTTTATCAAAATCAAGTTCAATAACATAATCAACACCTAAATTTTCCATCAATCTATATTTTTCATCTAATGTCCAAATATATTTAGGAGCCTTAACATCTTGGAAATAACAAAAAGGGTGATGTCTGAAAGTAACAACAGCAGCAGAACAATTATTTTCCTGCGCAAAATTCACTGCGCAACCGATAACGGCCTGATGACCAAGA
The DNA here is from genome assembly GCA_944324845.1 of Candidatus Gastranaerophilales bacterium. Taxonomy (GTDB): domain Bacteria; phylum Cyanobacteriota; class Vampirovibrionia; order Gastranaerophilales; family Gastranaerophilaceae; genus Zag111. Next base: position 276,823 of record CALUXX010000001.1, on the reverse strand, counting down.
TGTAATCCGTCAAAAAAACCTAATGCCAAAGATAAATTTGGAATTTCTTTTAACTCTCTTATTATTTCCATATCAAAATTATACCCTAATTATTTAATTAAATAAAATACCAACAATACAAGCTGACATATAACAAGTCAAAGTACCGCAAATCAAGGCTCTAACTCCCAATCTTGCCAAGTTTTTACGTTGGTTAGGTGCCAATTCTCCAATACCACCTAATAAAATTGCAATAGAACCAAAATTTCCAAAACTGCATAATGCAAAACTTGCAATAAGGAAAGATTTTTGAGAAAGGTGTAAAGCAGGATTAGTCAAATCCATATAAGCAACCATTTCATTCAAAACAAGTTTTGTTCCCATCAAACCACCAACAGTAGTAGCTTCATGAAGAGGAACCCCCATTGCAAAAGCAAACAATGCAAATATCTTACCCAAAATCATCTTCATTGATAATTGAGTCAAATCAAAACCAATAGAAGTTAAATTAAAATGTAAATATTTAACGATTAAATTACCAAAACCGCCCAAGAACCAATCAATCATTGCAACAAGCGCCACAAGAGCTAAAATCATTGCAACAACATTTATTCCGACTTTCATACCTTCAGAAGCACCTGACGAAATTGCATCAAAAACATTCACGTGCTGTCTGTTGCGTTTACTAACCGAAATTTTAAAATCTTTACTGGTTTCAGGATCACCTGTTTCAGGATAAACAATCTTTGAAATAACAAGAGCTCCAGGTGCTGCCATAATAGATGAGGCCAGCAAGTATTCAGCAGGAATTCCCATTTTAATATAAATAGGCATAATAGATCCTGAAATACAAGCCAAAGAACCAGCCATAGAAGCCAAAAGTTCAGAACGGGTTAAATTTGAAAGATAAGGTTTAATCATAATTTGAGCCACAATCTGACCAACAAAAGCACTGGCAACATTAGACAAAGCCTCAGCTCCGCTAACATCCAACAATTTATTCATTCCCTTACCTAAAAAAGCTACAACTCTTTGCATTATTCCGTAATGATATAAAATATTAACTAAAATCATCATAAATATCATTGAAGAAATTAATTGTAATGCAAAGATTGCCCCTCCATGATGTAAAAACATTTCTCCAAACTTTTCATTCATCAAACCGCCAAAAACAAATTCTCCGCCTTGGCTTGCAAAAACAAGAAGTTTTTGGATGAATTTACCAATCAACTTAAATAAATCTTGACCAAATTTAACCTTAAAAATAAAAACTGCAAACAAGATTTGCAATAAAAACCCCATGCCTACAGTTTTATAATTTATCAATTTTTTATTATTAGACATAAAATATGCAATAGCGAAAATTAAAACTATTCCTAGAATTCCAATAAATCTGCTCATAATGCCCCTTATTTAAACTATGATTTTATTATACAAAAAAAGAAGTCATAAAAGACTTCTTTTTGATAAAAATGTGATAAAAGTTAATGAACATTACTTTTTAGAAAACATTGACATAATCTTATCGATTAAACCAACATCTTCAGAGTCACCTGCAAGATTTTGAAGTTTATCCAATTTATGTTGAGCCTTTTTAATTTCAACATCATCATTAGATAATTCAATATATTTTGTATAAGCATCAATAGCATTTTGTTTTGATTTAATTTTTTCATACGCTGCAGCAAGTCTTTTCAATGAATCTAAATCTCTTTTATCTGCTACATATAACATTTCAAGATAATCAGTCTGTTTGTGATAATCTCCGATACTTTCTCTATAATCAGCAAGTTTTCTCAAGGCTTCTTTATTTTTAGGATCAATTTTCACAATTTTTTCATAATATTCAGCAGCATGGTTAATTTCATTACTTTCAGTCAACATATCAGCAAGTGTAAATAAAACATTAACATCTTTATCATTAATTTTTACAGCCTGAAGCAATTCATTAACAGCAACATCTCTGTTACCTCTTAGCATATTATATCGACCCCAATTTAAATGAGCATTATAATCATCATTCTTTTCTTCATATATTAATGCTCTCATTTGATATGTTAATGGAGAATTAGGTTGTTTCTTATTAAATTCTTCAACATATTCAAGCGATTTATCAAATTCTTTGTCTGAATAATAATATTGAGCCATTAAAGTTAAATATCTTGGAACTTGTTTATATTCCTCAGGCAAATTAAGAAGTTTATCATTTGCTTCTGATAATTTGCCTTGCTCCAACAAGCATTGAATTTTAAGTAATTCATCTTTTGTATATTCAATTGCATGCTCGCTATCACCACTTTTTAAATAAACAGCAGCAAGAGCTTCTCTAATTCTATCGTTATCCAAGCCTCTTTCTTTTGCACGATTTAATACATATATTGCACTTGAATAAGCCTCATCTTTAAGATAGATATCTGCTAATTGAAGATATATTTCTTCATTCAAATTTTCGTGCTCTAAAATCAAATTATATTCATCAATAGCTTTATCTTTTTTGCCGACACTCAAATATAAATTAGCAAGAGTAAGTCTTGTCATAATTTGACCGGTTTCATCATCAGCACAACAAGTTAAAGCTTTTTTATAATCATTTATCGCAAACTCTAATTTACCTTCTAATGTATTTTTATTTCCACGATAAATATAATATTTATACCTGTCAGTTTCTTCATAAATTTGCATTAACTGTTCAAATGCAAGTGTGTTAGCTACATCTATTTGCAAAATTTCATAATAATATTTTGCAGCCTCTTCAGGACGCTCTAAAACTAAAGATAAATGTCCCATACGTTCTAAAATAGAAATATCTTTATTATTGTTCTCATATTCTTTTTTATATTCTTCTAATGCTTGTTCATATTGTTCATTAGCTTCAAACTGCTCCGCCAACTGTAAACTCATTTATTTCACTCCTTAATACCCTAAGTCTTTCGAAATTATAACACCAAACAAATAAATATACAAACCCGTTAATTATACATATTTTGAGCCTTACTAATTCCGTTTTCAAAATAATACTCAACAGCATCAACAGATTTTTTTATAACAGGCTTTAACAATTCTAACTGTTCCGCCGTGAAATTCTGCAAAACAAAAGCCTCTGACGGAATTGGAGGTTGAGGTCCTATCCCGATTTTTAACCTTGCAATATCTTTTGTCCCTAATGATTTAATCACCGATTTTATACCGTTATGACCGCCATCGGAACCGTTTGCCCTAAATCTCATTTTACCAACATCTAAAGATAAATCATCAAAAACAATTATAATATCATTCACAGAGATTTTATAATAATTCATAACTAATTGAACAGCCTCTCCTGATAAATTCATAAAGGTTGTTGGCTTAATCAACATATATTCTTCACTACCTGATTTGTATTTTGTAAGAAAACATTTAAACTTCTTTTCTTCTTTAAAAGAAACACCTTTATCAAGTGCAATCTTATCAACTACCATAAACCCTGCATTATGACGGGTAAAACAATATTTATCACCAATATTTCCTAAACCTGCTATTAATTTCATAACTAATCCTTTATTGTACAAGTTACATTATATTTAATATTTTAACTTAAATAAAAATTACCAAAATGGTATATCAACCGTATGCTTAACAAAAAGATAACTAATTATTAAATTATAAAAAAATGAGGTATCTGAAATGAAACACGAAACAAAAACATTAAAAAGTTCAGAAAAAGTTGCAAAATTCTTAGAAGAAAATCAATTACACAAAAAAGACTTTGCAGAAATGATAGGCGTAACCCTTTCTTATATATATAACTTGATAGATGAAACAATACCATTCTCAACAAGAGGAACTACAATAGAAAGAATTGCAACAGTAATGAACATTTCCCCTGAAGAATTTGAAGAATACAAAATTCCGCAAGAACCAATACTCCAAGATGATACACTTGAACTATTGAAAAGTGTCATCGCAGAAAAAGGAATAAGTATAATAACATTTCTAAAGGCTTTTCCAAGAAAAAGACGAGTCGATATGGTTGATATGCTAAGAGGAGCCTATCCGATTCCAATAGATTATAAAGAATTATCCACAATAGGACAAGTTCTGGAACTTGATAAAAATGATATTTATACACTATGGGAAGATCGAATAAAACAAGTTCTGGAAGCAAATGGCATGAACCTAAACAGTAACGCCGCACTTTTGAATACAATGTTTGAATGCGCAAGAAAATTCAGTAATATAGAATAATAAATTAAGGCTCAAGTTTTCTTGAGCCTTAAAAATAAAAAATAAAAATTTATTATAAAAAAGAGTTGACAATAAATTTTGTTCTTGTTACTATCTAGTTATGCGATGGTAACATCGTCACTAGGAAGTATAAATAGATATTTGCGCTTGTAGCTCAGCAGGTAGAGCACTCCCCTTTTAAGGGATAGGTCGCGCGTTCGAATCGCGCCAAGCGCAATTTTTTATGTCTAAAAATATTGTCTAAACCCGTCATCCTGAACTTTTTACTCAAAAACTGTCATGCTGAACTTGTTTCAGCATCTATTTTGAACTTCTATGAAAAATTTAAGAGAATTAGATTCCGAAATAAATTCGGAATGACATATTCTTTTATAGAAGCAAATAAAATCTCCAAAAGTGTCATGCTGAACTTGTTTCAGCATCTATTTTAAACTTCCGGGAAACATTTAAGAGAATTTGATTCCGAAATAAATTCGGAATGACATATTCTTTTATAGAAACAAATAAAATCTCCAAAAGTGTCATGCTGAACTTGTTTCAGCATCTTATTTAACATTAAAAGGTAAAAAAATCACTTATTGAAATTTCAATAAGTGATTTTTTGTATATTACTAATTAAAATCAAACCTTAGTTACAAAGAGCAAGCAATACACCTGCAGCAACGGCAGAACCGATAACACCTGATACATTCGGCCCCATTGCGTGCATCAACAGGAAGTTTTGAGGATCAGCCTCCTGACCAACTTTGTTTGATACACGTGCTGCCATCGGAACTGCGGAAACTCCTGCAGAACCGATAAGCGGGTTGATTTTTGTTTTAGAAAACAGGTTCATAAGTTTTGCCATCAAAACACCGCCTGCTGTGGCAAGTGAAAATGCCATAATTCCCAAAAAGAGAATAAACAGTGTCTGACCTGTTAAAAACTGGCTTGCTGAAAGTTTTGAACCGACTGTTAAGCCTAAGAATATTGTAACAATATTGATTAATGCGTTTTGCAAAGTGTCTGATAATCTTTCAACAACTCCGCATTCTCTGCATAAGTTACCGAAGCAGAACGCACCGACAAGCGGGCAGGCACTTGGTAAAAATATAATACAAAGAAGCAGTACCATCAGAGGGAATACAATTTTTTCACGTTTTGAAACTTCTCTTAATTGTACCATTCTGATTTTTCTTTCAGCCTCGGTTGTCAATAGTTTCATAATTGGCGGCTGAATTACAGGAACAAGTGCCATATATGAATATGCAGCAACTGCAATAGCACCTAATAATTCAGGAGCAAGTTTTGTAGTAACGTAGATTGAAGTCGGACCATCAGCACCGCCGATAATACCGATAGCACTAGCCTGTTGAATTGTAAATGGTTCCATGCCCATAGCGGTCATAACCGGTGCAAGTGCCAGTGCTAAAAGCAATGCGCCAAATATACCAAATTGAGCGGCACCGCCTAAAAGTGCGGTTTTAGGGTTTGCAATTAACGGCCCGAAGTCTGTCATTGCGCCAACACCCATAAAGATAATCAACGGGAATATCCCTTTGTGAATACCTGCTTCAAATATAATTCCAAGGAAGCCTGCAGGGCCTGCAATTTCTTCCCCCGGCGGCATAGGAATATTCGATAATAATCCGCCGAATGCAATCGGAACCAGAAGTAATGGTTCAAATTGCTTTTTAATACCGAGCCACAACAGGAACAAGCAGATTAAAATCATAATCCATTGTCCGTGCATGTGCAATACCTGCTCAAAACCTTTAAGTGCCGGATCCGGATCTAATACAAAGTTCATCAAACCTGTAGTATTCCAGAGTTCAATTAAACCGTCATGTATATTCATAACCTATCCTCCTTAACCTACTACAACCAAAGCCTGACCTGTAACAACCTTTTCACCCTGGGTAACAAGGATAGATTGAATGGTACCTGCTTTAGGTGCCTTAATTTCTATTTCCATTTTCATTGCTTCAAGCACAAGAATTACATCGCCTTCATTTACGGAGTCGCCTTCTGATGCTTCAATTCTCAAGACATTGCCCGGAACACCCGCAGTGACTTCTTCACCTGAACCTGCTGCAGCATGTGCATGTTCAATACCTGCTTTAACATTAAAGTCGTATGCTTTACCGTTAACAGTTGCTTTATCACCATCAAATGCGATAGCATATTTTTTACCGTTAACTGTAACTGTATATTCATTAGAATCTGAAGATACAGGTGCTTCAGCCGGTTTATTAGCAGTTTTGTTAACTGAAACTTTACCTTTACCAAGTAAGAAATCGATACCTTTATCAACATTACCGTCTTTACATGCAGCTGAGATAAATAGATTTTCATCAGTTACAGGAAGACCTGCAGCCTTCAATCTTTCTTCAGCAGCCTTCAAACCTTTTTCAGGATCTTTTTCGTTTAAGTCAACAACTTTTTCTGTAGTAGGTTGTAAGCCGGTTTTTTCTTCTGCCCATTTAACAAGTTCTGGATCAGGTTCACAAGGAGTTTTACCAAAGTAACCTAACAACATTTTTGCATAACCTGGGTTAGCTTTTTCCCAAGGGTGTTCAGATATTGCGTTCAAGAAAGATTGTTGAGCATAGAATTGAGAAACAGGAGTTACAGATGTTGCAAAACCGCCTCTTTCAACAACTTCTTTCATATTTGCAATAAGTTTAGGGAATTTGTCTAACATACCCATATCTTTTAATTGGTTAACTGTTGTTGCTGTAGCACCACCAGGTAACGGAGCTTGAATAAGAATTGGGTTAACTGCTAGAGAAATTGGAGAAATTGGATAATCTTTCATACATTCTTTAAAGATTTCTTCAGTTTCCATAATTTTCTTAATATCTAAACCTAAATCATATTCAGTGCCTCTTAAAGCGTGCCACATAGAAATAATATCAGGTTGACCGGTACCACCAGAAACAGGTTTCATAGCAAGGTCGATACCATCAGCACCACCGTCTAATGCTGCTAAATATGCAGCCAAACCGGTACCTGCTGTTTCGTGAGAATGGAATCTGATATGAGCATCAGCACCTAAAAGTTCACGAGCCATTTTAACAGTTTCATAAACTTTTCTTGGGTGAGAAGTTCCTGAAGCATCCTTGAATGCTAAACTGTCAAATGGTAAACCAGAGTCTAAAATATTTCTCAAAACTCTTTCATAGAAAGCAACATCATGAGCACCTTCACAACCATAAGGTAATTCCATCATTGTAATAGTAACTTCATGTTGCATTCCGTGTTTTTTAATTGAATTAGCTGAATCAATCAAGTTGTTAACATCATTCAAAGCATCGAAGTTTCTAACAACGTTAACACCGTGTTTTGCAAACATTTTTGCGTGTAAATCAATAACGTCACGTGGTTGAGAATTTAAACCTACAACGTTAACACCACGAGCTAAAGATTGTAATTTTACATCAGGACCAACAGCTTCTCTGATTTTGTCCATAGTTTCAAAAGCGTTTTCATTGCAGAAGAATATCGGAGCCTGAAATCTAGCACCACCTGCAGTTTCAAAGTGTTTAATACCGGCATCTACTGCTGCTTTTAATGCAGGGATAAAGTCTTCAACAAGAACCTTTGCCCCGTAAATTGACTGGAAACCATCTCTGAAAGATGTATCCATAACTTTAATAAGTTTTTTACCCATTTTTAAGTCCTTTCTTATATAACAAAACTAACTTCTTCTAGCCTTAACAGCTGCAATAGCAAGTGCTATTGCTTCGTCTACATTTGCACTGACTTTTTTAGCCGTAGATTTTACTTCTTCTACAGCCTCCGGAAAGATTTTGTTAAGATATGACACAACAAGTGTCATTATTCCCATAACAAAAATCATAATAACTAAAAAGCACAAGACAAAACCCATGCCCGTTCCGAGTAATACTAACCCGTTTGCTAATTGTTCATTCATAAAATATCTCCTATTGTAAGTACAACTTCTTTATTTTCACTATTTAAAAGGACTAACTCTCCGCTATCATTAACGGATTTTGCCAGTCCTTTTTCTACTTTATTAAATATTTGAACATTTAATTCTTTATTTATAAAACAATTTCGTTGAATATAATCATCTTTAATTTGAACAAAACCGTTTGTTAAAAAACTATCATAACCTTTAAAAAACTCTTTAGTTAACTCGTTGAAAAATTTATCTAAATCAACACTCTGACTAATTTCTAGATTAAGAGCCGTTACAATTCTATTTGGAATTTTCTCAACATCTTCTTTTTTAGCGTTTAAATTAACTCCAATACCAAGAGCAAGACCTTTTAATCCAGCCCCTTGCATAACAGATTCTGATAAAATTCCGGCAATTTTTTTACCATTAACCAAAACATCATTTGGCCATTTGATTTGAGTTTTCAATCCGTAAGTTTCTAAAACTTTACACAAACAAACTGATAAATATTGAGTTAAATTCGGTAAAATTTTTCTATAAATATCAGCCGGTTTAAGAACAAAAGTTATGAAAAGATTACCTTCTCCTAAGTCAACCCAAGAACGATTAAGTCTGCCTCTGCCATTATTTTGACGATGTGCAAAAACAACGGTTTTATCTTCAAGGGTATCAATATTTAGTTTTGCGTAACTGTTCGTAGAATCAATATTTTCCAGTTCAATAACTTTCATGTTCTCCCCTAACGGACTATACACAAATAGATTATATAACAAACATAATTTATTAGAAATTAAACATTAATTTCTTGATTTTTAAATTGCATTTCGTAAAGGTGTTTATAATAACCTTCATTAATTTGCATTAATTGCTCATGAGTACCTAATTCAACAAGTTCACCTTCGTTTATCACCGCAATTCTATCGGCATTATTAATTGTTGATAATCTATGAGCGATTACAAATACGGTTTTATTTTTTATCAAATTATCCAAAGCTTTTTGAACTATAGCTTCAGATTCATTATCAAGTGCCGAAGTTGCTTCATCAAGAATTACTATCGGAGCATTTTTAATCATTGCTCTTGCTATTGCAACACGCTGTCTTTGACCTCCTGATAAAGAAGTTCCTCTTTCTCCAACTTGAGTATCAACACCATTTTCAACAGTTGATAAAAATTCGTCAAGATGAGCCATTTTTATAACATTTTGAAGTTCTTCTTCTGTCGCATTTCTATTTCCCATAAGAATATTTTCTCTGATAGTTCCTGTAAATAAGAAATTATCTTGGAATACAAAAGAAATATTATTTCTCAAAGATTTAATATCAAAATTTTTGATATCAATACCGTCAAATTTTATAGAACCGCTTTTTATATCATAAAATCTTGGCAACAAATTCACAATCGTACTTTTTCCACCACCTGAATTTCCAACAAGTGCAATAGTTTCTCCCTTATTAACATGCAATGAGAAATCTTTTAATACAGGAACATCCTTTTCATATTCAAAAAATACATGCTCAAAATCAATAGAATGTTGCAAATCATTCATCTTAATCGGATTATCGCAATTTTTAATATTAGGCATTAAATCAAACAATTCAAATACACGTCCTAAAGCGACAAAAGTTGTTTGAATATCTGTTAATGTTCTTCCTAAATCTTTTACCGGTTTATATAGTAATAACAATGAAGTTACAAATGATGCAAAACTTCCAGCTGTCATTTCACCAGTTATTATTAAGTGATTACCGTAAAACATAACCAGTGCAATTCCGATAGAACATACAAAATACATTATCGGTGACATCCAACCAACTCTTTTTGTCAATGAGATAGTAAGATTAAATTGTTCTTTTATTTGTTTTTCAAACTTAGCATTTTGCATATCTTGAAGATTATACGCTGTCATAATCTTGTTCCCTGCAAAAGTTTCGTTAATATTAGTTGTCATACTTCCGCCAACAACCATATTTGCATTGGAAACTTTTTTAACTCTTTTTCTAATCAATGTAACAGGAGTAATAGCAATAGCCATTATTCCAACACCAATAATTGCAAGTTTCCAAGAGTTATACAAAAGCACACCTACCAAACCGACAATTCCAAAACTTGTCATTACAAAAGTTTTTATCGTATTGATAATATTTTTAGAAGCCGTTTCAGGATCGGTAAAAAATCTTGCTAAAACTAAACCCGAAGAGTTTATATCATAAAAAACAGGATCAAGAGATGTAAGTTTTTTAAACAGTTCAATTTTTAATGAATTAGAAATTTTATTTCCAGTCCAATCCGTCAAATAGTTATTTGAATATCTCAATAAACCTTGAATAATCGCAAAAGAAACTATCGCAAAAGGTATAGCTGTTGCCAAAACACTTTGTTCAATAGTAAAACCAAAAATTTTCCAAGCCTGACCGTTAATTACACAATCCATATAAGGTTTTAGCGCATAAGCAACAACACCATCAAGCAAACCTAAAGGAATTGCCAATAACATGTTTAATAAAATTCTTGGCACATGCGGTTTTAAAAATGGCGCAATCTTTTTTGATAAATAACCATATCTAAAAGCATCCTTCGAAACTGTATTTTTTAACTTATAATCCATATCACCTAATACTCCCTATTCTATGTATTAAGTATTACATAAAAAACACGGATTTACAAACCTTCAAGTATAGTTTTTATTGCACTTATTTTATTATCATCCATGCGATGTCCGCCAAGTTTTATCTTGGTATATTGTTTGAGATTTTCAATATTATTCACTACATCATCAACACTTGTTGTTTTAACATACTTGTCATTACTTGTTTGAAGAACATACATATCGGTTTTGTTATTCTTTAAATAATCCGAAATTTTAAAAACCTTTGAATACTGCTCTTTGAAATCTTTAATATATTTTATTAAATTCATTTCTAATTTATATTTTTTAGGATGCAACAGAACATTTCGCAACCAAAATTCTAATGAACTTATAGGCGATACCATTACTAAAAATGCAGGTTGTATTTGAGAGGAAACCTTTGCTCCTAAATAAGCACCAAAACTATGACCAATTAAACCAATATTTTCAATACCTTTATCTTTTAAATATTTTATGGAAGCATTAACATCTTGCACCATATCATCTTCTTTTACATGTATAGAACGCGGATTTTTACCATACCCTCTATAATCTATCGCCAAAATTCCAAATCTGGTTTTGGCAAGTTCTTTGTATAATGGCTGATTATTCGTTATATTTTGAGAAAATCCGTGCAGAAAAATAACATAATCTTTTGAATTTTTTGGATTAATATCCCAAGCATTAATTCTTTCATCTTTAGTAACAGGAATTTTTACAGGGGTAATAAATGGTTCTAAATCTTTATCAATAGAAAGATATGGTCTTTTTGAACCTTTAATTGAAGTTTTATAAGACTTTTGTTTTAAATAATCACAAAAAATCTTTTCAACAAATGCCACACCTTCAAAACTAACATCATCAATACTATCAGAACGAAGAAAAACATCTCCTTTTGATTGTTGGCAAATATCCAAAGGATAACTGACTTTACTAAATCCCCCCTTAGAGTTTATTGAGTAATAATAATTTTGTTGAACTCTATTAACAAGCATACTTCATCTCTTCTATAATAACTATAATTTTACAACAAAAATATTGACAAAAAGAATTGGTTATTGTAATCTAAACATACCGAGGTTCTAAATAATAGAACTGAAACTACACAAGGGCGTGTGGTGGAATGGTAGACACGCTAGTCTTAGGAACTAGTGCGAAAGCATGGGAGTTCGAGTCTCTTCACGCCCACCATTTAAAACATTCGAATTTATCGAATGTTTTTTTATTTAAGGGGATTTGATTCCGAAATAAATTCGGAATGACACTTTTTTACAGTTAGGAAATAAAATTTCTGAAAGTGTCATGCTGAACTTGTTTCAGCATCCATTTTGAACTTCTGTGAAACTTTTAAGAGGAATAGATTCCGAAATAAATTCGCAATGACACATTCTTTTACAGTTAGCAAATAAAATTTCCCCAAAAGTCATCCTGAACTTGTTTCAGGATCTTCTCAAAGTTATGTGCTATAATCAAAACATGAAAAAGACTTGTGCCGTATATATTATGACAAATTATAAAAATACTACTTTATATATTGGTGTTACAAGTAACTTGCAAAGACGAGTTTGGGAACATAAAAATAAAGTAGTCAAAGGTTTCACTGAAAAATATAACATTAATAAATTAGTTTATTATGAAATTACTGATTCCATTGAATCAGCAATTATTAGAGAAAAACAATTAAAAAATTGGCATAGAGATTGGAAAATTAACTTAATAAAGGAAATAAACCCTGAATTTAAAGATTTGTCATTAGATTTGGAGCAGTAATTAAGTTTTAAAGATCCTGAAACAAGTTCAGGATGACAAACTTGGAAAAACTGATTTCATTACGTCATAAATACATCATTCCGAATTTATTTCGGAATCTTATTCTCTTTAAATTTCTACAGAAGTTCAATGAAGATCCTGAAACGATTTCAGCATGACACATTTGGAGTAAATGTTATTTGTCTTTTTTCAAGTTCCTGAAACAAGTTCAGGATAACAAACTTGGAAAAACTGATTTCATTACGTCTTAAATATGTCATTCCGAATTTATTTCGGAATCTTCTTATACCTTAGGAATTTATAATAATTAAAAGCAACACACTAGAATATTTTATATGGATTGAGGATATTATTAGGATCGAAAATCTTTTTTATTTGGCGCATATAATCTATTGCACCATTGTCAATAACTTTTGGCAAAAACGGCTTTTTAACCAACCCTATACCGTGCTCTCCGGAGATTATTCCGCCCAATCTTGCGGTTAAATCATAGATTTCTGATTTTGCCAATTTATATCTGGTATATTCATCTTTATCATTCATATCAATAGGGATTTGAGGGTGAACACTGCCATCGCCTACATGACCTACCATACACATAATCAAATCATATTTTGAACAAATTTTTTGAATACCTTTTATCAATATTGAAAGATTTTCTCTTGGAACAATGACATCATCAGTTGTAACATTTGGTCTTAACTGAGCACAAGCAGCCATGGAAGAATGTCTTGCATCCCAAATTTCATCGGCTTCTTCTTTTTGTTTAGCATATTTTATATTTTGTGCATTATTTTTATTTAGAATGTCACAAATTAATTTCATTTGAGCTTCAATTACTGTTTTGAAACCATCAACTTCTATTATTAATGCAGCTTGCTTATCGCAAAGCAATCCACAATTTTTATATTCTTCAATAGTTTTAATTGCATTATTATCCATCAAATCAATAGTTGTAGGACAAATTTGGTGTTTAATAATTTGGTTAACTGAATTAACTGCTTCTTCTACGCTATCGAAATAAGCAAGTAAAACTTCAGAGGCTTCGGGTTTTGTTATCAATTTAACAGTAACTTCAACCACAATACCTAAAGTTCCTTCTGAACCGATAAAAAGACTTCCAAGATTATATCCTGCGGCATTTTTAATAGTATTAGCACCAGTACGAATAACAGAACCGTCAGCCATAACAACAAGCATATCTATAACATAATCTCTTGTTGTGCCATATTTAAAACCTCTTGCACCTGCTGAATTTTGAGCAACACTTCCGCCAATCGTTGAAACTTTCAAATTAGAAGGATCAGGTGGATAATAAAGTCCAATTTTTTCTACTTGTTTTTGCAAATCACCAACAACAACACCGGGTTGAACGCGAGCTGTCATATTAACAGGATTTATTTCTAAAATTTTATTCATTTTAGAAAAATTCAAAACAATTCCGCCATGAACAGAAACACAAGCTCCAACGGTATTTGTACCTGCACCGCGACAGATTATTGGTGTTTTAAATTTGTTTGCAAGCTTAACAATTTCTTGAACCTGTTCTACACTTTCAACAAAAACTACAGCATCAGGGATTTGAACTTTTTCATGCAAATCACTTGCATCAAAAGCATAGACATACCGTTCTTCAATTTTGGACAGCACGTTTTGCTTGGGTACTTTTTTATATATATTAGCTATTAATTCCTTAGTCAACATAAGATGCCAGTTTTTCTATATTGATACTCAATTTCGCAATTTGCTTATCGATTTTATCAATCTTTCTTGTAACTTTTGTGTCATCCATATCTTCTACCGCTGAAAGAATTTTTTCAATAGTCATTTCTAATCTGTCAATTCTTTCTTGTTGTTCTTCAAATTTATCCTCTATTCCTGAAAGTTTTGAAATTTGTTTTTCGAAGAACGCTAAACGTTCCTGTTGCTCATCAAATTTTTCTTCCAAAGAATTTAGAATAACTGTTTGTTCAGGCAAATCTTTTTTCAGACTTTCAATTACAGCTTTAACCTCAACAATTTCTTCTGAATTTGTTGAAATTTTATTCATGCTGGCACTTGCAGAATCAATCCATTCTCCAACATAAATCAAAGCTTGACGCATTACTGCATCTGATGCGTTTGAATGTTCCAATAATTTTGTAACCTTATCAACTTTTGAAGTTAATTGTTCTGTTAGAGTTTTGCTAAAGTTTTCTATATTATTATTTATAGCATTATATGTTTCACCGGAAGTCACTACCATATGTTTTGATAGTGCGGTCAAACCTTCAATATCATTATTAATTCTATCAAAATTTAATTGAAGACTTAGAAGTTCTTCTTTTGACAGTGAATCTTGCAACTCTGAAACTGAACTTCCAATTTTGTTAATATTTTCTAACAAAGATGAAAGCTGAGCAGTTTGAGCTTCTTGTTCATTTGTTTGCAAATCTTTCAATGCCAGTCTTAATTTTGCTAAATCAGACTCTATATCTTGCATTGAATATGTATAATCAGACTCATCTTCTGCACTTGTAATTTGTTTTAATTGATCAGTAACAAGAGCAAGATTTTGGTTAATTTCATCTGTTTTTTCTTCTACAAAACCTTTAATATCTTCTGATTCTTCTACAAAAGAAACTTGTTCAAATACCGCAACAACTGTTGCCATAATTGATTCTTTCATTTCTTTTATAGTTTTTTGAATTTGTTTTGTATTCTGAACAGTATTTAAATTGCTAACTTCGACAGTTAATTCTTTCAAACATTTTTTAACCGCTTCAGTTTTTTGATTATGCTCAAGACTATCAATGTAATCCATTTGAGCCATTATCAAATCTTTTACATCTTTGAATTCTTTTTGTGAATATTCATTACCGTTTTTAGAAAGCGAATCTATTTTATTATTAATAACTTCTAAAATTGCAGTAATTTTTAAATCAGAATCAGAATATTTCTTAACCGCAGAAATATGTTCTTCAACATTTTCCAAAGATTCTTTAATTTCATCCAAATCTGCAGAAGTATCAGTATTTGCAACAATATCGACTTTTGCATCTAACAAGTCTAATTTTTGCTTAATCTCGTCCACAAATTGAGGAGTATTTAAAGAATCAGTATTGCTGATTTTTTCTTCTAATATATCAAATCTTTCATTTAAGGAATCTTCAAAATCTGGATTGATAACTTGAGAATTACTATCAAGTTTTTCTTCTAAAACTTCAAATCTTTCTCTTACTTCATCAGCCCAAACATCATTACCTGATTCAGCAATAATATCAACCTTGTTTTCGATAAGAGCTAATTTTTCTTTTAATTCTTCTATTAGTTCATCACTGCCTGATTCAACAATGACATCAACCTTGCTTTCAATAAGCCCTAACTTATCTTTCAATTCAGCAACAAGTTCATCATTATCTGATTCTGCAATAACATCAACTTTACTTTCAATAAGTCCCAGCTTATCTTTCAATTCAGCAACAAGACCTTCATTGTCTGAAGATGCAATAATATCTACTTTACTTTCAATAAGCTCTAATTTATCTTTTACTTCATCAGCAATAGATACTCCGGCAATTTTGGCGAATTCATCTAATTTTTTAGTAAGATTTTCAACTTTTTGCTTAATATCCTCAACACCTTCAATACCTGAACCTATATGAATTTTGTCCACCTTATCTTCTACATTCAATAAAGTGTACATCAAATCATCGACATAACCTGCATTATCAGAATTATCTGAAGAATTATCAGCACCTACTATAAAATTAATTTTTTCTTCAATTATATTTAACTTATCTTTTAAATCTTCAAGATCAAAGTCACCATCTGAATTTGCCAAAACATCAAGTTTTTTATTGATAAGATTTAACAAATCAGTAGTTTCAATATTATTTGCGAATTGAATATTTGCAAGCATATCTCGCAATTCTTCAAACAATTCGTAATCATCAGATTCCGCTAAAATATCGACTTTTGCGTTCAACAACTCAATCATTGTGCCAATTTTTGGATCAAGAGTACTTGATAAAGATCCATCTTTTAATTGGCTTACAAGAGCCTTAACGTCTTTAACCCAATCACAACTATCAGTTAATGCAAGAATATCTAATTTCCCAAGAATTAACTCTAATGTTGTTCCAAGTTTGCCATTAGCAAGATATGATTTTAAATCTTCAAGCCATTCGCCACTGCTTATACGTTTTAAAATTCTATTAACTTTTCTAGAAACCTCTGCAAATTCTTCAGGATCAATATTTACAGGGAAACCAACAGCATTTATTGTTGTTTTACACTCTTCCGGTGTTAATACCTTTTCTACATTCTTATGTAAATGTTTAACATCAGATTTGAAACAATCCAAAGCTTCTATAAAGTTAAAATCATTTTCACCTGTTAAAACATCTTTATTAATATCATTATCTAAAGATGGCAAAGAATCTGTAAGGTTATCAGATTTTTTCTCTTCCACCGTAATAATAGTATCACCGCCGGATTCTTGAGTAGTGTCTTTAACATCTCTAGAATCCGTAGTTTCCTGAACTCTGCGAACAACTATATTATTCATTTTTTCTTGAATTGATTTAAGAATACTTTTGATTTCAGCATTCTCGCCTGACAATTCTCGAACGATTCCTGCAAATTTGTTATAATCACTTCTAACGTCAACCAATACTTGTCTTGTTAATAAGCTTACATCATCATGTTGATTACGTAATTCATTAAATGATATTGCATCAGGTTGTTTAGAGTTTTCATCTTTTTGTTCTTTACTATCTGCATATTCTTGTATTTGTCTTATTGTTTGAGCATTTCCAAGAATACTATTTCTTAAATCATCAATAGCACTGATAATTTTATCATTATTCATTGAAACAGTTAGTAATGATTTAAGTTCTTCATGCTGCTCTTGCATTTGAGCTTTTATATCATCCGCAACTTCATTAAGAACTTCTCTTTGGGATTTCTTAAATTCAGAAATTTGAGCTGCAAATTCTTTTATTTCAAGCATTTCGTCTGTATTTGGAGGAACGATCTTATCCAGAGTTCCAACAACTGTATCTTGCAACTCATCCATCTTTCTCAATACAGAATCAACATCAGTTAATACAAAAGTTTTTATATTTTCTTCAATAGAGCTTAAGTCATTCGCAATTTGTTCATATGTATAATCTAAACGACTAAGCGTAGCCTGAGATATAAGATTTTCATCTTTGAATTCTTCATTTAAAGATTCATGCAAATCTTTCAAGTCTGAATTTATATTTTGAGTAAAATCAGTACTATTAGTCAAGTTCTCCAACATTTGTCGAATTGGAGTAAGTTCTTCCAACAATTTGTCAGACTTTGCGTTAATTGCACTAACGACATCAGTATTAATCAACTCCAATTCTTGTTTATAATCGGATAACTTATTATCAGTATCTCCTAATTGTTCATATAATTCTGAATTTTGAGAATTTGAATTTCTAACATCTTGAATAAATTCTAACAACATAGAAGTCTTTTCTTCCAAAAGAGCAGCATTATATGCAAAACCTTGTTGAAGTTGAGTATCAATACTTGCTGTTAATTCCTCAAGATTTCTACCCAAATCATCCAATCTGTCTGTTAGAAAATCAGCAACTGTTTTTTCTTTAGATTCTTCTTCATATTGCAATGATTTATAAGTTTCTCCAAGAGTATAAATCATATCTTTTATTTCAGAAATTTCCCTCATTGAGGCTTTTAAATCTTGATTAGAATATGGCTCATCTAAAGTTTTTGTATAATCCTGGTACTCATTTAATTTTGCAATAATATCAGTTAAGGCATTTTCATTTTGACCTTGATATAAAAGCAAATCTTCTTCTATTTTTAAGAGTTTATTTTTTACATTTTCAGCAACTGCAAAATCTGATAAATCAAGAATTCGTTTGATTTCACCCAAATAATTTTGCAAAATTTCAATAGTTTCTTCACTATTATTTTCAAATTCGTCAAAAGTACCTTTTCTATTTTCCAAAATTTCTTTAATTTCAGAAATAGAATTTTTAATTTCTTGAGTATCTACTTTGCTGACCGTTGTCAAATATTCTGAAATATTAGTCAAAGTATCTTCGACAACAGTAGAACGTTTTTCAACAATATCTTTTATTGCTTGAATATTTATAGCATCTAATTTTTCAAGGATTGCTAATTGATATTCTTTTATCGCAATATAATCAGAATTTATTTTATCAGTATTTGAAACTATTACATCTAATAAATGCTTTATTTCATCAGTGAAAGTTTCAAATTCATTACCTGTAATAATATTTTCAACAGCTAATTGAATATCAGATAAATGCTCAACAACCGCATCATTTTGAACTTCTGAAGTTTTTATAAACTCAGCTTTTAAGTCTTCAATTTTTTTACAAGCATCGGTAATTGTATCTGTAACAGTTTGAGTATTATCTTTTTGAGATATTTCACTCAGTTCACCAACAATAGATTCAACAACCTTTAGAACCTTCAAAACATCT
The DNA here is from genome assembly GCA_944324845.1 of Candidatus Gastranaerophilales bacterium. Taxonomy (GTDB): domain Bacteria; phylum Cyanobacteriota; class Vampirovibrionia; order Gastranaerophilales; family Gastranaerophilaceae; genus Zag111. The sequence goes on along the minus strand of CALUXX010000001.1, from coordinate 257,829 downwards.
TCTTTATCAGATTTTTCATCTATTTTGGAAATTAGTTCTTCAGCATTTTCTCTAATTCTTGAATTTGTTAACCAATCCTGAATTGACGCAACTTTTGCTTTAACTTCGCCAAACTGTTCTTTTATATCCAAAATATCTTTTACAATATCAGAATTAAAAGATTCCAATTTATCAAGCACAAGCTGATGATATTCAGAAAGTTCTTTATAACCGGACTCTGTTTTGTCATAATTTGCCAAAAGTTTATCTGAAAAACCTCTCAACTCTTCGACAAAAGCATTAAAATCTGAACCTGTTACAATATTATCAACCTTGTCTTGCAGCTCTGATAAATTTGTAATAATAGCTTCATTTTGAATATTTGAATTACTAACTATATCAGTTTTCAAATCATCAATTTTTTCACTAACAACAGATATAGTATCAATAACAGCCTTAGTATTATCTCTTGCGGTTATCTCACTCAATTCACCAACAATAGATTCAACAACTTTTAATACTTTTAAAACATCATCCCTATCAGATTTTTCTTTTAGTTGAGACAAAATATCCTGTGAAGTTTCTTTCAGATTTGAATTTGTCAACCAATCTTGAACTGAAGATAATGTAGTTTGAACATTTCCTACTTGTTCTTTCAAATCCAAAATATCTTTTACTATATCAGTATTTAGATTATCCAACTTCTCAACAACATTTTGCTGATAATCTGAAATCTGCTTATAATCTTCACTATTTTTATCAACACCTGCTGATAAATTATTTAATAATTCTTTTAAATTATCTACAAAAGAACTAAATTCTTCGCCGGTAACAATATTATCAACTTTATCTTTCAAACCAGACAAATTAGCAATAATATTTTCATTATGAATATTAGAATCTTTAGCAAGATCATTTTTAAGTTCGTCAATTTTATTGCCAATACCTGAGATTGTATCTACAACAGTCTTTGTATTATCTTTTTCAGAAAGTGCACCTAATTCTGCGACAATATTTTCAACAACATTTAGAACCTTCAAAACATCTTCTTTATCAGATTTTTCATCCATTTTTGATATTAAAGATTCTGTATTTTCTTTTAAACTTGAACCATTCAACCATTCTTGAACAGAAGAAACTTTAGATTCTACTGACCCAACCTGAGTTTTTAAATCTAAAATATCTTTTACTACATCAGAATTAAATGATTCTAATTTGCCGGCAACAACTTTTTGATACTCAACAAGTTCATTGTAGCCTTCTTCAGTTTTGTCACAATTTAAAAGTAATTTATCTAAAAATTCTTTCAATTCAGTAACAAATGAATTAAAATCATCACCGGAAACAACAGTATTTAGTTTTTCTTGCAGTCCTGAAATATTTGTAATTAAAACATCATTTTGCGAATCTGAATTTGCTAAAAGATCATTTTTAATACTATCTAATTTATCGCTTACATCCCAAATAGCATCAAGAACAGGCTGAGTGGAATCTTTTTGAGCAATTTCGCTCAATTCACCGACTATAGACTCAACACCTTCCAAAATCTTAAGCACATCATCTTTATCAGATTTTCCGCTTATCATTGAAAGAATATTTTTTGTATTTTCTTTAATTTTAGAATTATTCAACCAATTTTGAACATAAGCAACATGTGATTTAACTTCGACAACTTGTTCTTTAATATCTAAAATATCTTTTACAACATCTGTATTAATAGCTTCTAATTGATTAAGAACAGCTTGTTGGTATTCATATATTGCATTATAACCTTCTTCAGACTTATCGTAAGCTGAAAGCAATTTTTGTAAGAAATCTTTTAATTCATCCACAAATGAATTAAATTCATCACCTGTTACAATAGAATCAATTTTATTTTGAATTTCTGACAAATTAACAATAACAGTATCATTATGCATTTCTGCAGTAATAATAAAGTCATTTTTCAAATCCTCAATCATTTGATAAACATCAGAAAGAGTATTTCTAACTTTTTTAGCATCAGCATTTTGAGAAAGTTCTTCAACACAACTGATTACAGACTCCATAGTTTCCAATATTTTGAAAACTTCACCTCTAGATGGTTTATCCTTAATTTGATCGACAATTTCTTCAGCATTTTCTTTCAGCTTTGAATTAGTAAGCCAATTTTCAATAGATGAAGATTTATCATAAAGGTTTTCGAACTCTTTATCAAAATTTATATTATTAACATCATTTTTTACATCATCAATTTTTGAAGAAAGTTCAGAAATATCTGACTTATCAGCAACTTCTTGCAAATTTTCCACAAGACTTAACTGATTATTATTTAAACTTTCCATATCGCTATGGGTAGGAAGCTTTTCAACCGTATCAAGAATTTTATCTGTATGAGATAATAATTCTTTCAATGTTTTATTAGCACTATGATAAGAATCCAAAATTCTATCTACATCATCTTTTTGAGGCAATTTTTTTAGCATTTCTGTTACATGATTTTTTATATCATATGCCTCATTTGCAAACGAAATTTTATCAATAGCAGCAAGAACATCTGATTTAACAACTTCATTAAGGTCGATAATTATATTTTTACAAACACTTAATTCCCCTGATACGTCCTTTATACTATGAGTTAAATCTTCTAAAATATCACGAGAATCGAATTTATCGATTTCTTCATCTATTAAACTTAATTTTTCATACAACTTTTTGATAGTTTGTTCAAGATAAGTCGTATCAGGAATAGTTTCAATATTTTTAGTAACAATGGCCAGTTGTTTTTTCAAATCATCAGTTTGAGCAACTATAGAATTAGAAATTTCTACAACATTGGCAAACATATCTTTAGTTACTGATTCATCTAATTTTTGTTTGATAAAATCAGTAGAAGCCAAAACTTCTTTTACTTCAGACTTATCTGCAGTGTCGGAAAGTTTAATAGAAATATCTTCAGCTTTTTGTACAATAGAATCGATTACAGACTGCGTAAATTTCAAACTCTCACCGGTTGCAACTCCAGCCAATAAAAGTTCTAATTGAGCATCGCGTTTTTCGATACTTGCTAAATAATTAAGGATTTCAGAAATTGTTTTCTGAATATTAACGGTTTGTTCATTTAACTGTTGATTAATAGCAGTTTGATCGGTCTGAATAATACCGTTAATAATTGTTTTAAGTTCAGAACTTACAGTATCAATGGTATATTTATAACTGTGATTAAGATTTTCAAAATCATTTCTTAAAAGGGTAATAGTTCTAAGAATATCTTCTTTGTCGGATTTGTTAGAAGAAATTTCAGAAATTTTATTTTCAATACCAGCAAGAAGAGCTTTTTGCTGGCGAATTTCGGAATAAGTCGAATTCATATTAGTAGAAAAGACATCAAAAAACTCTTTAAGTTCAGGAGTTTTAACATGCTCATCAAGACCATTAAAAATAGCTTTCAAAGCTTTTTCAATATCAGTAAATTTCACTAAAGCTGTTTGATAACGTTCATCTGCATTTTTAGTAACTTCTGCCAAATATGATTTAATAAATTCAGACGAAGCAGAATTTCTATCAATCAACTCCAATTTATTAGCAATGCTGACTAAGAGTCTTTCAAAACTCTCACTGCTGTTTGCATTTGCTCTTTTTATCTCCCTCAACGTTTCAAAGATTAAATCTAGTTCTTGAGCCATTCCCTTAATTATCCTTAAACTATATCCCTACATTTTTAATATTAGCAAGTTCACACACTTAAGTAAAATGATTTTATAATATTTATTACAAATGTTAAGATTTTCTACCCTAAAAGTTTATTAGTGCTATGATACAGAATAGAGTATTTGAAAGAGGAAGATTATGAGCCACATTGTAATTGATGAAAACAGATGCAAGGCATGTTATTTATGCATAAGAGAATGCCCGAAAAATTTGATAAGAGTAAGTGATAAAACAAATTCTTTGGGAAATCGCACAGTAGAATTTTGCGATGAGAAAAAAGAATGTCTGGGATGTGCAATGTGTGCAACAAGATGTCCGGATTTAGCGATAACAGAAGTTTATAGGGGTTAAACATGGCATTAGAAACAATCACAGAAAAAAAAGTACTTATAAAAGGAAATTATGCTATAGCAAACGCAGCAGTAATGGCAGGTTGCCAATGTTATTTTGGATATCCGATTACACCGCAAAGTGAAATTGGCGAATTTATGAGCGGAAAAATGCAAGAATTAGGCAGAGGATATGTTTCAGCAGAAAGTGAACTTGCAGCAATAAACATGGTTATTGGAGCTTGTTCAACGGGTGTAAAAGCGATGACATCATCATCTTCTTGTGCAGTTGCACTTATGCAAGAAGGATTATCATATGCTTGTACAGACGAGTTACCTGTTGTTTTAATAAGCGTAATGAGAGGTGGTCCGGGCTTAGGAAACATTTACCCATCACAAGGAGATTACAACCAAACGTTAAAAGGCGGCGGTAATGGGGATTACAAAATGATAGTACTGGCACCTTCAAACGTTCAAGAATGTTTTGATTTAACTTATAAAGCATTTTATCTTGCCCACAAATACAAAAATCCAACAGTATTGTTAGCAGATGGATTTTTAGGACAAATGATGGAACCTGTAGAAATGAAAGAATACCCATACCCTGAAATTGACAATTCAGCATGGTGTTTAACAGGAGCAAAAGGTCGAGACGGAAGGGTTATCAGATCTTATGGACCATTAGCGGAAGACAGATGCGAATTTTTAGAAAACTTATTTGGCAAATACAAACAAATAGAAGAAAACGAAGTAGAATGGGAAGAACACAATACAGAAGATGCTGATATTTTACTTGTAAGTTTTGGTTCAACATCACGAAACGTAAGAACAGCAGCAAAAATATGCGCAGAAAAAGGACTAAAAGTTGGCACCTTAAGACCAATAACCTTATTCCCATTCCCAAATAAAAGATTAGCCGAACTAGCACAAAAGGTTAAGAAAATAATTACAGTTGAAGTAAATATGGGACAAATGGTTAACGATGTAAAACTTGCTGTTAACGGAAAGGTTCCGGTAGAGTTGATACACAAAGGAGTTGGCACACCACCATCACCTGAAGAAATTGTTTCACAAATTGAGGAGTTAGTATAATATGGCAACACAAGTATTCAAAATACCTGAAACCTTCAGGAAGGATTTCAAATACACATTTTGTCCGGGTTGCGACCATGGTGTTGCAATAAGATTAGTAGCAGAAGTATTAGAAGAATTGGGACTTCGTGAAAATGCAATAGTAGCAGCCTCAATCGGATGCTCTGTAACAATATATGATTTTTTAAACATAGATGCACTAGAAGCTCCTCACGGAAGAGCAATGGCAGAAGCTACAGGAATAAAAAGAGCAAGACCTGACAAATTTGTATTTACATACCAAGGAGATGGCGATTTTGCATCTATAGGGCTTGCTGAAAGTTTACATGCAGCATTAAGAGGCGAAAAAATTTCGGCAATATGTATAAATAATACAACATTTGGAATGACAGGCGGTCAACTTGGACCAACAACAATGGTTGGACAAGTAACAACAACATCCCCAACAGGAAGAAACCTTGAATATTATGGTTATCCTATAAAGATTGCAGAACATATCGCTTTATGCGAAGGAACAGCATTCAGTGCAAGAGTTTCACTTGATTCCGTTGCAAATATTAGAAAAGCAAAACAAGCAATTAAAAAAGCATTTGAAGTTCAAATACATGGCTTAGGTCTTGGCTTTGTCGAAATACTATCAAGTTGCCCGACAAACTGGAAAATGACACCGGCTCAAGCTCACGAAAGAGTTAGAAACGAAATGTGCAATATATTTAAACCGGGAATATATAAAGACGTAACAGAAGGATTAAAATAAGGATAGATAGTTCATGGAAAAAGATTTTATAATAGCAGGATTTGGTGGACAAGGCGTTTTGTTAGCAGGAGAAGTTTTAGCAAACGGTTTTATGCTGGATAACAAGAACGTAACATGGTATCCATCTTATGGAGCTGAAATGAGAGGTGGAACCGTTAATTGTACAGTTGTTGCAGCTGACGAAGAAGTCAGCGCGGTTCAAAAGTCTGCTGCGGATTTTATTATTGTTTTAAATCAAGCATCTTTCGATAAATTCACATCAAAAGTAAGAAAAGGCGGAACTATTATCGTTAATTCATCTCTTGCAAAAATTCAAAAACTTAGAAATGATATAAACTATGTTTTTGCACCAATAACAGAAATTGCGCAAGAAAAATTAGGTAATATAAAAATGTCTAATATATTAGCATTAGGTATCGTTTCAAAAGTTAGCAAATTAATAAGCATTCAAACACTTGAAAAAGCGCTTGATAATGTAATTCCACCGAACAAAAAGAATCTTATACCTAAAAATATTGAAGCTCTAAAACTCGGTTATGAGTATGATTTATTGGCTGTTTAGTTCAAAATCACCTAAAAAGTTGATTTTAAATTTGAGCGAAAAGTTTATTCTTATCATGTGACATTTAAGAGGTTTAAGTAAAGTGAAACGTGAAAACATTATTTCTTCAATAAGAGAAAAAGAAATACAATTATCTAAACTAAAAGAGCACATTGATAAAAGTGAAGTTTGTTCAGATTTATACAACAAAATACTAATCGAAAAAGCCATCCTATCAAAACAACTTGAAGAACTAAAAGGAAAATCCATACTTAGTAGAATAAAACATTTATTACCAAAACAAGAAAAATTAATTTGTGATTATTTTAAAAATTAACACAAATCATAATTTGCTACACCTCAAAAGCTTTCTACTTGCATTTTTAGAGTTTCTGATATATAATTAAATATATCACTCTAGTAAAAAGCAATAAAGGTGGTGAAAATATAAATGGCAGAAGTTAAAGTTGGCGAAAACGAAAGTATCGAAAGCGCCTTAAGACGTTTCAAAAAGAAAATCCAAAAAGCTGGTATTCTTTCTGAAGTTAAAAAACGTGAAAGATACGAAAAGCCTAGCGTAAAAAGAAAACATAAATCTGAAGCTGCTAGAAAAAGAAAAGTATAAATATAATACTTTAATAAAAAAGAGGAATGTCATAAGACATTCCTCTTTTTTCGTTATATAAATATACTAACCTAAAATACTAAAACCAACAATAGAATTTGCAGTTATATTAAACCATTTATATTCCATAAATGCTTCCAAATTACACTCACAATCTTCCATTTTACAGTTACAAAGATCTTCAATTCTGGCGATTTTCACGTCCTTTAGGGAAATTAAACAATCGTGACAATCAACACAATCGTTAGAATAGTCATGAATAGTACCAATAATATGCAATCTATCGGTCAAAATTAAAACTCTACTTGTGGAATTTTCTTCCATAATATTATTTATAGCCTCTCCAAGTGATTTAGACATATAACCTCCTTTATCAATGAAGAGTATAAATAAGATTAAACATAGAAAAATCCACCAAGTGGAAAACAGATAAGCTAATTTCTAAAAATATTTTTATCTTTCAATTTTTCTCGAGGAACAATCAGACCGCAATACTTGCAGGCAAACATTGTATTGGTACTATCTAAAGGCAAAAAACAATGTTCACAATCATCAACCTTAACATCCGAGTCTGAATTAACAGATTCTGAATATTCAAACCGATGATATTTCTTTGATTTGAATGCGTTAGCTAACAATTCTAAAATATACATAATTATAATAAAATTTTATAATGAAAAACTTTCAGGAAGCAAAAATGCAAGTGTATAAACCTTAACTTCATCACCATCTTTAACGATGACATCAAAAGTATCATCACTTTCGCAAAATTCGTGAATAACTTGCCTGCAAGCTCCACAAGGGAAACAATTATCTTGATTAGGTGAATAAATAGCAATAGCTTTTATTTTCTTTTCACCATTTGCAATCGCAGAACCAATAGCATTACGTTCAGCACAAATTGATAACCCAAAACTGGAATTTTCAAAATTGCATCCGCAATAAACTTCACCAGATTCAGCTAAAACACAAGCTCCCACCGCAAATTTCGAATACGGTGAATATGAGTTCTTTGAAACTTCAATCGCTTTTTGCATTAATTCTTCATACTTCATTTTAAAACCCTCTTTCTCCTATTATAACCACATTTTTCATATTTAATACAATTATTAATTTTTGTTAACTTATATACACATAAAATAATAAAATTAAAGATTTTAAGAAACCAAGCCGATAAAAACAAAAACAGGAATAAATATGGACGTATCAAGAATAAGTATGACAACTCCCAAAATCATTGATTGGCGGAGGTTAACAGCAAAAGAAATAATAAAATACGATAATGAGGGAATAAATGTACCCCAGGAATATTTGTCTTGGGCAAGAGCATTTCGTGTAGATTTAGAAAAAAATGACACAGATGAAACCACATACGAAATGGCAATCTCAAAACCAACGACCCCACAAAATAACCAAACTCAAACCCCTACACAAGCCCCATTACCAGAACAAAATAACAATGCACAGAATAATGAAGTTGAGCCAGAATCTCAACCAAATCAACCTGAACAAACGACATCAAACACCCCAGCCACAACACAACAACCGATACGAAATGAAGAAGAGAACGTAAGACCAACACAGCTATCTCAAGCTATACAAACATATAATAACCTTCAACAAAATAATGAAACACTACAAGGCGTTGAGCAAAATGGACAAAATCAAACAGTCCAACAAACTCAACTTGTCCAAAATCAGCAACAACAAGAAACAAATAATACTACACCAACAACAAACACAACGACAGAACAAACCCAAACGACAAATTCAACCGAAGGAGGAGAACCCACAGAAACAAATCCCCGAACAGAAACAGAAGAAGAACAAGAAGAAAAAATGACCGCTGATGAAAAACGAAAAAAAATGGAAGAAGAAGGTCAAGATATAATTTCTATAGCTAAAACATTTATCAGCGAAAGTTCTAACAAAGGAAATACCGCAAACGAAAAGTCCAACGATTTAACAACAATCGGAGAAGCTTCAGACAACGCAATAGCAAGTTTGGACAGCTATATGAGTGATTTATTAGGGCAAGCAAATGACCTTAAATCACAATTAAATAACATAAAAAATAAAGGAAATAAAAATCAATCAGATTTTGCAAAGGCATTACAAATAGAAGATGAATTAAAAAATCTCGGAACAACAGGGCAAAATGTAGCCTTAGGTTACGATACAGATTTAAATTTATATCAAGCAACTATAAATGACGGAACAACCATTGGAGTTGAAACACAAGACTATGGAAATACAACAATAGACTTAAAAAAAGAAGTAAAAAATATCTTATTCAACATTCCTATCATTATAAGCTTAGAAAGCATAGGCAAATATGCAGTAAGTGCCGGAAAAGGTTTGCAGGACAATGGAGCAATAATATCAGATAAAAACAACGCAAACAGAAGTACCATTCAAGACAGTCAAACAAACATTTATAATACAACCGGAGTATCAGCAGGAGAAGTATCAGGCGATAACCGATTAGCTGAACAAAACGGAACTACAACGACAGGTCAAAATACAGGAACTCAAAATACAAAAACCGGAGAAAAAGCAACAGATAAAACAAATCCAAATTCTAAAACCAACACAGATATAGCCAAAACAGAAACCTTAATGAAAAAAGCCGAAAAAGAAGAATCCAACATAACAGACGATAAGAAAACTGAAGTTGAAAAGAAACAGGAAAAAATAGCCAGCGGAAATCTGGATGAAATCTTAAAACGAAAAATGAGAAAAGGTGAAGCTGTTTAACCTTTTAAAGATGCAATCGAAGCATTTATATTGATTGCATTATAGATATAATTACCTGCAACAAGAGAAGTTGCACCTTTTCGAATACACAGATCGCCAGTTTCAGCGTTTACACCGCCATCTACTTGAATAATAACATCCGCATAGCATTTTTGTTTAAAATACTCAATTTTATCAGCGCAATCATACATAAAACTTTGACCGCCAAAACCTGGTTCAACCGTCATAACCAAAACCAAATCAACAAAAGGTAAATACTTATCAATATCAGAAGGCTTTGTTTTTGGCTTAACAGCAATCCCAACTTTTACACCTAAACTTTTAATTTTATCAATTAAAGGCATAATTTCATCTTCTTTAACGGCTTCATAGTGAAAAGTTAAAATATCAGCACCTGCATCAGCAAAATCCTCAACATATTTCATCGGATTATCAATCATCAAATGAACATCCAATGGAATATTAGTAACTTTTTTTAATGCTTTAACAACAGGCGCACCAATAGTTATATTCGGCACAAAATGTCCATCCATAACATCAACATGAATCCAATCTGCCCCTGCATCTTCTACCATATGAACATCTCGTTCCAAATTAGCAAAATCAGCAGACAAAATTGATGGTGAAACAATAACATTACTCATAACTATATCAACCCTAACCTTTCACAAGCCAAATACGCACATTTTTGTTCGGCTTCTTTTTTACTATGACCTTTTGCCACTGCAAGAATTTCATTGTTATAAACGACCTGAACTTCAAAAATTCTTTTATGTGCAGGACCTTCTTCGTTAATTACGTTATATTCAGGAGGCAACTTACTTTTATCCTGAGTATATTCTTGCAAAATTGCTTTCGCATTATATTTAATAAAATTATTTTCTACATCTTTAATATAAGGAATAAAAGTTTTTTCAATATATTTTTCTAATTCAGCAAACTTTCCATCCAAATAATAAGCCCCCAAAACAGCTTCAAAAGCACAAGCACAAATAGAATTTAGTTTTCTACAACCTTGTTTTTCTTCGTGCTTGCTCATTATAATAAGTTCTTGCAGACCATTTTTCTTAGCAATATCAGCAAGTGTATTATCAGAAACTACAATCCCTCTAATTTTCGATAACTCACCTTCCCTAGAATCAGGATAAAGTCTAAATAATACATCCGAAATAGTTAATTTTAAAACCGCATCACCTAAAAACTCAAGTCTTTCATAGCATTGAACTTCAGGCAAATTATTTTCTTTTGTATAAGAAGAATGCGTTAAAGCGTACTTATAATTGTCTTGATTAACAGTTTCTATTCCAAAAATTTCAGAAATAGTTTTCATTAGAATAAGCCTTTTACAAAGTTTGTAACTGTAGTCATCCATTCCGTATGGAAGACAAAACATTTACAAAAATAATACATAACAGGAATAGTAAGCACAAAACTATCTGATCTATCTAAAAATCCGCCATGACCAGGTAAACTACTACCGGAATCTTTTACCCCTGCATCTCTTTTAATTAAAGATTCACACAAATCACCAATCTGTGCAAAGATTGTAGAAATTAAACCTGCTGCCACAGCGATATACCATTGAATATCGATAGATAATAATTTATACATATATAACCAAATTAATAACGCTCCTAAAACAGCAGAAATCATACCGCCAATAGAACCTTCAACAGTTTTATTAGGGCTTATAACAGGAGCAAGTTTATGTTTCCCGAATTTAGTTCCCACATAATAGCATCCGACATCCGTCATTAAAATTGCAGTGAACATCAAAACAACAAACCCAAGTCCGCTATCATACTTATCACAATGCAAATCTCTTAAAAATATCAAATGCAAAGGGAACCAACCGCAATAAACCATTCCCAACAAAGAAGTTGCAACATTAGCAATATAAGGCTGTCTTCCTTTGAATAAAACCCACATAAAAGAACACATTGCACAAATCGTTAATGTAATAGCAACTAAATCAAAACGTTTAAAAAATACAACAGCTGTTAAAATAGCCTGAGTCAGACAGATAACTTTAAGGCTTGGATAAAAACCTTTGTGATTTAAGATTTTTACATATTCCATAGACCCCATGAAAACCATAAAAATTAGCATGATCAACATAGGAATACCACCATAAATAATGGAAAGCATAACAAAAGTTCCCATGATAAAACCGGTGAGCATTCTTACAGCATTTTTATTCAAGCCTAAACTTATCATTATACAGTCATAACCTCTTTTTCTTTAGCTGCTACAGCAGTATCAATATTTGCAGTATATTTGTCTGTTAATTTTTGAATTTTATCCTGATTATCTTTAACAAGGTCTTCAGGAAGATTTTCAGCTTTTTCGATTTTCTTCAAATTATCAGTCATATCACGGCGAATATTTCTAACTGCAACTTTAGCATCTTCACCCAATTTTCTAACATCCTTTGTAATTTCACGACGTCTGTCTTCTGTCAAAGGTGGGAAAGTTAAACGAATGCAAATACCATCACTATTTGGAGTAATACCAATTTCAGCTTTGATAATAGCTTTTTCGATTTCTTTCATAATAGATTTGTCATATGGAGTAATAACCAAAGTTGTACCATCTTGAACAGACACTTGTGACATTTGTCTTAACGGAGTAGGTGCACCGTAATATTCAACGATAACCTTGTCCAAAATTCCAGGATTTGCTCTACCAGAACGTATTGTTCCGAATTCTTTTTGTAATTGGGCAATGGCTTTTTCCATTTTTTCTTCGCCGAATAAAAATAATTCTTCCAAAGATTCTGTCATTTTTTACCTCTTTCTTATAATAATTAAGCTATATAAGTACCAATTTCTTTACCACTAAGAATATCTTTTATACCGTCTTCTTTCTTAAAATCAAAAACAACAATCGGTATATTATTTTGTTTACACAACGCACAAGCCGCAGTATCCATAACCTTAAGACCGTTTTTGATAATATCATCATACCCGATATTATCAAGTTTTTTAGCATCAGGATTAACCGCTGGATCATCAGTATAAACGCCATCAACACCATTTTTAGCCATCAACATAGCTTCTGCATTAATTTCAGATGCTCTCAAAGCAGCAGCAGTATCTGTTGTAAAGAAAGGATTACCTGTACCTGCCGCAAAAATAACAACCCTACCTTTTTCTAAGTGTCTAATAGCTCTATGACGAATATAAGGTTCAGCAATTTGATTCATAGTAATTGCTGATTGAACCCTGCAAGAAACGCCAATTTGAGTAAGCGCACATTGAAGAGCTATAGCATTCATAACAGTTGCAAGCATTCCGACATAATCTCCTGAAGCTTGATCCATACCTAATTTTGCACTATTTTTCATTCCTCTGAATATATTGCCGCCACCTACAACAACAGCAACCTGTGCACCTTCATCTGTAACTTTTTTAATTTCATTTGAAATCATTTTTACAGGCACTTGGTCAATTCCAAATTGTTGACTACCTAAAAGAGCCTCGCCACTTATCTTTAATAAAATTCTTTTATACTTCAAAATACTTCTCCCTTAACCTTTGTATTATCCTAACTTAAAGAAACTTTCCTGTAAACAATATATTAAGGTATATTATCACTCTAACGTTTCTTGAATTGATAGCGATTCTATACCTTCAATATTATTAAATGTTTTATACAAGTCTTTTATAGTTTTTTTACTTTGAACTTCCACAATACAAGAAATTTTAGAAGTATTAGATTCCGCACTATATTTTTTCTTAGATAATCCTGAAATTTCTTGAAACTTATCAATTACAAAATCTTGAATACTATCAACAAAATCATTCTGACAAACAATGCTTAACTTAATACGTTTAATACGTTTTGTACTTGTAGGAAGAACCTTTTTTTCTAAAACTCTGATCATAACAAGAGTTAATATAGATAAAAGAGTTCCGGCAAAAGCAATTTCAAACATGCCAGCACCGCATGCCATACCAATACTAGCAGCAATCCACAAAGTAGCAGCAGTAGTAAGTCCCAAAACAATCGGACCGTTTCTTAAAACCGTACCTGCACCAATAAAACCGATACCGGTAACAATTTGAGCCGCAACCCTTGACGTATCTCTTATACCTGTAGCCTGCATAACATCTACATTATCCCCCGGCGCAAAAGTCGGGAAACCATATATAGAAATCAATGTAAATACACAAGCACCCAAACACACTAAAATATGAGTTCTTAACCCTGCATATTTATTAGTTAATTCTCGTTCCAAACCAATACAAAAACCAAATATTACAGCTATAGAAATCCTAATTATATAATCAAGATTAACTATATTAACCAAATGTTGAATTGTATCATCCATCTTTTTCAAACCCTCTCAACTAAAAACTACTACCTGACCTTACTTTGCGGATCAAGTATATCTCTTATGGTATCACCGATAAGATTAAAAGCCAATACCGATATAAAAATTAAAACACCGGGAGTTAAAAGCCAAGGTCTATAAATAATATTAGTAAACTCTTGAGCTTCTTTAAGCATATTACCCCAACTTGCATCAGGCTGCTGAATACCCAAACCTATAAAACTTAAACCGGATTCGGAAAGGATATAAGAAGGCACAGACAACGTCATAGCAACAATAACAAAACTGGTAGTCTGAGGCAAAATATGTTTAACAATTATTCTAAACTTAGAAGCTCCGATAGACTGAGCTGCCTGCACATACTCTTGATTTTTAATAGACAAAACCATCCCCCTGACAACTCTTGCAAACCCAGCCCATCCGATAAGTGCAAGAATAATAACAATTAGCAAAAATCTTTGAGTACTCGTCATACCCGGAGGTAAAATAGAAGCGAGAATAATCAAAAGATAAAAACTTGGAATAGACATAATAGCTTCGGCAAATCGCATCATAAGCATATCGACTTTTCCGCCAAAATAACCTGATATTCCGCCATACAATAAACCAATAGGGAATAAAACAAACAAAGCTAAAAACCCTATTGTCATAGAAATTCGACCACCAAACAACAATCTTGAAAAAACATCTCTACCATTAATATCAGTTCCCAAAAGATAAATTCTTCCGTCTTTGTCTGTTGTAAACAAATGAATTTTTGCAGGAATCAACCCTAAAAACTTATACGGTTCACCTTTAGCAAAGAACTTAATATAATGTTTTTTAGACCTGTCGAATTTATATTTAATTTCCAAAGAATTATCATCAAATTCTCTAACATAGTTATAAGTATAAGGTTTAGACAATTTACCGTTTTCGTCAATCGTAAAAACTTTAGACGGCGGAACATAAGCCATAGTTCTATCCGAAAAATCTTTAGTATAAGGAGCGATAAAATCAGCCAAAAACAACAGCAAATAAATAATTCCGAGCACAAACAATGCAACTCTTGCGAATTTATCTTTCCATAATTGTTTAAAAACTTCTTTTACCATCATGATTTCACCCTTATTCTCGGATCAGTAAGAATTAATAGAATATCCGCAATCAAATTACCAACAACAAGCATAACCGCACCCATCATCAAAGATGCCATTACAAGATTGATATCAGATTTCATAACGGCTTCCAAAATTAAAGTACCTAATCCTGGATAATTAAACACATATTCAGTTAACGCAGCCCCGCTCAACAATCCCGCAAATTCAAACCCTAAAAGTGTTATCATAGGATTGATAGCATTTCTAAGTGCGTGCTTATACACAACCTTAAATTCAGATAACCCCTTAGCCCTTGCAAATTTGACATAATCGCTATCTAAAACATCCAACATATTAGCTCGCATCTGTCTTTGCAAACTGGCAAGCGAAATTGTGAATAAAACAGTTACCGGCAAAACTAAATGATAAGCTATATCAAAAAACTTTCTCCCCCAACTCATTTCAGCAAAATTCGGACTCGTAAGCCCCCCAATAGGAAACCACCCCGTCTTAACAGCAAACATCAACAGTAAAACAGCGAAGAAAAATGATGGAATTGCCATACCGATACTTGTTAATACTGTTAAAATTCTATCAAAAGGAGTTTTCCAATTAACCGCAGAAATTATCCCCAAAGGAACCCCCACAAGCCAAGTTAACAAAATTACAATAGATGTTAACAAAAGCGTATAAGGAATTCTTTCTTTCAATTTATTACTAACTTTTTCGCCATTTGAAGTTACCCCCAAATCACCTTTCACAAAAGAAATTGCCCATTTTCCATATTGAACAATAATCGGTTTATCTAACCCTAAACGTTCTTTTTCTCTTTGAACGGTTTCAGGAGATATAGAAGGATTTAACTTCAACTCCGCTAAAGGATCTACTGGAGATAATCTTATGATAAAAAAACTTATAACTGATACCACTATCAATAATGGTATAGTCTGAAGTATCCGTTTAAATATATATTTCAAAGTTTCCATTTACTTTTCCTCAACATAAATTTCTTCAAGATTATGAGTTAATCCGTTCAAAGATGAAGGATATATATTCTTGAATTTATTTCTGATTGCGTTAATTATTACAGGCGAATAAATATAAATCATAGGTTTTTCATCATAAATTATTTCCTGATATCTGTCATAATATTTCTTTCTATCTTCAAAAGTAGTAGCCAAAGCACCTTTTGTAAACATTTCATCAAGTTCTTTTTCCCAAGGAAGAATATTTTTCTTACCTTCATTAGGCGTTCTCATATTAAACATATGCAACCTACCATCAGACATCCAAACGTTTTTTCCACCATTTGGCTCCAAAGGAGAACCTGTTAAGCCCATAATTACCATATCCCAATCAAAGGTACTTACAAGTTTATTGACAAGTGAATTAAATTCTATAGGTTTAAAATTAACCTTCATCCCTAAATCTTCTAAATCTTGCTTGACCATAACCCCTATGGCTTCTCTTTCGGTATTACCTGCATTGGTATATAAGTCAAATTCAACCCTATTACCGTCTTTATCGTATAATCTTCCTTTTTTATCTTTATAAAAACCTGATTTTTTCAAATATTTTTCAGCTTTTACAATATCTCTATCAAAAGGCTTCAAATTCTTATTCAAATAAATCGAATTTAGACTTTCTGGCGTAAACAAAGGTGTTCCAATACCATTTGCAATATTAAACACCATATTTTTTCTATCAATAGCAAGATCAACAGCTTTTCTAAAATTTAGATCCTGAAACCACTTTTGCTTAATTGGATTAACATAATACTTATTATTTTCATCTTTTCTATCATTCAAATTAACAGAAAGATACATTGTACTTGTCGCAGGACCAAGATTATAAAGCGTAAAATCAGAATGAGGTTCAATCGCCTTGTACCTTGCAACCTTTGCACCTTGAAGTGCAATTACATCAATCTCACCTGCTTCAAACTTTAAAATTTCATTATTCAAATCCCCAACAATTAAATAAACTAATTTATCTAAATACGGTAACTTTTGTTCTTGGGTATTTATAATGTAATAATTAGGATTTCTTTCGTAGACAACTCTTTGCGCAGGAAGATATTCCTTCAACTTAAAAGCTCCGGAAATAACCATATCCTTAGGTTTTGTTGTTGTAGAAAGAAAACTGTCAAAATAAACATTTCCCTTTTTAACAGCATCTTGAAATACATGTTTAGGTGCAATGGATGCAGATAAGGAACGAATAAACGGAGCATAAGGTTTCGGAGTTTTAAATTCAACGGTATAATCATCAATTTTGCGAACCGTAGGCAATTCGTTATCAATTACCATTGAATCACGTAAAGAAGTATCTCCCATTCCGGCAAAAATAATATCTCTCCAAGTAAAAACAACATCATCTGCCGTAATAGGAACACCATCAGACCATTTAATACCATGACGCAACTTTATAATATAAGTCATACCATCAGGAAGAATTTCATAAGATTTAGCAAGTTTTGGAACCGGCTGCCCTGTAACAGGATGAGTAGACAAAAGTCCGTCATACATAATTTCTGACATAGCTGCAGAAATATTATCCTTACTATTAAAAGGATTAAAAGTTTTAGGACCTTGACCGATAGTAGAAGTTATAAGCTCCCCGCCAAACCTGCCGACAGGTGCTTGTGACTGTAAATAATCAACTCCATTAATAGTTACATTCTTTTGCCCCGGATATTTTTGAATTTGAGCTTCTTCTTGTTTAATGGTAACAGAATTATCCTCAATCGGAACATCTTTTACTAAGCAAGATTTGCAAAGCAATGCAACTAAGACAATTACAACTATAACCCTAATAACTCTCCAATTCATAACCAAAGGATAGCATAAAAAAGATTAATTATAACTAATCTGAAGGACAATTCTTAAAATTAAACAAATTCAACGGATGATAAAATTGGAATATCCTTAACAGTTTTTTCAATATTAGGAATATTTGACTTATATTTTAATTTTGAAAAAGATTTTTTACACATACAAGAAGTAGAAGTATTAATAATAATTTGAATTGACTCAAACAAATTTTTATTAGTCAAATCAATAATTTCAACGCTATTTCCCAAACTATTATCATGCAAATTTTTCATATAAAATATAACGAAAAATAATCTTAAATTTTTATAAAGATTTTGCAAAAATACATCACATGGAGGATATTTATAATATAATAACAGATAAAAGGGTAAGTGAGGTGGATATGGTAGCTATGACATTAAGCAGAATTAATGAACTTGCAAAAGAAGTTCTTGATATAGAAGCAAAATCAATTCTACGATTAAAGGAAAACATTGGAGAAGAATTTGATAAAGCAATAGATATATTATACAACTGCAAAGGTCGTGTAATAGTTACAGGAATGGGTAAATCAGGAATTATCGGCAAAAAAATTGCAGCCACAATGTCATCAACAGGAACACCTGCATACTTTTTGCATCCTGCAGAAAGTACCCATGGAGATTCAGGGATAATAACAAGGGATGATGTCATTATTGCAATTTCAAACAGCGGAGAAACTCAAGAATTGATGAATTTATTACCGCTAATAAAAAGATTTGGCTGCCCAATGATAGGAATGACAGGCAACCTTAATTCAACACTTGCAAAAACAAGTGAAGTAGTTCTTGATATATCAGTAGAAAAAGAAGCATGTCCACTTGGGAAAGCTCCAACTGCAAGTACAACAGCAACCCTTGCAATGGGTGATACACTGGCAGTTTGCCTAATGGAGAAAAAAGGATTTACCAAAGAAGACTTTTTAATGTTCCACCCATCAGGGAAATTAGGAAAAGGCTTGACCTACAAAGTAAAAGACTTAATGATTACAGGCGAAAAAATGCCAATCGTTAAAGATTCTGAAACTTTCCTAGACGTTGTAAAAATGATTTCAGAATATGGTCTTGGAATGACTATGATATTAAATTCAGAAGGCAATTTAACGGGTGTGCTAACAGATGGGGACATAAGAAGAACAGTTATGCGCCACACAAAACTTGAAGGTTTGAAGGTAAGCGAAGTAATGACAGCAAATCCTAAAAAAATTACAGAAGAAGCATATGCAGCATCAGCCTTAAATCTTATGGAAAAATTTTCAATAACAGCACTTCCTGTCGTTGATGAAATGAACAAACCAATCGGAGTAATTCACGTTCATGATTTGCTTAGAGCAGGGGTTGCATAATGAGTTTTGAAGAATTAAAAGAAAAAGCAAGTAAAATTAAACTTTTGGCATTCGATGTTGACGGAGTAATGACCGACGGAAGCATCACATACGATGAAAACGGTATTGAATACAAAACATTTAATGCAAAAGACGGGCATGGACTTGCGAAGATGACCAAAAACGGTTATATAACAGCAATAATAACAGGTCGAAACAACGGCACCGTAGATAGACGAGCATCAGACTTAAGGGTAACGGAAGTTTTCCAAGGGGTGCGCAATAAGTTACCAATATTAGAAGCCATTATGCAAAAATATGAACTTGATTTTTCGCAAGTTTCATATATGGGAGATGACGAACCTGATATTTGCATTTTGGAAAAAGTAGCAATAGCGGCATGCCCGGGGGATGCAGTGGATAAAGTAAAAAAAGTTTGTAATTTCACGTCAACACTAAATGGCGGCAGAGGAGCAGTTCGCCAGTTGTGCGATTTTATTTTTGATAATAAAATAGAAGAGTAAGAGATATTAATTTGAAGGGATAAATAAATGTACGAAATAAAAACACAGGCATATTTTTCTGCAGCACATCACTTATTAAACTATGATGGAGAATGTGAAAATCAGCATGGTCATAATTGGATGGTAGAAGCCTTTGTAAAGGGAGAAACTCTTGATAAAAGTAATATTTTAATAGACTACAAAATATTAAAAAAAGAGTTAAATAACGTACTGGATACATTAGATCATAAAGATTTGAATGACCTACCTGAATTTGCAGGAGAAAGCCCTTCAAGCGAAATGATTTCTGCATATATATACACAAAATTAAAAGAGAGAATAGTACAGTTGAGCAAGATAACAGTGTGGGAAACACAAACCTCATGCTGTTCATATTATGAAGCCGAATAGCATGTTTAAAGGAGAAGTTAACTAATGGATTTAATAGCATCATCACTAATGGGAGCGGTACAGGGCTTGAGTGAATTTTTACCAATATCAAGTTCTGCACATATAGTTTTTACATCAAATTTTTATAAAATATTTAAACAAGTAACAATCCAACAAGAGCATTCTACTCAAGAAATTTTCTTTGACATCATGCTGCACTTTGGAACATTAATTGCTGTTTTAATTTATTTTAGAAAAGAGATTTGGGATATATGTAAAGCCTTATGGCAAGCAATCAAAACAAAAAATTACGGAACAACAGATGCGAAATTAGGCTTATACATAATCTTAGGAACAATAGTAACAATAATCTTAGCACTTCCATTAGAGAAATTTGCAAGCCATTTAGTATTTCATCCGGCAATAGTTGGCGGACTATTAATTTTAACAGGAGGTGCGTTATTTTTCAGTGAATATTTATCAAAGAAAAAGGATTCAAAATCAACAGAAATAAATCTAATCCAAGCACTATTAATCGGATTAGCACAGGGAGTGGCAGTATTACCCGGTTTATCAAGATCTGGCTGGACAATCGCAGCAGGATTATTTTTAGGACTTGACAGACAAACTGCCGCAAGATATTCTTTTTTATTGAGTGTCCCAATAATTATGGGAGCCTCAATGGTTTATCCGCTTGTCAAAATTGACATGGCAGAAGCTGCAGGATATAACTGGACATCTATTATTATCGGAACAATAATTTCAGGAATTGTAGGATATTTGTGTATCAAATATTTCATGAAATTTATTTCAAAATTTTCACTAAATATATTCGGATATTATTGTGTTATAATGGGTGTATTCACATTAATCTTTTTCAATATTTATAGATAAAAAAGATTGTTAATAATTGTAAAAAAAATGGAGATAAAATAACAAAATTTTATCTTGACGCGTATTCTAATGATGTAAATTTGTGGAGTTATCATGATATCACCGATTAGTAATTTTAGGGAAAACAGATTAGTAACATTTAAATCAGAGCCGAAAGAAAAAACAGGGGCGGATTCTGCATACGATGAGGATACCTTATTAAACAACAATTTTGCAACAAGAACGAGGATAGGTTTAGACAAATTAACTAAAGCGTTCACAATATATCCTGCAAAAGGTTTAAAAGGAAGTATCAATTCAAACTTTTATGAATTTTTAACACTGGGACAAAACGTACCATTCATAATTGGTAGTGCAACATTAATTTCGATATTTAACAGTGTTAACAAGCATTTTTCACACAATGCAGCAATAAAAGCGGCAAAATTAGGCAACAAAATGGCATTAGGAGTATTATTATATGCCTTAGCCAAAGAAGCATCAAAAGTATTGGTTACAAAACCAATCCAAATGATAACAGGCATAGATACAGAACTTCCATATGCAAAAGTTAATTACTTCTTACAAGAAAGACCTGGTGTTTATGATGATTTAACAAGTATTGAATATCATAAGGTTGGAGAAAGTGTAGATTTTCCAAGATGGGATTTATTATATGGAGATCCTAAAAAAGGTGAAGCGAGAAACTTCAGATATGATAAAATCGCACAGAAAAATGGATTAGGAACAGACTTGAACGATTCCGACCAAGACGTAAAACCTATATACAAAGAAGTATTGGTAAAATCAAAATTAGCAAAGAGTTTTTCATCATTTTTATGGGCAGTAACAGCTGTAGCATTAGCATTCCAAAAGCCGTGGGATGATTACTTTAAGGCTGCAACCCTAAAAGTATGGAAAGGAAAAGATTTTATGCATTCCCTAAAAGTTTTCGGCAGAAGTTTAGTAAGAAGTGCAAAAGCTTTATATGAAGGACCGGTTCATTCTAAATCGCCGATAACAAAGCATGCAGGGAAAGCACTATTAGGTTTAGCAGCGATAACAACAGTTTTAGGTGTAGCAAATTCAGTACACCTGACTCAAAAACCACAAAAACATAATGACGTGATTAATCCTAAAAAAGAAAGTGTGGTGTGCTAGATGAGAACAACAAATATACTACAATCATACATAAGAAACAATCCAAACACACAACAATATCAGTCTGATAAGGTATCAAGAGATTTTGATGTTCACAGAGAACTAACAAACAGAACATTTATAAAGCCATTGCCAAGCAACGGAAAACTTTTGAACCCGACAATTATGGATTATCCGGCAGAAATTCAAAAAGATATAAAATATGACATAAAAGCTTTTTATCACGCACTAAGAGGAAAAGCAAACGATCACGAACTAGGACGCTTAAATGATGTTGGAATGAAATTTGGCGGATTGGTTTTGGCATCATATTTATTCACTAAAAAACAAACTCCAAAAACTAAATTATTTGAATTTATAGGATTTGGAACATTTTTTGCAGCAATGGATTTATGGCCGAAATTATTTATCCAACTTCCGGCACAATTAGTGCATGGATTCAACGTAAGACAATATTACGAAGATAATTATGGAAGAAAGAAATTATTTTACCAAGATCACCAATTTATACCTTGGGACTTATACCCAGACGATGTAATCAATAGAATTGGTGACAGATTAGGAATACCAAAAGATATACCAAACAGAAGAAATGCAATACAAGAAAAAATGCGTCAAATTGCATTACAAAATAACACCCTATGGATGTTAACCTCAGGATTTGCAACACCATTAATAAGTGCGTTATTATGTAACGCTTTAGAAAAACCTGTAAATAAAATTACAGATCAAAAAATGGATAAATTTGCAGATAATCTTTTAGAACACTTCCCACAAGAAATCAAAAAATATGATTTCAGCAAAGGCAGTGCCGAATTAGCAAAAATATTAACAGAAAATGAAGGCAAACCAATAACAAAAGAATTAGTAGAATCTTTACACAAAAACATATCAAACGGACTTGATAAAGTAGTTAGTGATAGTTTAAAAAGAGATTTAGATTTGCTATTACCGCAAGATAAAAACTATAAAATCACAGATAATAGCGTAAAAGCAATTCAAGATACTATAAGAGAAGTATTAAAACCGATAAAACTTCCTGAAAATATTGTAGAAAGAATAATACCGAATGCTCAAACACTAACAGAAGAATTTACAAGTAAAGGTTTGCTAAATGGCACATATAATGATTTTACAGAACATTCAAAAACATTACAACGCATATTAACCAAAAATATAGAAGATATATCATCAGAAGTGGATGAAAGAACCAAAAAACAACTTCAATTTAACGCAAAGAAAATAGTTCATTCACAAAAGTTAGGAAAAGATTCACCATTATTTGAGGCGTTAAAACTTGAACCTGCAGAAATCTTAACACCGGAAAAAGTAAAAACAATAAAAGCCGTAAGTGATAGATTAAATACATTCAAAGCAGAAAGTGCAGTTCTAGACAGATATGCTTACATAAAAGTTGCCCAAGCTCCGGAAACAGGACTTGCCAATATTTGGAACCACATGTCTGATGAAATATTTAAAGCAATGAACTTTACACAAGATGAAATAAAACAAGCAAGAATAGATAATGAAATAGCAACAGAAATTCTACGTAATAAAATGGAATCAATAGTTGCAAATAAAGAAAGTTATACAAAATTCATCGATAAGATGGAAAACTTATTATCTAATTTATACAGCAAATCAACACAAATAGATATGACCCAAGATGAAAACGCATATAAAACAATAGTTAATTCAACTTGTGATAACACAGCAAAGACCTTATTAGGAAATGGAATGAGACATACCGCATCATCAATAGGAGGAATAATTGATGGTTATGGAAATATAGTTTCACCAAACACTTCATCAAGACAATTAATGCTAAAATTTGTAGATGACAGAATAAAAGGTGTAAAAAGTTCATTCTATAGATTCTTAAACTTTGCAGATTTATATTACAGAATAGCCCATTTAGATGGTCGAGATACTGCAATATTAAATAATAGGATACCAAAAGAAGTAAAAGAAGAAATGGTAGAACTAGCAAAAACAATAATGCTAGAAGGTCATACTTCAGACTTTGCAGTTAAATTCTGGCAATTACGAAATCCTGAAGCAAATAAGAGTGACTATAGACAAATAGAAACGGCAAATGGAAAAGTAATAAATCAATACTTAGGAGTAGGCGAAAAAGAATGTGTTGAATTTGCAAATGATAGGCATTACTTTGAGTCCGTAATGAAATTAATGTATGGAGAAGACTTACACCCAGATACAGCAGAAAAAATAAAGAAATCAGGATTCTGGGATGATTTCAGGAATTTCAGAAAAGATGCACTAGAAATTCTTGGAGGAGACTTCTATTTTGCAAAACCAAATCATCTTGTAGATGGAAGAAAAGTAAAATCAACATCAGAACAAAGATTTATACTAACAGGATGCGCACCGGCAGATGTTGCCTATAAAGCATTCCACAACATGTTTAACAGTGGTAAATGGTTCAGTGTATTTGGAAAATTAGGTGCAGGGCTAATTGGAGTAACATTACTAGCTCAACTATTTATTGGAAGAAACAAAAATCCTTGGAAAAATAAGGAGGCAAAATAATGATTACAATGAATTATAACAAAACAACTTTTGGCTCTAATTTTTTGGACAAATATAGAAATACCGCTATAACAACCCAAACAACAAATCCAATATCAGAAATCCAAAGTCAACCGACAATTAGAACAGGCTTGACCGGAAGTAATTTATTAAGTCAATATTTGGAAAATATAGCAAATGCAAATAAACCTGTAGTAAAACCGGTATCAGAAATAAATACTGAGCCTGTAAAACCATACAAAAATGACTTGCGAACCTTATTTTTAACAAACAGAGTAAAAATACTAGCAATGGTGCCAAGAACGTTTAATGCTCAAGATAAAAACGGCAATGAATATATAGATCAAAACGAAACTTGCGGAACATTTTTAAATGGAATAAAACGACTTGATGAAATAAAAGCACAAGGCTACAATACACTACACGTATTACCAATAAATCCACCAGGAAAAGAAAACGCAATGGGAACAGCAGGCTCTGTATATTCCCCGGAAGATTTATTAAAAATAGACCCAATGTTAGTTGATAAAAATGATCCACGCTCAGATAAAGAACAATTCAAAGCATTTGTAGATGCATGTCATAACAGAGGCATAAGAGTTATGGTAGATATGCCAAGTTGTGCATCATTTACATTATATGAAAACAGACCTGATCTAATGGCTCATGAACGAAACGGTTTAGCAAAAACACCACAAGGTTGGTACGATATTAGAATGTTTGAACCTTGGGAAGATGAAGGAAAAAGAACATTAAATCCTGAGCTACTTGAATATCACAGAAAATTTGTTGATATGTTAATAGATGCAGGAGTTGACGGAATTAGAGCAGACGTAGCCAGAGCAAAACCTGTTGAATTTTGGGACATTTTAATTCCATACTCAAGAAAAAGGAATCCTGAATTTGCTTGGTTAGCAGAAACATATACATATGAAGATGCATCACCACAAGCAAACATGCCTTATGATAGACCTGAAGACTCATTAAGAGCAGGTTTTGATACATACTATGGACAGTATCACATTTTTAATGAATGGAACACAGCAAAAGAATTACACAATTACGTAATTGATAATCTAAATATGTCATACAGATTGGAAAAAGGTAAATCATTAATCGGTTCATTCGCAACTCACGATGACATATCACCAATGTTCCATGGCGGTACTGTATATTGTAATTTAACATCAGGTTTACAAGCAACCTTACCAATGTTAAATCCATATTCGGTAGATGGTTTCCAATCAGGAGATTATTACACTTATAAATATGGAAATACATATAACGAAAAGACTCAAACTGATTCTAATGAGATGAAAACTCACGAAGGGAAGCTTGATATTTTCAATTTATCACGTAAACCTGGCGGAGAGAATCCAGAAATCGGAGAATTCTTTACTGACGCAATGAAATTCAGAGATAAATACATAGACTTAATCAGTACAGGTTCATATATAGTATTGAACAAAGAAGGCGATAAAAAAGATCAAATTATTGCATTTGCAAGACACAAAAGAGGAAAAACAATATTAGTTATAGCAAATCGCAATGTTAACAGAAGAACAACAGGAAATGTCATTGTACCGACATTAAAAGAACGCCAAAAACTTGAAAACTTATTACCTTCATACGGTGAAGATAGCAAATTCCAAGTATCACAAGGAAAAGTAGCAGTAGACCTTGGACCTGGAAGAGTTCACGTATTTGAAATTGATACACCATATATAGAATCTTACACAGATCAAGTTTATAAACAAAACATTTAAAATAAGATAAACTTAGGTAATATAAAAAACAAGATTAATTAGAAAATCTGCTACTAACATATAGATAGTAGAAAGAATAGCGGCTTGAGTAGTTGAAGTACCAACTTCTTTAGCGCCGCCTCTTGTTTCGTAACCTTTTGTTGCGCAAACAAGAGCTATTAAAGCACCAAAGATACACGCTTTTAATAAACTAATATAAATATCCTTAGTAGCCATCCAAGCCCAAGCAGAAGCCATATACCTTGCAGGGTTAAGATTAATAGTACCCCAAGCGATAACCATACCACCAACAATACCAATAAATTCGGCAATCAACACAACCATAGGAACGGTAATTGCAGAAGCGAGAATTCTTGGAGTAAAATAGTAACCTACAGGACTAATTTTTAAAGTTTTAATTGCATCAACTTGAGATGTAACTTGCATATTAGCAATTTCAGCAGAAATAGCAGTACCAGCACGAGCACCTATCGCAAGAGCAACAAACCCAGGAGCAATTTCTCTAATCATAACAACTGCAATAGTTCCGCCAATATAAGCTTCAGCACCGGTCATTAAAAACTCTTTTGAAACCTGAATTGCAATAACCGCAGCTGAAATAAAAACAATAATAAGCGAAATAGGCAAAGAATCATAACTAATAGAAGCTGCTTGGGAAATAACATTTCGGAACTTTACATTTCCCCCGAATAAATACTTCAAGCACTCAAATAAATTTTGTACGCATAATCCTAAAAATTTAATCAAACTTTAGCCCCTTCTGCCTATATGAAATAATATACCACAAAATTTTCAAAACAAAACATTGACATTTTAGACTTCATCATTAAATCAAAGAAGAGAGGAGCGAATAAAAATGTCTGTAAATAGTATTTCTTCAACAAGTGGATATAATTTAACACAAACAACCCAAAATAAACTAAGCGAAGAAACAAAGCGAAAATTACAAGCATTGGGAATAGATCCATCAACGGTAACTTCAGAATCACAAGCACAAGCGCTAATTGCATCCGCACAACAAAAAATACAAGAAACTAAAAATGAAAGTTCCTCACAAAACACCTGTACCACAAGCGAAAGTGAATTAATTTCAAGAGCAAAAGACTTAGCTTCAAAACTAAACATCTCAACATCAACAAACGACACTTTAGACAACCTTATAGATAAAATTTCCACAAGATTAAACACCTTAACAACCGAACAAAACAATAACCAAAAATCAAATGAAATAAACAACTATCAAAACGAACTGAATTCAATACAAAATGAATATACAGGAATAAGCAAAAGTCAAAACACACTTCTAAGTGCAATGAATATAACAGCCAACATGAATAAACTAATGTTGGGAATACAATAAGATAAGAGATCATTGTTCATAAACTATTAAAATCCTCACAAAAACAGTGGGGATTTTTTTTACAAATTGACGAACAAAATAAAAATTTATAAAATAATAAAAAGGAGCAACAAATGAATAAAACTTATAATGTTATAGCATTTATACTTTTAATTGCAGCGATTATATGCCTAATATACACATCCAACAGAGAAAACACAACAACAAAAATAGCAAAAGAACACCCGATTAATTCACAAAATTATCAAAAACAAGAAAAAGAAATTATAAAATATTATACCCCAATAAAAACAGACAACACCAATTTAGAGATACCCGTAAATTACCCAATATCTTTAAGTTGGAAAACAAAAAAAGAAATCTATAAAATTAGAAAAAAATATGTTGAAAAATCAATATTCAAAAACCAAAATTATGAACCATCAGAAGAAGTTTTTGGACAAATAACAGATAGAAAACCTTGGGTATCAAATTATATATGCTATGAAAAAAGCAAAGATTATTTGCCGACAAGCGGAGCCTCAGAAGAATCACGTTTTATAAATAATCCAACAGCCCTTATAGCGTTAGAATATCCATTTTGGTTTTATGATGTAAAAGATACTACTTTTTGTAACACAAGTTTATCCACACTAATTCCATTATCCATAACATATAATGGTTTACAAAAAGAGATAACCGTAAAATATCAAAAATTACCGTTCTCAACAAAAGGAAATAATACTTTTTACCAATTTAACGGTCTAAACGCAAGAGATTTAGGTTATAAGTACATCTATCTGGATAAAGAAAAAACAACCTATGATATAGAATTTAAAAGCGACACAAATATATCAAAAGAAGTATTTGAATTGAACAACTTTATACATCTTGGAAGTTCTTGCAAAGTAAAAGGCGGTTGCAACAATGGTTCACCACGACAAGAATTTGTAGAATTTAAAAACGATACCCCTGACAAAGAAAAAGGTAAAATTATATACCTAAAATTATGGAAGGAAAACCCCAAAACACCAACCCAACCAGCAGACATAACAGAAAAAATAATATTCCAAGAATAAAACTGGACTGGTAGAAAAACTTGTGCTAAAATTTTTAGGGGAAAATAAAGAATAAATAAGCCGATATAGCTCAGATGGTAGAGCAACTGATTCGTAATCAGTAGGTCAGGGGTTCGATTCCCCTTATCGGCTTTTTCGATCTAACTAAAATTTCATAACATATTTTAATGATATCTTGATAATCTATTGTTAAGTGATATGATTGATTTCGGAATTAAGTTTTTTTGAATAAAAATAAAAGATTAAAAAAAGGTCTTAAGAATTAGACTTGTAAAATTCTACGTAAATACATCCAAAAATATAAAAACAACTATTCTACATGGAGAAAATATATAATAAATATGAATGAAGTTATAAATGTATGTTTAGCATGTGATGACAATTATTCAAAATACGCGGGCGTAGTAATAGCATCAATACTAGCCAATGCAAATACCGAAGACAACCTCACATTTTACATCCTAGATGGTGGAATCGCTCAAGAAAATAAACAAAAAATCCAAGAACTAAAATCAATAAAAGATTGCGAAATAAACTTTATAGAAATAGATGAATCTCTTTTTGAAGAATACAAAAAAGTAAAAACACACAAATATATAACACTTGCAGCTTGTTATAGATTAAAATTACCTTCATTACTATCAAATATTTCTAGAGTAATATATTTAGATTGTGATGTTGTTGTAAATCAATCAATAAAGCCATTATTTAACAAAAATATGCAAGGCTTTCCACTTGCTGGAGTTAAAGACACAAAGAAAAAAATCACCAAAACAAACCCTACTTACGTCAACTCAGGAATGCTTGTAATGGATTTAGATAATATGCGCAAGCAAAACCTTGAAGAAAAATTTTTACAATGGACAAAAGAACATATAAATACAATAAAAACAGGCGATCAGGAAATAATAAATGAAGTTTGTAGAGGCAATATTCTGGTAATAGAAGACGAATGGAATGTTCAATCAAGCAATTTCACAAATCGCTCAAGTTATACAAACACCCCCAAAATAGTACATTTCACAGCAGTAAATAAACCTTGGCACTGGGCATCTTTCAGTTACCATAGAGATTTATATTTTAAATATCTTCAACTAACGCCATGGAAATTATCAGAAAAAGAATTAATACATTGGACAAAAGATAACCAAAAAGCATCATTATTGGCCTATCTAAAATATAGACCGTTCTTCTTTCTAAGGCCAAGATTTTATAAAGCATTATGGTTAACTTATTTCACACAACTTTTTGCCTGCATATTTTCAATAAAAGATTATGGTCAAACACATCGTATAATGAAAATATTAGGCATAAAAATCAAATTTCCTAAAAAAGAATATGCCCAAAAACAAAAAGAAAATCCATTTTATTATTACCAGAAAAACAATATTGATATAACAACATTACCCAAAGCAACAGGTCAAATAAGAGATATTCAACTTGCGAATTTAGCATTGCTAAAAGAATTGGATTATGTCTGTAAGCAGAATAATTTGCAATATTGGCTGGATGCCGGAAGTCTTTTGGGGGCTGTCAGACACAAGGGCTATATTCCTTGGGATGATGATATAGATGTTGGCATGCTGAGACAAGATTATAATAAAATAATTGAGGCTTTTAAAGTTTCTTCCCGCAATCCTGATATTTATGCAGATTTTTATAGAGATAAAACAAATCCGGCTCAAATTATTATTAAGGTGCAGCACAGGCATTGTAAATATCTTTTTGTTGACATCTTTCCGTTTGATATATACGGGAAAGCAATGAGTGAACAAAAACAATTGGAACAAACCCAATACATAGTGGGAATTATTGCTAATCGCAAAAAAGAATCAAATTTTAATATGACTGTAAAAGAAGTAACTGCAAAAAATCAAGAAGTTATGCAAACAAAAATTTTGATAAATGAAATCCCAGATAATGTTACAGAATCGGATATTGTTTGGGGGATAGATTTTCATCATAGGTGGAAAAATTGGTTTACTAATTACAATGTAATTTTTCCTTTAAAAACTATGGATTTTGAGGGATTTAAATTTCCTGCTATGAATATGCCGGAGATATTCTTAAAAAGGTTATATAAAAATTATATGGAGTATCCAAATAAAATAGGTTTTGGTCATAGTACATATGCTAATTTAACTGATGAAGATAAATGTGTTATTAAGAATTTGAAAGATGGTTTAATAGATGCAAAATAAAAAAATTAACAATATAGCTGTGATATTTGCTGGTGGTGTCGGTAAAAGATTAAATGGTGAAGATTCAGTTCCAAAACAATTTTTAAAGGTAAATGATAAACCAATAATTATTCATTCTGTTGAACTTTTTCAGAAAAATGAAAATATTGATAAAATTTATATTGCAATTGTTCCAACCCATCTTAAATATATGCATGAGTTGGTTGAATATTACCATCTTTCCAAGGTTGCAGGCATCATAGAAGGAGGAAACTCAGGACAGGAATCTATATACAAGATATTAAAATTGGCGCAAAAGGAAAATTCGGAAGAATCTTTGGTTCTTATACATGATGGGGTCAGACCAAATATAACGCAAGAAGTAATTAATAAAAATATAGAAAATGCAATGAAATTCGGTTCTGCAGTCACATGTACTCCCTGTTATGAAACAGTTTTAATAAGTAAAGATGGTTTAGTACCGACAAGTGTTCCATATAGGAGAGAAACATATACAGCTCAAGCTCCACAAACATTTAAATTAAAAGAAATACTTAAAGCGCATGAAATAGAAAGGCAAGTAAATCCGAACTATGTTGATATTATTGATTCATGTACGTTATTAAAAAAACAAGGAAAATCTCCTTATATGATTCGCGGAAATTTTGGGAATATAAAAATTACAACAATAGAAGACTTATATATATTAAGAGCATTAATAAGGTTCAAAGAAGACATGGAAGCTTTTGGAGTTAATAAATATGGAGATTAAAGAATAATGGAATTCACTACCAATATTGAAACAGCAGACACTCACGAAATAGTAACCTCTGAATATATAGATTGGGATTATTTTAAAAATTCAACAATTTTAGTAACAGGTGCTACAGGGTTAATTGGTTCGCAAATTATTTTGTCACTTCTATTAGCAAATGAAATATTCAATGCTAATATAAAAATTTTAGCGCATGTTCGCAATAAAGAAAAAGCACAGAAAAAATTTGCTGAAAATAAAACTCAAAACTTAGAATTTATTGTTCAAGATATAACAGAACAAATACAAATATCTGATAATGTTGATTTTATAATCCATACTGCAAATGGAACATCTTCTAAAAGTTTTGTAGAGCAACCAGTAGAAACAATAGATTCAATAATCTTTGGAACCAAAAATATATTAGAATATAGTCGTCAATCAAATGTAAAATCTATTGTTTATCTTTCATCAATGGAAGTGTACGGAAAAACTGATTATAATAGGGAAAAACCATTAACTGAAAAAGATTACGGTTATATTGACTTACAAAACACAAGAAATTCTTATCCAGAAGCAAAACGACTAACTGAGAATCTATGTTATAGTTATTCTCAAGAATATAATATTCCTGTAAAAATTGCTCGATTAGCACAAACTATAGGAGCAGGGGTTGATTACTCTGACAATAGAGTATTTGCACAATTTGCAAGGAATATAGTAGAAAAAAAAGATATTACATTATTAACAGACGGTAAAACAATAAGAAGTTACTGTTATATAACAGATGTTATAACTGCAATATTTGCGCTGCTTGTGCAGGGGCAAAATGGTGAGATTTATAATGTAGCGAACATTGAAACAACCTGTTCAATTAAAGAAATGGCTAGAATGCTCTGTGATAAAAGCAAATATTCTAGGCTACAGTTTATTAAAAATTCTAATAATACAAATTACTATCTTGATACTGTTAAATATGATTTAGATACAACAAAAATTTTTGAAGATACAAAATGGATTGCAAAAGTTAGTCTTGAAGAAATGTTTAATAGATTGATTAAAAGTTTTAAAGAAAGGATTTGTTATGGAGAATAAGCACACAAAAAATATAGGGATTATTTCCTTTTCAATACATTCTCATCCTTATAATTATGGTGCCGCATTACATTCCTTCGCTTTTTACAAATATTTAAAGACAATTACAAAATGTAATGTTTATATTATTAATTATTATTCTAAACAAGTAGAAAGTAAATCTTTTTATAAAAAATACATTAAAGGGTTATTAACGTGTAATATTTATAGAACAATATTCAATTACAAAAATACAAAGAATTATTTAACTAAAAGAAAATATTTTATTGATTTCTTTAATAAAAATTGCAAAATTACAACAAAAGAATATAGTGAGAAAAATTTGTCTGATTTGAGGAATATTGATCAGTATATATGTGAAACTGATGTAACTTGGACTACCCATAAAGGAAGATATGACAGAGGTTTTATGTGTGATTTTCCTAACATGAAAGGAAAGCCCAATATCGCATACTCAATTGATTTTGGTACGGCTGATATAATCAGTAAAGAACAACTTATTAATTATGCTAAGAATTTTAAAAATATTTCAATTAGAAATATTTTTAAATTAGAATATATTAAAAACCTTTTAAATAGAAACGATATTTGTGTAACTATAGATCCAGTATTTTTAGTGGATAAAAAGGAATATGATAACTTAATTCCAAATGACTGCAAGTATAAAAACTATGTATTGCTTTACCACTGCCAAGAATACAATGATAAAATGGTTAAAAGTGCTAAAGAATTTGCGAAATCAAAGAATTTAGAATTAATAACTATAAACTCATTTTCATCAATGACAAAAAGTATTCTAAATGATAATCCTACACCATATAAAATTGAAGAATTTTTAAATTTGATAAAAAATGCAAATTATATTTACACTAACTCTTATCATGGAATTTGTTTTGCTATTATATTTCAAAGAGAATTTCTTGCTTTTACACGAGATGGGAATAATGAAAAAATACTTACGATATTAACTCTTTCCGGGTTGACAAATCACTTGTATGCAAACAATCCGTTAATAGAAAATACAAATTGGGAAATGGTTGTCAATAGATTAAATCCCATAATAAATTACTCAAAAGAAGTACTAAAATCTTCAATAATACAAATCGATTAACTAGTTAATAATTATTTTTATTCCAACTTTTCTGAAATGTTAATTTTTTGTTTATTTTTTCAAGAAATAAAAAAAAAGGTGTTATAACAAAAATATAGAAAAAATAGCAAAAATTATTTAAGAAAAGGAGATAAAAATTATGGCAAAAACAATTGGTATTGACTTGGGTACTACAAACTCAGTTGTTGCAGTTATGGAAGGTGGTAAGCCAACCGTTATTGCAAACGCAGAAGGTTCTAGAACAACTCCTTCTATCGTGGGATTTTCAAAAACTGGAGAAAGATTAGTTGGACAATTAGCAAAGCGTCAAGCAATTCTTAACCCTGATAAAACTGTCGCATCCATAAAAAGACACATGGGTGAAGATTATAAAGTAAATATTGAAGGTAAAGATTATACACCGCAAGAAATATCAGCAATGATATTAAGAAAACTAGCAGATGATGCAAGTAATTATCTTGGAGAAAAAGTTACATCAGCAGTAATTACAGTACCTGCATATTTTAACGATGCACAAAGACAAGCAACAAAAGACGCAGGTAAAATTGCTGGATTGGATGTATTGCGTATCGTAAACGAACCAACAGCAGCAGCACTTGCATACGGACTAGAAAAAGACAAGAGTGAAAAAGTTTTAGTATTTGACTTAGGTGGTGGTACATTTGATGTATCTATACTTGAAATTGGTGACGGTGTTCACGAAGTATTATCAACATCAGGAGATACCCACTTAGGTGGTGATGACTTTGACCAAAAGATAATGGATTGGATTTGTGACGAATTCAAGAAATTAGAAGGCATCGATTTAAGAAATGATAAACAAGCAATGCAACGTATA
Source organism: Candidatus Gastranaerophilales bacterium (assembly GCA_944324845.1). Lineage (GTDB taxonomy): Bacteria > Cyanobacteriota > Vampirovibrionia > Gastranaerophilales > Gastranaerophilaceae > Zag111. The sequence goes on along the minus strand of CALUXX010000001.1, from coordinate 222,829 downwards.
AAAGAAGCTGCAGAAAAGGCAAAATGTGAATTATCATCATTGATGGAAACAAACATTAACCTAATGTTTATCACAGCAGATGCAAACGGACCAAAACACTTGAACATGGATTTAACAAGAGCAAAATTTGAAGATTTATGCTATGACTTGTTAGAAAGATGTAAAAAACCTGTAGAACAAGCAATCCAAGACGCAGGAATCTCAAAATCAGACATTAACGAAGTAGTATTAGTTGGTGGTTCATCAAGAATTCCTGCAGTACAAAGACTTGTAAAAGAATACACAGGAAAAGAACCAAACCAATCAGTAAACCCAGATGAAGTAGTTGCAGTAGGTGCAGCAATTCAAGCAGGTGTATTGGCTGGTGAAGTAAAAGACATCGTATTACTTGATGTAACACCATTGACATTAGGTATTGAAACCCTAGGTGGAGTAATGACACCATTAGTACCAAGAAACACAACAATACCAGTATCAAAATCACAAGTATTCTCAACAGCAGAAAACAATCAAACAGCAGTAGATATTCAAGTTCTACAAGGTGAAAGACCAATGGCAAGAGATAACAAATCATTAGGTATGTTCAGACTTGAAGGTATAGCTCCTGCAATGAGAGGTATTCCTCAAATTGAAGTTACCTTTGATATCGATGCTAACGGTATAGTAAATGTTTCAGCAAAAGATAAAGCAACAAACAAAGAACAAAAAATCACAATAACAAATTCATCTAACTTATCAGAACAAGATATAGAAAAGATGGTAAAAGAAGCTGAAGCAAACGCTGCAGAAGACAAAAAGAAAAAAGAAGAAGCAGAAATCAGAAATAATGCATCAAGTATGATCGCATCAGCAGAAAGAGTTATCAAAGATTTTGAAGGCAAAATCGATGCTAACGACAAATCAAAATTAGAAGAACAAAAATCAGCACTTCAAAAAGCTATTGATGAAAACAAATCAACTGATGAATTAAAGAAATTATCAGATGAATTACAACAAACAATGTTTGCAATTTCACAAAAAGCTTACGAAGCAGTACAAAAAGAAGGCGAAGCAGCACAAAGTGCAAATTCTGAATCAGCATCAACTTCAAACTCATCTTCTAACAATAATGATGACGATGTTATCGATGCAGAATACGTAAAAGAATAATTATTTCATTCACCTATATAAAGATGAAAAATAGAACCTCAACTGAGGTTCTATTTTTTTAATTAAATAAACATAAAAATAAATATAATAAATTAAATATTATAAGTAAACTGCAAGAAAGTCCCCATAAGATTTTCATTCCAAACCTGAACATCAGCCGGAACTTCTAAAACCGTAGGAGTAAAATTCCAAATATATTTAATATTAGATTTTATAATAAGATTAGCCGTTTGTTGAGCAAACATTCCCGGAACTGTAAGTATAGCAATATCAGTTCCATCACGCAAAGCAATTTCTGGAAGATTTTTTATATCAATAATTTTTTTGCCATTAATTTCCTTGCCGATTTTATTTTTATCGTTATCAAATAAACTGATAATATTCAAACCATAACTGGTAAAATTATCATACTTAGCAAGGGCCATGCCCAAATTACCGGCACCAATAATGCAAGCTTTTTTAGTTTTTTCAAACCCCAAAGATTTTTCAATAGAAGTTTTTAATTCTTTAACAATATACCCAACTCTTGATTTACCTGAATTATTTAAAAGATTAATATCTTTCCTAACTTGCGAATCATCAATACGCAAAAGTGTTGCGATTTGTTTACTTGAAATATATTCTTTTCCTTCAGTAATATAATCACGTAAAATGCAATGATATAAAGTCAAACGATTAATAACTTTTTCTGAAAAATTCTTTTGCATATAAACATTATACATAAAAAGATAATAAATATTAATTTTAATGGTATAATTTAGGATATGAAAGACATATTAGAACAAAAAGTATATTATTCAGACACAGATTCATACGGCGTAGTCTGGCACGGTGCATATTTAAGATGGCTTGAAATGGGCAGAGTAGAATTTTGCGAAAATCTTGGATTAAATCTTATAGATTTACAAAATCAAGACATCGTACTTCCAGTAACGAACTTGAATATTAAATATAAAAGTTCTGCAAAACTAGAGGACAAAATACTTATAGAAACAGAGCTTACAGAATTAAAGAGTTATAGTGTAACATTCAAGCAAATAATCAAATCAAAAGAAACAGGAAAAACCTACGTAGAAGCTGATGTTATAGTAGTTGCGATAAATAATGACGGAAAATTATACAGAAAATTACCGGAAATATTATCCAAAAAATTTGAAGAGGTTTTAAAATGCCCGGCACTCGTTTAAACAAATACATAGCCTCATCAGGCATTTGTTCAAGAAGAAAAGCTGATGAACTGATAGAAAGCGGTTCAGTAAATGTAAACGGTAAAAAAGTAAACGAACCGGGGTATATTGTTCAGCCAAAAGACAAAGTATTTGTAAACAACAAACTAATTCATCCGATAAAACACGAATACTATAGGTTTTATAAACCTGCAGGTTATATAACAACAGCAGAAGATGAAAAAGGAAGAAAAACAATCTATGATTTGTTACCTGAAAACTTACAAAAATTAAAACCTGTAGGGCGATTAGACAAAGATTCAACAGGATTATTAATCCTAACAAATGATGGAGACTTAATAAATGAACTTACACATCCATCGATAAAAGTTCCAAAACTATATCGAGTTTCAGTAAATGGAAAAATAACTCAAAATGATATAGATGCAATGTATAAAGGAATAGAAATAGAGCCTGGCAAAATCGGATATGCCCAAGTCGATGTATTAGAAATTGACTCAAAACATACTGTAATGGAAATAGTTTTGTATCAAGGACTAAACAGACAAATTAGAAAGATGTTTGAACATCTGGGATATGAAGTTGTGACCTTAAAAAGAATACAACACGCAACAATAAATTTAGACGGGCTAAAAAGAGGGGAATTTAAACCAATAAAACCTGGTCAAATAAAAGATTTAAAGAACTTTTTAAAAAGGATCTCCAAGAAAAATGATTAAATATGCACTTGTAGGAAATATTGCAAGCGGGAAATCAACAGTAGAAGAAATAATAAAGCAAAACAACTATCCTGTTCTAGATACAGACAAAGTTTGTCACAGGTTATTAACTGAAACAGAACACATAAAAGAAACCTTTAAAGAATATAATGTTTTTCTACAAAATGGAGAAATTTCACGAGAAAAACTTGGCCAATTAGTTTTCAACAACACAGAAGAAAAGAAAAAATTAGAAAATATATTATACCCGATTGTCAGAATTGAAATAGAAAAATTTTTTCAAGAAAATAAAGATAAAAAAGCAGCCTTTGTAGCAATTCCGCTTTTATTTGAAGCACAAATGGAGGATTTATTTGATAAAATATTATTCATATATTGTGACGATAAAATAAGATTGGAAAGACTTATAAAAAGGAACAATTATAATATAGAATATGCACAAAAAAGACTGTCATCACAACAATCACAAGAAGAGAAAATTACAAAATCTGATATCGTAATAAATAACAATTCTGACAAAAAGGCACTAGAACAAGAAATTCAGAGATTTTTAAAAAATATATAAAATATAATTGCGGAAAAATTTTTTCAGTGATAACATGATATAAAAGAGGGAGCCAAATGGAACATTGGACTTACAATTTAAGCATATTAGGACATGGTGTAACAATTAATATGGATACATTAATAACAATGTGGCTTTCAATGTTAATATTAATTGTTATTGCATTTATATCAACCAGAAATCTGAAAATGGTACCTGGAAAGCTTCAATTATGTGCAGAAGGCATAATAAAATATTTTAATAACATAGCAAAAGCGAGTATGGGTAATGACAATGCTCAAAAACATATTGCCATTATTTTAACACTATTTATGTTCATATTAACAGCCAATTTAGTCGGACAGTTACCGCTAAAAATAATTCACCTAACCACAGGAGAATTAGCATCACCAAACAATGATATCAATATGACAGCAGCAATGGCGATAGTTGTTTCAATATATTACATATACTATGGAATACAAAAGAACGGATTTAAGTTCTTTTTCAAAGGTTTCAGCATTGATGGAATAATAATTACACTTGTGGATACGTTAGAATTATTTGTAAGACCATTTTCATTGGCACTGCGACTTTTTGCAAACATACTTGCAGGTGAATTATTAGTTGCAACCTTTATAAGTTTATGTGCAGTAGTGATACCATTACCATTTATGTTATTTGAATTATTTGTAGCACTAATACAGGCATTGGTATTTACGCTATTATCAACAACTTATATATCAATGGCAGTACAAGAAGAGTAGAGAACTATTTATAAAAAATAAAGGAGAGAAAAGATGGCTATAGAACAAACATTAGATTTAGCAAAATTAGGAGCAGGTATTGCAATCGGATTTGGTGCAATCGGCGGCGGTTTAGGCTTAGGTATAGCAACAAAGGGTGTATTAGATGCAATCGCAAGACAACCTGAAATTAAAGATGAAGCATTCAAAAACTTTATTATCGGTGCAGGTCTTGCTGAAGCAACAGCGATTTATGCGTTATTTATTGCAATTATGTTGTTATTCAAATAAGGACTAAATAAAAAATGATCGAATTTAATGCTACATTTATAATTGCGATGTTGAGTTTTGTTGTGTTCATAATGATAATGAATGCGATATTCTATCGACCTGTTTTAAACATAATTAGAAAACGAGAAGAATATATCAATTCAAATTATGAAGCCTCCTCAAAGAATGAAAAAACAGCAAAAGAACTTGAAGAAAATAGAAATTCGCAAATTAATGCAACACAAGCAAAGTGCAGAAAAGATTTTTACACTGCAGTAAACAAGTTGCAAGAGAGTGCAGCAGGAAAAATAAAAGACGCAAAAGAAAATAATAAAGCAATAATACAAACAGAAAAAGACAGATTATCAAAAGAAGAAATGGAATTACAACAAAGACTGCAAGGTAGCGTGGTCGAAGATTTAGCCAATTCCATTACCGAAAAACTTCTAAACAATAATCAAGTTCGAGTAAAACAATAAGAGAAAAGACAATGCAAGAAATTCTTTCAATACTAAAGACATTAGCAGAATCAAACACCATAAACTTTATAATAATGTTGGTGATACTTGGAATGATTGTTCGAAAAATCCACTTAAACGATTCGTTTCAAAGTGCAGCTGACAAAATTCAAAATAATATAGAAACTTCAGAAAAAACGAAACAAAACAGCCAAGATAATCTGGTAAAAAGTCAAAAGAAGATGGAAGAATTGCCGAATGAGCTTGCAGCATTAGAACAAACTTCAGCAAGCAAAATAAAAGCATTCGAAGATAATATTGCAATAACAACACAAAAAACAATAACAGACCTAACGCAATCAATAAAAAAAGTTATGGCAATAGAGGAGAAAAAATTATCAAATCACATAAAGGAAAAAACATCTCAAGACTCTATTGATTTAGCCAAAACTAAAATTATTGATATTTTAAGAAAGAATCCGGACTTACACAATCAATTTATACAACAAAGTTTGGATGAACTAGATAAGGTAAAACTATAATGATAAAAACCTCAGTAATTTCAAAGAATTATGCAAAAGCACTATTAGAAGCAGCACAAGAAAGTGGTGATTATTCTTGTTATATAAACCAACTGGAAGAAATAACCAATGTGCTGAAAAATTCAAATGATTTACAAATCGTTATGGCAAATTCTGCGATATCAACATCAAAAAAAATTGAAATTGTAGATGAAATATTTGGGAACAAAATAGACAAAAAGTTATTAAATTTTATCAAAATTCTAATAGAGAAAAACAGATTTAATGAATTTGATACAATTAAAGAAATATACAAAGAAGATGTATCCAAACTTTCAAATAAGACAAAAGTTGAAATAACATCGCCAATAGATTTAGATTTTGAAAAGAAAACGGCAATATTATTCAAATTAGAACACAAATTAAATACAGAAGTAATTCCAATATGGAATATTGATGAAAGTTTAATAGCAGGATTAATCTTCAAAATAGGTGATTGCGTTATTGATACAAGCGTAAAAACCAAATTAGAAAATTTAAGTAATGAAATAAATAGATAAGGGGGCATTATGGTACTTATCCAACCTGAAGAAATAAGTTCAATAATAAAAGAGAAAATAGATAATTACGAACTACAAACAGAAGTATCAAATACCGGAACAGTACTGGAAATAGGGGATGGTATAGCAAGAATCTATGGACTTCGCAATGTAATGGCAAACGAGCTTGTGATGTTTGAAAATGGCGAAGGAACACTAGGGATTGCAATGAACTTGGAAGAAGACAATGTTGGTGTTGTAATTCTGGGAGATTATACAAACATCAAAGAAGGTACAGTAGTAAAAACAACAGGCAAAATTGCATCAGTACCGGTTGGAGAAGGTCTAATTGGAAGAATAATAGACCCGACAGGAAAACCACTTGACGGAAAAGGTGAATATAAATATACAAAAGTTAGACCAATCGAAAGAGTAGCGCCGGGTATCGTAACAAGAAAATCAGTTCACGAGCCGTTAAAAACAGGATTAACTGCGATTGACGCTCTAACACCAATAGGTAGAGGCCAAAGAGAATTAATTATTGGTGACAGACAAACAGGCAAAACAGCAATCGCAATAGATACAATAATTAACCAAAAAGGCAAAGATGTAATCTGCATATATGTAGCTATTGGACAAAAAGCCTCAACAGTAGCATACTTAGCCAAAACATTAGAAGATCACGGTGCAATGGATTATTCAATAATCGTTTCATCAACAGCGAACGAGTCAGCACCTTTACAATATATAGCACCATTTGCTGGTGTAACCATTGGTGAAGAATTTATGGAACAAGGCAAATCAGTTTTGATAATATATGATGACTTATCAAAACACGCTCAAGCATATAGAGCGATGAGTTTGCTACTAAAAAGACCACCAGGACGTGAAGCATACCCAGGTGATGTATTCTACCTACATTCAAGATTATTAGAAAGAGCTGTAAAATTGAATGATGAACTTGGTGGCGGTAGTATCACAGCATTACCGATTATTGAAACTCAAGCAGGTGATGTATCAGCATACATTCCAACCAACGTAATTTCAATTACAGACGGACAAATATTCTTGGAAAGTAACGCATTTAACGCAGGTATAAGACCGGCAATAAATGCAGGTATTTCAGTATCACGTGTAGGTGGTGCAGCACAAACAAAAGCAATCAAACAAGTAGCAGGACAATTAAGACTTGACCTTGCACAATATAGAGAACTTGAAGCATTTGCACAATTTGCGTCAGACCTTGATGCAATGACAAAAAAACAACTTCTAAGAGGGCAAAAACTTACAGAAGTCTTAAAACAACAACAATATTCCCCACTAAGTACTGCAGAGCAGGTATCAATATTGCTTGCAGCAAATGAAGGAATATTAGACGATGTAGAAAATTCAGATATTGCAAGATTCAAAAAAGAATGGTTTGTATATTTCAATGCAAACTTCAAGGATTTAGTTGAACGCCTAAATTCAGGATCTGCATTATCGCAAGACGATAAGAATGCCTTAACAGAAGGTTTGACATCATTTAAAGGTACATTTTAACAGCTAAAAACAAAGGAGAATCGATATTATGAAATGTTACAATCATCACGATAGAGATGCTTTTGGAGTATGTACAGTATGCGGAAAAGGCTTATGCTTAGAATGTATGAAGCAAGATTCCAAAGATGTACGTTGCAAAAATAACTGTCAAAAAGGATTAAAAGGAAGTCAAATATTATCTTTTGCGGGCTTTTTGATAATAACGGTACTATTGTTAATATGTGTCTTTGATTAAGAAAATAAGGTAAAGCAATGGCAAATTTAAAAGAAATAAAAAACAGAATACAAAGTATAGAAAGCACAAAAAAAATAACTCGTGCGATGAAGATGGTTGCAGCAGCCAGAGTAAAAAAATCTGAATCTGCTGTAAAAGCTTCGCGTCCATATACAAAAGAACTTGTTTCAATGTTTCAAAAGTTACTAAATTCAGTACCGGAATTTAGTAGTGAAACATTAAAAATTAAATATGCCATTGATGATTACCCAAACTTACTGGCTCACCACGAGATAAAAACCGTTGGAATGCTTGTAATAACATCAAACAAAGGCCTGGCAGGAGCATACAATGCAAATGTTGTTAGAGAAACATTAAAAAGAATAAAAGCCTATAAAGAACAAAATATAGAAACAATTCTTTTTATTGCCGGTCAAAAAGGCATTTCTGCGTTACGCAAAAAGTGTCAAAGCTTAGGATGTCCAATCGTAAAAAAATATTTTTCAGCTATTGATAAACCATCACCAATGGAAGCAAGAGATATTGCAGAAGACATGGCTGAATATTACGTAGAAGGTAAAATTGACAAAATAGAAATTGTAACAACACGATTTAAGAATATGATGAGCTATTTTGTAGAAGATTGGCAAGTATTACCTGTTGTAGGTGTTGTAGATGAGCATACAAGAATTACTGATAACGTAATAGATCCTCTAATGGAATTTATGCCTGATGAGCACCATATTATGCAAAAAATTGTGCCAATGTATATGACAAATATATTTTACCAAGCATTATTGGAAGCTCAAGCAAGCGAATTAGCTTCACGAATGACATCAATGTCAGCCGCTACAACAAATGCAGAAAAAATGATTTCTGAATTGTCAATAGAGTATAACAAAACAAGACAATTTAATATAACCCAAGAAATTATCGAAGTTGTTAATGGTGCAAATTCTTTAGACTAGAATTATCTTAAAATTTCTGAACCTGTAAAATTATTCATATTTCGTAGGAACTTAATATTTTCCGGTTTTAGCATATTATCCGCTGCAATAACATTAGCTTGATCTTGATTTTGATTAGCATTTTGTTTTGCCATACGGCGTTTAGTCATATAAATATTCAATTTTGGAATACCAAAACCTAATACCAGTCCTGAATATAAATAACCAGCAAGTTGAGCAATCTTGATATATTTAAGTTTAGTTTTTGTAGCTTTATCAGCAAGATTTACCATACTTTGGTAAGAAAGCGCCTTACCATTTTTATCAAAAGCTTTTTCACCTAAATGAGCAAATAAAATTTCATCTCTGGTTTTTAGTGCAGAATTTTGAATCCAGTTAAGAACACCTTTACCATCACGTTTAATTAAAGATTTATCCAAACCTTGAGCAACAAGTTTTTGAACAAAGTTACCCAATAAAAGCCAGTTAGCAAAACCTAAAATATCTTTAAAAGATGCTTCTTTCAATTCGTTATCATTTCTGGCTGCAAAAAATCTTGACATAATGGTAACGCCATAAATAAACTTAAATTGGTTAATAGTCGGAGATAAACCTTTAAATTGAAGATTTTTAAGCAAGTTTTTAGGATTGCCGATTGTTGCAAGAACACCAGCACCAAATAAGGTTGCAAATAGACCTTTTTTAAGTTTGAATGCATTAGATTTATCTTCTTCGCCACCACCTACAAAACCACTATTCCCGGTTTTTAACTTAGTTAAATACATATTAAGAGGTTGAGCAGAAATACCAACAGCAGAAGCAATTCCAATACCTAATAGTGAACGTTTTAAGTTCAAAGATTTCAGCGCTTTTAAAAATGCATTTCCAACAATAGGTTCCGCTTTATTAGCAGCAGCTCTAGCTGACTCTTCAGCAGCATTAAAGGCATCAATAACAGTTTGTTTATTGAATACTTTACCTAAGTTAAACATATTACTGATAATAGATCCGATTTCATAACGAGATGAATGTAATCTTTCACCAGCTTTTGCAACAATTCTGTAATTATTTTCAACTTTAGAATCAGAAACCAAAAGACTTCTAATTTGATTAAATGAATCCTTAGAAAGTTTCTTACCATCTGCTCTAATTTCACTTTCTAAAATATCAGAAACTGAATCTATCGTTTTACTATTAAATTTAACCCATTTAGCATTTTCATCAGGGCTTAAAGCTTCATAATTTTTCAAAGTTTCTTTTAAATAATCTCGCAAAGGATTAGCGTTAGCATTATCTTTTGCAGATTTCAAAGCTTCATTATAAATTTGACCGTGTAAATTGATAGTTTCAGAATCTGCAAAAATTGAGCTGGCTTTTACATCATTTTTACCTAATTGAAAAAGCCTATTAATTCCAGTAGCAAAAAGTAATCCTGCCAAAGTACCATATAAACCAATCATCGCGTGATTAGCATTTCCCATACCTTCACGACGGAAAGTTTCAATACCGGCATCTGTATTACGAGTAAAATCTGTAACCGTTCTTGGCAATACCATAAATCCAAGGTCAACAAATGTTGCACCCCAAGCTTGGTTGGTATCTAAAAATCTTAAAAACAAATCACCCCAACCCGTAAAATTAGGATTTGAAGATTTATTATTTAAGTTTTGATTACCGTATATCGCCGAATTTTGTACTTGTCTTTTATCTGAATATTTTTGTGTTCTAAATTGTTGTAAGTTACTTTCGATTTTCATAAGTTATGCCTTTGCTATTTATATTTTAGTTAAAAAATGAACTGAATGCTGTAGTTTTATCTTTTATTAATTTTTGGGTAAATGTTGTAGCGGCTCCATTAGAGGTTTTTATCATATTACTAGCATTTTCGTTTTGTTGTTGATTTTGTTGATTTTTCTTATTAGTTTGAGTTCTTGTATATAGAGGTATAAATACACCCAATGAAATTAGTGAGAATGCAAGATTACCTAATTGACAGAAGGCTCTCAAGTTTTTAGCCTTAGTCCTTAATGCTGTATCTGCAATAGCTTCCAATTCATCTGTTGATTTCATCTTGGTATGTTTAGCCCAATTCCAGAATTTTTGCAATACATTAGCATCATCAGCAGTATTTTTAAGTCTGTTAATTAGTTTAATACCGTCATTGTTTTTATTTTCAAGGAATGTAGCAATACCTTTAGCTGCATAATCGCCTAAGAAATAAAAACTTGAAAACGTTGCAATATCTCTTATAGTATTTTCTTTTAATTCGTTGGAATCTTCAGAAGCAGCAATTCTACTAGAGAAAGTAGCAGCAGAGATAATTCTTGCCTGATCCATAGTAGGGAAAATATTCTTAAATTGGAACATTTTCAAACTTGGTCTATCCATAATCATAGATAAAGCAGCAACACCTAACATAGAAGGAACTGCTAAGAATTTTTGAGCAGTTAATTTAACTTTTTCTTCCGGAGTTAAAACTCTTTCTTTATCATCATTATAAATCGGAGCACCTTTTTTACCGGACATTTTGTGAGTAATCCATCTATTGATAGGTTGAGCCGCAAGAGCTAAAGGTATAATTATACCCAACCCGAAAATACTCTTAGCATTAACAAGATGTTTAGCTTTTGTAAAGTATCTTGTTAAATCATCAGCATTTTTAATATTAGCCTCTTCTTTTACGATACCATGCAACAAATCTTGAGCACTTTCGCAAAGATGTCCTAAGCTGCTTGAGAAAAATCCTTTTTCTTTAGAAAATCTTATATTTTCTGCAATACCTGTTTTAGAAACAATGTATTTGTAAAGATCAGAAGAACCTTTATGATTGTCAGAAGCAATATTTTTAGCAGTTTCTCTTAATTTTGAGATATATTCACTGTCATTACCTAAAATATCTTTAAACTTCTTCAAACCATTTTTATCAATATCACCATCAACACCCTCAATATCATCAAACATAGATTTTAGGGTATTAAAGATTTTATCTTCTTTGCTATCACCAATAGCTTCAGTGTAATATTTTTGAACTTTGTTTATAGTATCACTGTTAGCCCAACTTCTGAACAAACCTGACTTACTAAAAACACCCATTATAGGCTTTTGTAATACACACGCAACTGCTTGAACGATAAAACTAGGAATAATACAGTTGATAATAAGTCCTGAAGATTCACGTCTGAAAGCTTCAAAACCACCCATAATATTTAATTTACGTTCTTTTTGTTCATTACCGTTTTCATCCTTTTTCTTTGAACCAATAAAAGTTTCAAAGAAAGTTCTTGGAATAATCGCAGTAGATAAATCCAAAACAGTAACGTTAAGCATTGGGTATTCTTCACATTTTTGAATACCTTTCAATGCAAATCCGCCTAGTCCTGTAAAACTAGTCGATCCTTTTTGTTTCAACCCAAACTTTCCAGCCGGGGCACATTTGCTATTTACACTACCTAATTCAACTTTATTTATCATAATAATTTACTATCTGTGCCGAATATGTCTTAATTATACTCAAGACACATTTATATTAAAAGCGGTCAAAAAAAAAATTGCGTAATTATCTTTAAATGTAAAAATAATGTAAAGACGATTTTTTGCATATTTTTATAAAAATACAAATTTTTAGACAAATTTCTATGAATTTTATAAAAAAACAACCAAATTCTGACAAAAATTTTCAAATATTAAACAAAAAGTCAACATAAATTTTTTGTAAATTTTTATTAAGAAAATTAAAAACACTCCCGCAAAACTCTCAAATAGTATTTACAAATATTAAATAGACACATGATTGTAAACAAATGTAACGATACAACATAAAATCCTAAAGTTTTGAAAAAAGATAACGATATTAAAAATGTGGTTACGAAAATTACAAAACGAAAGAGGTCTAAAATGGATTTAACAAAAGAAGAAAAATTATTTGAATTTACTGACAAGGGTTTACAAGAAGCAAGTTCAGTAATTATTGTTTCAAAAAACCAAGCAGTACAAGATGCAGAATTCAACAATATTATTCAAATTATCGATGAAAAAGGCACAGAAGAAGTTGCTTGCACAATGAATAAATTTGTTGAAATCTTTGATAATAAAGGTTTAGCCGGATTTATTATGTAATTTTGATAATTCAATAATTTAATAAAGTTTAAGAAGAGGTAAAATAAATTACCTCTTCTTCGATATTAATTAAAAATTTAAACCATTAACCTAAAGACTTATCTGAATATTTATTCACAACATCAGTGGCTTTAAGCTTTTTAAATTTAACATTTTTCCCAAATAATTTTTTAAATTTTTCACCTAATTCAGCTAATTCAATAAAACCATCAATAGCTGATTCTTCAGGTGTTCTTCTATAGTTATTGGCAACTGTGCGTTTTGCATTAATTGTAAAGTTGGAATACATATTACCTGACTTATCAACGCCATTAATAAGTAACAAATCGCCTTCTCCTACCTTTGACAATATATGTAAAGCGTTATCGAGTTCATCTAATCTTCCGCTTTTTTGTGCAAACTTAACGGTTTTACGAAAAGCGTCATTGGGAACAATTCTTACGCCAAATTGGATCTTATCTAAATTATTATTTAATACTTGCATAAATATCCTCCTTAAAAAATATAATACACGTAAAAAAAATATTTTGCTATCGGCACAAAAAATTTTTCGTGCTAGTATTAAACTATGCAGGAATTTAAACATTATACTGTTATGAAACACGAAGCTGTCGATGCCTTAGAATGCAAAAAAGGCTTAATTTATGTTGACTGCACACTAGGTGGCGGCGGACACAGCGGACTGATATTGGAAAGAATCTCTCCGGAAGGAAAACTTATAGCCTTTGACATAGATCAAGATGCTATCGATGCAGCTTCTGAAAAATTAAAAGATTATAAAAATCTAACAATAGTAAAAAGTTCTTATACAAATATCAAACAAGTTCTAAAAGATCTTAATATCGAAAAAATTACAGGCGGAATATTATTTGATTTAGGCGCTTCATACCATCAATTAACCAAACAAGAAAGAGGTTTTTCTTTTTCAAAAGAAGCACCGCTTGATATGAGATTTAACAAAGATTCTGATTTCTCAGCGTATGACGTTGTAAATAATTATAAAGAAGAAGAATTGGTAAAAATCTTCTCAGAATACGGGGAAGAACGTTTCTCAAAACGTATAGCAAAAGCAATTGTTACAAAAAGGAAACAAAATCCAATAAAAACAACTACAGAATTGTCACAAATTATTACAGGATCAGTACCCAAAGTAAAAAGCTCTATACACCCAGCCACAAGGGTTTTTCAAGCAATAAGAATTGAAGTTAATCAAGAGTTACAAAATGTAAAATCTACATTAAATAATGTATTGGATATATTAGATGTTGGTGCTATAATTAGTGTAATAAGTTTCCATTCTCTTGAGGATAGGATAGTTAAGCAATTTATGAAATATCACTCAACAAAGTGTCATTGCAGTAAGACAGATATGATTTGTCACTGCCCACCACCGAAGTTAGAGTTGATAAACAAAAAACCAATAACAGCATCAGAAAAAGAGTTAGAAGAGAATCCACCGTCAAGGAGTGCAAAACTTAGAGTCGCAAGATGCATACGGTAAAAGAGTTTATGGGCAGGTAGTTTAGGGAATGAATTTAAATTCAGCAAGAGTGAGAATAGAGCAAGTAGAAAGTTATAACCATTATGCAACAGAACCTGTTGCTTCTGATAACACTGTTATCGATGGTGGTTTTATACAAGAAAAACCTATAACAATACAAGAAATGTTTGTTAGAAGAATTAATAAAGCATTAGGTTTTTGTATAACAGTTGCAATTAGTGTTACATTTATCAGCTATTATACAGCGATGAATTGCGAAGCTAAATTAAACAAACTTGATAGCGAAATCGTTAGATTAAACGCTGAAAATCAAGATTTGCAAGCTGAACTAGACAAATTTCAATCTTTCAACAATGTTGATAATAAAGTTGAAGAATTCAATCTTCTAAAAAAAGCTGACAAAGTTTTAGAAATAACAGCATTAAATACTGATAAAAAAGATGTTTCACAAGTAACAAAACCTATAAATAACAATTTTGACTGGGCTATAGGTTACTAAAAAATAAATAAAAATTTTAAAAAAGCACCTTAATAAATAAGGTGCTTTTTAGTGCTAAAAATTACAAAATATTAAACAATTAGATAAAACTTTAGTTGGAAATATACCATACTAAAGTATGAATTTTTTGAAAAGATATTAAAGATTAAAAATATTTTGCCGTATATAATAAAAGAAGGCATGCAATAAAGGAAAATTTATGGATAGAGAAGAGAAGAAAACGGGTGTTTCACTATTTGGACAGAGTGAAAATTTAGCGGGCTCAGATCCAATAGAAGAGATGTTTGCACTCAATTTGGGTGACTTTATATCTGAAACACTTATCTCAGAAGATTTAGCAAAAAAGATAAGTATTACAGCCAACAAAAAGGAAAGATTACAAAATCAATTATTAGAATTAATTGATATCTATTCTTCAAAAAACACATTGTGCGTGTTAAATTTTACGCAAGGTGAAGAGCAGGCGATTTATACATCAATAGCAAAATCTATTGTTGATATGCTTGAAGTTGAAAACTGCTCAATACATTTAGTAAAAGACAATAAATTGACACTAGTAGGTTCAACAGGAAAAACCATTGAATCTAATGAAATAACAATAAACGACTTGTTATACAACGATACAATCGCCAATGGCAGACATTTATATATCCCAATGCGCGGAGTAGCAACAGCTGTAGGTATGATTGAAGTTGTTAGAGATGAGAAATTAGAAGAAGATTTTGCAGAACTTCTAATTAGTATAGCCAATTTACTAGGCACAACAATTACTCTACAAAACGAAATTGAGCATGTAAATAAAATTGTAGGCATTTCAGAAACTACTGAAATTGAACTGAAACAATCAAGAGCTGAACTAACAGCATTAATTGGTGATTTATGCGATTATCAACAGAATTTTGTAGAAGCACTTGCAAGTGCAGTTGATAGAAAAGGTCAATATACAGTATCACATTCAAGAAATACTGCAAAACTTGCAAGAAACATATGCAAAACATTAGGTTTAAATGAAAAAACAACTGACCTTATTTACTATGCAGGATTACTTCAAAATATAGGAAAAATTGTTTTACCTGAAAGAATTTTTGCAACAAACGGAAAATTATCAACAGAAGAACTTCAAAAAATTCAAAACCACTCAAACGTTGGAGTTAACCTATTGATGAATATAAACTTCTTATCAGAAGTTGTACCATATATAACATATCAAACAGAAAGAGTTGACGGCACAGGCAAACCTGAAGGTTTAAAAGGTCAATCAATTCCTCTTGGTTCACGAATTATTGCAGTAGCTGATGCCTATTCTGCAATGACATCTGATAGACCATACAGAAAGGCAATGACATCAGATAAAGCTCTGGAAATTATGACGTCAGAAGTTAATAAAAAATGGGATCAAGATGTAATAAATGCACTAATTAAAACAGTAAAATAAATAACATAAAAAAGAAGGTTTAAAAGCCTTCTTTTTTTATTGAATAAATTCTTGAATGAAAAATAAATTAAAGAGGCAGGCTTTAAATAAAGCCTGCCTCTTTAGAAATTCATATTAAATTAAGCGATAATTTCTTGATCTTTTTTAGTTGGTAACTTTACCACTTCTGCATTTTTACGATTTTTCACCATTTCAGCAGTAACCACGAACTTATCAACATTTTCTTTTGTTGGAACATCATACATAACGTCAAGCATAATTTCTTCAACAATAGAACGTAATGCTCTTGCTCCAGTTTTACGCTTGATTGCTTCTTTGGCAATTAAATCAACTGCTTCAGGTTCAAATTCAAGATCAACGCCATCCATTTTCAACAATGCTTGATACTGTTTTAAAACAGCATTCTTAGGTTCAGTCAAAATCATTTTAAGAGTTTTTTCATTCAACTGATCAAGCACTGCATAAACAGGAACACGACCGATAAATTCAGGAATCAAACCGAATTTCAACAAATCTTCAGGTTGAAGTTTCTTCAATAATCTAACAGCATTTGCTTCTTTTTCAGCTTGAGACATAGCAGCCTTAGCACCGAAACCAACTGAATTACCTTCACCTGCACGAGCATCAACAATTTTTTCAAGCCCAACAAAAGCTCCACCAACAATAAATAATATATTACTAGTATCAATTTCTATAAATTCTTGATGCGGATGCTTTCTTCCACCTTGAGGCGGAACATGAGCAACAGTACCTTCAATCATTTTTAAAAGTGCCTGCTGAACACCTTCACCTGAAACATCTCTTGTTATTGAGGTATTTTCAGATTTACGTGAAATTTTGTCGATTTCATCGATATAAATTATACCTCTTTCAGCTTTTGCAGAATCAAATTCAGCATTCTGATACAATCTTAAAAGTATATTTTCAACGTCATCACCTACATAACCGGCTTCAGTTAATGTAGTTGCATCAGCAACTGCGAAAGGTACATCAAGCATTTTTGCAAGAGTTTGAGCTAACAAAGTTTTACCTGAACCTGTTGGTCCAACAAGCAAAATATTTGACTTTTGAATTTCAACATTATCCGCATCATTATTTTTGTTATGTTTTAAACGTTTATAATGATTGTAAACAGCTACGGATAAAACTTTTTTAGCATCATCCTGACCTACAATATACTTATCTAAATATTCCTTGATTTCATGTGGTTTTGGAATAGGTGCTTCTTCTTTCTCACCTTTTCCTGTTTTTGCAGAATCGTCTTTATCCTTCGCTTCAAAAAATTCTTCTTCCAGAATTTCATTACAAAGTTCAACGCATTCATCACAAATATAAACTTCAGGACCAGCAATCAATTTTTTTACTTGATCTTGAGTTTTTCCACAAAAGGAACATTTTAATTTATCATCGTTTTTTGGCATTTAAATAATCTCCAAATTTATATTATTTTACAATATCTCTGGATATAACTTTATCAATCATACCATATTCAAGGGCTTCTTGAGGAGTCATAATATAATCTCTATCAGTATCCTTTTCAATCTTTTTAATAGATTGACCGGTGTTAGAAGCTAAAATTTCGTTCAAAGCTTTTTTGATACGAATAATTTCAGCAGCCTGAATTTCAATATCAGTAGCCTGACCTTGAGCACCACCTAAAGGTTGGTGAATTAGGACTCTTGAATGAGGTAAAGCCATTCTCTTACCCTTAGTACCTGAAGAAAGTAGGAATGCCCCCATAGAAGCTGCTTGTCCTAAACAAATTGTAGAAACATCAGCTCTAATATGCTGCATAGTATCATAAATTGCAAAACCTGCAGTTACACTACCACCAGGGCTGTTGATGTATAGCATAATATCCTTTTCAGGATTTTCGCTATCTAATAGCAATAACTGTGCTACAACAAGATTTGCTACCATATCATCAATCTGGGTTCCCAAAAAGATAATTCTTTCCCTTAGTAACCTAGAGAAAATATCGAATGATCTTTCTCCACGGCTGGATTGTTCAATTACTACAGGTACAAAACTCATGATTAATTCCCTTTCTTATTTAATATTATAACTTTATTGTATTATACTTCAACAGTTTTTTCTTCCGGCTTAACTTCAACATACTCAACTTTGTTGTTTTCGAATAAGTATTCTCTAACTTTTTCATTAACAATTTGTTGAGAAATTGAAGATAAAAAGTCAGGATTTTGACCAAACTGTTTAACTAATTCTGAAGCACCAATGCCATACATACTAGCCATTTGAGACAATTTAGATTGGAAATCTTCTTGCTCAACTTTGATTTCAACTTCTTTAGAAATTTTATCAATAATTAAAGAATTTTTAATTCTTGCAGCTGCATCAGCACTAATATTAGCTTCAAAGTCTTCACCTTGAGATTTTACAAAAGAATCCCAATCTAAACCTTGATAAGACATTCTTTGTTTGTAATCTTCTTTAATAGACGCAGATTCTCTATCAATCATAGATTGAGGAATATCAACAGAAGTAGAATCAATAATTGTTTTAAAGATTGCATTTTCTGCATTTACTTTTTTGATATTCTTTCTTTGTTGTTCAATATAATCTTTAATATCAGCCTTTAATTCATCAACAGTTTGGAATCTGCTTACTTTTTTAACGAATTCATCATTAAGTTCAGGTAAAACTCTTTGCTTAATTTCGTTCAATTTAATAGCGAAAGTAGCAGGCTGACCTTTCAATTTTTCATCGTGATAATCTTCAGGGAAAGTAACCTGAATATCAAACTCATCTTTAATATTGTGACCAACTAATTGTTCTGCAAAACCAGGAATAAAATTAGAATTACCTAAATCAAGAGTATAACCTTTAGCAGAACCGCCTTGAATTAATTCACCATTGCAAGTACCTTCAAAATCAAATACAACAGTATCAGTATTGTTAGAAGGTCTGTCAAGAACTAATTCATAAGAAGCGTGTTGAGTTAAAAATCCATTCAAAGCCTTGTCGAAAGCACCATCATCTTCAGCCGGAATTTCAACTTTTACTTCTAAACCTTTGTAAGTACCTAAAGAAACTTCAGGTCTTGTTTCAACTTCAAAAGTTACTTCAACATCTTGTCCGTTTTCAAATTTGAAATCAGTAACAGCAGGTTGTGTGATAACATCTAATTTGTTATCATAAATTGCTTGACCTAAATATTTAGGCAATAAAGATTCCAAAGCTTCTTGACGAATTCTGTCAACGCCAACGTGTCTTTCTACAACCGCTCTAGGCGCTTTACCTTTTCTAAAACCATCAATATTGATATACTGAGAAATTTTAGAAGCTGCATTATTGTAAGCAACAGATGCTTCAGATGCAGGAATTGTCATTGTTATTTTAACAAGATTGTCTTTTACTTTAGTTAATGTTGTTTCCATCTTTAATATCCTTTTCCTATTTACACATGTATCTAGTGTTGATTTTATCGCAAAAAAGAATAAAAGCAACTCATACAAATAGCCTAGTTGAACAAAAGATAAGTTTTTATAAGGGATTGAAACAAACACTTGCAAGAATAATGTATTTATGCTTGAATTAAGATACAATCGGCTAATTCCTCTATTATCCGATTCAGGAAATCAACAAGCGGCGGTTGATTCCCGTAATTGTTAGATATTAGAAAAAAGGAAATAAAGAATGTTAAAAATCAGATTAAAAAGATTAGGTGCAAAGAAAAACCCTACTTACAGAATTATTGTTATCAATTCAACAACAAAAAGAGAAGGTCGTCCTATTCAAGAATTAGGTCACTATAATCCAAAAACAAAAGTTATGCAATTAGACAAAGCAGCAGCACTTGATTGGGTATCAAAAGGTGCTCAACCTACAGAAACAGTTGCATACTTAATCAAAAATTGTAACGAAGATGGTACATTGAACTATGTTAAAAAAGAAACTGTAAAACTTTCTAAAAAAGCATTAGCTAAAAAACAAGCTGAAGAAGAAGCAGCAAAAGCTGCGGCTGAAGCAGCTGCTGCAGAAGCTGAAACTGCTCAAGCATAAGCAATATCCATCTAACAGATTTCAAAAAAGCACTCAATGTTTTGAGTGCTTTTTGTTTGTCATTTAACTATTGCCATTTAGAAAGTTTTTCTGTCCTTTCCCTTTGCATAGCTGAAAATGCTACTTTACGAGCCTTCAAAAGCAATTTACGACCTTCAACATTTCTTGTATATACAATTTTTCCATTTCCGATATATTTATTCCAAAGTTTTTCAAATATATCAACATTTTTTCTACTCGTTGCAATAACGGACGGAATAGCAAAATAATCGCACTGACCTGGGAAATTTCCTTTTCTTATCAAGAGATATCTCGGATTTTTAATAGGACCCAAAAATTCTTGCAAAGCAGAAATTACAACATTATTTTCTTCAGGCGCAAGATTACAACAAGTAATATAGCCCAAATTATCAGCCTGAATTTTGACATTTTGCAATGAAGTTTTAATCAAACCTAAATACTCTAAAACTTCAAGATGTACAATAGCAACTTGTTTCAACACCCCCGCAATAGAACCTGTACGTAGATAGTTATAACCAACCCACCCTAAACATCCCAAAGAGATGACTACAAACCAAATAAAATATTTATATAAAGGATACGAACAAAATTGACCTAAAATGTACAATATCAAAAAAATCATACTCCCAAAAATCTGCTTATACCCTTTATAACATAAAGTTTTTGAGGTAACTTTAGGGACAACAAGCCCATTTCTAAGCCGCATTTCACCACCTGAATACCCAAGATATAAGGCATTATCCCACCATTTTTTAATTTCTGCTCTATTGCCCGCTATTTTCAAAGTTGAACTATTTAAACCTGATAACAATGTATCATATTCACATAAAGACTTTAACATATTAAAATCAATCACACGAGATATACCACTCATAATTTCGTGTTTTCCAAAAAATGAAGGAGCCTCAAAACCCTCAAATCTTTTTGCCAACTGATTAATATCATAGAAACAAGAAGAATCTGAGTATGGATCATCAAAGATATTAAAAAAGGATGAAGTTGAAGGTTTACCTATAGTTGCAAGATGCCAAATATTTGAAACCTTATTCGGGTTGTTTTTATCTTTTCTTATCGCACGTCCTCTCATTTGATTTGACAACATATAAGAACTGACCGTACTTGATAAAATTAAAGAATTTATACAAGGAGCATCCCACCCTTCCCCAAGTAAAGCTTGAGTTCCGACTAAAACTTGAACTTCTCCTAGGGTAAACATTTCGGTAATCAAAGAAACAATTTTATATTTAGCCGAATTATTAGGAATAATTTTAATGTAATCAGCATCCTCTCCATAAACTTGAATATTTACGCTATCAACATCTATGTCTTTTTGTTCTAATAATTTATAAAAACAATCTAAAGTTGATTTCGGTAAAACGATTACAGATCCGGAGAGTATTCCTATTGGAATAGTTAAACCGAACTTATCATTTAAAACTCGCCAGATAGGCACCACCCCTAAATGAGAATTATCAACATCTTCAGCTCTTATATAATCTGTTAAAATAACCATTCTTAAGTCCGAATTAAGAGAAGCATATTCTGATTTAACAATATCGACAATCGAATCCAATTTTCCTAAAGAATTTGCTATTTGTTTTTGGATTTTAGCACTATCTTCAAGTACCACTTTCTTTTTTTGAACAAGCCCAAATCTTTTAGCAAGATTATAATAACTATCTATCTTATCTTTTACTTCTGGAAACTCCGAAGCTAAAGTTACTAAAAAACCGTTCAGAAAACATTTTGCTTGTTTTACATCAAAAGATGGGAGTTCAGAATATTTTGCTCCAAATAAATCCAAAAATTTCTTAGAAACAGCAATATTAGAAGATTTCAATAAAGAAGCAACAGAAACATAAAATTCGGGATTATCTAAAACCTTTTCCACACAAGCGTCAGACATATTCCAAATATCCAAAGCCCCTAAATAAGATATTAAACTACTGTCATTTTTGACGATTGCCATAAATCTGATAACTTTATTATAATAATCTTGAACAGCATAAGCTTCTTTACTTTTTAAACTTGAAAAATAAATATAATCTTGATGCGGACATAAATCATTGTTTTTAACTAATTCAGGAATAGAAATAATTGCATCAATTGGTCCACAAATGGCTTCATATCTTTCCCATTCCGAATAATCAACATCGTAAGGAGGAGTTGCAGTAAGTGCTAAAGTTTGTTTTGGATTAAGGTTCTCAGTTAAATACGTCAAAACCTTCCACCACTCTTTTCTCAAATGATGAGCCTCATCAAAACATAAAACTGAAATTCGGGCATTTTTTAATACTTCTATAACTTGATCGGCAACTTCTGAATTAAACTTTCTTTTTGTATCAACATCATCTTGTTCTTCATCTGTAATTTCTTCGATTTCATCATTTTCACTTTTGGTAAAAGCGGCAAATAATGCCTGATACGTAATTATTGTAATAAATTTTGGATTATTTATATCAGCAGATACTAGATTAAACTCATCTTCATTTAAAAAAGATGAACAAATACGTTCTTTCCATTGATTTTTAATAGTATTTGTCGGACACAAAATAAGAGATGGTTGATTTAATCGGGCTAAAACTTCAATTCCTAAAGTAGTCTTACCAGCGCCCGGAGCAGCGACTATATGGAGCTTACTGTCGGTTAAATGAAAATCCAATTCATCTAAAACCCGCTTTTGGTAAATTCGCCAAGAACCCTTAAATTTTAATGCCATATAACTCCACTAAATATTTAATTTATATCCGCCACCATAGATTGTTTCAATATATTTTTTACCATCGGCAATTTTATCAATTTTCGACCTTAAATGCCTTATATGAACTCTAATTGTTTCAATATCATCATCAGGAGAATACCCCCAAACTTCTTTCAGCAATTTTGCAGATGAAACCATATTTCCATGATTTTGAAATAACAAATTAAATATTTCAAATTCAATCGGAGTAAGTTTAACTTGCTTATCATTAATTTTCACACTATAAAGCTCAGGCAATAAAGTTATTTCGCCAAGTGTGAGCAAATCTCTTGTTGAAGCTGACTTTGGAATTTGATTAGTACGCTTCAACAGCGCACGAACCCTTACCAATAACTCTTCGATTTCAAAAGGTTTAACCAAATAATCATCAACCCCGATATTGAATCCGTTAACTTTATCATTTAATTGAGAAAGCGCAGTAAGCATGATAATCGGAATATCACTAGTTTCGTCATTTTGCCTAATTCTTTTTGCAACAGTAAACCCATCAACTTCAGGCATCATAACATCCAAAACAACTAAAGAAGGTAATTCCTGCTTGCAAAGTGCAAACCCTTTAATCCCGTCATAAGCCTGAACTACAGCATACCCTGCTAATTCAAGATTTACTTTTATTAATTCATTTATAGCTCTGTCATCATCAATAACTAAAATTTTATTATTCATACTCAAATCATAATACAAAGCAGAAACAAATAAAATAGCCTTAACAAAACTTAATACAGGGTAAATGGCTGTAATTATCATTACAAGTGTATTTATGACTATTGCAAAATATAATAGAAAAACAGGTAGAGAAATAATAGCAAAAAATTTGATTTTTATTATATTATATTAAAGTACGAAATATACATTTATAACAAAAGGAGATACAAAAATTGACAAATTCACCATTAGACATGTTCGAAAAAAATGAGCAAATTGACGAAATTCACTTAGGACAACACGTACTTGCAGAATTTTTTGAATGTGACCCTAATACCCTTAACAGTATTGATAAGGTTGAAAAATACATGATAGATGCAGCATTAGAATGCGGAGCTACAATTGTACAAAAATGCTTCCATATGTTCAGTCCATATGGAGTCTCAGGTGTGGTTATTATTTCTGAAAGCCATTTAGCAATTCACACATGGCCAGAATTAGGTTATGCTGCAGTTGATTTATTTACTTGTGGTTCAAAATGCGATCCAAAAGTTGCTTATGAATTTTTAAAGAAAAAATTCAGTTCAAAAAGAGCATCTTTTAGCGAACTAAAAAGAGGTATAATAACAAGACAGTCAATGAAAGTTATTGAAAAACCTTTTGAAATAATGGAACAAATCGCAAGCTAAAATAAAAGCATATAAGATTGAAATAGCCTGATAGGAAAACCTATCAGGCTATTTATTTTTATTCTTTTTAAACTTCTGGCTGTAATATTTTAATAGCATCAGGAATAAAACTTATTAAATCTTCAGCTAAAACAGAATATTGTGTAAGTTTATTTCTTGCAATATCGCCACACAAACCATGTAAATAAACACCCAAACAAGACGCCTCAAAAACATTCATCCCTTGAGCAATCAATCCTGCAATCATGCCGGCAAGAACATCTCCTGAACCAGCTTTTGCCATCGCACTATTACCTGTTGTATTTTCATAAATTTCACCACACGGATTAACTACTAAAGTTCTATGAGTTTTTAAGACAGTTATACAGTTATATTTTTGAGAAATTTTTTGAGCACTGAGCTTAGTATCTGATAAAATTTCATCAACTGAACAATTCAAAAGTCTTGCGGCTTCCTGCGGGTGAGGTGTAAAAACAACATTTTGAAATTTATGTTTCAAAAACATCTCAGGAAAATTTGCAATAATATTTATACCATCAGCATCAACAAGAAGCGGAATATCTTTTCGTAACTTCGATAACAAATTTTCAAGCAAATTTTTATATCCAACATCTTGAGATAAACCGCAACCAAGTTCTACTACATCATAAGAATCAAGATTATCAAACAACTTTGAATGAGGGAGAAAAACAACATTATGAGCTTTTGTTGCTACAATATTTATTACTCTATCTGTAGAGCAAAGAAAACAATATCCACATCCGATTTTCAAAGCAGAAACACTTGATAAATAAGCCGCCCCCGGCATATAATCAGAACCTGCAAAATTCAATACCCTACCGAAAGTCCCTTTATGCGAATTTTCTTTTCTGTCAGGTAATTTATAATCCATTTTGTCTTATCGCCTCATAAGCAACTATAGCCACAGAATTAGATAAATTTAAACTCCTCTGTCCGGGCATCATAGGAATAGTTCTGGCATGAGAATCTTTGACATATTTTTCAGGCAACCCCCTTGTTTCAGGTCCAAAGACAATAAAATCCCCATCCTTAAACTCAATATCAGTATATAATTTATCAGTCTTAGTTGTTAAATAATAAAATGTACCGTTAGGAAATTCTTTGTATAAATCTTCCATTGACTCTACTCTATGAAGATCAACACTATCCCAATAATCTAATCCGGCTCTTTTGGTATATTTAGCGGATAAAGAAAAACCTAATTTGCCAACTAAATATAAACTTGCGCCGCAACAAGCACAAAGTCTTGCAATATTACCAGTATTTTGAGGAATTTCCGGTTCATAAAGAACAATATTAAGTTTACTTGCCATCGTTAAATAACTTTCCGCTTTCTGCAACAACAGGAACTGCACGAACAACACAAAATATAATTGCAAACCACGCAAGAACAACTGCTACTAATCTTATAACTTCAGCAACATCAGACTCCAAATGCGGAGTATAAGCAACAATCATAAGAACAAAAGCCGCAACCTTTGCAACAGCATAACTTATTCTCATAAATTTAGAAGCACAAATAAATTTACCCCACGCAGTAGATTGCATGGATTTATCACCAAAAGCTGTCATTCCTTTTGACAAAGCAACACTTCTAATACTGTCTGTAGTGAAAGCTCTTGCAATACAAACGATCGGAAATAAAATATTTAACCATCCCATAACTGCAAAAACAATCCAATAAGAAGCTTCTACAATTCTATCGCCCATAATATCCAACACAGAGCCCCATTCAGAAGTCTGATTGTATTTTCTTGCAATATACCCGTCAACACCATCCATAGCAAATGCAATAATCGTCAAAACAACAGCCCAAATATAAGATGTCGTAGTATGAACAAATAATAATCCGATAGCTGCAAATGCAACAAAAATTCTAGTCACAGAAACAATATTCGCTGTGTTATTTTTTATATCCATTATAATATTATCCTCTCTTTTACTTATTTTAATTTCTTAGATCTTGATAAGGCAAAATTCATATGATCAAGATTTTGGACTCTGTCACCAAGCATAATTTTTTCTGCTTCTTCCAAAATACTTACCACGATAAAACCATTTTCCCCGTCTGAACGAGCCTTTTTACCTGTTTCACAACAGCTTATAAAATGTTGACATTCAAGTTTAAGCGGTTCAATTTCAAGATAATCTAGCTGAACATTTTCAATAGTACCGGCTTTATAATTATCATAAATAGTCAACTTATGCTCAGGCACTGTATCATCAAGAATTGCAGTAGCTTTAGTGCCTCGAACAAGAAGTTGAACATGTTTTCTTGGAGTAATCCAACTATCTGTAATATGAGCAATAGCTCCGCCTTCCATTTGAATTCCGATATGAGTAATATCCATAATATCATTTCCATCAGAAGAACATCCGATAGCAGAAATTACACGCTGAGGATTTTTACCCAATACATAACTTATCATTGAAACATCATGTGGAGCCAAATCCCACATAACACTTCTGTCATTTTTAAAATAATTTATATTAAGTCTGTCACTTTGAGCATAAACAATATCACCTAAAACACCTTCTTCAACAAGCATTTTAAGTCTGTTAACCGCAGGATGATATAAAAGCAAATGACCTACCATTAAAACAAGCCCTTTGCTATCTGCAAGATCTTTCAAATCTTTAGCTTCTTGAGCAACAGTTGAAATAGGTTTTTCAACGTAAACATGTTTTCCGGCTTCAAGCATAGCCTTAACAAATTTATAATGAGTATGACTAGGAGTAACTACAACAACCCCCATAATCTCATCACTATTTAAAATATCGTGAAAATCTTTTGTAGTTTTAACTTCAGGATACTGTTCTTTAACTTTTGCCAAATTTTCATCATCCAAGTCACAAACCATACCCAAAGCATTCAAATTGTAAAAATTACGGACAATATTTCTTCCCCATAAACCGCAACCTAAAACTGCTATTTTCTTTTCACTCATATTTCCCTAACTTTCTTATATAAAAACTAAACTATATCTTAATTATAAACACGAAAGATTAATTAGCAAATTGTTTACAATAAACATTAAAAACAAATTTACAATTATCTTTGATTTCTAAGATTTTTTGCAGCATCCTTACGAATATTATACATTTGTTGATAACGTTCAAAGAACAAATCATAATCCTCGTCAGGAAAGCATTTAACCAATTTATCCAAAAGAGGTTTTGGAATTTCAGAGATTTTAACCATTCTATCAAGAATCTCGTTATTGACAGGATATAAAGGTTTATAATTTTTATAAAAAATATGATTACACTCCGCCTCAGCTTGAACAGAATGTTTCATTGCTTCAACACCCATCTTATAAGTTACGATATTTCCATCAAACAAAACACCCCTATACCCTTGCAAAACTAATCTAATCATCAAATCATAATCCGCAAGAAGTTTAAATTTTTCATCAAACCCTCTCATATCATTTAATACAGATTTTTTAAAGATTACAGCTTGTCTAGGACAAGGTGCCACCTGAAATACATTTAGCATAGCAGGAACAAATTGAAAAACTGATCCGTCAGGTTGACAGCAATAGGAAGGGAAAAAGCAAAAATCAGCATCTTCACTTTCCATAACATTAACAACGTCAGCAAGACCGGTAATATCATGATAAAAGTCATCACAACTTAAAAACCCAACATATTTACCTTTTGCTCTAAGTAAACCTTTATTCATTGCATCATATTTTCCTCTATCCGGTTCAGAGAAAAAACTTAAATAACCTGCATTTTTATATTCTTTCAAAATAACCTGAGTACCATCTGTTGAGGCATTATCTATAACAATATGTTCAACATATTCATACGTTTGGCGATTTAACAAATTTATCAGCAATGTAAAATCGTCAGACTGTCCATTTTCAACAATATTATAAGTTGGTGTAATTATAGATACTTCGGGTTCATACATAATTTTTTACCTTTATTTGTTTCACTAATAACTCATATATAAAGCACGAAGAATTTGTTCTTCGATATTCTTTTTATCAGCCTCAGATGTTCTTGCATCATTTATCATTATATCAAAAGCATACATTTTACCGCGTTTTGAAGTAAGATAACCTGCAATAGCACTGGTATCAGCTAAAGTTCCTGTTTTTGCGTGCAAATTATCCTGAAAATATAACATTCTGTTTTTCAAAGTTCCCTCGGAAGGTTTCGGTAATAATTCTTGAAACTCTTCAAACCCACTGGCATTTGCCCTATTCATAAGGAAATTTGTCATAAATTCAGCTGTCATCAAATTATTTTTAGAAACACCGCTACCATCAACAATTTTAATATCAGCAGAATTTAAACCAAGTTTTTCGAAATAAGCATCAAGCATCTTTTGAGAATTAGCAAAAGAACCTTGAGAGTCAGAATAAACAGCACCACCCATTTTAAATATTGTTTCAGCAGCTAGATTATCACTATTTTTCAATACTAAAGGAAGAATATTTTCAAGTCCATGTTCAACTTCACCTACAAGATAAATATTGTTTGCAGGCATTTTTGCACTGACAATCTTTGAATAATATTCAAATCCGCTATCTTTTATAACATCTTCCAAACATAATATAAAGTTCAATTTAGGATTTTTTACAGGAAGAACTTTTGTTAACTTCTTGGAAACTGTACCAACAATATTCAAAAGATTTGGAATTTCTTCATTTTTTGAAATACCTACATTTGAAGCACCGTTCAAAACCGTTTTTGTATAATTCATAAAAGGAACTGGATAACTTGAATTAACTTCAATAATAGCAGGACTACCTTCTTGTGATGGGTTAATATACAAATAAAGAAGATTTTTATTAATATTGTATGCACTAAATTTAGGCATTAAAGGATTTAAAGCATCATCCCACTGCCAACCTTCACCCCATTCATTTTTATCAAAAACAGAATCATCGACATAAACATTTTTAGGCGATATCTTTTTTGTTTTTGCAGCTTTGATTAATTTTTCAAGATCTGATGTTTTTAACAAAGGATCTCCTGACAGTTTAAAATATAAATCATTATTGGTACTTTTATATAATTGTGTCTTAAATTTATAATCAGCACCAAGCGTATCAACAGCAGCAGATGACGTTAAAATTTTCAATGTTGAAGCCGGGTGCATTGGAGTTGTTTCATTCAAAGCATAAACAGTATCACCACTTTGAACATTTTTTATCATAACAGAAACTGCACCCTTGTTGATATCCATTTTATTAAGAGTTTTATCTATAGATTCAGCTAAAACTGAAGTAATTGACAACATAAAAAACAATATAAAACAAATTACTTTTTGCATACTAATTTTACCTCATAACTATCCCTTATATCTTTTAAGGTTGGAGATTTTGTCCTAAATTCATACATTGATTTTAAATCTAAAACTCCGGAAACAATACCTTCGCCGGACATAATAGAAACAACTTCTTTTCCCTCATAATCAATAATGCGAGATTCTCCAAGGTTATATTCGTTATTTTTAATATACCCGGACTGAGTTAAAGCAATCATATAACACTGATTTTCAACAGCTCTTGATTTTGTCATAATCTCCCAAGGAACAGCTTTCTTAAATCCCCAAGCCGCACAATTTATTAAAACATCTGCACCTAACTTCATATAAGCTCTGTAAATTTCAGGAAATCTAATATCATAACAAATAGTTAACCCAAAATTTACACCATCTAAATTAACCATAACAGGAGATTTTCCAATCGAAACATATTTATCTTCATCACACCCGTAATATGAATACAAATGATTTTTAGAATAACTTGCAATAAGATTACCATCTCTATCGTAAACAGGACAAGTATTATAGAACTTTCCATCCTCAAGGGTAATATAACTACCGCCAATAATATTAACAGAATATTTTTTAGCAATACCAGAAAGAAAATCATGAACCAAGCCACACCCTAAAGGTAAAGCAGAATCTCTAAAACAAGCACAATCCCACCCAACAGTCCACACTTCTGGTAAAACTAAAACATCAGAATCTGATGGTAATCTATAATTAGTTAACTCTTTTACCTTATTAATATTAGCTTCAATATCACCGACAACAGATGACATTTGAAGCATTGAAACTTTTACTTCCTTTTTTTCCATAGCTTTAACTTCTTTGCTTCTTTATAACGCTCAGGCGCTAACCTTTGCAATTCCAACAGCGAATTTCTAACTTCATCGGCAACCTTCTCATCCGATTTCCCTTCAGTATAAATCGGATCCCCATAAGTATTCAATATCCAAGTTGGACCGAACGGACAAGTCATTTTATCCCAAGAAGGGAATTTTAAAAATGTCAAATTATCAGAATACCAATCTACAGGCACAATAGGAACACCCGCTTCGCGAGCAAGAGTAATTGCACCTGGTTTAACCGTATAAATAGGACCTTTCGGACCATCGACCATAATAGCAATATTTTCGCCATTTTTCAACTTGGAAATCATCTGTAAGGTACCGGAAACAGAACCTCTTCGACCTGAAGACCCTCGACAAGTTTGATAACCTAATTTTCTGGCAATAGCAGAAATAATTTCACCATCAATAGAAGTACTGATTAAAATATTAACATTACCTCTATCAGGTAAACCATGCACACAAAATTGATTACCATGCCACATCGCATAAATACAAGGAGTAATTCCCGGATTATTATACTCTGCAATATAAGTCAATTTATCTTGAATTTTCATCCAAGAATAAACCCCATCCGCAACAACTGACATATTCTTTTTATTGATTAGTCTGACCATAATATGGTAATTATATCACATAAAAATATATAACGTAAAACTAAATTTACAAAAAAGGATTGACTTTAAAAAATTTTTATCCTAGTATAAAGGAGCAGTCGGAAAGACGAAAGGGAAAAGCCGAAAACATAGCAAAAGATTAGCATGGTAATAGGCAACCCAAAACCTTGAAAATTATATATCGGGATGTAGCGCAGTTTGGTAGCGCACCTCGCTTGGGACGAGGGGGTCGCACGTTCAAATCGTGTCATCCCGACCATTTAAAAAAAGGCTTTAGAAAATCTCTAAAGCCTTTTTATTGTTTATATTTATTTTAGTTAATATATAAATTGAAAAATATAAAGAAATATTACCTTAAACTACTAAAAATGTAACATTTATATTTTAGCGGTTTATAATAACGATAAAAGGGATTAAAATAATGCACATACAACCAGTTGGGAAGGCTTCTACTACAAGATATTTTATGTCTTCCAATCAAATACTCCAACCTCAAAAAAAGAATTTGAAATTCATTTTACTGCAGATGACACTTTTGATTATGAAACTCGATTAAAAAAGAATTTGGATTCACGTAACTTATTACAGAAAATATTTGGTTTAGGTAAACAACAAGCAAAAGAAAAAACCAATATGGAAATGATTCTATTCAATATGAATCAAGATAAATTTTCAAAAGCAAAAAACCAAGAAGAATGGAATAAAATTGCAGGTTACGAAAAGATAAAAGACAGATTAGAAGATATCTTTATCAGTAAACTTAATTTAGAAAAAATCGGATACAATGCAAATATTCCAAACGGTATATTGCTATATGGACAACACGGAACAGGAAAAACAAAATTTGCAAAAGCATTCGCTCAAAAAACTGACTGTGAATTTGTTTCGATAGATACAATTCAAGATGATGATGATATCATTAGGGACTTAAAAAAAGAATTTAAAAATGCTAAAAAGCGTTATAATTCTAAAGAAACTCCTCAAAAAAGAACAATAATATTACTTGATGATTTTAATTTTAGTACATTACTGAGTGAAAAAGACAAAAAAGAATTAAAAATAGGAATTATAGATTTCAAAGAAACAAAAGCCGGTCAATTTGCTAACCTGCTTGAAGATTGTGCAAACAAATACAAAGCAACCGTAATTATGACATCAAGTCAACCAAGACAATTTGATACTGGCTTACTCAATGTAAACTTAATACCATATCAAATA
The DNA here is from genome assembly GCA_944324845.1 of Candidatus Gastranaerophilales bacterium. Taxonomy (GTDB): domain Bacteria; phylum Cyanobacteriota; class Vampirovibrionia; order Gastranaerophilales; family Gastranaerophilaceae; genus Zag111. Next base: position 190,312 of record CALUXX010000001.1, on the reverse strand, counting down.
TTTTTAGGACCGCCAAACAGACAAGATGCAGCACAAATCTTCAAATATCATACAAAAGAATATACAAACGAAGATATTGACTACAACAAATTGGGAAATGAAATTACTAAAGCAATCGAAAATGATGAAGCCTACAGTGCGCAAGGTATAATTAACATCATTGAAAATGCCAAAGTAAAAACACAAAATTCTGATATAACAGAAAAAGACTTAATGGACTCAATAAAAGAAACAAAACCTGATATAACCCAATTAGAGTTTAAAGATTTTGTAGATGATATGAACGAAATACTTGAAGAATACGAAACAGAAAAGAATTAAGATATTGATATCTTTACAAAATTTCACTCTTAAGGCGTTGTTTTTGTAATATAATAACTACGTTATATAGAAAGGATTTATAAATGAAGCAAGTTATCGTATCAGGAATGCGCCCGACAGGCAGATTACATTTAGGCCACTACCTTGGAGTTATCCAAAACTGGGTAAAACTTCAAGATGAATATGATTGTTACTTTTTTGCTGCAGACTGGCATGCTTTAACAACAAAATATGATAAAACCGAAGAATTAAAGCAAAACACTCTTGATGTAATAATAGATTGGTTAGCTTGCGGACTAGACCCGAAAAAATCCGTAATTTATGTACAATCATTAGTACCGGAAATTGCGGAATTAAATATCTATTTAGGAATGATAACACCACAAAACTGGGTAGAACGAGATCCAACCTTAAAGGATATGGCAAAAATATTAAAAACAAAGGAAGGTCAAGGCTCTCAAATAAATTACGGACTAATGGGTTATCCAGTCTTAATGAGTGCAGATATAATGATGTTTAATGCAGATTACATACCTGTAGGAATAGATCAAGTAGCACACATAGAAATAACAAGAGATATTGCAAGAAGATTTAACAATTTATATGGTGAAGAATTCTTTAAAGAATCAAAACCTATCTTAAATAATTGTTCACTAATTTGTGGTTTAGACGGAAACAAGATGGGTAAATCATTTAACAATGACATAAAAATATCCGACACAGAAGAAGTAACCGCAAAGAAAATAATGACAGCAATAACAGATCGTTCAAGATTACGAAAAGATGATCCGGGACATCCTGACGATTGCGAAGTAGCCTTCAAATACTGGTCAATATTTGGCGATGAACAAGAAATTGAAACAGTACGTTGCGAATGTGAAAAAGGATTAAGAGGCTGCGCACAATGTAAGCGTCAATTAGCAGAAAAGATTAATGAAAAATTTGCACCAATAAGACAACGTCGAAAATATTATGAAGAACACATTGACGAAGTTCACGACATAATAAAAGAAGGCTCTGCAAAAGCAAGAGAAAGAGCAGGAGAAGTTCTTTCAAAAGTAAGAAGTCTTGTTAGAATGTATTAATTTTGACTAAAAAAACAAAATTTGTATAATATAAAATAATACTGAAAGAGGTAAATAAATGAACACAGTAGTAGTAGTTGGAAGAGTAGGCAGAGATGCATCAGAAAACTTCAAAGCATTTGATTCAGGAAAAATGAAAGCAAGTTTTTCTGTAGCAGTAAACCGCTGGGATTCCAAAACAAAATCAGAAGTAACCGACTGGTTTAATATAGATGTTTGGGATAAACAAGCAGAATTTGCAGCAGAATATGTCAAAAAAGGCAGACTTGTAGCTGTAGATGGAGCAATCGCAAACAACAAATGGATAGATAAAACTACAAATAATGAAAGAGAATCTTTTTACATCCGTGCAAATACAATCAGATTATTAGGCTCTAAAAAGGACGTAGAAGAAACAGTATTATGATAATAAATTCAAATACCGTAGGAATAATAGCAGATGATTTGACAGGTGCAAATGATACCGCTCTTCAATTTATGCTTAATAATGCAGACACACACATTTTATTAAACACAGAACAAGAGCCAGCAATATCTGATGCACCACAAGTTTGGGCAATAGCAACAGAAACTAGAAACATTGCACCTGAATATGCTTTTGAAAAGGTAAAACAAGCGACCAAATATTTACTGGACAAAGTTAACCCTGATTATTTTTACAAAAAAATAGACTCAACAATTAGGGGAAACATTGCAGTAGAAGTAATGTCAATGTTAGAAGTTTTAGAATGGGACGCCGCTTTAATTATGCCGGCATTTCCTCAAGAAAACAGGATAACTGTAGGCGGATACCAATTATTAAAAAGCGTACCAATCGAAAGAACAGAAATGGCAAGAGATCCGCATTCTCCTATTTTCGAATCACATCTTCCTACGCTTTTGCAATCACAATTAGGCAACAATCTAAAAAACATTGTCGGCTCTATTGAATTAAAAACGATATTAGATGGAGCAGGACCTATATTACAAGCAATCAATAAACTTGTTGAAAACGGAGTAAAAATAATTGTTGCTGATGCTGTTTCAATAACGGATTTAGAACAACTTGCGCTGGCAATGCAAAAATCAAATTATAAAATCTTACCTGTAGGTAATGCAGCAGCAGGAAAAGTTCTAAGTAATGAATGGATTCCAAAAGATGAATATTCAGAAGTATTACCGATAAAACTTCCTAAATTACCAAAATTTATTGTATCGGGAAGTGCTACACAAATTACACTAAATCAAATTGATAAATACGAACAATCAGAAGATTTTGAAGAAAACAGTTTAGTTATAGAACTAGGGATGGACACAATTTTAGGTGGTGTGAAAGAAGATTTGGTTAACAGAATTGTATCAAATCTTGTAGGTTCAAATGTTGTACTTATTCACACATCAAAATTACTAAACAACTTTGACGGTTTTTCTGAAGATACAATGAAAGCTGACTTAACAAAATCAGGACTTGCAGGAGCTGTTACAGATTTTCTGGCAGAATTAACAAAACAAGTTCTTAGCAAGTGCAAGGCTGTACTAATAACTTTAGGTGGAGAAACCTCTTACAAATGTTGTAATGCTATTGATGCAAATCAACTAAAACTTATAGATGAAGTATTACCGGCAATTGCACTAAGCAAAAATGCAACATCTGATCAATGGCTTGTTACAAAATCAGGTAATCTTGGTGGCGTAAATACACTTATTGAAATATTAAACTATTTTAAAAAACACGAAGAACAATTATAATGGATAAAATTGCAATAACAACAGGTGATCCAAACGGAATTGGCGCAGAAATTACCATAAACGCCCTAAATAATCTAAATATTAACAAAGATAAAATTGTAATAATCTCGAATAAAGAAATCTTAAATTATTATGAAAAATTAAACGATGCCTACGAGATAATAGAAATTCCATATTCTAAAGACAATATAAAACCAGGGAAAATAACAAAAGAAGCCGGTGAATTTGCATTCCAAAGTTTGAAAAAAGTATGTGAAATTATGCCACAAGCAATAGTAACAGCTCCAACCGCTAAAGAAGCAATGCATATGGCTGGTCACATTTTTAATGGACAGACTGAAGTATTACAACATTATTTGGCAAACAAAAATCAACAAGCCGAAATGTTATTCATTGCAGAAAATTTTAGAGTTCTGTTACTTACAAGACATTGTCCTTTAAAAGAAATAAATCTAACAAAAGATTTGGTAAAAACAAAAATAAAAAATACATTTCATGTTTTCGAAAATAAATTAAAAATAAAAAATCCAAAATTTGCACTATGTGGTCTAAATCCTCACGCAGGAGAAAACGGAATCTTAGGTAAAGAAGAACTTGAAATACTAATTCCTGCTGTAAAAGAACTAAATGAAGAAGGTATAAATATTACAAAACCACTACCGGCAGATACATTATTTGTAGAAGCTGCAAAACATTATTATAACAAAACAAAAGATGAATATGATTGCTATATTGCAACCTACCACGATCAAGGACTAATACCTATAAAAACAGTTGCCGGCATGAATACAGTAAATACAACAATCGGACTTGATATCATAAGAACATCCCCGGGACATGGAACAGCCTTTGATATTGCAGGAAAAAATATTGCAGATTATACCGGAATGATTGCAGCTATAAAATTAGCCGAAAAATTAGTTTAACACTACAGCAATTCATGAATAATAATTACAACAACTTCACCTGGTTTTAAATTTACTATAACCTTTCCTTTTTTAACATCAGGCATCGTACTTATTTTTATAGGCAAAACGTTTTGATGTTTCGGATTAAATTTTGGAACTTTCACAACAGCTTTTACAGGATTATCAAAATCAAGATTACCTATTGTAATAACTTTTTTTATATTATTTGCAAACATATAAGCAAATATTTTTTGATTATTAGTTTTCAAAGGAGTAAAAGTTCCCTCATTCAAAACTGGTAAAAGGCTTTGTTTAACATTATTACTAAGTAACAAATCATTTCTTAAAGTATTGTTATCGCCCCCCGGTTGCCTTGAGAAATTAAAAATATCAATTTTTCCACGATGGACGAAATAAGTATTATCATCAGTATTTGAAGAAGGAGCAAGTCTGTTGCCCATTTTATAAATATAATCATCCCCCGTCTGAAATCCGTCAGGAAAATAAGTATTAACAGGCAAAGTTGCACTAAGCCAAATCATCATATCACTAAGAGCAGGTCCTTTTAACAAAATAGGACTGACTTCATCATGAGTGGTAAAACTACCAATAACACTTTTAGGTTCTTTATATTTTTTATTATCTGTCAAAGTAAAAGATACCTGCTTATTTAATTCTTTAGCATTTTTCCAATCTTTTAAATTAAAAAATGAACCATAATAACCATCAAAACCGGCTTCCAAAAGTTTATTATAAGGAGTAAAAACAGCTTGAGGAGAAATTGCCTCATTCCAAGAATCAGAAGTTTCCGCCAACCATAAGAATTCAGGATCTTTACTTCTTGAAAATTCGATTAACTCTTTCCAAAATAACGGAGTTTTACAATGAGCAACATCAGCCCTTATACCGTCAACACCCAAACTCATAACATACTTAACAAAGTCTTTGTATAAGCTATAAACATTAACATCAACCTTATCTTCAGTACCTGTTGCAAGGAGCCTTACATCAGTCCAATCAGCAGGCATAACAGGTTCACCTGAAGCCTGTTGTACGAACAAATCAGGTCGCTGTAAATACAAATCATAAGAAGCACACGCAGGAACATCCACAATAACTCGAATTTTTCTTTTATGAGCTTCCTCAATAAATTTTTTAACTTGATCCTCCGGTGATAACTGAGAATTTTTATCAATTAAATCAGGATTAATCGATTGAAAATCAGATGCTGCATACAAACTGCCGGCAGTACCCAATGCTTTTAATTTACCAACAGGCGTAATCGGCAAGACATGAAGTGTATTTACACCGAGATTTTTAATTTCATCTAATCTATCAATAGCATTTAGAAAATTCCCGCGAACTTCTCCAATATCTTCTCTAATAAACCCATCACCATCCAAATCTTTTGAATTGAATGAGCGGATATTAACTTCCATAATAACTGTACTGTTATTCAAAAATTTGGAACGCAAATCATTATCAGTTCTAACTTCATCAGCCAAAACACTCACGCTGGTTAATGAAAACAACACAAAGATAGTAAATAAAAATTTTACATATTTTTTAAACATAAATTAAACCTTATAACTAACAAAAACTAAGGAAGTAAAATTTCTTGGTCAATATTAATATGATCAAGCGATTTCATATTATTAACCTGCATAATTTGTTCAGCCTTATCAGGAGAATAAGTACCATAATGTTGTTTTATAATACTTTCGATGGTATCACCACTTTTTACCTTATATTTTGTCATTGAAGAAGTATCAACACTACCTGAAGCGACTTCTTGTGTTGCATTTGTACTAGCCTGTTGAGTTTCTTCAGTTGTATTTACACTACTACTATCAGAAACAGAACTTTCACTATCTGAAGGAATAACTTGTTGAATACTTGCTTGTTCTTCAAGAGTAGGTTCTTGAACTTTTTCTTTACCGCTGAACAGTTTTTCAATACCACCAACAGCAGCCTTACTAGAGTCTGAATTGTCTTTTGTAGCTATCGAATGAATAACAAAAATTGAAGAAGTTAAAACAACACCGATAACAATACCAATAAAAAGATGAACAACAGGAGAATTAGTATTAAATTGATTTGTTTTAAAATTTTGCCACAACAAATCAATTTCTTGGGACATACTGCCATTATTGATGCCTACACTATCATCTAATTCATCAGGTCTTACATACTCACTAGGAAGTCCGCTTTCTTCTTGTTCTTTTGACAAATTTTCAATAACTTCCATGGTTTCTCTAGACAATGTAGATCTTCTTATTGTTGAACTTTTCATTTAACACCTCTTAAACTTTTACTGTAGGATAATAATACCACGAATAAATACCACATTCAAGAAATTTTAAGCAACGTAAAAAGCCGATAATCATATAAGATTACCGGCTTTCGAAAATTTATAAAATAAAAACTATTTTACAATTTCTTTGAATTTTTTACCAGCAGTGAATGCAGGAACTGTTTTAGCAGCGATTTTCAAAGTTGCACCAGTTTGAGGGTTTCTACCGGTTCTAGCTGCTCTTTTGCGAGCTTCGAAAGTACCAAAACCAACTAGAGTAACTTTTTTACCTTTAGAAACTGTTTTTTGGATAGTTTCTAGAGTTGCAGATAAAATATCAGCTGCAGTTTTTTGAGAAACTTTTGATTTTTTTGACACTTCTTTTACTAATTCTTCTTTGTTCATCATGAACCTCCTTCTTCCTTAAAACTACGAATACATAACCAATTCCGCAGAATTCCTTGTATCGACAAAATTATTATAACCATTTAAGGCAATACTGTCAAGGGGTTTAGCGAATTAATTCGGCTAAATTTAAATAATAGCAAGGATATACCGAAGTATATCAACTGCTAAAACAGTAATAACAAGGATTAAGTATCTTTATTCAACTTAGCAAATTTGATATTTGAGTAGAAATACTGCAAAATTTGATAAGCATTATAACCTTGTTTAGCCAAATTATTAGCACCATGTTGAGACATGCCAACACCATGACCTTTTTTACCAACAGCATCATCAAAAGAAGGTACTGAATGAAGATAAGGAGCATACCCGCCCCAAACTGAATCAGAAGTCATACCACCGGCTGAAGCTGAATAATAAGCTGAAATAATTTTCATATCATAAGTTAAAACAAGTCCATGAGTTTCGTCAACGGCTTTATTTGTTATATTAGTTTCGGCTGACGCACCACCATAGGCTTGATCTTCAGTATTATCTTTCAAATCATATCCATTTTTAGATTGTTTACCTAAATTAGCCAAAGCAAAACTTCTTGCAGCAATCGCCTGAGCTTTTAATGCTTCATATTCCCAAGATGCCGGCATTTCAGATGGAACAACACCTTTTATATAATTTTCCAAATCTATATCATTTATAACAGTAAGTTTCCCGCCCATATTTTTAATAAGTAACTTACCATGATACCATTTACCTTTTGTACTGACATAACCGTCAGTATCTGTTCTAAGAACAATAGCACCTGTACCCAAGGTATAAGTTTTGCCACCAGCTTTTACTGCAATTTCGTTTTTATAAGGGACTAAAACATATCCTCTCATTGCATCTGCGGTACATACTGTTTTATTGGTATTAACATCAATCATTCTACCATTTACGTTAACACCAACACCTGCTTCATCTACTTGTGTTAGTAATCCGATTTTTATTGCATAACTCGGATTGGTTGCTATCATATTTAATATAATTATTGCTAGTATTAATATAATCTTTTTCATATTTTTATTTTACCCTATTCAACCTTTCTTTGAATAATTCATTTAGACGAAATTTTTATTACTTTTGATAAATTCTTGTATAATTCCAATAACTTCCCAAAATCTTTTCAATATAATATTGAGTTTCCTCATAAGGTATTTGAATAATAAATTCATCAATATCAGAATAAGACAATTTATTCTTCCAATTTATAACAGAACCGATACCTCCATTATACGCAGCGATTGCCATAACTTCGTTATTGGACAACTGTTCTTTTAAACTGGAATAATAAAGATTACCGAGCCTAATATTAATATCAGGATTTAGAAGATATAGAATTTCAAACGGCAAATTATTACGAGAAGCAATTTCTTTAGCTGTAGTTGGCATCAACTGCATTAACCCCATTGCGCCAACGTTACTTTGCGACTGAGTATTAAACGAACTTTCTTCTCTTAATATAGCCATTATTAATGCTTCATTATTATAATATTCATTTGCATATTTTCTTACTTGCTTAAAGTAATTTTGAGGATAAACCAAACGCCATCTCAAATCAGACTTAGTAGGTTTAACATCTAAATCAGCCATTGCATCTCTTGCAATAATCATTGAAGTTGCATAATTCCCTTTTTCATATTCAACCCAACTTTCGATAAACTTATCGTTAGTATATTTTTTAATCATTTCGTAATCTTTAACTAACAACAATGAATACAAAGGACTTTTTCTATCCGGAAGTTTATATGGATAAACAACCTGTTTAAATTTCAATGGAGAATTAATAGTAGCACCATTTATATTATGCAAAATCCAAAAAGCACGATACGCATAAAAAGAATCAGGATATCTGTAAACTATTTCATTAAGCATCTTACTGCTATGATCTATTTTAGCTGCCCAAAACATAACCATAGGGGTTTCTTTTGAATCTTTATATTTATTCAAATATTCAACACTTAATTGACGAGTTTTTTGATAATTTTTAGATTCGAGCGCTAATACAAAATTTTGGAACAAAGCAATTCTTGCATACTCACCGTTAGGGAATGCAGAATATAAACCACTATAACAAGACTGTTTTTCCTCTTTTGGAGAATATGAACATTTCAAATTCCAAATATAATCACGCTTGCTGCTTTTTGTAGAATTTAAAAGAGCCGCTAACTTGTGATACTTAGACTTATCAGAATCCCAAATATCAGTATATTCATCAATAACAAGGTTATAATCTTCTTTTCTAATATTTTTATTATCTTCTTTTATATGTTTCAATAATAGAGCATTAGCATTGTTATAATCTCTTGTCCTATAAAGCATTAAATCCTTAAGAACCCAAATATCTTCTTCTTTTAGCTTAGATATAATATTTTTAGCTTCAGCATAGGACTTTGCATAAACATAAGCCCTAGCAACCAAATAAGCATCGGAAGGTGAAAGATTTTGGTTAAACTTTCTCCACGTATTTGCGACATTAACAGCAAGCCTGCCATCAGGATATTTTTCAAGGTAATTTCTAAACGCTTGCTCAACCTTTTCTTTTTTCTTTTCAGAAGGCTTTTTCCCAGAATAACGAATTTTAGTCGCAGTAATTCTTGCCTTAAAATACTCGGAAGCGATAGTAAAATCCTCATCAATATTAGCCTTTACAACGTTATCAAAATAACGATAAGCTAAGTTCGGATTTTCGTCCATCAAAAATTGACCGGCATAATAACGAGCTTCAGCGGCAAATCTACTCCTTGGATAATACATGATTAACTGCTGATAGCTATTTAATTCAGATTTATTATCTCCCAATTTTCTTGCACACATTGCCTGCCTGTAAAGTGCTGCAGGCTTAAGCGCAGAAATTGCACTTACTTGAGAAAATAAAAAATATGAATTGGAATAATTTTCATTATCATAATCGGATAAAGCGAGTTTATAGTTTTTGATATTTTTTGCTTCCGGCTGGTATAATTTTGAAAAAGTTACACCTAATCCAAGAAATAACAATAATATAAATATCCCCGCAACTATATTTCTGGAACTAAACATGCTTATATTTTAACAAAGTTTTAAACTAAAGAAAAATTTTTATAAAATATTTACATAATATTTAAAGTATATTATTTCTATTTTATAATTAAACAAAATAAGGAGAATTAAGATGCCTAAATGGGAAGCTGGATTGATTGCATTAGGAATAAATTTAGTATTAGTTATAATTTTATTCAAAATTATAGATATAGCAGATCAAAAAATAATAAAAAAATTACAAGAAAAAGACATTGATTCTCCATTATTAAGATTTCTGCCAATAATAACAAAAATAATCAAGGCAACAATATTATTTATAGCAGCAACAGGTTTACTACAAAGTCAAGGCTATTCAATTTCATCAATACTTGCAGGTTTCGGAATAGGAGGTATTGCTGTTGGTATGGCAGCAAAAGATGCCTTAGCAAATATATTTGGAACCATTGGCATTTTGTCTGATAGAATTTATAAAATCGGGGATTATGTAAAAATCAACGGACTCGAAGGTTATGTTGAAGATATAAATATGCGTTCAACAAAAATAAGAGATCTTGATCATTACCTAACCAGCATACCAAACAACGTTGCGGCAAATGCAATTGTCGTAAATGTTTCAAATGCAAGGAAAAGATTTTTAAACTTGACCTTTGGTGTAACTTATTCAACAGATAATGAACACCTAAAATTAGCACAAGAAATTCTTAAAAACACAGCAATAAATCATAAAGAAATTCATAATGAATTTACGGTAAGTATTCATGATCTTGGAGAAAGCTCAATAAACATAAGATTTAGAGGCTATGTAAAATCAGGCTCATACGATAAATTTTTAAAAGTTCGTGGAGAATTTTTAGCAGAAATTATCGCTGAATACAGAAAAGCAGGAATAGACTTTGCATTCCCATCCCGTTCAGTTTATATAGAAAGTGATAACAGTAAAATTGAAAATTAAAATTATAGCATTAGGAAAAATAAAAGAACAATTTCTAAAAAACGGCATTGATGAGTTTTTAAAACGCTTAACGCCTTATGCTGACGTATCAGTAATTGAATTAACCCCAATAGAAATAAAAGACGAAAATCTAACTAATAAAATTTTAATAGAAGAAGGCGAAAAAATTCTTTCACAAATTAAACCGAGCGATTTTGTAATAACAATGGAAATTCAAGGGAAACAATTATCCAGTGAAGAATTTTCAAAAAAAATTACAGAAATAACAAATGAAGGCATAAGTGAAATTGTATTTGTGATAGGCTCATCCTGTGGAATAGGTGAAAATGTTTCAAAACGAGCAAACTTTAAAATGAGTATGTCAAAAATGACATTTCTGCATCAATTTGCAAGGTTAATTCTAATTGAGCAAATCTATAGAGCATTCAAAATTGCTAAAAATGAACCTTATCATAAATAAAATCGTTATATTATTGATAAATCATAAAAAAAATGTATAATAGAATTACTCGAGGATGGAACTATGAACTTTCAAGATTTAAGAGAAAACAAAATGTATTTAATCGGTGGTTTAGTATATCTGGTAAGTTACGCAATTTATACTTTAGTAAAATACTTTACTCTTGGACTTAAAGATGTTTCCGGATGGTACATAATTATTGTTTTTTCTATCTTGCTCTTTGCAGGTTTTGTTTATTGTGCATATTGCTTATATGCAGCGGTTCAAGCAGTGAGAGATGGGGATATCGAGCAAAAACATAATTTACCGTTTTGGGTTTCTGTATGGGGTGATTTAGGCTATGCTTGTATGTTATATACAGTAGTCGATTTATTTATTTAAGAATTTAAAAATTTTGCGGTGCTTGTTTATTAAAATCAAGAATGATATAATCCTTATATAAATTTTGCAAATATTATAAGGAGAGTTTTATATGCCAAATTACGAATTAAACTTATCATTACAAGAATTAGAAAAGAGAACACATAAAGATTATTTAATTACCAAAAAATTTCTAAAAGCAGATGCTCCTGAATATTTATCATTGGCAGAAGGAGATAAAATCGCATTACGCCACTTATGCAAAGCCGCAGATATTCTTGAAAAAATCAATATGCAAATAGATTGCAAACATAATTTACCGGTTAAAACCTTTCTTGAAGAAGAAATCAAAAAAGGCAACAAACAAGCAAAATTAACAAAAATTCTTTTTGATGCTCAAAAGGGAATAAATGCTGTAGATACAATGTCTAATCCTATATCTTTAATAAAAGGAATAGATGCAAAACCTGGAAAAGGAGTTTATCCTGAAGATTTATCAAAAGAAGAATTTCATTCAGTATTATTAAGGATGCTAAAAGATGGCAAGATTGATGAAGTAAGAGAAATCTTAACTCAACGTTCAATGGTCGTAAGAGCAGCCGAAGATTTAGCAGGAATTGACTATGTAGATTACTTTAGTGAAGATTTTGCAAAAATGGCAGATGAACTTGAACAAGCTGCAAAAACATCAACTAATGCAGATTTCAATGAATATTTAAAATTACAAGCAAAAGCGCTAAGAACAGCAGATCCAATGTTAGATGCTTACGCAGATAAAAAATGGGCAACATTACAAGATACACCATTAGAATTTACAATTACCAGAGAAAACTATGAAGACGAAATGACAGGAACCATAGTTGAAAACGAAGAATTATCCGCAGAATTAAAAAAACACGGCATAACTCCAATTCCAAAAGATTTTTTAGGCGGACGTGTAGGAATTATAAATAAAGAAGGAACAGAAGCCTTAATGGCAATAAAGAAATATCTTCCAACTTTAGCAGATAATATGCCATACAAAGATGAATACACCCAAACAATTTCAGCAGATTCAGATGCACAACAAACAATGGTAGATGTTGATATGGTAATGGCATCAGGAGATGTTGGAGAATACAGAGGTGGAATTACATTGGCTGAAAATCTTCCAAACTCAGACAAACTATCACTAACAATAGGCGGAGGAAGAAGAAATGTATATCATAGACAGATAAGATTTATCAGCGATAAGAAAAAACTTCAAGAAAGATTAGACGCTATTTTAGATAAAGAACAACACAAATATTATCTTGATGAAGCAGATCACTGGTTTACAATAGGACATGAAAACGCACATTCACTTGGACCAAAAGAAGGCAGCGAAAAACTAGGCAAATACAGAAACATTATAGAAGAAAACAAAGCTGATATGGGCTCATTAGCATTTGTCGATTTGCTGACAGAACTTGGAATGTACACTCCTGAACAAAGACTTCAAATAATAGTAACAACAATGGCTGATAACTTCCTAAAATCAAAACCTGTCTTATCACAAGCTCACAGAGTTCGTACAGTAATGCAAAACAAATATTTTGCTGAACGAGGCGGTTATGAAATCACCAAAGATGGTAAAATTAAAGTAAATATAGATAAAGTAGTTCCTATAGCAAAAGAAATGTTATCAGAAATTGTCAGAATACAAATTGACGGAGATTTTAATAAAGCTGAAAAATATGTTCTTGATAACTTTGTATGGACTGATAACATGGAACTTATTGCCAAAAAATTACAAAAAGTTTCAAAAGCTCTTAACGGAACATTAGAAACTGAACTTGCAGATAAACTTTTAGGAAAACATAACTAAAAAAATAAATATTTGAAATTGCACAAAAATATTCTTGCAAAGAACCAAATCAATGCAAGAATATTTTTTTATATAAAAACTATTCAACTAACTACAAACCAATTCTTTTTCATCATCCTCAGCAAAATCTCTATCCATAGAACGAATAGAAAGCTCAATTTTATTACCAAAATTTTTCTTTAACAGATTAACCAAATCATTAGAAGAATTCACCCAAAAGATAGATGATGTAAGAATTCTAACAGGACCTGTTAAATCAGGAAGTTTAAACATTACAGGGTCAGAGCCAGAATTTTTGCATAATAATTGTTTTATTTGGAAAAATTCTTCAAACGAAAGATCTTGTTTAACATTTATAGTAAAAATATTAGAATTATCGACAGTTTTAACAGTATCAATCAGGATTGCCGGAGGATCATTTTCATTTCTACGGCTAACTTTTCCAGAAACAATAATACGCTGTTCAGGTTGAAGAAAATCATTATACTCTGCAATTTTAGAATTAAATGCAATAGCATCAATTCTACCTGATAGATCTTCAATAGTAACAAATCTGATAAATTTAGACGGATCATTTTTTGTCGGAATTTGCTTAATTCCAGTAACTAAACCACAAATAGTAACTATTTTATCATTAGGCAATTCAGCTAAATCAGTAATTTTATGTGTCATCAAAAACGGTAATTTTTCACGAATAGTAGAAAGCGGATGACTTGTTACGTAAAAACCTAAAAATTCTTTTTCAAAAATTTGAATTTGACGAGGATCAAACTCTTCATCAGAACCTGCAAGACTAAATTTTGCATTATCAATAGAATTTGCATCACCAAGCATATCAAAAAGACTTCCTTGTCCTGACTCTTTTTGCTTAGCTTCTTTAGCAGCAGTTGCTGTTATATATTCAATATTTTCCAATAATTGCTTACGACTTTTTTCAATAGAAGAAAAAGCTCCTGCCTTAATCAAACCTTCTAACGCTCTTTTGTTTGAACATTTAATATCAACTCTTTTTATATAATCATAAATCGACTTAAATTCACCATTTGCTTCACGTTCTTTAATAATTTCTTCGCAAACAGCTTCCCCAACTTGCTTAATAGAAGCAAGCCCAAACCTGATATTATCACCGTCAGGAGTGAAAGATGCAAGAGAATGGTTTATATCAGGCGGCAAAACTTTTATACCTTTTTTCAAACATTCTTCTATATATAATTGCGTTTTTTCTTGTTCACCCGCAACACTTGATAACAATTCAGATAAATATTCAACAGGATAATGACATTTTAAATATGCAGTTTGATAAGCAACAAAAGCATAAGCTGCTGAATGCGATCTGTTGAAACAGTATGACGCAAAACTTAAAATCTGATTAAATAATGTTGTAGCATCTTCTGATGACATACCATGCTTTGCAGAACGCTCGATGAATTTACCTTTTTGTTTTTCCATTTCATCGACTTTTTTCTTACCCATCATACGGCGAACCATATCCGCTTGACCCAACGTATAATCCGCAAGAATTTGGAACACCTGCATAATCTGCTCTTGATAAACAATCGTACCGTATGTATCTTTCAACACAGGTTCTAACAAAGGGTGAGCATAAGAAATCTCTTCTTCACCATGTTTTCTTTTAACAAAGACATCCACCATTCCAGAATCCAAAGGACCTGGTCTAAATAAAGCAACAAGAGCGCCCAAATCTTCAAACACGTCAGGTCTTAAGCGTTTTACAAGATTCTTCATACCCTGAGATTCCAACTGGAATACCCCATCAGTATCACCAGACATTAACATCTCATATACAGGTTTATCATCTAAAGGTATATCATTTATTTTAAGATCAATACCTTGACGTTTCTTAATTGATGCAACCGTCTTATAAATAGTAGTAAGGTTTCGAAGTCCTAAAAAGTCCATTTTCAAAAGACTTAAAACTTCAGTAACAGCATGAGGCGGATAACCTGTTTGAATGATACCATCTTTTGAAGGTTGAACAGGAATAATTTCATCTAACGGTTTTGGAGCAATGATTACACCAGCTGCGTGAGTACCTGTGTTATTTTTAATCCCCTCAATTCCTATAGCCAAATCAATTAAACGCTTTATACCGATAGTTTTACCTTCAATAGGATCAATAACTATTTGCTCATCTTTATCGTATAACGCTCTTAATTCAGAACCTTCATATTGCATAGCCATTTTAAGAGTTTTGGCTTTATCATTTTGAGAAAGAGCAAATTCTATTGCAGGATCAATCAATGCTGCAAGTCTGTTACTTTCAGAAAACGGAACTCGCATAATTCTTGCAACACCTTTAAATGCAGCTTTAGCCGCATATGTTCCAAAAGTAATAATCTGACAAACCTTATCTTCCCCATACTTTTTAGAAACATAATCAATAACTTCGCCCCTACGTTCAATACAAAAGTCGATATCAATATCGGGCATTGTAAAACGCTCAGGATTCAAAAATCTTTCAAACAAGAGTTTATGCTTTATAGGATCCAAATCAGTAATCTCAAGAGCATACGCAACAACAGACCCAGCAGCAGAACCCCTACCAGGTCCTACAGGTATTCCATTCGTTTTGGCATAATGAATAAAGTCCCACGTCAAAAGAAAATATGCAGCAAATCCCATTTGATTGATTACACTAAGTTCATACTCCATACGTTCTTTTAAATCTTTTGTCAATTCGCCATATCTTTTTTTCATACCGCAATGGACTAAATATGCAAGATATGTTTCATTAGTATAACCCTCAGGAACAGGATAATTAGGTAAAGGACTTTTTCCCATACATAATTTTTCACACTTTTCGGCAATTTTTACCGTATTAGAAATGCAGCGTTCAAATGTTTCACTATCCATCCACTTAAACGCATCTCTTAATTGTGATACCGTTTTTACATAAAATTCGTTATTTGCAAAATGAAACCTGTTTGGATCATCCTTATCACTATTTGTATTCATACACAACAAAGTGTCATGCATATCTGCATCTTCCATCCTTAAATAATGAGAGTCATTGGTAATAACCATTTCAATCCCAAGCTCGTTAGCTATTTTTATCAAATCAGGATTAGTTCTTTTTTGATCATCCAAACCATGATCTTGTAATTCTATATAATAATCTTCACCAAATAATTCTTTATATCTTTTTGCAACAGCTTTAGCCTCCTCATAACCGGATTTCATAAGCGTTTGCAAAACTTCTCCACCTAAACAAGCAGAACAACAAACAAGTCCTTCATGATGTTGTTGAAGTAACTCCCAATTTATACGAGGGTGAACATATCTACCCTTACACCAAGCAATAGAAACAAGTTTAATAAGATTTGCATAACCTGTTTTGTTTTTTACAAGTAAAACCAAGTGATAACAAGGGTTATTATTCTTATCACGCTCTGTGATATCGCCATTATGAACATAAAATTCGCAACCCATGATCGGCTTTACTTCAGTATTTTCAGCCAATTCCTGCAATTCCATATCACCATACATTACCCCGTGATCGGTTACTGCAACTGCAGGCATGTTGTTTTCTTTGCAAAATTCTATTAAATCCTTTATCTTTATTGCCCCATCAAGAAGTGAATACTCAGTGTGCAAATGTAAAGGTACATATTTCACTACACTATCCATAGAAACATTTTACACGAAGCAAAGTCTTTTACAATAAAATTTGAACAAATATTACTTTACTTACCCATCCAGAAAGTTAACAATTTAGATTCGAACTCTTTAAAATCTTCAGGAAACTTCATTTCAATCAATAAATCATGGATTTGCTGAATAATATATCTTCTTCTATGGGTAATAGAAACAATCTTTCTTGCAGTAGTCCCTATTAAGTGTAAAAAATATTTTCTATATTTTTTGTCATACCCATTATCTCGAGCATATCTATAAGTATTTTTCAAAACTTCCAACTCATCAACAATACGTTCTTGAACGTTATCTGCAGTAGTATAAGAACCTTCCCTTTGAATTCTATAAAAATATAATGGTTCATCTATTATCAAAACGCTATCAACTTGAGAACAAACCTTGAATGTAAAGTCAGAATCTTCAACAATAAGTCCAACAGGAAATCGAACTTTCAATCTATCTAACAAAGATTTTCTATAAACTCTATTCCAACAAACTCCGACAAATAAAGTCAATTCATCGTCATTAATTTTTATTGTTCTATCGCCTTCTTTATCTTCATCTTGAAGTTTTTTAGAACCGTCAGGTTTAACATTATAATTATTAAACATAACAATTTCGCATTTAGTTTTATTCAACTTATTATTTAAAACTTCCAATGCATTCAAATCAAGCCAATCATCAGAATCGACAAACATAATATTATCGCCGGTCGCTGCATCCAAACCTGTATTTCTGGCTGCAGATACTCCACTATTTTTTTCATGAGTTAATATTTTGAACCTTGAATCTGCATTTACATATTCTTTAACAATATCAATAGATGAATCACTACCTCTATCATCTACACAAAGCACCTCGAAATCTTGAAATGTTTGGTTTTTAATACTATCTAAACAATCTCTAATTTCTTTTTCTACATTATAAACCGGAATAATTATTGAAAAAACTGCCATTATACACCTGCCTCTGATTTTTCTTCAGGCTCACTTAACTCTATATTAATTGCTTTTTGCAAACACAAAACCTGTTTGTAATAATTCTTTTTTTGAAGATAAATATCTGATAATTGATACCAATAATTTTTATCATCACCTTTTTTAGGTTGATATTCTTTATACATTTTTATTGCCTTATCCGGCTGCAATTTACAAACAGCAATAATATTTGCAATATTCAATTTATATTGGTAATCCTCAGTTAAATCAAACAATCTCTCATCTAATTTAATAGCTTCATCATAATCTTTGTCATCAATTAATTTTTGAACAGACTTTTTTAATTCGCAAATTTCTTTTTGTTTAAGACAATAATCACGTTTTTCAAACTCATCATACTCTTGGCACAATTCTGCATAATTAGACCAATATTCGGGGTCTTTAGGTTTTTCAGGCTCAATTTCTTGATAAATTTCCATTGCCTGTTTAAAGTTTTGATATTTTTGATACAGAATATCAGCAATATTTTTTCGATAGACATACTTTTTCGAAAATTGATACATTTGCTCGTTCAATCTGATCAATTCAGGATAATTTTCTTCCTCTTTTAATTTTTTCATCCGTTCTCTATAAATTGAAAATAATTTCTTTGTTATATCAGGAACAAGTTGCAATGCACTATATCTACCGCGGATTTTATCAACAAAATTATAAGCAACACGCTTTGTTAAAATTAAATATGTAGAATTATCACAATTTTCAGGATTTTCCAATATTTTTTTACTTATTAAATTACCTTCATTAATCAAATCAAAATATTCTTTTTCCAAATCTTTAAAACTTGGATAATCTTCTACCTTTTTTTCTAAAGCAGCTTCTGCTTTTTGTTTAAATTGTTCAAGTAAATTATCTATATCTTCCATCTTTTTCCCAAATTTTAATTACGCATAATTTGTTATATGCAACTTACATAATTTTCTATTTCTTCATCAGAATTCATCTCGGTTACAGCAACAAGAACTCTATGTTCATCAAGTTTTATGCCGCCAACAATTTTATTTTCTTTTAATTTTGAAAGGAATTCATCACTATTAGCAACTTCTATCGTAAATTCATTGAAGAAATTTTTATTTAATATTTTAATTCCTTTTGCACTTAATTTATCAGCCAATTTATGAGCTCCGACAGCAGACAGTTCACTAGCTTGTTTAAAGCCTTTTTCACCCATAACTGATAAATACAAAGTTGCACAAAGCCCAATCAAAGCCTGATTAGAACAAATATTACTTGTTGCTTTTTCTCTTTTAATATGTTGTTCTCTAGTTTGAATAGTCAAACAGAAAGCCTGCTTACCATCAGCATCAACAGTTCTACCCGCTAATCTTCCCGGTAGTTGCCTCATAAATTTTTCGCGACAAGCCATAAACCCTGCACTAGGCCCACCAAAATTCATCGGAATACCCAATGTTTGAACATCTCCAACTACAATATCAGCACCATACTCACCAGGTGGATTTAAAACTGCTAATGTTGAGATATCACAACAAACAACTAACAAACAATCTACAGGATTAAATTTCAAAATTTCACCATAATAATCAGGTGATTGAACCAACACACAAGCATAATCCGCAGTTTGCGCCGGAATTTCATCAACCCAATCAACTTCTATTGATTGAGAATAAGTATAAGTCTTAATAATTTGCTTGTATTCAGGGTTAAGCGAATTAAGAACACAAACCTTATCTTTTTTTGAAATTCTGCAAGCCATCAAAATAGCTTCAGCACAAGCAGTTCCCGCATCATAAACGGTAGCATTTGCAACATCCATGCCTGTTAATCTGCAAATCATTGTTTGGAATTCGTACATAACCTGTAATGTACCTTGCGAAATTTCAGGTTGATAAGGGGTGTATGCAGTTGTAAACTCAAATCTTCCTGCAACTTGAGAAATACATGCAGGAACAAATTTGTTATAAATTCCGCCACCTGCAAAAACTGCATAATCTGATTTATTTTTCTTTGCCAATGCCTTAATCGATTTTTGAGTTTCTAATTCACTCAAGCCTTCACCTAATTTCAATTCTGGCATTCTGACAGACTTAGAAATCTGTTTAAATAAATCTTCTACTTTTTCAACACCTGCCACTTGGCACATCTCTTTTGTAGTGTCTTCGTTATGTACTAAAAAATTATTCATATTACTCCAATTCTTCTTTATATTCTGAATAAGATAACAAATCAGAAAATTCTTCTTCATCACCTGTAGTTTCGATTTTTACAAGCCAGCCGTTTTCATAAGAATCTTCATTCAATTTTTCAGGCGCTTCTATTAAATCAGTATTAACTTCTACTACCTTACCACTTACAGGCATATAAATTTCAGAAGCAGCTTTTACTGATTCTATATTTGCAAAAGCTTCACCCTTAGCAAATTCATCACCAACTTCAGGTAATTCTAAAAATACAATATCTCCTAATTGTTCTATTGCATAATCAGTTAAACCAACTGTACATAAATCACCTTTCAATATATATTCGTGAGATTTAGTACATAAAATATCATCTGAGAAATTCATCTGTTCAATCTCCTTTTCATCTTATATTTTACTATTTTACTCTATTTCTTTTTTGGATGAACGGTCGTTTTGTAACCTTTGCATCGTGTAGTTTTTCTCTTATCATAACCTGAATTACTGCATCAGGGCAAATTTCTTTGATATTTTTTACATATGCAAGTGCAATATTCTTACCCGTGCTAGGAGAAACACATCCGCTTGTAATATGTCCGACCTTTTCGCCATTATAATAAACCTCATAACCATGTCTTGCAATATTTTTATCTAACATTGTTAAACCAATTAACTTCTTAGATACACCATTTGCAATTTGACTCATTATGATTTCTTTGCCATTATAATCTGTTCTTTTATCTTTTGGTATAGACCAAGATAAACCAGCCTCAACTGGCGTTGTACTTTCATCCAAATCATTTCCGTATAAGTGAAGTGCGGCTTCTAACCTCAAAGTATCTCTTGCACCAAGTCCAATCGGCTTTATTCCATACTCTTTTCCTTCTTCTAAAATTTTATCCCATAAAAATTCAGAATATTCATTTTCTACAAGAAGTTCAAAACCGTCTTCACCTGTATAACCTGTTCTTGAAGCCAAAAGTTTTATTCCTTCAATAACTGCAGGTTTTATTGTAAATGATTGTTGTGATGGAATACTATATCCCATTTTTCTGACCAAATCTATTGCTCTTGGCCCTTGTATCGCAAGAAGTGAATAATTATGTGACTGGTTATCAATCTTTACATTCATTCCTCTCTTGTTTCGAACAAGCCAGTTCAAATCTTCGTCAATCCTTGAAGCATTACATATTACTAAATAATATTCAATACCAAGTTTGTATATTATTAAATCATCTATTAAACCACCGTTTTTATTCGGAAGTTGACAATAGACAGCCTTTTCATAATCCAACTTTTCGATATCTTGAGGAACAACCTTATTTAAAAAAGCTGTTGCATCCTTACCTGAAACAAAAACTTCTCCCATGTGGGAAACATCAAATAACCCGACATTTTCTCTAACAGTCTTATGCTCTTCTATAATAGATGAATACTGTACAGGCATGTGCCATCCTGCAAAATCAACCATTTTAGCACCAAGTGCTACGTGCTTGTCGTGTAAATATGTTTCCTTTACCATAATATCCCCCTCAAACTATAACCATTCTGCACGTAATCGCACTTATTGTCAATATTTTATTTATATAAGTTAATACTTATTAGTGTAAATAATCTAAATTTCCATTTTGAATTACATAATACGCACAACCATAACCTGTTGAGGTTTTAGGAATACAATCAGTCGTATAAGGATAAACTGAATTTAGAGAACCTAATGGTTTTAAAGTTTCATCCTGATAATTAAAAACAAATAAATCACTACCCCACTGATTTGGTAATTTTTCTCCGTTTGTGTCTATAAAAAAGTGTATATAAGAACCTTTTTGACGTTCCGCCTGATCGGTAGATTTCCACCAGACAGCAGTACCGTTCATTAAAACAATTTTATAATACCTTGTATCTGTAGCATATTTTATATTATGAGCTGCACCATTTCTTCTTTTATACTCACGTCTGATACAAACTTGATCTGTATCACGAATTCCGCAATCTTGTAAAATTTTCAGATGAGGTTTTAAATATTCTGCAATACTAAGCGCATCTTGGCTTGTTGTATATCCAGAAACCCACCCTGAAGCTCCTCCGCTTTCTTGTTCGGCTAATCGCACAGCCTGCGTCAAAATTGAATGTGTTGCCTGCAGTTTTGCAACAGTTTCTCTTTCACGGATATTTTGAATTAATGTAGGTATTGCCATTGCTGAAACTACACCAATAACACCTATTGTTATCAAAACTTCTGCTAAACTAAATCCAAATTTCTTTTCGTTCTCAATCTTCTTCATAATATTTAATAATAAATATAGTCACGTGTTATTTTGTTAATTTTATATTCACAATTAACATAAATCTTACATGGTGTCAAACCAGTTAAAAATAAACTAATATATAAATATGGGAATAAACATAGATATTGACTCAAAAACTAATTTAAATGAAGTTGTTCGATTGTTATTGTATCGAAACAAAATAACAATAGCTGAACTTGCAAGAAGAATGTCTGAGCTTTCAGACGTTCAATATACAAGATTTAATCTAAGGGCAAAACTTGAAAATAACAGAGTTAAATTTAATGAGGCCTTATTAATCTTTGAAATTTTAGGATACAAATTTGACTTGATAGAAAACTAAAAACAAAAAGGGACTTTAATAAGTCCCTTTTATTACTTATTTAGCAAGCTGTTTATATAAATCAATTTCTTTTTGAGAAAGTTTTTCAGGTAAAACTATTTTTACTCGGGCATTAAGATTTCCATAACCACCTGATTTTTTAGGTAAACCTAAATTTTTCAATCTCAGCATTTTACCGGTAGAAGTCATTTTAGGGATTTTTATAGAAATTGTACCGTGAAGTGTTTTTATTTCTTTTTGACACCCTAAAACTGCTTCCGGCGGAGTTATTTCTACATCTTTGGTTAAGTCAGAACCTGAGATTTGATATTCACTATCTACAGGGGTAATTATCAAATACAAATCACCTTTTTGTCCATAGGCATCGGTTTTTCCTTCACCTTTAAGACGGATTTTTTGCCCTTCCTTAACTTCTTTTGGAAGTTTAACTTTTAGAGATTTTGTTTCATTGATAATACCTGTACCGCCACAAGCAGAGCAATATCCGCCACCACCAGGACATTGAGTACATTTTCTCATATCTTTGAATTTGACTGTAATTGGAGAATCAGAGAACAAATCTTGAGCCGTAACATTTAGGGTTTTTGTTACATCCAAATCTTCAGACTTTGTTCTTTGGGTGCGTCTGCCTGTATTAAAGTTTGAACTTGTATAACCTTGAGAGCCCATACCTGAGCCAAAGTCAAAACCTGAAAATCCTCCTCTTGCTCCAGCTGAAGCACCTGCTCCCATCATATCACCGAACAAAGAGCTGAAAAAGTCGGAAAAACCGCCCATATCTTGACCGTTAAAATTAAATGATTGATAATTTCCACCGCCAAAATTAAAGTTTTCAAACCCTGGAGGCGGAGTATAATCTGCTCCTCCTTGCCAATTTGAACCAAGACTATCATATCTTTGACGTTTTTGCTTATCACCTAAAACTTCATAGGCTTCATTTATTTCCTTGAACTTTTCTTCTGCTTCTTTTGTTTTATTTACATCCGGATGGTATTTTCTTGCAAGTTTTCTATAGGCAGATTTTATTTCTGCTTCTGTTGCTTCGCGTTTTACTCCCAATGTTTCATAATAATCTTTATATTTCATAATAGTATCTCCTACAATTATGATAATATAAAACTTTGGAATTGTTCGAAATTTTAATTATTTTTTAATGAATATAAACTTTATTTTTCTTGCAGATTTTCACTCATTTCAGAAAGATTTGTTTTTATCAATTTGTTAATATCTTCTTTGTTCAAAAACTCAAGAATTTCTTGTTTATTCCCTGCCGCAAGTGTTCTTGATGTTTGAATACGCATTTTCGGATGAAGCATATTTAATGACAAGAAATGTCTGCCTGTATTGTCAGGAGTTTGCTCAACTGATAAACTATATGCTTTACAAAATAATTTATCGGATTCATTTCTCATACTTTCATCTACAGGTCTATAGTATTGAGTATCAGAAACATAATTTTGTGCATTTTTTTTAATATTATTTACTAATTTTGTAATTGATTCGTTAATATCCACTTTTGGTTTTTCCTGAGTTCTTATAACTTTCATAAATTCATTACGTTCTAATTTTATCATAATTACCTCTATTAATCTATTACTATGCTGCGATATCGATATGCGGAACAAAACCGACTTTTTTGGCAGCCTGTTCGGCATCATCTATTGCGTGTAATCTTATCATATTATCTTCGCTCAATATCGGATTGAATTTTGAAGGAAGTTTTGGTTTTGTTGACTTGATACCAAGTTCAATATCTCTGTAATAATCATAACATGCACTCAGGTATTTATTATATTCCTTATAATCATCCGCAGATAAACCTTTTGCTGCTGCCTGATATTCGTCATACACAGGACCTAAAGTGTTTTTATTTCGTCTTGAATCATAAGCAATATGTTCAACCTCTCCAAAAGGACCTTTTCCTCTAACTTGAATTTCTGCCAATGAGCCATTTGAAAGTTCAACGTTAAACTGAGCGGTTGTATAACCAGAATCCTTCATAGCTTGTTCTTCCAATGGTGTTAATGATTTGCTAAATCTTTTTGCTTCTGAACAAGTTACAATATCAAAAGTATTGCCTGTTGCTAACTGCATTTCTCTAAATTGTGCGATTTGTTTGTCTGAAAAATAAGGAATACCTTGATGACCTGTATAGTTTTCAAGTTCTGTAATTTTCATTGGCTTAATTTTATTATAATTAGCTTTCAATTCCTTTATAATATCTGGGCTTACTCCACTTTTTTCAAGTTTTTCGATAGTTGTTGCACCAGTTTCAACAGAATGTTTTAAAGAAGAAAGCATAACTTGATTAAACACAGGTGCTGATTGTTTTTCGGCAAGTGCAAGTTTTACAGGGCGTGAATATTTTTGTGCAATTTTCAATTCAGCCTGAGTCAAAGACTCTTGCTTGAAGAATTTCATAATAATATTTTGTTCTTCTGTTGTTAATGCTTTATTATCTATTTTTATTGTTTTTAAAGTATCAACAATATCAGCTTGTGTAAGATTTTTCATTGTTACTCTTCCGCCTATCGCATCTTTTACAATTTTACTTGCGGCAGAATCCGATCTGATTACAATTCCTTTATCAAGAACTTTCTTTTTCAATTTTGAATAAACTGAATTTGCACCCTTTGCTCTAACAGAAATATCTTGTCCTGCAAAAATCCCTTCAATTTCTTGTTTTGCCCTTGGAAGTGCATCTTCATAACCTTTAGAAAGTCTTATTGAAACGTTTCCTAATTCCTTTTCTACAGCATCATCTAATTCACCTGTCAAATTATTTTTTCTAATACGTAATGCAGGTTTTGAACCGTTTAATGTTGTTGGAGAAACCGGCATTGAAATATCAGGTTTGACATTATACTTAACTTTTACTTTTCCGAAATCAACCATATTCTTTGCGTCAGAAAATGGTATATATTTACCATCCAATTTAACTTTCACTTTAGGTTTACATTTAAAAGCACTTCGCATTGTTTTTGCGGTAAAAGATATTGCTTTCGATAAAATTCCCATTCTAAATTCTCCTATTTGAAATAAATATCCCCTATAATTTTTAAAAAAATTTTTAAACGCGAAAATTGACACAAAAAAAAGATATATTACAAAAATGTAATATATCTTTTTTACTATATATAAAATTATAATTATCTTAAGCTTACTCTAACTGCAGGTCCTTTTTGTGAAATTTCTACTTTGTTTTCTCTTGCTAGCCATCCTAAGCCTAAGTCTGCAAAATTACCTTTTAAGTCCAATTCTTTTTTCATTTTAGCAAATGTAGTTGTTCCGTTTTCGCTAAGATAGTTGTAAATTTCTCCTGCTGAAAATCCGATTTGTTCTTCCAATGATAATGCTGGTTTTCTTGATGTTGCCATAGTGATCTCTCCTTTTTAATAATTGTACGTACTACACCTTTTCGATACTTTGATACTACTGCATTTTTTCAAATTTTAAATCATATTCAAATTGTAGATTTTGGTATAATTATGCTAAAATATAGTATAGAAGGAGTATTGAAATTGTTTATTGAAGGTAGCATTGCTTCTGACAAAACAGATTTTCTTATTGATAAATATGCTGGCCTCTTAAATCATGGGGTTAATTCATCTGAAATTCTTGTTCTTGTACAAAACTCCACTCTTAAACAACATTTCATTGAGAAAACCCTTGAAAAATTAACTATTACAGGATTTGAAAAATTACAGGTTCATTCGTTTTATTCACTTGTATTCAACACTATTTCCGATAATTGGGCTTTTTTAGAAGACAGAAACATTTTTGATAATCCTGTTATTCTGCCTAATCTTGCAGGATTAGAAGTTTCGCAATTCATATTAAAAGATATTTTAAAAGAGGTTAAATTCAAAGGGTACAATTCAAGATTATCACTGCTTCATCAGATTTTTAGAAGATACTCACTTATTATACAAAATAATTTATCCCAAGCGGAAGTTGATGAAAGAGCTAAAATTCTAAAAGAAGGCTTTTCTGATGATGCAAACCTTGCAATAAAAAAACTACTCAAAAAAACGCTTGAACTTAGAGATTTTGACTATCTTAGACAGTGTCTTTTATTTAATTATATATACAAAAATACTGACTATTTTAAGGATATAAAATATTTAATCCTTGATGATGCAGATGAATGTACTCCTATTTGTTTAGATTTTATTTTGCATTTGTCAAAACAATTAAAAGATTATTATATCGCGATTGATAAATTAGGTTCATCAAGATGCGGATATTTAAGTGCTGATAAAAACAACTACCGAAAACTGAAAAACGTCTTTGGAAACAATGTTATAACAGCAAAAGAACCTATAGAAATATCACTAACGGCAAACGAATTATTCAAAAATGTCAATAACGGAGAATCAAACATACTAAAAAACTTCTCCCATAAATCTTATGCAAAACGTTCATCAATGATAGATGAAGTTACAAACAAAATCACAGAGCTTTTACAAAAAAAAGTAAAACCATGTCAAATTTCAATAGTTTCACCGGTAATAGATGACATGCTAAAATTTTCGCTAAAAGAAAACCTTAAAAAAAACATAAACCTTTTATACCTGTCAGGAAGCGAAAAACTAATCCAAAACAAATTGGTTCAAGCAACAATAACAATTCTCAAACTTAATACCGAACTAAAAAAAACATTAACTGCCTCAGATATAAAAATAATACTCTCTGAGATTTTGCAAATTCCAATAAAATATTGCGAAAAAATCTCTGAATATTTTGATGATAATAAACAACTTCCAAATCACGAATTTGAAGATGAAGAATACAACAACCGATACAAAAATCTACTTGAAGTCCTAAACTTAATCTCCGAAACCGAATTTAAAATTTCCGAACTTGTCATAATGATTTATAACGAAGTTCTATCACAACGAAATTATACAAAAGAAGAATTAAACAAATTTAATTTCTTCATAAAACAACTGACAGATTTTGAAAATGTATTTGGCAAAGAATTTAACAGCCGAAAAGTTGATATTATTCTGCAAATAGAAAATTCCATAATTGCAGAAAATCCATATTCTATATTGAACATAAACCCAAATGACATAATCGTTTCAACCCCGCAAAAAATAATAGACAACCACATAAAATCAAAATACCGTTTTTGGCTTGATATTTCAAATTCCGGTTGGATAAAAAGCGATACTGGACCATTATATAATGCCTGGGTATTTCAAAAAGATTGGGATAAAAAAGAATACACAATAGAAGATAACATAAATCTTTCGACAGATAAAAACGCAAGAGTATTAAGAAAACTCGCACTAGGTACAGAAGAAAAAAATTTTTGTTATTCAAGTTTGTTTGACTCAAACGGAGTTGAAAACTACGGCGGAATTGAAAACTACATTGTAGTAAAAGAAGATAGTGAACAAGAAGAAAATAATGAAAAACAATTCAAAATAACTCCAAGAGAAGATCAAAAACCTGTACTTGATTATAGAAAAGGCTATATGGGAATTTCAGCCGTTCCGGGAGCAGGCAAAACAACAATATTGCTTGCCCTAATCATAAAACTTCTTGAATGCGGAACTAATCCTGAAAGAATATTTGTACTAACTTACATGGATTCAGCTGCAAGAAACTTCAGAGAACGAATAAAAAATGTTCGCAAAAACTCTTCCAAATTACCAAACATAAGCACAATTCACGGACTTGCACTAAGAATACTAAAAGAAAACGGGAACTACGAACGCCTCGGATTATCAGGAGATTTTGAAATTTGTGACGACTCACAAAGAAGCCGTATTCTAAAAGAAATTGCAACTAAACTACACCTTGAACAAAAAACTGCCGAAGAATTTGATAGAGGAGTTTCAGTATTCAAAATAGGAGGCGGAAATTTTTCACAAGTAATTACAGACAAGCGAATAAAAAACTTTGAAATGTTTTATAAACTATATCAAGACAGCCTAAAAGAATTTAACCTGATTGATTATGATGATATGCTGACAGGTTCAGTAAGACTTCTAAAAGAAAATCCTGATATACTAAGTTATTACCAAGGAATTTGTGAATACATAATAGAAGATGAAGCACAAGATTCCTCAAAAGTACAACAAGAACTAATCACTCTGCTATCAGGGAAATTTAATAATGTCATAAGATGCGGGGATGTAAACCAATCAATTACAGCAACATTTTCTAACGCTGATGTAGAAGGTTTTAGAAAATTTATTACAGAAAACTACAACGTAAGCATGAATTGTTCTCAACGCTGTACAAAAGATGTCTGGGAATTTGCAAACAAATTGGTCAAAAACACACTATCAAACCCGGAATCTAAAAACTCATTTTTTGAAATGTACATGCACCCTGTTTTAGGTAAAAACCCTGAACCAACAGACAATACACATTCTGTTATCGGTGAAATTTTCAAAACAGGACTTGATGAAAAAAACTTTGTTCTTAATACCATAAAATCAACCCTGACAAAACATCCTGACTACACTGTGGGAATACTTTTGAGAAACAATTATCAAGTTGCAGCATGGCAAAATTTGATAGAAAACAGCGGACTAAAAGTAATCACAAGAAACCAATGTCTTGAACAAAAATCCGTATTCAAAGTAGTTTTTGCGGTTATGAAAATGATACTAGAACCTTTTAACAATGAAATTGTTGCAGGCTGCTACGAAACATTAGCTGATGCAGGATTTTATAAAAGAGGCTTAGATATAGAAATCAGAAAATATGATTCGCCTTTTATCTGCATAAATTCAGACACAATTAACGATTTTGAACTTGAACGATTTTATTGGGAATTAAACTATTTCGTAACATTATGCTACCTGACACCTGATGAACTGGTACTAAAAATCGGGATGAATTATTTCAAAAGTGAAATCGAAAAATCAAACATCTACTTAATCTCAACCTTAACCAAAAGAATTTGCATAAAAAATAACTCACTTGAATATGCACTAAACAGACTAACAGAATTGTCTAAAAAACCAAACCTTAGCGGATTTAAATTTTTCTCAGAAGAAGACGAAGATGATAAAAAATATCTTGCGGGAAAAATTCAAATAATGACAATGCACAAATCAAAAGGGGATGAATTTAACCTTGTATTCATGCCGGAAATGACCGAAAGAAATCTTCCATTGTCAATAAACACAATCAATCTTAAATCTTCAGAATTTATAGAATCGATAAAAAACCTAAATCCAAACTATAAACCGAAATCACAATATGAACTAAAACAAGAAATCTTATCCGAAAACCTAAGACTTTTATATGTAGCCATAACAAGAGCAAAAAACAAATTATACATAACAACATCTTCATCAATAAAAAACAAATTTAATAAAGAACAAAAACAAGAAGCAAGTTGTATTTTCAGAAATTTATTGGGGGTAATTGCAGACAATGAATAGTTTTTCACCAAATATGCTAAAAACATATCAAACATGTCCCAAAAAGTTCTACTACAAATTTATAGAACAAATAAATGTACCGACATCATTTCTAAAATTTGAACAAGGTAAAAAAATTCACGCCCTTGCAAACTACTACCTGCAAAAAATAAATATTTCAAGAATAGAAACAGCTCTAAATGAAAACGAAACTGAATTATGGCATTCTCTATTAAACAATCCTTTTTTTCAAAAAAACTGCTACAAATCAGAATACTCCCTAACTTGTAAAATAAATAATTACTGGGTAGGCGGAAGACTTGATGCTGTAGTAAAAGATGATGAAAAATATTACATCCTTGATTACAAAACAGGCTCAATTCCTAAAAACCCCGAATATGACTACCAAACAATGATTTATCTGTTATGCCTTGAAGAAAATCTAAAAAATAAATTTCCAATCTCATTTGTATATATAGATGTAAAAAACACAAAAAACTACGTTATCGAATACAACGAAAAATTAAAAAAAGAATATTCAAAACGCCTCACTAATATTTGTAATGAAATCACAAATGACACAATATACAAATGCAATCCATCAAACTGTAAATTTTGTGAATATTCAAAACTTTGTCCTAAAACAGATAACTAAACAATATTAACCTATAAAGACAAAATTCTCAAAGCTTCTTTTAAAACATCTTCAGCCGGAGCATCAGCCCCTGTTGCTTGAAGAACTTTGCCAATAACACCGGAAACTTCATCCTTACTATACCCCAATGAATACAAAACCTGCAAAGCATCTTCCACATTTTGAGATAAACAATTCACTTGAACAACCTGACTGGAAGCAGAAACATTATCAACTTGACCATAATTAGTCAATTTATCTTTCAATTCAAGAATAATTTTTTGAGCTAACTTTGGACCAACCCCCTTAGCCCTTGTAAGTTCTTTAAAATTCCCCTCTAAAACAAGCCCGACAAGTGTTGAAACATCGAAAGAATTTATAAGGGTTAAAGCCATTTTCAAACCAACTCCGGAAACAGATGTTAGAATATTAAAAATATCCCTATCTTCACGCTTCAAAAATCCGCATAAAGACATTTTATCTTCTTTATGATTTAAAACTGTATAAATCTTTATTTCCGAATTCACATCAGGCAACTTTGCAAAATCTCTTCCTATAATTTCTATAAGATAACCGATACCATATGTTTCAACAGTTGCAAAATAACCTTTTTGATTAGCACTTGAACAAGCTAAAACACCTTTTATATAATCATACATAACAAACTAAACCCTTACTTTTTAATCTTTGCTCTTATATCCTGAATAGTATTAGCAAAATCAGAATTAACCTTAATTTTTTCGCCAACAGTTTCACAAGAATACAAAATTGTAGTATGTTTTTTTTCTAAATAATCAGCAATAGCCTCATAACTTAAAGAAAGAACCTCTCTTGATAAATATGCAGTAACCTGTCTTGCATTAGAAATTTTCTGTTGTCTTGCCGTACTTTTCAAATCCTTAACAGTGACACCAAAATAATCAGAAACAACGCCTGCAACAATATCAATAGTTAATTCGTTTTTCTTGATAGAATTTTTCAAAACCTGACGAGCCAAATCGACAGTAATAAGCCCAATATCAGAAAAACTTGCAAAAGCACTGACTTTATTAAACGCACCTTTCAATTCTCTGACATTGTTATCAAAATTTTCGGCGATGAGTTTAAAAACATCATCCTCAGCTTCAATATCCAATTCTTTAGCATAAGCCTTAACAATTTCATATCGAGTTTTGAAATCAGGCGGTAAAATATCAACAACAATACCCATCTCAAAACGAGTACGAAGCCTTTTATCAAGCTTTGGAATATCCTTTGGCTCTCTATCTGAAGCAATAACTATTTGCTTGTTATTAGTATATAAAGCCTCAAAAGTAGAGAAGAAATCTTCCATAGTCTTTAATTTTGATTCTAAAAACTGAATATCATCCATCAAAAGAATATCAACATTACTAAATTTTTGATGGAATTTTCTCATAGCCGCATTATCACAATACTGCTTTTTCTTCGCACCCGGAGTCTCGTTTAACTTATAACAGCGCATCATTTCATTAAAATATTCTTCCATCCTGACATAACGAACAGTCAAATCAGGTCTGTTAAAAATAATATAATGACCGATAGCTTGAAGTAAATGAGTTTTACCAAGTCCTGATGAACCATATATAAAAAGCGGGTTAAATTGCTTAGACGGATTATTAGCAACAGTATAAGCAATATTATAAGCAAATTTTGAATTATCACCGACAACAAAGTTTTCGAACTTTAAGTTCAAATTCAAATTAGCACTGGACTGCATTTTAGCAAGTGCAGCTTTAGCATCTTCCACACTGCGTTCTTCTTTTGTTTGACCGGCTTTTTGTTTTTTAAGTTCTTCTTTTTGAGTTTTAATATAAGATTTTGCATACTCAGGGTCATAACTAAGAGAACAAGTTGCATTTTCGCCCAAAACCTTTTTAACACAAGCTTTGATAATATTGTACCAACTTTTTTTCAAAATATCAACAGCCATAGAATGAGGGGAATACAACACCAAAGTATCATTTTCACAATCAACAGCGGCAAGAGGGGTAACCCAGTTGTTATAAACGTGTTCCGGCAAATTCTCCTCTAATTCAGCCTTAACCTTATCCCAAATAACATTAACATCTATAATATCCATGTATTTATAATACATTAAACAAATTAGGAAATAAATTATATATAAACAAATATAAACTAAAAAAAGAGTCTCAAATGAGACTCGTTGGAATTAAGAATAGCTGGAAGTATGAAAAAGATTAATTATATTAAACTCCATCAACAATAAAATACTATTAACTGAATGGCTAAGTTTTTTGAAAGAAAATACCCTCTTAAAAATTTACAAATTATAGCCTATTGTGTTATTGTATAAATAAAGATAAGGGATTGAATGAGGTAAAATACATGAAAAAAAGATACATTTTTGCTGTTCTGGCAGTATTAATAACAATAGTATTTTTCTGCAGCTTATTTTTTGGCAGTGACAAAAGTGATGAAATATCAAGTAAATCAAACATGCCAAGAATTGGTCAATACTTGTGGACATACAATATGAACAAAAGAGAGTGGCATGAATACTCTCAAAAAACTGATGAATTAGAAACAAAAGAAGATATTATATTGCAATTAGGTTACCCGGAAGGGAACGGAGGCTACACAGTTTACCACCTGACAACTGAAAACGCGCAAGTAAAAAAAGATGATTTTTGGTTAGGTGAAGGCAGTCAAGAATTTATAATTGATAAAAATTTATATTCATATTTTCCAAAAGTTTTTGAAATTTACCAGGTATCATTCAACGGAGCAAACTTCGGTTCAAGAATGTTAACTATTGATGAAATTCAAAAACTATTCAAAGATTATACAATAATAAAAGTTTCAGATTTAAAAAAAGGTGACGTTACACTTAATTTCTCAAAAAAGAATAACAAATACATGGTGATAAACGACCTTGGAGAAATGTTTTATAAATATTACATAATTCCAAACGACAGTAAAAAAATGCAAATCGAAGATTATTCAAACCAATTCAAGGTACTAGCACCGGTAGATATAACATTACAAAGAATAGAGGGTTGCAGCAAAACATTCCCTTGTTATAACATTCACATAAAATAAACTTACAATAGGAAAATATATGATTTCATTTATAACAAACCCAATAATAATATCAGTAACATTACTTTGTATC
The DNA here is from genome assembly GCA_944324845.1 of Candidatus Gastranaerophilales bacterium. GTDB lineage: Bacteria > Cyanobacteriota > Vampirovibrionia > Gastranaerophilales > Gastranaerophilaceae > Zag111. Next base: position 156,303 of record CALUXX010000001.1, on the reverse strand, counting down.
TTATGTTTATGCAGAGTAAATGTACTTTTAGCCCTGATAGTATCCTCCGTAATCGGCGGACTTGTAGGACATATGAATATAAATGAAGTAATGAATGTATTTATAAACGGAATGGGCGGGAACTCTGAAACTGCACTTAGTTATATTTTATTAGGAGCATTTGCAGCTTCAATGACTCATACGGGACTTGCTCAATTATTATCAAAAAAAATTGCATGTACCATAAAATCAAAAAAATACTTGCTAATTTTTATATTAACAGGAATTGCAATACTTTCTCAAAACTTGATACCGGTACACATCGCATTTATTCCTATCTTAATACCACCATTACTTGCTGTTATGAATGAATTAAAAATCGATAGACGAGCAGTAGCAAGTGCACTTGCATTCGGACTAAAAGCTCCTTATATAGTAATTCCTGCAGGATTTGGATTAATATTTCAAGGATTGATTGCCGAAAACTTTGTATTAAATGGAGTTAACATACTAAAAAGTGATATTTGGAAATACACGTGGATTATCGGACTTGGAATGTTTATCGGATATTTAATTTCAATATTTGTATCATACAGAAAACCAAGAGAATATAAAAACATTGAATTAAATCAGAAGGAAGAAAAAGAAGAATTACACCTGAATAAAAATCATTACATAACAATAACAGCAGCAGTGTTAACTCTTGTTGTACAATTATGGACAAATTCACTACCGCTTGGTGCGTTGGTTGGTTTAACCGTAATTTTTGGATTTAGAGCAATAGATCACGACAAGATGGACAAATTGATAAATGAAGGTGTCGGCTTGATGGGGTATGTTGCCTTTGTAATGTTAGTAGCCGCAGGATTTGCAAGCGTAATGAAAGCAACAGGAGGAGTTGATTCGCTTATCTCAATGGTTACGCCATTTATGACAAACAAAATTTTAGCAGCTTGCTTAATGCTTTTTGTCGGTCTGTTTATAACAATGGGAATAGGAACTTCATTTGGTACAATTCCTATTCTTGCGGTTTTATATATTCCAATATGTATAAAATTAGGATTTAGCATACCATCAATGGTTGTAATACTGGCAGCAGCTGCTGCATTAGGCGATGCAGGCTCTCCGGCTTCTGACACAACACTTGGACCAACTGCAGGATTAAACGCTGATAACCAACACAATCACATTTGGGATACCTGTGTTCCGACATTTTTACATTACAATATTCCAATTGTACTATCGGCTATTTTAGCGGTTATTATTTTCAAATAAAATATTTAAACTGTTCACTTTTTAAAGTGTTTAAGTTATAATTTATATACGAACGAGAGACAACTATATTATTTATTTTGAAAGGTTATTTAATATGAAAAAAAGTCAATCAATGGGTATGTATGTAATATTAGCAATCGTTGTAATGGTCTTTTTATCAACGATATTTATGAGCGGACCAACAACGGATACATCAGAAATATCCTATACAAATTTTCTACAAAAGCTAGAAAATAAAGAGTTTTCAAAGATTGAAAAATACGAAGATAAAATTATCGCAATACCAAAAGAACAACCGGGACAATTAAAATTACCGGAAAAACAAGAACAAAAAAATACAGTTTCTCCGTTTTTAACACCGGAAGGTAATTCTCAATATCCGATAAAACAATATAAAGTTCAAATACCTGCAAATGATAACGAATTAATGACAAAATTAAATGAATCAGGCGCAGATGTTTCAGTAAAAAAAGCAGCCGAAACGAACCAAATGGCAGGAAATATCGGAACATTCTTAATAATACTATTCGGTATTATAACATTAGGAATGATGATAAAAGCCATTCAAGCGGGCGGTTCACAAGCAATGTCATTTGGAAAAAGTAAAGCAAAAATGCTTCTTGATAGCAAAGTAAAAACGACATTCAATGATGTAGCAGGTATTGATGAAGAGAAAAAAGAACTTGAAGAAATCGTTGATTTCTTGAAAAACGGCGAAAAATATATGAAATTGGGAGCAAAAATTCCAAAAGGAGTATTATTGGTAGGCCCTCCAGGAACAGGTAAAACCTTGATGGCAAAAGCAGTTGCAGGAGAGGCAAATGTACCGTTTTTCTCAATTTCAGGTTCAGATTTTGTTGAAATGTTTGTAGGTGTTGGTGCAAGTCGTGTAAGAGATTTATTTGAACAAGCTAAAAAACACCAACCTTGTATAATCTTTATAGATGAAATTGATGCGGTTGGACGTCAAAGAGGAGCCGGGCTAGGCGGCGGTCACGATGAAAGAGAACAAACTCTTAACCAATTACTTGTAGAAATGGATGGTTTTGATGTTAATACAAACATAATAGTAATTGCTGCAACAAACAGACCTGACATTTTGGATAACGCACTATTAAGACCTGGTAGATTTGATAGACAAATTTATATCAACGCACCAGATGTAAAAGGTAGAGAACAAATTCTTGAAGTTCACGCTAAAAACAAAAAACTTGATAAAGATGTTGATTTAAAAGTATTGGCAAAAAGAACTCCAGGGTTTACTGGTGCAGATCTTCAAAACTTGCTTAATGAATCAGCATTACTGGCTGCAAGAAACGGCGAATCACTAATCACAATGGATGATATTGATAAATCAATCGACAGAGTAATCGCTGGTGTTGAAAAACGCAGCAAAGTTCTAACAGATGCAGATAAAGAATTAACATCATATCACGAAGTAGGCCACGCACTAATAGATAAACTTCTACCAGATGCAAATGAATTGCACAAGGTTTCAATAATTCCTAGAGGAATGGCACTTGGTGTAACTTGGACAAGACCAAAAGATGAAACTGTTCATGTAAGCAAAGCAAAATTACTTGCCAAAATTACAGTATCACTAGGCGGACGAGCAGCAGAAGAAATCGTTTACGGAAAAGATAACGTAAGTACAGGAGCTTCTCAAGACTTGATAAATGTAACAGATATGGCAAGAAAAATGGTTACAGCTTGGGGTATGTCAGAAAAACTAGGAACAATGGCATACGGTAAAAACCAAGAAAACGTATTTATGGGCAGAGATTTCGGACACCAAAGAGATTACTCCGAACAAGTAGCATACGAAATTGACCAAGAAATCAAATCTATCGTAGATGAAAGATATGAACTTGCAAAACGTTTGCTTACAGAAAATAGAGATATGCTTGAAAAAATATCAAAAGAACTTCTTGAAAAAGAAACTATTGATGACAAAGAATTTGAACAAATTATGGAATCAGTAAGACAAGAAAGACAAGCATAAATAATTACAAAATTTTTCTACAGAAAATAAAAATCCACCATTTTAGGTGGATTTTTTTATACAAAAAAACATCCCCCCCTTTAATATTATAAAAAAATCAGTTAAAATATTAATAGAAGTATGAAAATAGAACCATATAAAAACTTAAATTATTATCCAAATTTACCCGCCCCTCAAAAAGAAAAAAACAGAGGTGAAATTCCAATGGCAAAAACTTTAGTTAATTTGAATAGCATACCGCATTACTATCCTATTAATTTCTTAGGAATACAAAACTCCTCAAAATTAAGGGCATTATTTACCTATGGATTACCTTGCATATATAGCGGAACAATAATGATTGATCCAAAAGTTTTAAACAGATGGATGAAAAACAATTTATTTTTAAAGCCTTCGTCTGATGTTATAAAAGCGATTGAACCATACGAAAAAAGTTTAAAACCTATGGAAGAAAAAATATACACTATAATAAAAGAACGCTCGCAAATACATCCTGATTGGACAATAAAACAAATAATGGAAGAACTAAAACCTGTTTATTGCAGACGATTAAGAAAGAAGCAAGCGCCAATATTTCATGAACTTAGCGAAATATTTCAACAATTACCAGAGCAATACAATAATAAATTTAAAATCTTAATGGAAAACACAGAAAAGAAATTAAACGAACGCCCTGTAATAATTCCATTTTCATCTTATGAATTCAAATATAAACTTGAAAAAATCGGACAAGACTACCTAAATAGTCCAAACATAAAAGAGAAAAAAACAATGCGCAAATTATTGAAAGAATCAAAAAAGTTTGCCAATACAACAAGTGCCAGCACTCTTGATAGACAAAAGGAAGTTTTGCAATTTTTAAAATTAATTCTACGGAAATCCGTACTAAAACACGATACACGACTGAATGAATTATTGGAAACTGCACAATCAAGGTTAAATAAAGATGAAATTGTAGTATCATTTTCAAGAAAGAACTTTATATATGATCTTCTAAAAATAATAGAAGATATTCCGGACAAAAACATACAAGAAAAAGTTCTTCAAACAGCAGAAAAGCTGCCAACATCAAAAGATAGCACCTCTGCATACTTTATGAAACTTTTATCAGAACCGCCGGGAAAAATCGGACATCGTCTGATTTGGCCATCACTTGCATCAGTAGAACACCTGCTACCACGCTCTTGTGGCGGAGCAGATATTATGGCAAATTTTGCAGGTGCATGCACCATCGAAAATTCTGACAGAAAAAGTCTGCCGTTTATAAAACAACTTAAAAGAAAACCACTCACACCAATGTATTGCCAACAATATGTTGATAGATTGATTGAACTTTATAAACAGGGAGTATTTTATAGAATAGGCTTAAGTCCAAGATATATCAGGGATTTTAAAAACACAATATATGAACTGTCTCAGCACAAAATAAATTTAGACATTTCAAAAATGTGATAAATTAAACCTTCCCATAAGTTTCTGCATTAAAAACCTTGAATTGAAGTGCCTGCATCAGGTGAATTTGTTTAATATCAACACTATTATCAAGATCAGCAATAGTTCTTGCAAGTTTTAAAATTCTATCATATCTTCTGCCGGAAAGTTGATATTTTACTATCGCAACTTTTAAAAGTTCCTGAGATTTTTCATCAATTTTACAATATTTTTTTATCAATTCAGAATTTAATTCAGAATTAGTCAAAATATTTTCATTTTTATATCTTTCAATTTGCATCATTCTTGCTTTTACAACACGATTTCTGATAGTATTAGAATCTTCTTCATTATCAGTAGAATTAAGAAGTTCTTCTGTTGTTAATCTTGGAACATCAACTTGAATATCAATTCTATCAAGCAAAGGTCCTGACAATTTGGCAAGATATCTGCTTATTTGATAATCAGAACAAGTACAATGTTTTTCTTTATCACCTAAAAACCCGCAAGGACAAGGGTTCATTGCACCCAGCAAAATGAATTTCGCCGGATATTTTATAGAATGTTTTGCCCTTGAAATGACAATCTCACCATCTTCTAATGGCTGTCTTAAAACTTCCAAAACTTGACGAGGGAATTCTACCATTTCATCCAAAAACAAAACCCCACGATTAGCAAGAGTAATTTCACCCGGCTTTGGAGTGCTGCCACCACCAATAATACCATTGGCAGAGGCTGTATGATGGACAGCTCTAAAAGGTCGCTTAACCATTAATGGTTCATCATCAGATAAAAGTCCGCATACACTATAAATTTTAGTAAGCTCAAGTGCTTCTGACAACTCTAATGGTGGCAAAATTGAAGCAAAGCATTTTGCCATAAGAGTTTTGCCAGACCCCGGAGAACCTATCATAAGAATATTATGCCCGCCTGCTGCTGCAATTTCTAAAGCTTTTTTAGCCTTCTTTTGTCCTTTTACATCTTTAAAATCATACGTATAATTTTGCTCAATATTATTTTTAAGATATTCATTAACATCAATAAATGTCTTTTTTATTGGACAATCAACAAAATGATTAACAACTTGCGTCAAATGCTGCGCCCCATAAACATTAATCCCAACACAAAGTGCTGCCTCATTAACATTTGCTTGCGGAACAATAACATTTTTAACACCAGCTTCCATAAGTCCTAAAACAAGAGGCAAAACTCCGTTTACCCCACGAATAGAACCATCTAAAGACAATTCACCAATAAATGCGTAATCCTTAAGTTTTTCACTTTCTAAAACTTCTTCTTCAGTCAAAATTCCAACAGCAATAGGCAAATCAAAACTTGTTCCTACTTTTTTTAAATCCGCAGGCGCAAGATTTATAACAACTTTTTTAGAAGGAAAAGTATATCCTGAATTTTTAATCGCTGACTTAACTCTGTCACGAGCCTCGTTTACAGATGCATCAGGCAAACCCACAATAGAAATTCCAGGAAGAGAATTTACTACATCCGTTTCAACAGAAACTACATAAGCATTAAGCCCTATTACTGTCGTTGTTTTTACTGTGTTAACCATACGGCCAGTATAACATAAGCAAGTTTATTTGTCTTTTCAATAACATTATGGTAAAATTATCCAGTGGAGAGTATAAAAAAGATGGATAGAGAAATTTCAAAATTAAAAAATAATATAAATTACATATACAAAAATAATAAAAACACACCTAGAATGGCATTATGTTTCAATTTATCAGTAAATAATGCCGAAAAAATTCCCGGTATATATTCACTTGTAGCAAGATTACTTCTACAAGGCACTAAAAACTATAATTCAGAACAATTAGCAAATGAATTTGAAAAATATGCAATAGATTTATCTTGCGAATTATTCCCAAATTACTTGAGATTCAAATTTGTATGCTTAAACGAAGATTTTTCAAAAGCCGTTGAATTATTAAACGAAGTTATAACAAATTCTACATTTGAAGAATTTGAAAAAGAAAAAACCAAATTGATAGGCGAAATTTCCGCAGAACTTGATTCTCCAAAAACAGCAACAATGGATTTGTATTGCCGAACAATGTTTGAAAATCATTATTACGGAAATTCAATGACAAAAATCTTGGAAAATATTGACAAAATAACAAAACAAGACGTAATTGAAGCTTATCAATCCATTTTAAATAACAGCAAAAAAGTATTGGCAATAGTAGGCGCAACATCTAAAGATGAAATTCTTCCACAAATCGAAAACACTTTAGGTGAACTTCCAAAATCAATAGATAATGATTACAATATTGAACAGCCAATATTAACAGAAACAAAACAAGCAGAAAATGTTAAAGCTGATTTAAATCAAGCACATATAATTAAAGGTTGGCAAGTTCCAACATACGGAGAAAAAGATTATCCTGCGCTAATTTTATTAAATATAATTCTTGGTGCAAGCGGGCTATCTTCAAGATTATTCCTTGAATTAAGAGATAAAAAAGGTCTTGCATACGTTGTTAGAAGTTCTTACGAAACATACAAACTTGCTGGAAACTTCATGATTTACATAGCAACAGAAGCGAAAAATATTAATGTATCGCTACAAGGATTTAATGAAGAAATCAATAAAATTAAAACTTACCCTGTATCAGAAAAAGAACTTGCTGATGCAAAGAACAATCTAATTGGGAAATGCGCGTTCCTGGAAGAAACAAATCTACAGCAAGCATGCTCTTATGCTAAATATGGTGTAATAGGTTTTGATTTTGATTATACTGACAAAATTAAAGAAATGGTAAAAGAAGTTACAGCAGAACAGATTTTGGAATGTGCTAAAAAATATTTTGTAGATGACAAATATGTTCTTGTAATCACTAAACCATAACTTGTTGTCTAATAGTTAGTTATCAATTTTTAAATGACAATTCTTTTTAAGAGGATTGTCATTTTGATTAAATACTTATTAGCAGTTTTAATAATACTATTAGCACAATTACCACAAGGTAATGCAACAGAACTGTATCCGCAAAATTTGAAAATAAAAGCCAGTTTATCAGATTACAACTACAAATCAAATGCAGAAATAGAAAAATTATTTAGAGAAAACTTGAGCAGTTTTGACAATATAGTTTACACAATAATACCAATGGGAGTTGTAGTAAGCATAAACGGATATATGTTTTACGATGAAGGGAAAGACAAATTGAAAGAAAATGCTTTTGGTATATTAGATATTATGGCAAGGTTAATAAAAAATCTTGATAAACCTTGTCTGATAGAAAGCAACACAACTGCAACTTCCTTTGAAAATTCAGATTACATGTCAAACTGGGAATTATCAATAGTTAGAGCTAATGATATAGTAAGCTATTTAATATCAAAAGAAATTCCACCGAAAAAACTCAGAGCAAACGGTTTTGGAGAAATTATACCGTTTTATAATGAAAACAATAACTCAATGCAAGAGAGAATAGATTTTGTAATCTTTAACTATGAAGATAATTTTAGACAATAGCTTGTTGAAGTCTTGAAGTTCTATTTTCATTAAGAATATTTTTCAATTTCATAATAGCTTGAGCATGAAGCTGGCAAACTCTGGATTCTGACATATTTAAAGTTTCACCAATTTCTTTCATCGTCATATTTTCTTGATAATAAAGAACCATCAAAACTCTCTCACGTTCAGGAAGTCTTTGTAATGCTCGCTGAAGATCAGTTTTAACATTTTTTTCTTCCATCATTTCTTGAGGTGTTAACTTATTAGAATCTTCAATGGTATCAATAATTTCCATACTATCATCAGAAGAACCTTTTTTATCATAAATAGATGTAATTGTAACATCTTCAGAAATAATAGCATTTACCTTATCAACTTCCATATCAAGATATTCGGCAATCTCACCTGAAGTAGGAGTCCTACCAAATTGTTGTTTCAAAAGTTCAGCAGCTTGCTTAATTTCTTTAATTTTCTTTCTTACACTTCTTGGTAAAAAGTCTTGAGAGCGAATTTTATCAAGAATAGAACCCCTAATTCTGATTAGGGCATAAGTTTCAAATCTTGCATTTTTTAAAGGTGAAAATCTTTCTACAGCATTAATTAAACCTTCAACCCCATAACCTGTAATATCTTCAATAGAAATAGTCACAGGCAAAGAAACTTTAATTCTGCTAACAGCATAACGAACAAGGTAAATATACTGAACAATAATTTCATCTCTAAATTTTTTATTAGACTTATCAGCCAAATATCTTTCCCATAATTGAGATAACTCGGATTCAGAAAGTCTTTTAATATTACTATACGACGTAAAACTGAAATTTTCTTCCATTTACCTGCCCCATCAGTTTCCTTTCACATTATAATTTTATAATATCCTAGGAAATAGACATCATTTAAAAAGATGAAAATAACTTAAAATGATTAAAGTAACCTCATACCAAAAAGTGAGATTATGGATTAATCGTTCAATTTCGCTATCTTAAGCCCAAAAATTTCTTCAATATTAACATGGTTTAAAGTATCAGCAATCAAAAGTTCAGGGGCAAAAGTTTGGATTTTATCATAATCAGGAATAGTGCCCAAAACTTTAACGGAAACAAATTCCTTTAAAATCTGCGGATAATATTTTTCTTCCAACACATCAGAATCTTCATCAAATCTATTCAAAATAACCCCCAAAAATCTACAATGGTTATTTTGGATATAATTTATTCCGGTCAAAGCTCTTTCAACAGGAGTAACCTTAGGATTGATAACAAGAATTAAAGGAAGGTTAAGTGATTTAACCAAATCTAATTCTGTAAAATGCTCCGCAATAGGAGTTGCAATACTATTAGAACCTTCCACAATAAGGCAATCACAATTTTTATCAACAGTTAAAAAATCATTATAAATTGTATTTATATCAATTTTTACCCCATCTTCATAAGAACTAATAAAAGGAGGTGCAGAACTTTTCAAAACATAAGTAGAATCCGTTGAAATATTAGGATCAAATTTTTTAATTACGGTTAAATCAGGGGATGTTTTGAACCCATGCAAAACCGTTGCATTTGTTTGAATAGGTTTGTAAACAGAGGTTGAATACGACAAACTTTGCATTGTTGCAGCAAGACCTGCTCCAACAATAGTTTTACCTGTTTGTCTTTCGAGTCCTGATATAAAAACCTTTAGCATAATTTCATATTATCACGAGTCTTTATTTATTGCAAAATATACTTCTTTAAGGCGTTTTTTAGTTATGTGAGTATATAACTGAGTAGTAGATACATCACTGTGCCCTAAAAGTTCTTGAACAACCCTTAAATCTGCGCCATTTTCAAGCAAATGAGTAGCAAAACTATGTCTTAAGGTATGCGGAGAAATATGTTTGTGAATTTTCTCACCCTGAGAGCGAATAAAATTATAAACATCTTGTCTTGTAACATTTTTTCCGTTATTTTTCAAAAGAAGTTTTTTATTTTTTTCAAGTTTATTATTTAGAACAATAAACTCACGTTCCTTAAAATATTTTTTCAACGCATTTTTAGCTTTTTCACCAAATGGAACAATTCTTTCTTTTGAACCTTTACCATAGCATTTCACATATTTAGATTTTATATCAATATCATTCAAGTTAAGATTGACCAACTCCGAAACTCTTAACCCACAGCCATAAAGCAATTCAACAATCAAAGATTGAAGGGTATTAAGATTAGAATTAATAATACTATTCAACTCTTCTATCGTCATAACTTTAGGCAAATGCTTTGGTAATTTTGGTTGTTCAAGTGTTTGAACAGGATTTTTAGAACCATATTCATTTGCACAAAACCACTTAAAAAAGCCTCTAATAGATGCCAATTTTCTAACAACACTTGAGGGGGTATATTTCTCTTGCTTTAACTTCATTATATAAGAAGTAATATCACTTCTTTTTATATCAGTAATTTCATTTTCACTATTTTGAGTACAAAAATCAATAAAAAAAGTCAAATCTCTTCTATAAGCATCCAAAGTATTTTGGCTAAGCCCTTTTTCAATTTCAAGATATTCCAAGTATTCAGAAACAAATTGAATATTCATAAACCAGATTATACTCTTTTTAAAAAGATTAACAATAAGGAGTTTCGTTGACTAATTTAAACAAATTATCTTCGCCGACACCGCATTTCAAACCAACCGGAACAAAATTTTGTTTAAACCTTTCAATAGCATACCTATCTGTCATACCTGAAATATAATCAGTAACGATTCTTACAGTTTTTTCTTCAGAACAAATAGGTTTTAAAGTGTTATAGTACAAAAAGAACAATTCTTTAATTACACGTTTTGCTTTTTTCTCTTCGACTTTAGCCGTTGATTTTTCACTATAAACATTTTCAAACATCCAGGTTCTAAGTTTTGTGGTATAACCCCAAGCCTCTTCACTCATGGAAATTTCAGATTTTCCTATTGAATTTTTAACAATTTCGGTAATCATTTTGTTTAACCGTTTGCTTTGAGTATCAGAAAAATATTCAATACAATCTTTTGGCAAATCACTTTGCGAAATAACACCTGCCCTTATTGAATCTTCAATATCATGATTTATATAAGCAATCTTATCAGCAAGCTGAACGACTTTAGCCTCAGGTGTATTAGGAGTATACCCCCAAGAATGAGTTCTGATACCATCAATAGTTTCTTGGCATAAATTTAATTTTTCCAAATCTTCAACCACTCTGACACTTTGAAGATTATGATGAAAACCATTTTCATTCAATTCATTAAGAACACTTTCCCCACAATGCCCAAAAGGAGTATGTCCCAAATCGTGCCCAAGCGAAATTGCTTCTGTTAAATCCTCATTCAAATCCAAAGCTCTTGATATAGATCTTGCAATTTGAGAAACTTCAAGAGTATGAGTTAAACGAGTTCTAAAATGATCATCAAACGGAGATAAAAAAACTTGAGTTTTATGCTTAAGTCTTCTAAAAGCTTTAGAATGTAAAATTCTATCTCTGTCACGCTGAAAATCAGTTCTTAAATCAGACGGTTCTTCTTTAATTTTTCTACCAACAGAATTTACAGACTTAGTCGCAAATTCACTTAGGTATTCTAATTCTCTTTTTTCTAATTTTTCACGAATAGTTAATGTGGTCATACTTCTCCCCTTATATCAAAATATTAACAGAGATAATCCAAATATCTATCCGTTAAATAGAGTATTTTTCTATAATTAGCCTTTAACGGCACCTTCATTTTCCCCAGCAATAAAATATTTTTGCATAGCAAGGAAAAATATAATAATCGGAATTGTGGAAATTATAGAACCTGCTGCGATATATCTCCAATTAGAAGAAAACATCCCTTGCAAATTATTAATCCCAACAGGCAAAGTAAACATAGATTCTTTAGTTAAAACAATACTAGGCCACAAAAATTCGCCCCACGAACCAATAAATGTAAAAATCGCAAGTACCGCTAAAGAAGGCTTAACCATAGGTAACAGAACTTTCCAAAACACTTGAAAAACATTACATCCATCAACAATAGCAGCCTCTTCCATTTCTCGAGGAATAGCCAAAAATGCCTGACGCATCAAAAATATTCCAAAAGCACTAACAGCAAAAGGCATAACAAGTCCAATAAACCCTGCAACATCATTTACACTATCAACAAGATGAAGTTTTAACGTAATCAAATAAACAGGCAGCATAATAGCCTGAAACGGAACCATAATAGTTGCAAGAATTGCAAAAAATGCAATCTTTTTCCCCTTAAATTCCATCCTTGCAAGAGGATACCCGGCTAAAGATGATAAAATCAAATTCAAAATAACAGTACCACCTGCCACAACCATACTGTTAATAAAATACCTCATCAAATCAACCCTATGCCAAACACCGACATAATTGGCAAAAGTAAATTCTTTAGGTATTAAAGCAGGCGGATAAGCAAATATATTTTCGCTATTACCTTTCAATGATGTTGATAAAAGCCATATAAAAGGAAATATTGATAATAACGAAGTAAAAATCAACACAGAATGAATAGAAAAACTTTTCAAAATTTTTTTCATCATATTTGATATTTATTCCTTTCAAAGCAACATATATTAATCAAAGAAAATATCATTACAACAACAAGCAAAATGACAGCCATAGCAGAAGCATATCCCAAATCTAAATTTTCAAAAGCTTTTTCATAAATATAATAAACAATAGTTTTAGTAGAATTTAGCGGGCCACCTTTAGTCATAACATAGATTTCTGCAAAAATTTTCATAGCAGATATAGAACTAATAGTTGTAACAAGAGCTATTGTCGGCATAATATGAGGAATAGTAACAGTAAGGTGTTTTTGTAAAAAACTAGCACCGTCAATATCGCAAGCCTCATACAATTCTTTTGGCACACTCATCAAAGCTGCCAAATATATCATCATATAATACCCAATTCCCTTCCAAATAGTTAATATAATAACCGAATAAATTGCATATTTGGAATCCGTTAACCACCCGACAGAATTTATATGCAAAACATTTAACAAATAATTCAAAATACCCTGATCAGCATATAACCACTTAAAAGCAATCGCCGCAACAACAATCGAAATAATAACCGGCAAATAAATCAAAATTTTATAAACTGTAATACCTCTAATTTTTTGACTAATCAAAATCGCAAGAAAAAGCGGAACAATAGCCAAAACAGGAACCGCAACAATAAGATAAATAAAAGTATTCAGCATAACCTTATAAAAAACAGGATTTTTGAAAATACCTAAATAATTTCCAATCCCAATCCAACTGGGATTATAAATATTATTAGAATAATCTTGAAAACTTAAAACAATAGTTTGAAAAAACGGAATAAAGAAAAAGATTAACAAAATTACCCCTGCCGGAAGCAGAAATAAATGAGGTGCCCATTTTCCATAATACTTAAACATAAACCGATTATGACACCATTATTAACCAAGGTCAAGTTTAGCTTGAACTATCCTAAAAGACTACATTTTAGTTAATATTTATTAACATTTAGCAACTTTTCAATTTTACATGTTTTTATAATAATGTAGGAAAAAGGAAAAGTTTATGTCTAGTCAATCTATTAATGGGGTAAATATACCGGTCTTAGAAAATAAGAAAAATATATATTTTCAACAAAACGGAGCAAACACTCAATACCAAAACCAAACATCAATGCAAGGTTATCCAAACTCGACAACAATGCAAGGAAGCGTTGATAAACAAGCAATAAAACAATCCGTTGACAATTCATATATTGCAAACAGAGCAAGAGCTTCACAAGATAATAACCAATTAGCAGTAGCAGGACTTGGAGCAGCAACTTGGTATGGTATTGCACAAGGAATGGAAAAACTGAACTATAACAGTGGTGGAGATTATTCAAAAACCATCTATGGTAAACTTGGCAACCTAGGCGATAAGTTCAGTGAAAAAACTTGGGTAGGAAGAAAACTTCAAAGTGCAATAAATTGGACAGTAGCAAAATTAGAAAAACTATCTACAAAAAGTAAAATCGTAAACTCATTAATGCACCATTCAACAAGTCCGGAATGGCAATTTGCCAAAACACCAGGAAAAGGTCCACTAGGATTTTTATGTACAGATGCAGAACAAGTATTAGACGAATTTATAAATCCGATTGTAGATAACCACAGATTTAATGTATTAGGAATAGGATTTGGCGGAAAAGTAGATTATATCCAAAAACTTGAACAATACGGCATGTCACAAAACGACATCAATGCCTTTAAATCATCATTAAAAGGAGAAACTAAACTAAATAGAGCACTAAAAATTCAAAGAAAAGAAATTGAATTATTAGGTGCAGATAAAACAATACTTCAACAAATAGAAAACATCACTGACTTAAAACAACTAAAAGAAATGGCCAAAGAAATGAAAGTTAAAAAACTTGGCTTAAGCAGTGTTGCAGAATTTGAAGCATTAAAAGGCAAATTCCTAGATCATCCTAAAAAGTTGATGTCAATGTTTGAAAATGCAGCAAAAGACAAAAACTTACAACACGTATCTATATGGAGAAACAATACAACACTATTTGGCAAAGTAAAATCACATTTACTAGGCAGAAGAGTACGATTCAGCGAATATTTAAACAAATTCAAAGTATCACTAGGCAAAGGTAACACCTCAACAATAGGAAAAATGTTACCAAAAGCACTAAGTTGGGTACTTGAAGGCGGTACAAACAGATTTGCTGGCGGAAAATTAGGTGTAGCACTTCAAGCAGGGATTTTAGCAGACATTTTATATAACACGATAAAAGCAAAAGGTGAACGCGTAAAAACATTTGCCGAAAGATGCGTAAACGACTTCACATACTTTATCGGAATGACAGCAGGTATATTTGCAATCCACAAAATTGGCGGATTCAAATATGCAGGTCTAAAAGATGCCAAAGCAGTTGAAGCATATAGAGCAGCAAAAGAAGCACTGGATGCAAAAACCTTAGCAAAAGAATTTAACAGCAAAAAAGAATGGAAAGCGGCTCTAAAAGAATTAAATAAAAAGCATCTTGGTCTTGAAAATATCAAGAACCCAATAACAAAATTACTTCAAAAAATCGGAAGTTTTGTAAACTGGGGTAATGAAATGAATGCAACATATATCTCAAAAAGCAAATACAATCTAAACTGGTTGAGAAAAATGGCGAACAAAAACATTATTGGGGTACCACTAAGACTTTTCATCGCAATGGGTGTAGTAACACCATTCTTGGTAAAACTAACAACATCATTAACTCATAAAATCTTTGGACGTCCAACACACTCCGTATTGGATGAAGACGAAGAACCAAAAGAAGAACAAAAAGCTCAAAATCAAACAGAACAAAGTTTCAAAGGACAACAAACACAAACAGCAAATAATCAACAACAAGTTCAACAACCACGCAGATTTAAAAACCCAAATGAATATCAAAGCGATACAAATTTAATAAAAATGGCAGCAAACGGACAAAAACCGAATGTAAGAACATATATTCCATCCCCAGACTGCAAAGTACAACCGGATGAAAATAACAAGTTCAAAAAACAAGCCCCAACAAGAACATACATTCCATCCCCGGAAGCTGCAAAAATAACAGGACCTGATATGACAGCAGCAAACCAAGCATTAGCAGAAGCTGATATGACAGAAAAATTTATCAATGAAACAATGGCGTCATTAAGGTAATTGCAAACGAATAAAAAGTATGTTAAACTATATATAAGTCCGTATGGGTGTTAATTTTGTTCCTACATTTACATAAATAGGGAGAGTTAACTCCATTGGCATTGAAGTATACCCGCCGATAAATATATCGCCAGCGGGAAACGGATTAGTCAGGGTTCTCACCCACCTGCGAGTTCAGCAGGTAACAAAATCCACCTGTATCGGGCTTTTTATTTTTTAACAGTTTGCTAAACCCCAAATAATATGCTATAATCACATTATAGGTAGGTATTTATGCAAAAAATTTCCACACTAATTCTTTCTGATGAATATGCAACAGAACAAGTTCTGAAGTTATTTGTAAGTGAATTTGATAATCTTGAATTGATTGAATCTTCAAATAATTATTCAGAAATTATGGAAATTCTTTCTAACACCCCGGACAAAACAATTTTTATTGTTGATTTATCTTTAAACAAACAAGAAAAACTGGATTTAATATTAAAAGTTACTTCAAGATGTCCGAATTGTAAGGTATTAGCGCTTGCGGATAACCCTTCTGTAGATTTGATTATACAAATAATGAGAGCAGGAGCAAGAGAATTTATCCCTGTTCCAATTATAAAAAACGAATTTTTCGAAGCAATAAACAAAACAATCTCACAATTTGAAGAAACAAAAAAAATAAACAAATGCAAAATACTTTCTGTATTTTCAAATAAAGGCGGAATTGGCAAAACATCTTTAGCAACAAATTTAGCACTTGAGTTATCAAAAATAACCAAAGAAAATGTTGCACTTATTGATATGAATTTCCAAATGGGAGATATAACAACCTTTTTGGATTTAAAACCATCTTTCAATATTTCCTATATGCTTGAAAATATTGACAAAATTAACGAAACATTTTTACTCAGCACACTTGAAAAATACAAAAACACAAATTTATACATATTGGCAGATCCGCCATATTTTAAACAAGCAGACAATATTCAAGCAAAACAAATAACCAAACTATTCAACACACTAAAAGATACATTCTCATACATAATAGTTGATGCAGAATCAAGTTTCAATGCTAAAAACATTGCAACATTGGATAATTCAGATATGATATTACTGGTAACTGTTGCAAACTTACCGGCATTAAGAAATACACAAAGGTGCCTTGAATTATTTGAAAAATTAGGTTACGACAAAGAAAAAACTCAAATTGTCGTAAATCGTTATATGGAAAACGATGAAATTAAAGAAGCTGATATAGAAAAAGTTCTCTCTAAAAATATATACTGGAAAATTCCAAACAATTACTTTGCAATAATGACAGCAATAAACAAAGGAATACCGGTAAGTATTCTAAACAGTTCAACAAACGTTGCACAAAGTTATAAAGACTTAGCACAAAAAATTTCTGATAATTTATACAAACAGAATATGATACTAAAATTTGAAAACATATTAAAACAATAGAAATAAAAATATAATATTTGGGGGTAAAATGGGACTTGCGGAGAGATTTAAAAACAAACTTGAAAACAAAGATATCTATAAAAAAACAGTAATCGAACAAAAATTGGAAGAAAACGACATAAAATTCATTTCCAAACCAATCGAAGATAAAATTGCACCTAAAAATATTGCAATACAAACACCAGTAAAAATACCGAATATATTATCAGAACCGGAAACTAAAAGTGAAAAAAGAGAACTTCTTGAAAACTTAGAAACAGAAATTATAGAAAAAATAAGAAAAACTCCATACTGGGAAGAATATACAAAAGAACAACAAACAAATATGATAGAAAAATATTTCAATGTTAAAACAAAATCATCCAAATACAATTCCGTAGAATATTCAACCAGAGATAAACAAGTATTTATAAACACAGTATTAGCACTTGCAAATAACAGATAAAGAATAAAAAAACCCGAAGACTTTAAAAGTTTTCGGGCAAAACATTTTTAAGGGGAAAATATTTTTATTATTCTAGTGTTTCATTATTATCATTATTTTCGTTATTTTCAATGTTTTCATCAGCTTCTTTATTTTCCGAAACGTTTTCAAGTGGATCAGGAATTCTTAATTGCTCTTTGTAAATATCTGTATAAGCATCACCAACAGCACAAGCAACCATAGTATTAACATAATTTTGAGTAAGTCCGGCTAATGTACAAATCGGTAACACTAACAATAAAAATACTAAATAATTAGCAAGCGCAGGTTCAGATGATGTTGTCGCTGCTGTTCCAATGCCTGCAAAGATAAATACTACGACTAAAATAATAGTCAAAACTGTCTGAACAACCATATTGACAACGATTGAAGCTAACATGAATTTCAACATTGTAATCATAGTATCTTTAAACACTTTTTTAATATAATAAACAAGAGTTAACGGATTGAAATACTCAGGTCTATACACAAAATCTTCAATGAAAGATAAATAAATATAGTTATAAAAAGGAGTAACGACCATAAAAAGTACTGACAAAATTAAATTCAATACGGCAAAAACAATAACAAAAAGTATAATCACTCCAACCATCTCTGCTTTATTATGAGAAGAAACAAAATAAGATACAATAAGAATTATAGGAAGAATAAACCCAACAAAAGCAATAATCATTGCATACAGACCCCAAACAAACTGCAAAGGAAAGACCTTTACCCCTTTTACAAAAGTTTGAAGATTTATTTCAGGCAAACCTATCTTAGATTTTATTCTACTTCTATAAAAATCGACAAAAAACCCTGACAAGAAGAATAATGGGATAATAGATAATACCATCAATACTGCAAGAACAATTAATGCAGGGAATACAATTTCTTTAGGGGTTTCTTTATCAATAACATAGTTAATACAACAAAGAATAGAAGGCAGGAATAAAACAACCAATAGCATTCCATGACGCTTCAAACGGTCTTCCCCCTGATAAAGGGCTTTAAACTTTTCTAATACTTTCTCCATAACATATCCTTTCTAAAAATGTTCTATAACTTAATATCTAACGTATTCTTTGACAAATTTTGGGAAACCAAAAATCAATCTAATAAATTTAATAATATTCATAAGACTACACCTCGTGAAATAAATCTAATACAAAACACATATCGACTTATATACAAAAAACTTTAAATATATCCACCTATAATTTACAAAAGGTTACAAAAGACAATAACAAAAGTTATACAAGGAAATCCAATTTTGTACTAAAATAAAGAATATGGAATATCACAAATTCAAAATCAATTCAAAATATAAACCTGCAGGTGATCAACCAAAAGCAATAGAACAATTATCGCAAGGAATAAAGGAAGGTTTCGACACTCAAACATTGCTTGGTATAACAGGTTCAGGAAAGACCTTTACTATAGCAAACGTAATAGAAAAAGTTCAAAAACCAACCCTAATAATTGCACACAACAAAACACTTGCCGCACAATTATATAATGAATTTAAAGAACTTTTTCCGGATAATGCTGTTGAATATTTCATAAGTTACTACGATTATTATCAACCTGAAGCCTATATACCTAGAACAGACACCTACATCGAAAAATCATCTTCAATTAACGAAGAAATCGACAGACTTCGCCACAACACAACAAGGAGCCTATATGAAAGAAACGATGTAATAGTTGTATCATCAGTAAGCTGCATATATGGTTTGGGACTACCTGAAAACTACTTCAAAGGCTCAACAGAAATAAAAGTGGGCGATACAATAGATAGAGATGACCTGCTAAAATATTTTGTAAGCGTAAGATATGAAAGAAACGACTTAGAACTAAAGTGTTCGACCTTTAGAGCAAGAGGCGATATTGTAGAAATTATGCCAGCTTACGAAAAAATAATAACAAGATTTTATTTCTGGGGAGATGAAATAGAAAAAATAGTAAAAATAGATAACGTATCAGGAGAAATAATAGAAACCCCAAAATCAGTCGTAATATACCCGGCAGTCCATTATCTATCTTATGATGAGAATTCAGACGAAACAATAAACTTGATAAAACAAGAACTACAACAAAGACTTGTTGAACTAAATAATGAAAACAAACTTTTAGAAGCACAACGTCTTGAACAAAGAGTAAAATATGATATAGAAATGCTAAAAGAAATGGGCTATTGCACAGGAATAGAAAACTATTCAAGAATAATAGAAAGACGCCCTCCAGGCTCACCACCTGCGACATTACTTGATTATTTCCCGAAAGATTTTCTAACAGTAATTGATGAATCACACGTAACATTGCCTCAAATTAAAGGGATGAGCCACGGAGATGCTGCAAGGAAAAAGGTTCTTGTAGATTATGGTTTCAGATTACCATGCGCAAAAGATAACCGACCTTTAACAAATGAAGAATTTTTCAAACGTGTTGGGCAAAAAATTTATATCTCAGCGACACCTGCTGAATTTGAACAAAAAACTTCAACTCAAATTGTTGAACAAATTATAAGACCAACAGGACTTCTTGATCCAAAGATTTCGGTTAGACCAATAGATTCTCAAATTCCTGACTTGAAAAACGAAATTAAAAAGCGTGCGCAAAGAGATGAACGTATCTTAATTACAACACTAACAAAACGAATGGCAGAAGACCTAACTGATTTCTTTATCCAAGAAGGAATAAGAGTTCGATATCTCCATAGCGAAATAAAATCAATAGAAAGAGTAGAAATCCTAAGAGATTTACGCCTTGGAGAGTTTGATGTTTTAATAGGCGTTAACTTGCTAAGAGAAGGTCTTGATATCCCTGAAGTTTCACTTGTTGCAATAATGGATGCTGATAAGGAAGGCTTTTTACGCTCAGACACAAGCTTAATCCAAACAATAGGAAGAGCAGCAAGAAATGCTTGTGGTGAAGTTATTATGTACGCCGATAAAATAACAGATTCAATGGCAAAAGCAATAAAAGAAACCGAACGTAGAAGAAAACTCCAAATCGAATACAACACGAAACACAACATTACACCACAAACAATCAAAAAACCTATTGAAAATAATCTTCTATCACTTGTCGCTAGCTACAGAGATTTAGAAGACATAGTTGCAGAAGAAATGGTTGATCTAGGCATAGAGAAAAAAGACTTACCAAAACTTATAGATAAACTTGAAAAAGACATGCACAAAGCTGCAAAAATTCTTGATTTTGAACGAGCAGCCCAAATTAGAGATCAACTAAAAAAACTAAGAGAAATGAAAGAGTAAAAAAAGAGGTTCTATTCAAAAATAGAACCTCTTTTTATAAATTTAATAATTATTTTTTATTGTTTTTATTTTTAACATTATACATAATTGTATTAATAAGATCACGTTTAAATTCAACTTTAACAGAATCACCAGTAACATCACTGAATGAAGTGTTGAATTGATATTCAGAATCATCACCCTTAACAAACTCTGTAGAAGCTTGAGCGAAGTAATTACCAAGAATAGAAACGTTAACTACAAAAATACAAGAACAATAAGCTACAAAAGTCCAGTGATCAAATGGAACCTTAAAGAAGAAATATAAATAAGCAACCGGACCGACTAATAATAAGTTAACAATAGCCCATTGTGGAATAACGAAAATCAAATGTATCAATACATCAGTACAAGATTCAAAAATAATTTTATAATTAAAACCCTGTTTGATAGATTGGAATTTAGCAAAAGCTAAATAAGAAGTTAAAATTATCGAACCGCAAATAAGCCAAACCACAGCATGGAAAATGGTATTAAAATGCGGAACATCCTTTACAGGGAAATTATATCTTGTAATATAATACCCAATAGCACCAAAAATCAAACCATTTGGCAACAAAACAACCATAGTTTTAAGCATTCCAACAATAAAAGCAATTGGATTAAGAGTCAAAACCTCTTGTCTGTTAGTACGCACATTGTAAATAGCTTGTGTGAAAAGCCCGAATATAAGGATACCCAAAATAGGAGCAAAGGTATTAAACATAGCCATTTGTCCAATCATAAAGAAATGAGCAACAAAATAAACAGGAATCGCAAATATAACGAATTTGATATAAGCGAATTTTTCACTAAATGCGTCACGGAACGCATCTATCATCGAAGCCATAAAACCTCCTTATATAATCTACCTGACAAAATTTAGCCTTGAATTAATCTTTTTAATTCAGCCGGCTTAGAAGATTTAGAAACTGCATCTTCAATAGTAACTAAACCTTTTTTAAACAATTCAGCAAGAGCAGATTCCAAAGTTTGCATACCAGAACCTGAACTAGTTTGAATAGTTGAATAAATTTGAGCTGCTTTTGCTTCTCTGATAAGGTTAGCAATCGCAGGAGTAACAACCATGATTTCCTGAGCCATAACACGACCTTTCTTAGAACCATCAGGTTGACGTTTTGGCAACAAGGTTTGAGAAAATACAGCAACAAGAGAGTTTGCAAGCTGTACACGAATTTGTTGTTGTTGACCTTCTGGGAAAACGTCGATAATACGGTCAATCGTTTGCGCAGCAGAAGAGGTGTGCAAAGTACCAAAAACAAGGTGACCTGTTTCAGCAGCGGTCAAAGCCAATGAAATTGTTTCGTGGTCACGCATTTCACCTACCAGAATAATATCAGGGTCTTCACGAAGAGCAGATTTAAGCGCATTCGCAAAAGATCTAGTATCCATACCCAATTCTCTTTGGTGAATAATAGAGTTTTTAGACGTATGAACAAATTCGACAGGGTCTTCGATTGTCAAAATATGTTCTGCACGAGTTCTGTTAATATAGTCAATCATAGCAGCTAAGGTAGTAGATTTACCGGAACCTGTAGGACCGGTAACAAGAATAAGGCCTCTTGGCTTTTCTGCAATAGTTGTAACAATTGGCGGCATGCCTAACTCTTCTAATTGAGGAGCTGTAGTAGCAATAGTTCTGAATGCAGCAGCATAAGCACCTTTATCTTTATAAAAGTTAACCCTGAAACGACCAATACCTTCAACACCATAAGAAAAGTCTAATTCCCAATCTTGTTCAAGGTGACGTCTTTGTTCGTTTGATAACATAGGGAACAACAACTGCTCAACATCTTCTGCAGTCAACGGCTCATAATCAAAACGAACCAACTTACCATCTATACGACCTACAGGTGGCAACGCGCTTGAAATATGCAAGTCGGAACCGCCTCTTTCTTTCAACTCATTTAATAAATCTTCAATAACCATATTTTAAATCTCCAACCTTATTCTGAATATTTCATAATTGCATCGCTATCATTAGCAGCCATTTCAATCAACAGATAAACCATATAAGCTCCCAACGCAACTGCTTTAGGATCAAGGCTTGTTTTATTGGCTGCTTCAATAATAGCAGTATTAATTTCAGGATTTTCATCCTTTATATAATGAATCATTTTCTTACGCCATGCAGGCATATCTTCAAAAATTTCAGCAAATGCTGTTGTAGCAATATCTTCTGTTATAACTGGTAACATATTAAATAAAGCCCTTCCTATTCTACCTTCTTATTATCTTGATTATACACTAAATTTCGCTTTATGTCTATATTTCAGTAAAAATCCTATGTTTGCAGTATAATTTTTTTATGAAATTAATCAATTTAAAATTAACAAATTACAGAAACTGTAATGAATTATTTTTAAACTTCGACAAAATGAAAGTTCTGATAATAGGTAAGAATGCGCAAGGAAAAACTAATATTCTTGAAAGCATTTACTATCTTTCGACATTAAAAACCCCACGAACATCAAACACAACAGAACTTATAAACTTTGATAAAGATTATTTTAGAATAGAATCTGACATTATCAAATCGAACACAGATATATCCATGTCTTACGGGTATAATAGAGAAAAAAAACGTGAAATTAAACTTAACAATGTAAAATCAACAATAAAAGATTTCAAAGCCGTATTAAAAACCGTACTATTTGCGTCTTCCGACTTACTACTTCTAAGAGGAACACCACAAGACAGAAGAGATTGGTTAGATAGGGCAATATCACAAATTTATCCGGCATATGATGATAGATTATCAAAATATGAAAAAATACGTATTCAAAAAAACAACTTTCTAAAAGCCTGTGCAAAAGCAGGCACAATGGATGAATCATTATTAGAAGTTTTCAACGAACAACTTTCAATCTCAGGTAGTAACATTATCTACATAAGAAAAAAATACCTGAAAGAAATAGAAAAAATAGCCCTAACAAAACACAAAACAATAAGTGAAACGGAAGAACTTTCACTCAAATATGATTGTAATTTTCTTGGAGTAAATTCAGAAATCGAAGAAATCGAACAAATAAAATCAAAATTTGATGCCGCCTTAAAAGAGAGAATGCAAGAAGAAATCAGGCGTTGTCAATCTTGTGTCGGACCTCACAGAGATGATATTATTTTTTACATAAACAACCAAGAAGCAACAAAATTTGCATCCCAAGGACAACAAAGAACCATTGTTCTATCACTTAAATTATCAGAACTTGATATCATAACAAATAAAACAGGCGAAGAACCAATATTATTACTGGATGATGTATTAGCAGAACTTGATGATATAAGACAAAATTACCTGTTGAAATCTATAAATCCACAAACACAAACAATAATAACATCCGTTGACACAATTCTTTTTGAAGATGAATTTTTAAAAGATGTTCAAATATACAAAATAGATAAAGGCACCTGCATATAAAGCCTAAAAAACAGGTAAGAGAAAACATCTCCTACCTGTGCGACAATATCTAAGCGACATAAACAACTGTTGGAAGTTTCTCTAAAGCAGCTAATGTTTTTTCTGCTTGATAATTTGCAAGTCTTGCTTTTTCTGCAAAAGTCCGTTCTTCTTTTGGTTTTTGCTTGATTGCCTCAATTTCTTTCCATTCATCAAGAGCTCTTTGAGCTTCTACTTTTTTAATAATAACATCTAATGGAGTATCATTTTTTCTTTTTGTTGGGGCAAATGATCCATTTACTGCGGTTGGATTTAATCCTGATACATCTAACATAACACACACTCCTTTTTTCTTGACACTACACTATATTTCGACACTGTATTCTTACTAAAACATATTTTTTACATTTTTTGCTACTTGAAGCGGAAATTTAACATTTTGCAACAAAAAAAGACCTTAACACGTAAGATCTTTTTTATATATTGCTTTATTTCGTAATTATTCTTTAATAGTTGCAGTAGCAGCAACCGCCAACAATAGACATAAAGCACCAATATAGAAAGAATATTCATAATGATGATTCATACCACCGTTTATAGCAGCCATATTAATAATCCAACCAACTAAAGTACAAACAAAAACTTGAGGACCGGCAATAAATATATTGAAAATACCCATAACAGAACCTTCAGTACCAGGTTTAATATATTTAGAAAGCATAGCAAAAGGAAGTGCACAAACACTAGACCAACCTATACCTGACAAAGCCATAAAGCATAAAACTGCAATCGAATGATGACAGAAAATTGCCAAACCCAAATACGCTAAAATCATTGATAATAAAGAAATAATATGAACTTTCTTATTCCCAAATTTATTAGCCAAAGTTCCAATAGGAACAGCAATAAGGAAACAAACCAAGTTAAATATTGCAAGCCCAATCAACGCATAATTTTGAGCTGCATCTTTCAAACTTTGAGCAACAACAAAATCAGTATCATCAGGAATTCCATAAACAGTATGAATAGCAAAAGCTGTGAAATAAATCAATAAACACATCATACCAATCCAAGTAAAAAATTGCATCGTACAAATTTTCTTAACTTCAGGAGATAAAAGGAAAAAGTCCTTTAAAGATTCCCAAAAAGATTGTTTTTGATTATCATCCTTAACTTCTTCACTATTAAGTGAGCTTTTTTCTTTAATAGTTAAACACGTCCAAGTCATAGCAAGAGCAAAAGCAAGTCCTGACATAAGGAATTGAGCAGGAATAGACATTTGATAATTAAAAACAAACTTCAAAAACGGAGCAACAGACATTGCCACAACAGAACCTAATCCGATAGCAAGACTAATATAAGAATTAGCTTGAGCGTGTTGTTCAGAAGGTACAACATCAGGAATCAAAGAACGATAAGGACCTTGAGCAATATTTATACAAGCATCAATAATCCAAATCATAATAGCAGCAACAAAAAGTCCACCCCAAACAGGCATATTAATATGTAAAACTTTACCAATAATATCAGAAAGACCTGCAGAATGAGGGAACAACCATAAAGCAACTGCCGTAATTAAAGCACCTAAAAGTAAATAAGGACGTCTTCTTCCAAAACGCGATTTAGTATTATCACTTAGTACACCAATAATAGGCTGAACAACCATCCCTGAAAAAGGACCAGCAAGCCAAATTAAACTGTAAAGTAAAGGAGAAGCTCCTAAACTGGATGTAACAGGTTCCGCCAATGCGATTCTCATTTGCCAAGCGAATTGCAAACCTAAAAAACCTAAGGCAAAGTTGAGAAAATTTACGGTTGTAAATTTCTTCATCACAGAATTATCATCCATTAGTATCCCCCTTCTACAAACTACCGTATTATTAATATTAAAAAAAACACAATCTAAAATCAAGCCACATTATTTGCTTTTCTGACTCAACGCAGCCTCAACAAGACCGGCAAACAACGGATGTGGTCTATCAGGTCTTGATTTAAATTCAGGATGGAACTGACAAGCAACAAACCAATCAAGTTGCGGCAACTCAACAATTTCAGCAAGCATTCCATCAGGTGACATACCTGAAAATACCAACCCTGCTTTTGTTATAGTGCTAATATATTCATTATTAACTTCGTATCTGTGTCTATGACGTTCTGAAATAACAAGACTTCCATAAGCCTTTGCAGCTTTTGTTCCTTCTTTTAAATGACACTCATAAGCGCCAAGACGCATAGTTCCGCCATAACCTTTTACATTCTTTTGTTCAAGCATAATATCAATTACAGGATGAGGCGGATTTTCATCAAATTCTTTAGAATTTGCACCTTTTAACCCAGCAACATTTCGTGCATATTCAATTACTGCACACTGCATACCTAAACATAATCCTAAAAATGGAAGATTATTTTCTCTAGCATATCTTATTACATTTAATTTACCTTCAATCCCGCGAACACCAAAGCCACCCGGAACAACTACAGCATCTACATCAGACAATATTTCTTTACAAGCATTATAATCAACGCATTCTTCTGAATTTATCCACTTAATTTCAATCGCTGAGGAATTTGCATATCCTGCATGCTTTAAAGATTCTACAACAGAAATATAAGCATCAGACAATTTTGTATATTTACCTGCAATTCCGATTTTCAATGAATTTTGAGGATTTTTAATCCTTTTTATTAAATCTTCCCAAGAAGTTAAATCAGGAGTTCTTTCTTCCATATTAAGCATCTTTAATGCAACAGAACACATTCCTTGATTTTCGAGGGCAATAGGAACTTCATAAATAGTTTTCATATCACGACATTCAATAACCGCATCTTTCGGAACAGAACAGAATAATGCCAACTTTTCTCTTTCTGTTTTCGGAATTGGTTTTGAAGTTCTACAAACCAACAACTCAGGTTGAATACCATAACTTCTCAAAACATTAACACTATGTTGAGAAGGTTTTGTTTTCAATTCACCGGAAGTTGAAAGATAAGGAAGCAAAGTACAATGAATAGAAATAGCATTTCCATATCCGACTTCTGACTTAAACTGTCTTATTGCTTCAATAAAAGGTAAACTTTCAATATCACCAATAGTTCCGCCGATTTCAATTATATGAAAATCCGGTTTAAATTGTTTTGTAGCCGCAACAATTTTAGTTTTAATTTCATTTGTAATATGTGGAATAACTTGTACCGTAGCCCCAAGATAATCACCACGTCTTTCTTTATTGATAACTTCTTGATAAATTCTACCGGAAGTCACGTTATTTACCTGACTAAAATTAGTATCAGTAAATCTTTCATAATGACCTAAATCCAAATCAGTTTCAGCTCCATCGTCAGTAACAAAAACTTCCCCGTGCTGAAACGGACTCATTGTTCCGGGATCAATGTTAATGTAAGGATCGAACTTTTGAATAATGACAGAATAATCCCTTGCCCTAAATAATCTACCTAAAGATGCAGCAATAATACCCTTACCCAGCGAACTTACAACGCCGCCTGTTACAAATATATATTTAGTCATAATTCAATCCTAACTATTCTTTTTAATATTACAATAATCCACTAATAACAAAATAAATTAATTAATTTTAGGAACCTTAAAGAAACCATTTTCTTCTTCAGGAGCATTAGCCATCAAAGCTTCTTTTGAAATTTCTTGATGAGGAACATCTTCTCTTGTAACATTAACAAAATCAATAACTTGTGTCATAGGTTTAACGTTAGAAGTATCAACTTCATTCATCTGATCAACATATTTTAAAACATCACCTAATTGCTTTGTATATAGAACTTTTTCTTCTTCAGTAAGTTCAAGTCTTGCTAATTTTGCAACGTGTTCAACATCTTTAACAGTAATCATTCTCTATTCTCCTCAATTGACTTATTATATAAAATAATAGTACCATGAACAAAGAAAATATTACAAAAATAAAAAGAAGGCGGCGTGGGATAAACCCACGCCGCCTGAACTTAATAATTTTAAAACCTAAATATTTGCACCGCCATCATTTTTAAGTTTATCCATAACATTTTTAGAACCATCAATCTGATTAATATATTCAAGAGCATAAGCACTAGCCTCTTGATCGCGAGCGATAGCTTCTTGCAAAGAAAGTATTTCTGCCATTGAAAGTCGTTTAGTAAATTCATCAGAGCCATCAACTAAATACTGCTTAAATCTTTTTCTTGATTCATAATCAAATCCTGGCAAGCCGGACTTTAAAGAATACCAACAATAAAAATGATGCAAGATATAACACTTTTCAATTTCACCATTTCGCACAACAAACATAGGTTCTGTTTTAAATTTCAAACCCAAACCAAGAATCAACGAAAGATATAAAGCATCAAAACCTTTTTTTTCAGTAATCAATCCTTCTTCATCTTTTATAACAGCAAGCAATTTATCTGCATTATTCAAAAAATAAACAGGCGTATTAGCAGCTTTAACATAGTCCAGAAGCGCTTTCGGCTCACAATTAGTTTTTGCAACGATTGAGGTAACATTTTCTTTCACTTGCGCTATTGTTTGAAGCGTTTTACTGTTTATTGTGAGCGAAGCACCCTTGATCATAACATTTTTAGTATCATTATTTGTATAACTTTTCTTAGTAGAATTTTTTAACTTATTTAATAATGATTTTTCTTTTAACGAAAGTAAAAAATATTTTATATCTTTTATAAAATTACTCATAAAAATATTTTACTTATTAGACCGTAAAATTTACACATACAAATATATGAAAAAAAAGAGAATTCAAATGAATTCTCTTTTTCGATGTATTATTTAAAAGTTTTGATGCAACATCAGATAATTCAATAATGTTAAATACCCTGCAGCCGTGGCACCTTTGCAGTAGCCATTACGAGGCTTATCTAAGAAAGCAGTACCTGCAATATCAATATGTGCCCATTTTACAGAATCACTAACAAATTCTTTCAAAAACATGCCAGCAGCAGAAGCACCACCAAAGCGAGAACCTGTATTTTTCATATCAGCAACATCACTATTCATATTATCTCTATAATCCTGAAACATAGGAAGTTGCCAGAATTTCTCACCTGAATATGATGCAGTTTTAATAAGAGATTTAACTAGTTCTTTATTATTACCCATAATACCTGAAACGGTATCTCCAAGAGCAACAACACAAGCACCTGTTAATGTTGCGATATCAATAACTTCATCAACTTCCAAATCACAAGCATAACAAAGAGCATCAGCTAAAGTTAATCTGCCTTCTGCATCTGTATTATCAACTTCGATAGTCTTACCGTTTCTGGCAGTTAAAATATCACCCGGTTTGTAAGATTTGCCGGACGGCATATTTTCGCAGGCTGCAATTAACCCGTGAACTTCAACGTCAGGTTTTAACTTGTCGATAACACTCATAATACCGATAACACAAGCGGCACCTGACATATCATTTCTCATATTAAGCATTGAAGCTGCAGGTTTCAAATCCAAACCACCACTATCAAAACATAAACCTTTACCAATTAATGCAACTCTTTTTACAGGATTTTGCGGAACATACTTCATATGAATAAATCTTGGAGGATTATCGCTACCTTTAGCAACAGCAAGATATGCTTTCATCCCCATTTTTTTGATTTCTTTTTCATCATATATATCAGTTTCAATACCTTCAATTTTTTGTGCGATTTCTGCAATTTTTTTAGGAGTAGCAAATTCTGCAGGCTCATTTGCAAGATCTCTTGCCAAATCGAAACCTTTTAAAGCCTGAATTACTGATTCTATATCACTTGAAACTTTTGAAATATATACCGTAGAAATTCTATGATTTTTCTTAGTTTTATATTTATCAAAACTATAATTTGCGATTGAAGTAGCTAAAATAGTTGACATTCCAAATGTAACATTTGTACTAATATCAAAAGCAATAGTTTCAGCCTTCATTTCAATACATCTTTTCACAGCAATTGTTATAGCCTTGCGAATAATATCATTATCTATATTATTTTCAGCACCAAAACCAACTGCCATAACATATTTAGCAGGCAATTCCTTACGTGTGTGAATTAAAAAGATTTCTCCAACATCGCCTCGAAAACTATCCGGAGCAAACCTATTAATCAAATCACTTGATGTCAACTCATCTTGAAACTTGTTAACAATTAAAACATCGCAATCAATTTGATTTGCATTTTCTACAATCCTGATATCCATAATATAATCTCCTTCAGAGCAAATTATAACATATTTTCAAGAAAAATAAATAGTTTCAATAATTGAATTATCTAACTTTTGCTTTCTCTTTCTCTTTTTCTTTTTTTATAACTGAATTTAAAGAAGATATAGCGTAAGAACGCAAATCATAAGCCTGAGTATTATCAGGATCAAGTTTAATAACAATATTCAAATCATCGATAGCAGGCAAATACATTTCTAACTTGCAATAAATAATAGCACGAGTAAGATACTTCTCAGCATCTTTACTATCGAGTTCAATAGCCTTATTCAAGTCTTTTTCAGCCGTCTTCAAATCACCATCTGACTTACTTATCACAGAACCTCTTGCATAATAGTAATCGGGATTTTTGTCATTCAATTCAATAGCTTTTGTATAATCTTCAATGGCTGAATTGTAATGTTCTAAAGTAACTTCAGCAATCGCCCTTTCGTAATATGCCAAATCATTTTTAGGATTTACTTCTAATTCTTTGGTAAAATCAAGAATAGCATCTTCATACTTATTCAACCCTAATTTTGCAATTCCGCGATTGTAATAAGCTCTGCTAAAATTTTTATCTAATTCTATAACCTTTGAATAATCTTCAATAGCTTCACTATACTTTTTCAAATAAAACTTGGCTACTCCTCGATTATTATAAGCATCAATATATTTTGGATTTAAACTTATAAGTTTAGAATAATCCTTAATTGCCCCTTCATAATCTCCAAGATTACGTTTAGCAATACCCCTGTTAAAATAAGCCATCTCATTTTTAGGATCCAACTCAATAGCCTTGTCAAAATCTTCAATAGCTTTTGCATACTTTTTCAACAAAACATTAGTAGTTCCTCTGTTAAGATAAGCATTAACATTTTCAGGGTTTATTTCAATTTCTTTAGTATAATCTTCAACAACATCTTCATAATCATTTAAGTTAGACTTAGCAATCCCTCGATTGTAATACAAATTTTCTCTTTTTGGATCGAGTTCAATAGCTTTTGAATAATCAGTAACGGCATCTTTGTATTTACCAAGTAAATATTCAGCATTACCTCTTTTTGCGTAAGAATCAGCATTATCAGGATTAAGCTTAATTGCCTTAGTATAGTATTCAATAGCTGTCTGATACTGTTTTTCATCAAAACTTGCTTTAGCTACATCAAGATAAGATTGTTCTTTTTTTTGTTTTCTACTCAACTTAGCTGCAAAACAAGGCTGACTGAAACAAGAACTCAAACTTGCTACTAAACTTAAAACTATAAGTGCTATCGAAAATTTACTTCTCATAAAACAATTCCAATATTGTAATAAAAATTACAAGATATAAGGATGATATTACAAATATGTACAAAAGTCAAAAAATAGAAAAATATGAGCGAAAAAGATATTAATTTTTGTAAAGATAAATAAGAAAAAAAGCCAAAAAATTAAAGAATAAAGCAATAACTACCGACAAAATAATAGTAGTTAACTAAAAGGGCAACAGGAAAGATGGCAAAAACACACATTCCATTTTTAAAAGGTGATATATGCAGTACAAGCGGAGTTTCTATTTCGCAAAATCTTGTTGACAAATATTCAGAAGAAGTAATAGAACTTGCAATACAACTAAAAGCAAACAACTTAAATGGTGTAGGTGGAAACAGAGAAAATAATGAAAAGAAACCATTATCTTCAAATAATCCGAACAGTTATGACACATTCTTTGTTGAATATGCACAAAGAATGCTTAATAATCAACAAAGAGCAAAAATCTTTGCAATTTTTCATGATATGGCAAAAGATTGCCCTATAGATGATCCAAAATGGGCAGGATATTCTGCAGATGAAATCCTTGCAATGGAAAAAAACGGAGTTTTAATTCCGGATGATGTAGTTGCTTGGGCACACGGCCAACAACAACTTGATGTGACAAACTACATTCTTGAAACCGATTCCAATTCAGAAGATCCAACAGTTGAAGACACTTTTGCCAATACTGATTCATTAGACGTATTGCAAGCAACAGCGAAGAAAAATATCGAAAAATCAGAAAAAGCAACAGAAAAAGTTGAAGAAAAAAAAGAAAAATATGAAACAATAGCACAAAAAGCACTTCAAATAAAAAAAGAAAAAGAAGACAGTTTTATAGAAGCCATCAAAAAAATTAAAACATTACAAGATGAATGGCAAGATTTAAAAACAAAAAAAGAAAACGGAGAACTAACAACAAACGAAGAAAGCAAATTTAAAGAATTATCAAAACAACTAAAAAACAACGATACAGAAACCAAAAACTCAATGAAGTCTGGTAAAAATGACCTGGATGATTTTTTAGATGAACTTGATAGCTTAAATCTTGAAATTACAAACACAGAACAAATAGCAAAAGACACAATATATTCAGGAAAGACATTAAATACAATAACAAAAAACTATAATGTCTATAATTTGCCATACGCATATACCGGCACAAGTTTTGATAACAGTGGTCTAATTTCTTTAACCTTAAACGGTATGACAAACGAAGAAATTGGCGAATTAGCAGTACAAAAGGGAGAAGAATTAGACACAAACAATAACACAATAGAAAAAGAAGCAAGTGGCGCAGAATATGCAGAAACTATAGACTTTGCAACAAACTACACAACTTATGAAGAAGAAAATAAAACCCAGACCGAAAACGAAAAAAATAACACAGAAGTAGAAACCACAGATACAGAAAACACAACAGAAGAAACAACAGAAGAAGATGTTAACAACAATGAAGAAACAGACACTGAAAACACAACACAAAACAACGAAACAACAGAAGAAGAAAAACCAACAATAAAATACGGAATAGCAGAGTCAATACAAGCAACACAAAAAACATTAAATTCAAGCGCAACAGATATTACAAAAACAGCAACTGTAACATCAGACAAAAAAGATCTTAATAAAGAAGTAAAAACTGCCAAAAAAGAAATGACCATAATCAACAAAGAAGTTGATTCCTTAAATGAAAAATTAACAGGTAATGAAAAAGATACAGAAACCTTCTTACAAGAATTGGAAAGATTACAAGCTGAATCTTCAGATGATGAAATACAAATTAGCACAACAACTACAACAAACACGACATCACCCGAAGAAAACACAACAACTGCAAGCCAACAACCATCAGAAGAAGGAACCGTTGTAAAAAATGACCAAAGCACATTTGCAAAATCATTACAATCAGCAACAACAGTATTAAATGCCTTTGCAGCAGCAGATCAAATTATTGCACAAAATTCAAACGAAACAGAAAACGTAAGCGAAGAAATAACCCCTGAAGAAGCGGCAAAAAAAGAAAAAGAAGCTCAAAACAAAAGCCGCAAACTAGAACTTGCACAAAATATTCAAGATCTTGGAGAAGACAGAACCGATATCAGCACCGATTTAGAAAAAGCAGTAACAGCAGGAGATAATGCAACTGCAAAAGGTATAAAAACACTTGAAGTACTAAATAAAAGCAACAATGATTTAACAATTCAAAACGATACAACAAAACAAGATGCAACCGATGCTATAGAAACCGGAGTAATGACCCAAACCATTGGATTAATGGATAAATTTAACGGTATAGCAACATTTAGTTATGGCGTATTACTAGCCTCAAATCCATTCACCTTAAGCCAAGGAATGTTACTAATGGGAATAGGTAACGCGCTACAAATAAAAGGCGGACTGGAAATTGTTACAGGAACAACAGCAGCAGCAAGCGGAGTAGCAAGTAAAGCAACAACCGTAGTTGCTAACTCAGCAATAGGATCAGCACTAAGTTCAATGACCGAAGCAGAATCCGTCCTAAATGTAAATATAACAACAATAGACGAAGCAAACGCACAGGCAGAAGAAGGCGAAACACCAGAACAAACACAAACACCAAATACAGAAACAGGAGCAGCAGCACCAACTGAAGAAAATTCAGTTACAGATGCAATAAATCAAGCTGCCTCAACACCGGACTCAACAACACAGGAACAACAAGAAACCCAAAACGCAACCCCATCAACACTGGTTGATGCGATAAACAATATCATAAATCAAGAACAAACACAAACACAAAATCAAACAAACACAATCGAAAACACAAACCCAACACAAACTAATGAACAACAAAATAATCAAGTAGAAGAAAATACAACCACTACAACTTCAACAAATCAAACAAACGAAGCAAACGAAGCAAACGAAGCAAATACAACTAACACCACCACTGAAGAAACAACAAATCCAACAAATCCACAAACAGAAGAAAATGACAACACAGTAAATTCTGAAAACAAAACCAAAGAAGACTTAGACAATAATACAACACAAACCAGAGGATTAACAGAAGAAAATAACCAAACAAATACAGAAGAACCACAAGAAACAGAAAACCAAGAACAAACCTCAACTCAAACCCAAGTTGAGAAAAACCAAACTGCAAATGAAAACGAAACAACAAACCAAGACATAGAAATACAAGAAAATAACAATACACAACAACAAGAAGGAACAACCCAAAACACAACAAACAACGAAAATGAAACCTCAACAAAAGATGAAATCCAAGAAGTAACAGAAAAAGACGCAGACAATGCTGCAAAAGAATCAAAAGACTACATCAAAGAAATGGAATCATCCGACAAAGAAGATAACAAATCACAAAAAGACATAAAAGATATCTCAAAAGAAATCAAAGATATCAATCAAACAACCAAAAAGGATGAAAAAGCATTTCAAAAAGAAGTTGAGCAAACACAAAAACAAATGCAAAAAGCACAACAAGAAATTGAAGCAAAAAATCAAGAGATAATGCAATTACAAGGAGAACAAATTGCATTACAAACAACAATGACAGACCTTAACAATACATATAGCAGTGCAACACCTGAAAAACAAGCCGAACTACAAGGACAAATCCAAACAACAACAGGTCAACTACTTGAAAAAAATACAGCCTCAACAAAAGCAGCAGCAGACCTAGGCACAATAAAATTAGCAAACAATAAAAGAGCACAGGTCTATACAAGAAAAGTCCAAATTCACACCGCAACAGCGAAAAAGAACCTAAAGACAGCAAACACAGCTACAAAAACATCAGATAAAATATTAAAAGTAGCAGATACAACAAGTCAAATAGCAGGGTTAGCATCAATGGCAGGAAGCATCACCTCAAAAATAGGAAATGCCGTAACCGTAGCCGGAAATGCACAAATAACAGCCGGAAACATTCAAATAGCATCAGGAACTCCACTACTATCAAACCCATTTACCGCAAGTTTGGGAGCAGCGTTAGTATCAGCCGGCAGCGCACAAGTAGGAGCAGGAGCAGCCCAAGTTGGAACAGGTACAACAACCTCAATAATAGGAGAATCCGTATCACTGGCAGCAAACATAACAAATACAGCAGCAAGCCTAACTAAAGCCGCAGTATATGTAGAACAAGGAAACATCGCAGGAGCTTTAATGGCAACAGGTTCAGCGATAATGTCAGGAGTATCAGCAGGACAAAACATTTCACAAATCGGACAACTAAATCAAATGGCAGATAGCGCTTCAGCAGTAGCAAACAGTGCACAACAAGCATCAGCACAAGCATCAGGAGCAAGCACAGCAGTAAACAACGGAACAGCAACAACAACACAACTCGCAGATACAACATCTTCAATACAAGAATCAATGACAGGAGCAATGAATGGAACTACCGATGCAAGCGGAAAAGTTGTTTCTCAAGGTTTCAATCAATCAAGCCAAGGATTTTCAAAAGCCGCAAAATTCGGAATTGATGACGTAATGCAAATCGGTGGAGCATTACAAACCGCAGGCTCAATGATAGGAACAGATAACGATGGTACAGCTGATGTCAAAAAAGACAATAAATTACGTAGATTTGGAACAGTTACAAGAATAAACACCAAGAAAAGACTTCAAAAAGTTAATTCAGTAACAACAGACGCATACAATAGCAGACGAGGAGGAAATTACTAATAAAAAAAGACCGATATTTCTATCGGTCTTTTTCTTATCTAAAAACAAACCTACTTAGATTTTTTAGAAACAGCGTAGTAATCTCTTACAACACCTTCAAAAGCATCGATGTAAATTTGTTTCATATCAGACATAATCGGATAAACAGGGTTAGCACCAGTACATTGATCGTCGAATGCCAATTCAACCATTTCATCCAATTTAGCATAGAATTCTTCTTCAGGGTTTTGAACACCTTGTTTTTCTAAGAATTCTTTAATTGAATTAGGAAGTTCAATTTTCTTCATCAATTCATCAACTGCATCAAGTAATAATTGAACTTTTTCTTCATTAGTTTTACCACCCAATTTCAATTCATCTGCAATTTGAGCATATCTTTCAACTGCACATGGATATTTATATTGAGGGAAAGTTGCTTGTTTTTTAGGACAATCAGAAGCGTTATATTTAATAACTTGTCTGATTAATAAAGCGTTAGCAACACCGTGAGGTACGTGGAACATAGCACCTAACTTGTGAGCCATAGAGTGGCATAAACCTAAGAAAGAGTTAGCAAATGCCATACCTGCGATAGTAGCAGCATAGTGCATTTTTTCTCTTGCGATAGGATCATTAGCGCCATCAACATAGCTTCTTTCTAGGTATTTGAACACTAATTTGCAAGCTTCTAAAGCGTTAGAATTAGTGAAGTTAGTAGCCATACAAGAAACGTAAGCTTCAATAGCGTGAACTAAAGCATCAATACCAGAAGCAGAAGTTAAACCTTTAGGCATTGTATCAACATAGTTAGGGTCAACAATAGCCATAGAAGGAGTTAACGCATAATCAGCGATTGCATATTTAACACCTTCTTTATCATCAGTGATGATAGAGAATGGAGTAACTTCAGAACCAGTACCTGAAGTAGTAGGAATAGCAACCATTTTTGCTTTCTTACCAAGTTCAGGAAGCATACAAATTCTCTTTCTGATATCTAAGAATCTCATAGAAATATCAGAGAAATCAGTATCAGGTTGTTCATAACGTAACCAAAGAATCTTAGCAGCATCCATAGGAGAACCGCCACCTAAAGCGATGATAACATCAGGTTCAAACGGACGCATAATAGCAAAAGCTTCTTCGATAGTAGATAAAGTTGGATCCGGTTTAACATCAAAGAATACTTCGTGTTTAATACCTAACTCATCTAAAACATTAGTAATTTTATTAGCCATGCCTGAATTGAATAAGAATCTGTCAGTTACGATAAATGCTCTCTTACATCCAGCCAATTCTCTCAAAGCAAGGTCAGTAGCACCACGTTTGAAGTAAACCTTTTGAGGAACCTTAAACCATAACATATTTTCTCTCCTTTCAGCAACACGTTTGTAGTTTAATAAGTCAGCAACACCAACATTGCCTGAAACTGAGTTTTTACCCCAAGAACCACAACCTAAAGTTAAAGATGGTTCCATACGGAAGTTGTATAAATCACCAATACCGCCTTGAGAAGAAGGTTGGTTGATTAAAACTCTGCAAGAAGGCATTTTTTGAGCATAAGCATCAATTCTTTCTTTCTTTCTTTCGTCAGTATAAAGAACAGAAGTGTGACCAGCACCGCCTCTAGATACTAGATAATAAGCATCTTCAGCAGCTTGTTCAAAATCTTTTGCTCTGTACATTGCCAAAATTGGAGATAATTTTTCTCTAGAGAATGGATCTTCCCAATCAACAGTTTTTCTTTGAGCAAGAAGAACTTTAGCGTTTTCAGGAACATCAAAACCTGCTAATTTAGCGATAGTATGAGCTGATTGACCAACGATTTTAGGATGAGCTGTTCCTCTTTGAGGATCAATAAATCCGAAATCGATAAGTTTTTGCATTTCAGCTTCACTTAAAATATGAGCACCACGGTAAGCAAATTCTTTTTTAACTTCTTCATAAACACTGTCAACAACGATAACAGATTGTTCAGAAGCACAAATCATACCGTTATCAAAAGTTTTTGACATAAGAATTGAAGAAACTGCAGTTTTAATATCAGCTGTTTCATCAATTACAGCAGAAGTGTTACCAGGACCAACACCTAAAGCAGGATTACCAGAAGAATAAGCTGCAGTAACCATACCAGGACCACCTGTAGCTAAAATACAAGCAATCTTTTTGTGTTTCATTAATTGACCTGATAATTCGATAGAAGGAACATCAATCCATCCGATAATATCTTCAGGAGCACCAGCCTTAACAGCAGCTTCTAGAACTAATCTAGCAGCTTCAATAGTACATTTTTGAGCTCTTGGGTGTGGTGAGAAAATAATTCCGTTTCTGGTTTTTAACGCAATTAAAGATTTGAAAATTGCAGTTGAAGTAGGGTTAGTTGTAGGAACAATACCTGCAATAACACCTAAAGGTTCAGCAACAACTTTCACACCGTTTTCTTTATCATCACTGATAATACCGCAAGTTTTTGTATTCTTATGTTTGTTATAAATGTATTCTGCAGCAAAGTGGTTTTTCATGATTTTGTCTTCTAAAACACCCATACCTGTTTCTTCAACAGCCATTCTTGCTAAAGGAATACGAGCTTTGTCAGCAGCAGTTGCAGCTGCTTTGAAAATTTTGTCAACTTGTTCTTGTGTAAATGTTGAATAAATTTTTTGTGCCTTTTGAACTCTTTCAATTAAAAGCTCTAATTGTTCAGCGTTGTCAACAAGAGTAGACTTATTTAAAGTCTGTTCAAGTTTTTCAACTTCTTTTTTGCTTTTTGTTGTCATATTTTTTCTCCTTTTTATAACACACAATTTGTAATATCATTCAAAAATCTAATTTGTGAATTTTATCACAATAATATTTTACAATAAATAATATTCATAATCAAGTGTTATGTTTACAATCTTTATAAATTCTTTATCTTAATGCAAAAAGGAAGGAATCCCACAAACAAAAAGGAAAAGAAGGGATTTAATAAACTAAATTGAGTAGAAATAAAGCATGGATAAAAGAAGCATTAATATATAAAAAAAAATAAAAATATAGAACAATTAAACTAAAAGGTAATTATATTCCCCCATCTGGACTATTTTCATAAAAAAATACAGCCCAAACAGATAATTTATAAAAAACAATAAAAGGCTAAGATATAGCAATAAGTGCATTTCGTACACTTATCCAAAATATCCCATATTTAAAGGTTTTTAGGCAATCTTAACAAAACTTCATCATAGGGGTTGACAAAAAAACATATATCGACTATAGTAAAAGTGTTAGATGAAGTGTTGATTGAACACTTAATAACAAAAAGGAGGTTACTATGTTAACAATAAACGCAGTAAATATAAATTCTCAATATACACCATTCAGAAACAAACAGACAAACAACACAAACACTAAAGTTGGTGTTATGTCTATAGATAAAAATAATAACTCTAAAGTTCATTTTGAAAAGGATTTGTACGAATCAAAGAAAGCTGACGTGGTTCAATCAAACCCAATCAAAGCGATAGGTTACAATTTTGTAAAGGCTTATAATATACTATGCACTCCAAAAAGACGTGCAACCCAAACTGAATCAACATATATTCATCTGCCATATATGGCATAAAATCATGTGAAAGACTTAACTCTTTTAATTTACCCCGAAAGGTTTTAGATATACTTAAAACCGCACTTTAGACCAAAATGTCCTCTCCATTTGGGAGAGGATATTTTTCTCTATAATAGCCAAATTCCAATAAGTGTAAAATTTACAATATAGACACACAAGATCCACCGTTACTAAAGTATTTCATGCAAGTAACGATAGAATAAACTCACAAAAGAACTACCAATTTGAACGAGTTAAAACAGTTTTGCCGTTTTTATCATACATTTTGTCTTTATACCAAACACCTTGAAATTCTTTATCTGGTCCAAACATATATTGAATATCTTTAGAAACAAAATATATAGCGCTTTTTAGCCTGCCTTTTCTATCGTATTGCATTGATGTATAAGGGAAATTTGGATATTCATCAGACATTACATCTGTATAATACATTTTTCCAAAGGCGGTATAGTAGAATGCATTTTTAGGATTATTTTTATATTGAATTGCATACATTACAAGGGTATTTCTCTTATAAAAGAATGCACAATATTTTGCATCTTCATCTTCAGTTACACCATTGTTAGTAAGCAGATAATGATGTTTGTAGTCTTTATCTTTAAAATACTCAGCAAAAGTTTTTTTGAATTCATCTTTTGTATAATAAACTTTACTGGTATTTTCATCAAATAACTTAGATTTATAGTCATTAATTAAATCTTCTTTTTGCTCTTGAGAAATATCTAACCAATCGAAGGCAACTTCAAGTTTCAAGACCTTTTCTTCTGTAGGTTTTTGTTCATCTGACTTAACCTCAATATTTTGATTAGGTTTAACATCATCCAAACTATAAATTTCTTCAACAGCACAAACTTTGTTAACAGAAACACAAACAAACAATGTAAACATTATGGCAAAAAACTTTTTCATACAAATCTCCTAAAGTGTATTATGTAGTATTCTATAAGCAATACGCATTTTTAAAGAAAACAGATTATCTTCAGGGGCAAATAAATTTGCCTCATTAACAGCATATTCTTCTGGTGTAATAATTCCATTAATTTGAAATCCTAAGAATTGATTTCTTGGACCTCTGCGAGATTTAGTCGCCATAGCATAAATATATGCCGCCATGTCCTCTTTATCAATCAAATTATCCCCGGAAGGTTCACCGTGAGCAGACAATTTATTGAACCCATTTCTTATTTGAACTTTAATTTTTGCAAAATAATCAGGTCGATTCATCATATCATA
Organism: Candidatus Gastranaerophilales bacterium; assembly: GCA_944324845.1. Classification (GTDB taxonomy): domain Bacteria; phylum Cyanobacteriota; class Vampirovibrionia; order Gastranaerophilales; family Gastranaerophilaceae; genus Zag111. Next base: position 114,812 of record CALUXX010000001.1, on the reverse strand, counting down.
ATGCCCAAATCTATATCTAAACTGATAAGCTTCATATTGAGCATAATCCAATTTACCTGTTAAATTTCCTGTTTCACGAGCAATAAACAAAAGATAAGATTCTGCGATACTTTGAATTTCTGATTTCAAAGTATCATCAAGCTTTTTAATATCTTCAGGAGTTTTATCAGGCTTATCAGCAAGTCTTCGCCAAGAATTAGGCAAAACTTCAAACGCTTCTGCTTTAGGATTAGTAATACCACTTTGCGTAACCATGTCGTTAAGCAATAACCCGACTGCCTGCCCTAATTCAGCATTGCCGCCAGACAACTCCTTTAAAATAGAAGTTCTTTGTGGTTGTAAGTTACGTCCAAAGTTTTGCATAGGCAAATTGTCCTAACTAATATCCCAACGTCCGCAAGTTCCGCCCCAACGAGCGATGATATTACCTTTAACATCCTTTATTTTTTCTACATGTTGAACTTCGTTAACACCTTCAACGATTGTAATAACTTCACAATTATTAGAACATCCTGAACATCCGCAAGTTATTGATGAAAAATGCATATCTGCAACATTCCAACCTTTAAACTTTGTTGCAACTTCAGTATATTGATGATTTTCCATCGCTAACAAAGCTGCACCAATAGCACCCATTGTTTGGTGATTTTCAGGAACTACAATTTTTGTATTCAATGCTTCCTCAAATGCTTTAACCATGCCTGTATTAGTAGCAACACCACCTTGGAAAGAAACAGTTGGAAGAAGCTCTTTACCTAATGCTAAATTACTCAAATAATTTCTAACAAGAGCCTGACAAAGACCATATAATAGATCTTCAACAGGATAACCTAATTGTTGTTTATGAATAAGGTCACTTTCTGCAAATACACCGCAACGACCGGCAATACGAGCAGGATTTGTTGAACGTAATGCAGTTTCTCCAAACTTCTCAATAGGAACATTCAATCTTTGAGCCTGATGGTCAAGGAAACTTCCTGTACCTGCAGCACAAACGGTATTCATTGCAAAATCAGTAACAATACCATCACGAAGAATAATAATTTTACTGTCTTGACCACCAATTTCAAGAATTGTTTGAACACCAGGAACATTTGTACTTGCTGCAACGGCATGCGCTGTAATTTCATTTTTTACAATATCAGCACCAACCAAAGCACCTGCTAATGTACGACCTGAACCTGTTGTTCCAACTCCCATAACTTCATAATCAGTTAACCTTTTGTCGTATAACTGCTTCAAACCAGTTTGAACAGCAAGAACCGGTTTCCCTGCTGTTTTTAACATAATACTATCAACATATTTGCCTGTTTCATCTACAAGCGCTAATTTTGTCGTAACTGAACCTACATCTATCCCTAAATATACTGTTAAACTCATATCTATTTCCTTTTCTATAACAGTACTATGATAGCATGAAAAATCTAATTACGACATTATTAAACATTTTTTAACAAGAATTTATGAAAGAATATCGTTCTTGTTCAGTTCTCCTAAATAATCCATCGCATCAGACTGCTCCATATTTTCGAAGCAATCTGACAACATCTTTTCAAATCTTGTAATACGGCATAAATAAGTCGCTGACTTTATTTTATCCATTATGTCAAGCTGCGTATTCTGACAAATCATAGCATCCATAAAACTTAATTCCTCACCAATAATATTTAAAAAAAGGGTATGTATTTTATATACCCTTTTTCTTTAGGATAATAACATTTATTTAAGTTTTGTTAACAAAATTGTTTAATTTACACTATTCATACTATTAAACTTTTTTTAATTTTAAACTATAATACTGTTATGAAAAAATTATTAATTACATTGTTTATACTAACTTTAAGTTTTGCCACAGTGCAAAATAGTGCCAATGCTTCTTTAATTTCAAACAGAAGTTACAGGGCAGAACAAAGACAAATAAACAAACAAAATATTAAAGATATTAAAAAATTATTTGAAACTCATACCAATTATGCAAATAAACATGACATAAAAGGATTACGCACATTATATGCAGACAACTATATGAATAGTGACGGATTTGATAAGACTGCATATTTCAAAAGTATAGAAAGCACTTGGAAAGATTGTAATGATCTTACTTACAAAACAAAAATTTTATCAATTAATGTAAATGGTGATTATGCAAGTGTTAATGTTGAAGAAACAGCTTCAGGAACGGTTTTTGAAAGTATTGAATCAATTCCTGTTGCCGGAGAAATTCATTCCAAATCTCAAGGCATATACCACCTTACTAAAATAAATTCTAAATGGTACATTTCAGCAGAAACCGCAATTACTGATGAATCTTCACTGTTATATGGTGATGCAAGATTTATGAATATAGAAATTCAAGCACCAGCACAAGTATCTTCTGGTGATGAATATACTGCAACAGTAAAAGTTGATGCTGACAAAAATACCTTTATAATTGGTGCAATAGATAGAGATCCTGTAACTTATCCTGCATCAGTTCCTAAAAGTGAACTTCGTGCGATGGGTAAAGATCAAATTTTAGAAAGAGTTCTAAAAGCTAACTCTGATAATATTAATGAATACGCTGTTGCATCATTAGCAATTTCAAAAGTGGAACACAAAGAAGCTAATAGTTACAAGATTTATATGTCTGGACTTGCTTGTGTTATGAAAAGGATAAATGTTATTCCTAAAAATAACTTTATTAAAATAGAGGAATAAAATGAATACATCAATCGGTAAATATTTATTTTTAATAGTGTGCTTTATATTTTGGTTATTTTTATCACTATTTTCATCTAAGTTAATTGTTGATAACCTAACATCAGGACATCACTATTCTAATGCAATATTTACATTACATTATTTGAAAAATTCCGGTGCTGCGTTTAGTATTCTGCAAAACGCTCGAGAATTTTTAATTATCGTATCTATAGTTGCGACTACATTTTTGTTTTTATATGTTCATAACAATATCAGAAGTATTCATTTAATATCTGTATCATTTATCGGACTTTTAAGTGCCGGAATTATGAGCAACTGCCACGAAAGAATCGTTCTTGGATATGTTAGAGATTATATACAACTAAATTTTATACATTTCCCAGTGTTTAATGTAGCTGATATTTTTATTACTATCGGCGTTATTGCTCTTATTGGAATTTTACTTTGCTACAAAGGTAAATAACCATGCTTATTACCATTGATGAAAATACAGACAATATTAGATTGGATTTGTATTTATCCGAATTATATGACGGAATTTCACGTTCAAAAATTCAATCATCAATAAAAAAAGGTAGCGTAAAGGTTAATCAAGAAATCAAAAAACCTTCTTACATATTAAAAGAGGGTGATAAAATTGAATTTGAAAATCTTATTGAAGAAAATATTATAAAAATCGAACCCGAAAATATACCACTAGATATAATCTGGGAAGATGAAAACATGCTAGTCGTAAACAAACCTTCAGGAATGCTAACTCATCCTACCCCGTTGGAAACATCAAACACATTAGTTAATGCTCTATTATACAAATATGGAGAAAATTTATCCGATATAAACGGAGATTTTAGAAGAGGTATTGTACACCGTCTTGACAGAAACACCTCAGGACTTCTTATGATTGCAAAAAACAATAAAACTCACGAATACCTTGCTCAAATGATAAAAGAGCATAATCTCACAAAAAAATACCACGCAATATTAAAAGGGGGATACCCAAAAGACAACGATATTATAGAAGCCCCAATCGGAAGACATAAAACTCAACCGCATAAAATGACTGTAACGCCTGATGGAAAACCAAGTACAACAATATTAAAAGTTCTTGAAAGGTTTAAAGAAGCAACTTATGTAGAACTAACCCTTGTAACAGGAAGAACACATCAAATAAGAGTTCATACAAGTTATAAAAAACATCCGGTATTTAATGATACACTATACGGAGCAGGCACAAGCAAAATCAAAACAGAAGAACAAGTTCTGCAATCATATTACCTAAAATTTGCAAAACCGTTTTCACCAGAGATAATTGAAATAGAAATTCAACCTGATGAAAAATTGACAAAAGTACTGGAATATTTTAGAAACAGGAGAGTGTAAAATGAAAAAAGCATTTTTTATAATTAGTATTGTAATCCTGCTTTGTGTTACGTATTTAATAATAGTAAATGTAAGTAACTATCAACCAATACATTACAATTTCTCAAACACAGGAGAAAACGGAACCAGCACATATTTAAGTACAATTATGAGTATTGCTCTATATACAGGAATAATACTTTTTGCAGGAATCTTTTCAGGTGCAGGAGTTGTTTATCTTTTCCTATCTGAAGCAAATACCAAAATTAAAGCCTATGAAAGAGAACTTGAAAAAACTTCTATTACAGGTGAAAATAATGCCTCTAAAGTAGAAGTTTTGGAAGCTAAAATTCAAACACTTGAAAAAGCCTTCAATACCGTTATTGACGAAAGAACAAAATTAGAAATTCAAATAAAATCACTTAACTCAGAACTTGATAAACTTAATAAAAACAACGGCTAAAAATTATTAGAATAAATATACTTCAAGACATACAAATCGTTTTCACTGGGATTTGCAATATTTTTTTGATGCGGAACAAACATAACATCATCAACATCAATCCCATGCCCCAACCCGAGAGAATGCCCTAATTCGTGCATAATAACAAAAAATATACTTTCATCAGTAGTGTTCTTACCGGAAAATTGATTAGGTAAACCTACATCAATAGAAATTTTCTTAAATTCACCGTTTATTATACAAGGATACTTGCACATCCCCTCAAAAACTCGACCAACTTTTGTCCAATGAATAACAATATCAGCATTTACAGGGGTATTAACAATAACAAACATAAGGGTTATACCACAATTTTTTAATGCAAAATTCCAATTCTCAACACCCCTTTTAACCTGAGAATAATAAAATTCCTTATTAGTAATATTTGCCGAAATTTGCGTTATAAAAACATTAACCACCGACTTTTCCCAACGACAAATTCGACCGGTAAGTTTTGAATTTTCTATATATTTTGAAATTTGATTTGATACAACCATAAATCTATTTTATCAAAATATTATTATTTTTCAAAAAAAGGAAGGGCGAACTTTTAAAAAAGTTCGCCCTTCCTAATCTTACCGTAAATTATAAAAATTATAATTTAGAAGCAACCATTCTAGTAGTTTCAGCAAGTCTTGTAGAATAACCCATTTCGTTATCATACCAAGAAATGATTTTAACCATATTGTCGCCCATTACACGAGTTAATAAAGCGTCAACTGTAGATGATTGAGAAGAACCGATGTAATCAGAAGAAACAAGAGGTTCTTCAGTGTAGCAAAGAACGTGTCCGTCAGCACCTTCTTTTAATGCTGCGTTAACTTCTTCAACTGTAACATTCTTTTCAGTTTCGAATACAACGTCAACTAAAGATACGTCTGGAGTAGGAACTCTCATTGCGAAACCATCTAATTTTCCTTTTAATTCAGGGATAACTAAAGCAACAGCTTTTGCAGCACCTGTTTTAGTAGGAACAATGTTCAAAGCACCTGCTCTAGCACGACGAGGATCTTTGTGACCTGCGTCTAAGATTCTTTGGTCACCAGTGTATGAGTGAACTGTAGTCATCAAACCTTTAACGATACCAAATTTTTCTTTAATAACTTTAGCTACTGGAGCTAAGCAGTTAGTTGTGCAAGATGCCATTGAAATAACGTTGTGTTTTGCTGGATCATACATATCATCGTTTACACCTAAAACGATTGTAATATCTTCGTTAGATGCTGGAGCTGAAATAATAACTTTTTTAGCACCTGCATCGATATGAGCATGAGCTTTTGTTGCATCTGTAAAGAAACCGGTTGATTCGATAACAACTTCAACGCCTAAATCTTTCCAAGGTAATTGTGCTGGATCTTTTTCTGAGAAGAATTTAATTTTCTTTCCGTTAACAATGATACCTTCTTCGTATGCTTCTACAGTACCATCAAATTTACCCATAACTGAGTCATATTTGAAAATACGAGCAGCATCTTCTGGTTTTAGACCTGGGTCATTGATTGCAACGTAATCTAATTCTTCGAAGATTCCTTCTCTGATTGCTGCTCTCAATGTGTTTCTACCGATTCTTCCAAATCCGTTAATTGCTACTTTTCTTTTACTCATAGTATTTACTCCTTCTTATTGTAACAATAATTTTACTACTATAACATCTTGATACTAACATTAACAAAAAAACTAATCAAGTATTCTAACCGCATGAATAATTAAAAAAAAGTTAAATTTATATAAACTCTATTTTAATTTTTTCAATGAAGAAATGAAATTATTATGTTCAATATCACCATCAACTTTTGTTAGAAATATTTGACAATCTTTCTCATCAGCATCTATTGCCGGCAGTTTAGAAATTTCTGAAGAGTAATAATTTGCATCATTTCTACTACCCAAAGGCATACGATTTGCCAAGGAATTAAGTGAGAAATTTCTAAACATTCCATAAACACCTTTTCGTCTATTGGAAAATTTAGTATAAATTCTCAAAGCAGCATCTTGATTTTCCAAATTATAAGTTCCGACAATATAAGAACTTAATTGAGGTGCGGAAGATGTTATTCGCATTGGAATAACTACATTATCTTTCAATGTTAATTCTCCGCTAATTTTGTCAAAACGACCTTCCGGAATATTAACCAAATCAGAAATAACTGAAGGACTAACCATAGTTAGAGGATTTCTAAACAAAGCTGCAACCTTCATTAGATATTCAACCAATCCGACTTTACCGATAACACCATTATCAACTTTAAATAAAATTTTTCCGTTCAACTTCAATGAATCGTCAGTATTAAGGTGAATAAGTCCGCTTGCTTTTCCGTCTATTTCATTTGGAAGGCTTAATAATGACGTTGCAATAATATCTGAATTAACATCTTTTATACCAAGTTTTATTTCGTATTTATGATTTTTTAAATCACAATTAATATCGGCAGAAGAATGACCTTCCGCAATTTCAAAACGATTTGAAGTAATTTTCAATAAACTGTTTTTATCAAGTGACATATTCGCAACAACATTTGCAAAATTTATTTTCTTATAAAATCCTTTATTAACCTTCAATATACATTCTTCAATAATCAAATTAGCCAGATCGAAAGTTTCTTGTGTTACATCATCATCAACATCTGCATCAGCATTAGTTTCTATAGATTTAGCAATAGTAGCTTTCATATCAGTAGAAGGTTTTGTTGACTGCATTTGATTAAACATTTTTAGATATTTATTTACATTAACTTCATCAACTGCTAAAGTAATATTCTTTACAACAATAGGGAATTTTAATTCATTTACAACAGAGCCTGAAACATCATAAGCTGAACGTCTAAATCTACCATTAGCTGTAATATACATTAAATCTTTATCAGTTCTAAAATTACCTTTTTTGATAAATAATCTCTGACTTGGAATAGCGACATTTTCAGCATTCATATCGGCTTTTATCTTCATCGGATAACCTTTTCTGCACAAAACATCAAAATGTCCAGTGAAAGTTCCGCCTTTGAAAAGTCTTTGTTTTGCAAGCATATTTATAAAACCGCTATGCATAGGTCTTCCAAGTTCGACACCAAGACGTTTTACAAAAGTTTGTCCATCATTGAAATCAATTAAACCACTCATACTAACAATCGGGGTTTTAACTTTTTTCATATCATCACCAGGATTACCAGCATAATAATCCATAGATTTAATATCTAACATCATATCTTCAAAGTGCATTTTTGCAGACAAAACCCTGCTTGCCAAATCATTCATATTAGATTCTTCGCCATCAACAATGAACCCGTTACCTCTTTTGAACCAATAAAGCCATTTTATGTCCATCTTGTTGTATTTTGATTTAAAATAAAGTTTAGTTTGCGACTCACCCTTAATTTCGATTGGGTAATTCAACATTTTTGCAAAATAATTTTTTGCAAAATCATTTGTTACAAGCGCATCTCCCACCAAATCAGTATCAACGGATTTCAGATAATCTTTAACGGTACCTTTAAAACTCATAGTATTTGCGGGCTTGTTATTGTAATAACCTTTAAAATTGGTCAAATCCACTTTGTAATTATCAAATTTCACATCACCTGCAGTCAACGTAACAGGCAAGTCCATGATTGGAATAAGTTTAAAGAACAACTTGTTAAGTTTAACAGTACCATTCATACTTTTATTATTTACATTAACATCGAAATTAAAATTACCATCAATATCTTTGAAATAAACCAACTGTTCAGAAATATTATTCTCTACAATTTGCGAATCCAAAAGTTTTAAAACCGCAGGGATTGTAAAATTTTTGGAATTTAAATTCATTGAATAATTATATTTTGCATCCACATAACCGTTCGCATAAACTACAGAAGGCTTGTCATTATTTTGTTTAACCAAAAGTTTCGCGTTACTTATATCAATTTTTTGATTATTTTTTATATAAACGTGATTTTCATCAGTGGTTTTAATATTTATGTTATCAGAATTCTTTTTAACATTTAAATCAACATTATAAGAAACACGCTTATCTTTTGGATTACTATCTATAGAAAAATCCTTAGTGTTCAATTTTACTTTTGTATTTTTATCAATAGAATAATCTACATCAATATTCTTAATCGCAAGCGATGAGTGGAAAATATCAACAGAATACTCACTTGGCTTAGACTCTTTCTTTTGCTGTTTTAAAAACGGCAAATCCATAACTTTATTTACATCAACAGAAAAATTATCTAAACCAACTGAATTAACAATAACAACTTTCTTTTTTAAAATATCTTTTAAAGAAATATCAAGATTTAAATTATCAACCGATAAAATATCAGGATTTTTTTTGTCAGAAAGTCTAAATTCCTTAACCCCAAAAGCTACCTCAGGAGTCAAACTTGTTTTGATATAAGGATTTTTTATATCAATATCAATAGAATAAGTTTTCTCAACAATATTTTCAACATAAGCAATAACTTTTGGATTATTAACAGCCCAAGGCAAAACTTTTAAATAAAGTATAAAAGGCAAAGCTGTCAAAATCCCTAAAAAAACAACTAATATTGTAAAACATTTTATAACTGATAATACTCTTGATTTTGTCATTGTTCACCTACCGAAGATATTATAACATGGAAAATTTATGGGTACATTTCAACTTCAATAATTTATGATACAATATAACTATGAAAAAATTACTATTAATATTTGCACTTATATTACTAACAACACCAGCTTGGTCAACAGAAACATGCGAAAAGCTAACAAACAAAAATGTTGTTACCTTTACGCAAGATGAAAAATGGGGTCTAAAAGACGCTAATGACAATATCCTTGTAGATGCCATATATAGAAGAATGGTTAGAATAGGTGATAATGCGTGGATAGTTCAAAACAAAAAAAACAAATACGGGCTAATAGATAATGAAGGGAATATTCTTGTTCCTCTAAAATATGCACACGCAGACAGAATTACATCTAAGTTTGCAAAATTTGGAAACTACAGTGACTACGGTGTTTATGACGAATATGGGAATATAATTGTAGAACCTAAATATAGAAGAGTTGACGTATTATATGGACAAATGTTTTTAACCTATAGAAATTACAAATACGGAATAACCGACTATAATGGAAAAGTAATTTTTGATAATAAGTTTGAAGATTTATACATGCCAAAACCGAACGTTATGCGAATTCAATACAACGGAATTTGGTACGAAATAGAACAAGTTAATGCAGACACCCTAAAATTACCGGAAACAGACACGATTGCCTCAGATGAAGACTTCAATCTAAAAGATATAGTTATTACAACAGGTGCAGTTTCAGGCTATTCAGTATTAACATTTTCTGATTACTTAATCAAAGTATTCTCATCAATCTCTCCTGCTCACGAAGATACTATTGATGAATTAATGCTTTCACAAGGTGCTGATACTATGAGTATTTGGCTAAAACTAACATGGCTTCCCAAATACCCGTTTGTATTTTGCAGAAAATACTATGAAAATGTTCGCAACCCTAATAACGGTCCACTTACAAATGTAAGAAACGAACTTAAACAACAAATTAAATAAAATTTCTAAAGACCTTAAGTTCTGCTAAATTATAAAAAAAAAGTTGCCAGATAAATTGATGGCAACATTAAATAAACACGAGGATATTAAGAGAGAGAGTATAAAAAAATCTTTGTTATATCCTTGTCAAAACTATTATATCCTTGAACTTACTTCTTTAAATTTCCCTTACATATATAAACAATTTCAGCAAAATATTATTGCCTTTTTGCATGTTATGTTGTTAACACTTCTTAACTAGGGCTATAGCGTATATATAAAGTAAATAAATTTAATAGATTTTGCATGTAAGATTTATACTTTAAGTTTACAAATCACGAATTTCTTTTTTCCAAGCTCTTAGAAAATAAAACGCCAAAATAAAATAAACTAACCACATTAAAACTGTCGCAAAGCAATTTGAACCGTCAAAATAAGCTTGAATCCACATTATTAAAGAAATTCCATTAACAATAATCCAAACATACCATTGTTCAACGCATCGTTTTACAGTAAAAAGCATCCCTAAAATAGAAAATATTGACGTAATCGCATCCGGAACAGGATTTTTCCCATTTAAAGCAAATAAAATTAAAGTTAACAATACCGTAAGCAAAACGGCAGAAAAGAAATAAATATAACGTTCTTTATTTGATAATCTAACTTTTATAATTTCAGGCGAATTTTTTTTCAAATGATTTCGCCATTTAAAAATCCCATAAATTTGCATCGGGAAATAATAGCACATATACAAGGCTAAATTACCATAAAGACCATTCTTAAAAGATATATAAGAATAACAAAGAGTACCTGCAAGCCCGAAAAAATAACATATAATGCGACCTTTACCTGCAAGAATTGTATAACTTATTCCAAAAATTGCAGAAATAACTGCAATCGGATTATCTTTTAATACTATAGAAAGAATAAGAATAAACAAAAGAATAAAAGGGAAAATTATACGTTCATATTTTCCAATTCCAGAAAATTCATTGCAAAAACACTTCCACACATTATTCATTCTAAATCCTTATATTATTTACCTTGAATATATTTCATGTTTTGATGGAACATTTTCAGGCTCTGTATAATTTTTAATATAATCAACCGCTTCATAAGGATTACTTGCAACATAGAACAAATTAGCAGTTAATTTATTCGCAAATTTTTCAGAAATTATAGTATCGAAAAATCTTAAAAGATTATCATAAAAACCATCAGTATTAAGAATAACTATAGGTTTTTTATTGTACCCTAACTGTTTTTGTACAATCATTTCAGACAATTCTTCCAAAGTACCAAACCCACCTGCAAGCGCAATAACAGCATCAGAAATTTTATCCATTTTATCTTTTCTATCACGCATACCTTGAGTTAGGTGAAATTCATCACAATTATCGGTACAACAACCCATATCTACTAATTTTTGTGGCATAACACCATAAATCTTGCCACCGTAATTTTTGACTTGCTCAGCACAAGACCACATCAAACCTAATGTACTGCCACCATAAACAATATCAAAACCACTTTTACCTAATAATTCACCCAATAACTTTGCATCCTCATAATACACAGGATCTAAAAAATTACTTGAAGATGCAAAGACACAAACTTTATTTATATCACTCATTAAAATCTCCGCCTATTCTATAATAATAAGAACACGCAACACCTGTTCCTTTTGTAGAACAATCAGATTTTAAATCTTCAATTTTCCAACCGGAACCTAGCGGTGTAATATTTCCATCTATAAAAATATTCAATCCAAACACATCTTTTCCCCAGGTATTTGGACCTTTTGAACCATTCATATCAAACATCATTAAAAATACAGGATGATAAATATCCTCATCTTTTATATCTTTAATTCCGATAATTTTATTATTTCTGGTTAAATACAACTTATCAAAATAATATCTGTCACCAGGTTTTACCGCTGTTGAATTCAAATAATGAAGGTTATATTTTTTCTGGAATGAATTTGTTTCTGAAATACGCAAATACGGTTTTACTAAAGTCATCATTAACTTTTCTCTAGCTACTTCATCTTTTGCATTTTTCAAACTCTTAATGATATCTGATTCAGCATGTGCATTCATAGCACTGAATATATATTCCATCTTGGTTATAGTTTCATTCCAACGTGAAATATATGTAGCTTCCTTTGTTGCCATAAATTTTGTTGGTATAAACATTAAACATATTGCAAATACAACAAAAATTGTTATTGAATATTCAAGTTTCCAAAAATGTTTTTTCATAAATTTTTATTCCCTTGCTAAATCTATACGTTTCTTTTCTTCAATAAGTTTTTCATAAACCCATTCAGGTACAAAATTCTTACCCAAAATAATCTGACCATTCATAATATTTGGAGTATGAAAATCAGAACCACCTGTAACAATTAGCCCTAATTCTTCTGCCATTGATGAAAAATATTCAACACAAGCAGGAGAATGTTTTCTATGATAAGCTTCAATTCCTCTTAATCCGCAATTCATAAGTTCTTTTATTAAAGTTTCTGCAATATCAATATCATGCGGATGAGCAATAACAGGAATTCCACCTGCATCATAAATTATTTCGATAGCATCAAAAGGAGATACCGTCTTTCTTTGAACATAAACAGGTGAATCATCATGAATATATTTAGCATAAGCATCCATAATATTATTAGTTCCACCGGCTGTTGTTATAGCTTTTGCAATATGAGGTCTGCCAATACTACCACCTGGAGCAACAAGTTTTTTTACATCCTCAAATTTAATTCTGATACCTTCTTTTTGAGCAAGTAACTTAATAATTTCTTTAGTTTGCTTAATTCTTGCCTGTTGTTGTTGCTTTAAAAGTTCAACAAAATCACTATTTTCAGTATCCATAAAGTACCCTAAAATATGAACTTCATAATTTTTATACAGGGTATTTATTTCAATACCTTTAATAATTTCAATTTTATCGGACAAATTGTTATCTTTGATGTATTTTTGAGCGACGTCATAAGCTAAGATATTATCGTGATCTGTAATAGCAATCGCTTCAAGTCCGACATCGATAGCGGTATCCACAATTTTTTCGGGCGAAAAGACTCCGTCAGAAAAATAAGTATGAATATGTAAATCAGTCTTCTTTTTCACTTACCTTTTCCTCTTCTATATTATTCTTACTAAAATTAATTCTTTTAATCTTAACAGCCTGACCTGATAAAACATCAATATCAACTTCAACCGCATTAATTTGAGTCACATTACCTTTAGCGACTTCATAGCGTTCAGGAATACCTGTTAAGAAACGATTTAGAGAGGTTACATAATCCATACCGATAACCCCGTCAGCAGCACCGCAAAAACCAGCATCCGTAATATATGCCATTTTGTTATCTAAAATAATTTCATCAGCAGTCTGCACATGTGTATGAGTTCCGAAAAACGCACTCACACCTAATTCTGCACAATACTTACCAAAACAAATTTTTTCAGCTGTTGCCTCTGCGTGAAAATCAATAATTACAATAGGAGTAACTTCTTTAATACGCTTAATTTCTTCTGCAACAATCTCCCACTGCGAATCAATAAGATTCATAAAAACTCGACCTAAAACATTAATTACACCAATTTTACATCTATCGGTTTCAAAAATTCTTGAGCCAAAACCTTTTGTTCCTTTTGGGTAATTTATAGGTCTAACAAGACAATCTGCTGAATCAATATATGTATAAATATCACGTTTATCCCAAATATGGTTCCCGCAAGTCATACAATTTATGCCATAATCTTTAAATTCATTATAATTTTTTTCAGTCAATCCAAACCCGTGCGAGGCATTTTCAACATTTGCAATAACAAAATCATATTTTTCTGAAGACGCCAAAAAGTCACGAACGGCAAACCTTCCCGGCTTCCCGACTATATCTCCAAAAAATACAGTTTTTATAATATTATTATCACCTGTCATTATTTTATACCTTTAGGTTTAAATACCTGAAAATATAAAGACTGGTTATTTATCATATTCAAATATTTATAAATAACAAGCCTTTATATTTTTCTGATTTCGCACTCCTATTTTGCAATTTCTGTTGTTCTGAATTCTCTTACAACCGTTACTTTTATTTGTCCCGGATAATCCAATTCATTTTCAATTCGTTTAGCAACATCTCTTGCAAGTTTGCTTGAAGCCATATCATCAAACATTTCAGCCTGAACAATAATCCGAACTTCACGTCCTGCTTGAACAGCAAATGATTGTTTTATACCCTCGTAACTGTTTACAATTTCTTCAATTTTTTGAAGACGTTTAATATAAATTTCAAGAGTATCACGTCTTGCACCAGGTCTGCCGGCTGAAATTGCATCAGCAACTTTTACTAACACAGCTTCTATTGTATTTGCAACAACATCATCATGGTGAGCTTCTATAGCATGAATGACTTCAGGTTTTTCACCATAACGAGCCGCAAGCTCTACACCTAACTGAATATGTGTACCTTCTTGAGTTTGATCAACTGCCTTACCTATATCATGCAACAAACCTGCTCTTTTAGTAATTTTTTCATTAGCGCCAAGTTCTGCTGCTAACATTCCTGCAATATGACCTACTTCTAATGAATGTTTTAAAACATTTTGACCGTAACTTGTTCTAAAATACAAACGACCAAGTGTTTTAATCAATTCTTTATTCAACCCCATAACACCCATTTCAAGTGCTGCATTTTCACCTTCTGCCCAGATTTTTTTGTCAATTTCTTCCCTGGCTTTTTCTACCATTTCCTCAATTCTAACAGGGTGAATACGTCCATCTACTATAAGTTTTTCTAATGCAAGTTTTGCAATTTCTCTTCTTACAGGGTCAAAGCTTGATAATACAACCGCTTCAGGTGTATCATCAATAATTAAGTCAACACCTGTCAAAGTTTCCAAAGCTCTTATATTTCTACCTTCACGACCGATTATACGACCTTTCATTTCATCACTTGGAAGTGCAACTACTGAAACTGTTGTTTCTACAACTTGTTCTATCATACAGCGCTGCATTGTTGTTGATAAAATTTCTTTTGATTTTTCTAAAGAAATTTCTCTAATCTTTGCTTCATTTTCTCTGATTAATTGCATTTGTTCTTGCGCTAAATCATTTTTTAATTTATCAAGAAGTGTCTTTTTAGCATCTTCGATTGACATTCCTGAAATTCTTTCAAGTTCTTCGGTTTGTCTTTGAACTAACTCTGCCAAATAATCTTCTTTATTCAAAAGTTCATCCATTTTATTCTGAACTTGAATTTCCTTATCAGTATATTCTTGAATTTTATCTTCAAGCATATCCTCTCTTTTGGCTAATTTTTGTTCTTGTCTTGCTAATTCTTGACGTCTTTCTCTTTCTTCTTCGTTTAATTTTTCTCTGTCATCTTGTAATTCTTCTACTGCTTTGATTTTTGCCTCTTTGTAGAGTAATTTTTCTTTTTCTTCCAGTGCTTTTTTATCTTTTTGAACAGACTCCAAAACACTTTTGGTCTTGTTTTTTTGAATAATCAGCATCGCGGCTAATACCATTACCGTAATAGCCAATCCCGCCAATAATACTGCCAAGTTTGTTGACATAACGTATTACCTTATCCTTTTCTATTTTTTATTTAATACACGCAATGCTCAGGTACATATAGCCTACCCGATAGTGTCTTATTCTCTTTCTAAAATAAACGTCATTGCATATATATCAAAAAATATTTCCTACTACATCTGTATATATGATACCATGTAAATAGGATTTTGTATAGTAGGACAATATCATATTATTGTTGTATTTTTACCTTGTTACAAAATATTAACTTAACCTAAAGTTTTTCATTAACTTTGTCGTTAAATACGAAGTAGAAAGATTGTTAAGGTTTATTTTTTATGCCAATACCTGAAATGACACCAGCACAAAAGTATGAAAAATTTTGCCAAACTCACCCGCAATACAAAAAGATGAGTATGGATCAAATATGCTCCATTATGATAAAGGAAAAAATCTTAAATGAATCTGAAATAGAAGAATTAAAGAAACCTTTATTCCATTTTAAAGAAGAGGCAACACATAGTTGGCAACCTAAAGGTTATGAAAATCTCGGATTATATATAGGTACATCTGAAGAAAAAAACACACAAAAACCCACAAATTACGTTGAAAAGCCTAAGAAATATCATCCTCAATTTCCTAAGCTTGAAATTACTGATGACGGAAAGGTTAATCTCTCTGCTTACACGTTAGAAAACCTTCAAAAAAAGTATGATAAAAACAACTACGATATAAAAACCGAACAAAAAAACAATATAACAATAACAACCGTCTCTGATAAAAACGGACAACCTGTATTTAGTACCACATCCAATAAGTTTTTCGGGACAAAATATATAGATTTCTATAACGGACAAAACAGAGAAAGTATTATCTTAAATGAAAAAAATGAAATTACCGAATATGAAACTCTAACAAACACTAATGGAAAAACAACATTCAAAAGATACAATATAAAAACAAATTTACCGGAATCTATCCATGAAACATATCCCAATGGAGACAGAAAAAACACTAGATTTGATAAACAAACTGGACAAATAATATATCAAGACTATTGGACGGCAAACGGGAATTCTGCTAAAAGGTATGCTGAATATTCAAACGGAAAACCATATAAAATAGGAGGTTCCGACACAAAAACTGAATATCCGCTTGTAGATGATTTAGAAGCAGATATAACTGCAAAAAATAAACTAGGATTACCTACAACAAGACCATCAATTGAAGAAAACGTACTTAAAAGAATAACATATAGCAATGTATATGAAATTCTTAATGAATATAAAAATAAAACAGGAAGAGATTTAACGCAAGATATAAATGATGAAATAGGATTATCAAAAGACACAAGAGACAAGTTGATTAATCATATTGAAACTTTATACTGCAAAAGTTTAGCACCTGAAGAAAGTGGAGACTATCTGGCTCAAAAACTTTTTGATGATATTCAAGGTCTGGGAAGCGGAAAACTTTCCGAACACGTTAAAATGATTGACTCACGCAACCTGAAATATGTACTTGTAAAATACCGGGAATTAACCAATGAAAAATTAGAAAATACAATGAACAATACAGATAGATTTACAACATTTTTGACAGAATATCTCGGATTTTATGTTGATATAGATAAAATTGCAGAAGATTTAACACCAATAGAAGGTTTATTGACTGCGATATCAGATGAGTGGGGTTTGAAAGAAAGAGAGAGAAAAGCACTTATAAAACAAATAATAGATGCATCCCTTAATGATAAAGCACCTGAAATCCAAAGCAGAATAAGACGTGATATAGAAAGCCACCCGGAAGATAACCATAAAATTGAAGTTGACATATATAGAGCAGAAAATTCAAACAGTGGCGATTTAAGAAATCCTGAATTAAAAAACGAAAAACTAAAAACAAAAGAAAACAAAACCTTTTCAGGACAAATTAAACAAGGCGAAACAGGTGACTGTTGGCTACTTGCCGGATTAAATTCTATTATTACAAAGCCGGGAATGAGAAAAGAACTGGAAAAACTTGTAAAAATTGACCCAAAAACAGGTGATTATCTTGTTGAATTAAAAGGAGAGAAAAAAACTTATCGAATAACAAAAACCGATTTGAATGAATATACAGCATTATCAACAGGAAGTGAAAAAGTAAATGCTATTGAAATTGCTATGGATAAATTCATTAGAGATGAAAATTATAACGATGAAGAAGGTAAGATTTTCTATATTGATGAAGACTTTGGCACCGTGGACGATGTAACAATAGATGGCAATTTTTCAAAATATTTGTGGAGAACATTGTTTGGATACAATCCTAATTTATTTGATATAAAAATTGATTCTTCAACAGAAGATTTTAACAATCCCGAAAGAGTATATTCAATGTCGCTAAAAGCAGGAGAGTTCATAAGCATATCAAACCTGGCAAAAAGTGAAAAGCAAGAAAATTATGAAATAATATCCCGTCACGCATATTCTATTATTGGAAGTGATGATGAGAATATTTATCTTCTAAATCCTTGGGACTCAGAAGATAAAATTACCATCACAAGGGAAAATTTCAAAAAACTCGATGCAAGAATAGAGCTTTATGAAATCCCCAAAAACTAATAACTACTTTCTTAACCCCGGATCCAAATATGAACCTGTAATTTTTTTATTAAATTCATATTGAAGTTTTGGAAGTGCTACAGCTAATAAGAAACTTGAAATTCCAATATTTGCCAAAATATTTATACATTTTACAAATTTTGCTTTTTGTGCAAATTTTTCAATGTTTTTTGATTTTTTCGCTGATTTTATAAAGTTTTCAAATTCATCTCTGAATTTTCCTAAATCTTCAACATCGACATATTTTCTAGGATCTCTTATGCCTGATTCCAAATAAGAAACTTTTTTCATTTTATCTGCAAATTTTGCAAACAAACTATTTTGTTTTGTATCAATAAATTCAAACAAATCTTTTGCTGAATTTGATTTTGGCAATTCAACTTTATCATCTTTTATTGCTTGAATAAAATCTTTATTATCTAAAATAATAGGATCAAGATTAACATTAACTCCAAAAGTTTTGTTTGCTAATTTATCAAGACCTTTTGCAATATAAACAGGAGTAACAAAATTCAAAATCATAGAACCAATCATTCTGAAAGCATTTACATAAGCTTCGTCTTTGTTTCTGGAAGTTGAAACTCTTCCAACAGTTAACCCGCCGTCAGAAATTGCCATCTTATCAACCGTTCTTAAATTTGCAATAGTTGAAACAAAATTACCGGTAAATGTTGGCTTATTAGAATTTTGAGCCGCGTAAATTTTTTGTTTAAACTCATTAACTTTTGATGCTGTAAAGCTTGTAGATGGATTTTGTAAAATATTACTATTATTAGTATTAAAATCTTTGTTATTTTTTCTAAGTTTTCTTGTTAATGCAAAATTTAAAGGCGGTAAAACAAAGCCCATTATAATAGTTGGAATAATAGTTGCGGCAAAAAACTTTTTAGTTAAAAGTTTTTCGTAAGCAAATTTATTGTCTCTAATTTTAATCAAATCATTAACAGCATCTTGAACATCTTTAATTTGAATGTTTTTAAATTTGTTGATATTATATTGAATCCCTTGTAACGCATTTGCACCAAGTTTTTCTTCTTCTTTAAACAATTTCAAATTTACAATAGGAGAAAAACCTTTTTTAGAAATAAATTTATCCGCAACACATTCAACAGCAGGGATTCCGCCAAGCCAAATTGCAGATGTAAAATATTCATCAATCGCTTTTTCTCTTGTTGCATCATTTGCGATTTCTTTTGATTCTTTTAAATTTTCTTTTCTGGCAATAAGAATTTTTGAAGGTGCTTCAATGCAACAATCTCTGAATAATAATGGGTAAATACTACTATTATTGCCTACTGCAGATATAATATTTGTAAATGTCATAATCCTTAACCTCAATTCTTTAACTAAAAAACAACTTCTCATGCTTGTTTTTAATATCCTGAAGAAGTTGTTATATAAGAATTGATTATATTTTTACAAGCACAGCACCAATTCAACAACCCTTCAGGTTGATATGATGGTTATGATGATGTTTTTGTAAAAAGTTTTGTTTCATAATTTCTTTTCTCTTGACTAAATTATAATATAAAATCAAAAAATGTAAACAACTTTAAGCATTTTTCATAAGTTCAGCCTGTTTATCTGCTTTTTCAGCACGCTTTTTGTTAATAACCTTATCCATCCAACGTCCTGATATAACATCACCAGCAAAAGTTATTAGCAAACCGAACCCGATTGCAACAGCTTTTAATTTTGGTGTCATTTTCAAGCCAGATGATATTGCCACAATATCAGGCATCATTTTAGATATTGAAAAACTTGAAGCAATCAATTTTGCTTTTGGATTTTTCAATACATACGGCATAGTTTCAGTAACAATAGATGCCGCAATTAAACCTGTTGTCCAATTATTAGTTTTTTTATATGTATTTCCATTTTTTGTTTTTGCTTCATATCCAAATGGATTTAACGCTGCAATATTCATTGTTAAATTTTCTCCTATATATGACCTTATAAACCCCCTAAAATTAAAATTTGCTAAATATCAAAAACGTTTTTTACATTATTTAACTTTTCATCATCAAAGATTTCAAACAAAATAGTTTTATCTTTAGAAGTTTCTCCCTTTAGAATTTTTATTGAAGTTTTTGGAATTTTAAATGTTTTTGATAAAAATTCAATAAGGGCTTTATTCGCTTTGCCATCTATTGGTTGAGCAGTAATTTTAACTTTTATAATATCGCCATCTTTGACAATTTCATTTTTCTTTGCATTAGGCGATATTCTTATATTAACAACAATTCCGTCTTTAGTAACTTTAATCACACAAAAAGTATAACATAAAAGACAATCTTACAAGATAAAAAACGAACTCATAACAATAAAGTATTTAGCAAACAAAACCTAATCCTTTTATATGATATTTATTGACATTGCTTGAAAAATGGACTTATAAAATATATTATAAAAAGCGTTATGTCAGATAAAGAAACATTTAAAGAAATAAAAGAGTTGATGATAGCCCAACAGCATACTCCGGAAGAGATTGCTCAAGTAGAAAAGGCTTATAAATTTGCAAAAAAATTACACGATGGTCAATTTAGAGTTTCAGGTGAACCATATATAATTCACCCTTGCGAAGTTGCAAAAATTCTTGCAAGCTTAAAAGTTGATACACACACACTAATTGCAGCATTTTTACACGATATATTAGAAGATACAGATACAGAACCTCATACTATAGAAAACTTATTTGGAAGTGACGTTTTAAATATAGTTCAAGGGGTAACAAAACTTGGTAAGTTAAGATTCAAATCAAAAGAAGAACGTCAAGCAGAGAATTTCAGACGCTTATTTATTGCAATGGCAAATGATATTCGTGTAATCTTTCTAAAACTTGCAGACAGACTTCACAATATGAGAACCCTAAACTTTATGGAGCCTGCAAAGCAAAAAAGAATTGCACAAGAAACCTTAGATATATTTGCCCCCCTTGCAAACCGCTTAGGTATATACAAAATAAAAGCTGAGCTGGAAGATTTATCACTAAAATACATAGAACCTGAAAAATACTATGAAATAGTACAATTAGTGGCACAAACAAAAGCAGATAGAGAAGAAACCGTAAACTTGCTAATAGATAAAATTTCGCAAGACGTAAAAAAAAGTGGAATAGATGCTCAAATAACAGGACGAGCAAAACATTATTACAGTATTTACGCAAAAATGAAACGGCAAAATATACCGTTTAATGATTTATATGACATAACCGCAGTTCGAGTAATTGTAAATACAATTAGAGAATGCTATGAAGTTTTAGGATTAATACATTCACAATTCAAACCAATTCCCGGCAGGTTTAAAGATTATATAGCAATGCCTAAAGGGAATATGTATCAATCATTACACACTTCAGTAATAGGACCACGATCAAAACCTTTAGAAGTGCAAATAAGAACTTGGGAAATGCACCAGGTTGCAGAATATGGTATTGCCGCACACTGGCGATATAAAGAAAAAGGTTCACAAAAGGCAGATAATGCTTCTGATTTGAAATTTTCATGGATGCACAAACTTGTTGAATATGAAAAGGATATGAAAAATGCAGAAGATTATGTCCAAAGCGTAAAATTAGACCTATTTTCAGATCAAGTATTTGCATTTACACCTGACGGGGATGTACTGGATTTACCAAAAGATGCGACACCTGTTGATTTTTCATACAGAATACACTCAGACGTTGGTCACAAAACAGTAGGAGCATTGATTAATGGACGAATAGTACCGTTAAATACCAAACTTAAAAACGGCGATATCGTAGAAATTTTAACATCAAAAACCCCAGCCCCACGTCTGGATTGGCTAACATTTGTAGTAACCAAACAAGCAACCCAAAAAATAAAACAATGGTTCAAAAAGAACAATCGAGATGAACACGTCAAAATGGGTAAAGCAAACCTTGAACACGAATTAACCAAAGCTGTATTTGACGAATATACAAAACAAGGTGAATTTGACAAGGTTGCAAAATCAATGAATTATCAATCAAGTGATGATTTATTTGCCGCACTGGGTTACGGAGAAACCACAGTAAATAAAGTCATAAACAAATTAAAGAAACCAAAAGAAAAATCACTTGAAGACAACTTTAAAAATTCCAGAAGAAAGAGCTCAGAAAAAGACATTATAGGTTTGGAGGGACTAATGTATTCCTTTGCAATGTGTTGTTCCCCAATTCCTGGAGAACCTATAGTCGGAGTTGTTACGCGCTCAAAAGGAGTATCTGTACACAGAGCAGATTGTAAAACTCTGGAAACAATTCCAAAAGAGCGATTAATGCAAATCCAATGGGCAGGAATAAACACACATAAAACTTATAATACAACAATCAGAATAGAAACAGCAGAAAAATTAGGACTATTGAAAGATGTAATTTCTGCAGTTTCAGATAACAATGCTAATATTGTCAGTGCAAATATAAAAACCAAAAATCACGTAGGTATCATAGAAATAGGATTAGAACTTGATAACATAGATACCTTAAGAAAAGTTATAGCCTGCATCCAATCATTACCGGATGTATTCAGCGTAAAACGAATACAAACCTGCTCAAGTATGGTAAAAAAGAATTCGGTTATAAAAAATCAAAAAAATTATAAATCAAAAAAACATAACGAAAAGAAAAAAGAGCATAAACAATAAAGGAGAACATTATGGCAATGCCGCAAATTGACACAGCAACAATAGTCGCAGGGTACTATTATCTTGCTATATTTTCAACACTTATATTTACAATAAAGCTAATATTATTCACAATAACAGGTGTCGATGGCACAGAAGTAAGTGCAGATTTTACAACAGAAATAGACACCGATTTTTCATTTAATTTTCTATCAGTACAATCAGTTTTAGCATTTTTTATGGGCTTTGGCTGGATGGGATACGCAGGAATCCATCAATTCAAATATTCTAACTGGATGGCATTTGGAATTGCCTTTGCTGTAGGTTTATTATTTTTAATTGGTTCAGCATATTTAATGTTTGGCGTAAAAAAACTTGAAAAAAATGTAAAAAAGGATTACACCAAAGCACTTAACCAACAAGGCAAAGCATATACAAATTTTGCACCAAAAGGGCAAGGACAAATTGAAATAGAAATAAATGAACAACTATCAGTAATCGAAGCCGTAAACAATACAGAAGAAGAAATCAAAGCCTTCGACAGAATAAAAGTTGTAAATGTAGATAAAGATATTTTATACATAGAAAAAATATAACCTAATAAAAAGAATAAGAAAGGAGAAGTAAAATATGTTTGGAGTAACAACTGCAATAATATTAGTATTACTATCAGCAGTAATATTTATTGCAAATCGCTACAAAAGATGTCCATCAAACAAAATCATAGTAGTATATGGTAAAACAGGTGGAGAAAAAACAGCAAAATGTGTTCACGGTGGCGGAACATTTATAATCCCATTAATACAAGATTATGGAGTATTGTCATTAGAACCAATGGCAACAGATATAGACCTAAAAGGAGCATTATCTAAAGGAAATATCAGGGTAGCAGTACCGGCAACATTTACATTTGGTGTTTCAACAAAACCGGCAATAATGATAAACGCAGCTGAACGTTTGCTGGGTTTAACAAAAACAGAAGTAGTACAACAAGCAAGCGATATCATATTAGGTCAATTACGTCTTGCAATAGCAACCTTAACAATTGAAGAAATAAACCAAGACAGAGAAAAATTTCTGGAACAAATTAACGCAAACGTAAACCCTGAATTAAACAAAATCGGATTAGAAATATTAAACGTAAACATAAAAGATATAACAGATGAATCAGGCTACATTGATGCAATCGGACAAAAAGCAGCAGCAGAAGCAATCAACAAAGCAAAAGTAGAAGTTGCTGAACAAGAAAAATTAGGAGCCGTAGGTGTAGCAACAGCAAACAAACAAAAAGAAGTTCAAGTTGCAGAACAAAGCGCACAAACCTTAATCGGTAAAACAAACGCACAAAGAGAACAACGTATAAAAACAGCAGAACTTGAAGCACAAGCAGTAGAAGGTGAAAACATCTCTAAAGCAAATATCGCAGAATACAACGCACAATTATCAGTAAAACAAGCAGACGCATTTAGAGAAGGTGAAGTTGCAAAAGCAAACGCACAAAGAGATGTATTATTAGCCCAAAAAGAACAAGAAGAAGCAAAACTTAAAAAAGAAGAACTTGCAAGACAAGAAGTTGAAAAACTAAAAATTCAAGTACAAGCAGACGCAGAAGCAGAAAGAGCAAGAAGAATTGCTCTCGGTGAAGCAGATGCAATCAAAGCAAAATATTTTGCGGAAGCAGAAGGTATAAAAGCTGTATTGGAAGCAAAAGCAAAAGGTTATGAAAATCTTGTTAAAATTTCAAACAACAAACCTGAAATTGCAACCAGCTTCTTAATGATTGAAAAAATTGAAAAAATCGTTGAAAAACAAGTTGATGCAATCAAAAATATCAAATTTGATAAAATCACAGTTTGGGATGGTGGAGCAGGTTCTGCAAACGGTTCTACAACTGCAAACTTTATGAAAGATATAATAAAAGCACTTCCTGCAATGCACGATTTAGCAGGACAAGCAGGAATAGAATTACCTCAAATTCTTGGTAAAGTTGACAATGGACTTGAAGAGCCAAAACCTGTAACTCATTTAGAAGAAGAAAATAAATAATTCTAATCTAAATCAAGACATAAAAAAGACCTCAGAAAATGAGGTCTTTTTATATTATAGAACAATAAAATTATTCTTGCTTATTATCAGCGTCACTTTCAGTTGAATTTTCTTGCTCAGAAGAAGCTTGAGCATCATCTTGCTTAACATCTTGAGAAGCTTCGACAACCCCTTCTTCAGAAGATTCAATTTCTTCAACATCAACCTGTGGTCTGGACATTTCTTCAACAAAAGCTGTCAAACTATCTTTTGGAAGGAATAACACAAATAAATAATACAAACATAACAAACTAAAAATTATCAATCCAATTTTAACATCAATAACTTTTAGAAAGAACAATATATCATTTAAAAGTTTTACAAAACAGGCACATCCTGCAATAACGATAGCAACCTTTTTATCTCCGCAAATTTCCCAAAGACGTTTGCTATCATTCATCAAATATAAATATGTAAAAAATAACCCAACTGAAATTTCAATAATATTTATTAAAACCAGATTATTATTCAAAACATCGACAGTCCAAGGTGAAATTATCTGACCTTCTATTATAACGGCAATAGAAACCAAAGTCGAAATCACAAAATATAAACTTCTGCGAATAGGCACATCCACTTTGAAAATATTAGTCATAAAATACACTCCTCCCTAAGTATAAATTATAAAATTTTATAATGATTTTCTTTCAACTTCTTCAGTAGTTGAAACTTCAATAATATCACCAACTTCGATATCATTAAATTTGCTAAATGAAATACCACATTCAAAACCTTGTGCAACTTCTTTAACATCATCTTTGAATCGTTTCAACTGATCAATAGCACCTCTGAAAATTTCAACGCCATTTCTATATAATACAGCATCTTTAGAACGAACAATCTTACCTTCAGTAACATAACATCCGGCAATTCTATTAGTTTTACCAATAGTAAATACTTGACGAACTTCAGCCTTACCAAGTTCAACCTCTTTAATTTCAGGTTCAAGCAATGATAATAGAGTTTTTTCAATATCTTCAAGTAATTGATAAATAATATCATATTTTTTAATTGTAACACCCTCACGTTCAGCAGAAGCAAGCGCATTACTATCTTCTTTTACAGTAAATCCTAAAATCAAAGCATTAGAAGCTGCCGCTAACATAACATCAGCCTCAGAAATATCACCAACACCAACGTGAATAATTTTAGTAGTAATTTCTTTAGATTCAACACCTGCAATAGCTTGAGCAACCGCTTCAGCAGAACCGTGAGTATTAGCTTTAATAATCAAATTCAACTGAGGAATAGCATCATCACCAGCTACAGATTCTCTTCTGATATGAGCAGGAAGCATAGCTTCTAATCTTGAATTACGTTCTTTTTCTTTTCTATCGGCAACAATAGATTTCATTTCTTTTTCGTTTTTAACAACTTCAAAATAATCACCCGCTTGAGGAACTTCTGACAAGCCTAAAACCTCAACCGGAGTTGAAGGTTCAGCCTTTTGAATTCTCTCACCGCTATCAGATAATAAAGCACGAACTCTACCGCAAGCCGTACCAACAACAATACAATTACCTGCTCTTAAAGTACCGTTTTGAACTAATAATGTTGCAACAGGACCTTTACCTTTATCTAGGTTTGCTTCAATTACAACACCTGAAGCTTCAGCTTTCGGATTTGCTTTCAAATCTTGAACATCTGCAACCAATAGAATATATTCCAACAACTCGTCAATACCTGTACCTTGAAGTGCTGAAACCTTAACTGTAATAGTATCGCCGCCCCAATCTTCAGGAACTAAGCCATGTTCTGTTAACTGCTGCAATACCTTATCAGGGTTAGCACCAGGTTTATCAATTTTGTTAACAGCAACAATAATTGGAATTTCAGCAGCTTTAGCATGGTTTATTGCTTCAATGGTTTGAGGCATTATACCATCATCAGCGGCAACAACAAGAATTGCAATATCTGTAGCTTTAGCACCTCTTGCACGCATTTCTGTAAATGCTTCGTGACCAGGAGTGTCCAAAAATACAATTTTCTTTTCATGATTATCGCCAAGATAAACAGTATATGCACCGATTGATTGTGTAATACCACCAACTTCGGTTGCAACAATTTTATGTTTTGAAGCCCTGATACTATCTAATAAAGTTGTTTTACCATGGTCAACGTGACCCATAATACTGATAACAGGAGCTCTTTTCTTTAATAATTTTTTATCAACTTCAGTTAATGCCTTTGCTTTTTCTTCTTTTTCAAGTTCTTGTTCAATATAAGCATCCAAATCTTCTTCAAGAACTTCTAAACCATATTCGGCACAAACTTTTTTAATTACATCAACATCAATAAGTTGGTTAACAGTAGCCATAACACCATTTAGCATTAAGAACTTAACAATTTCCGCAGGTGTTTTATTGATTTTTTCAGACAATTCTGAAATAGTCATTGCTTGATTAACAACAATTTGCGTAACTTCTTCAACTTCTTTAACCTTAGCTACTTTCTTTTTATGATGTTGAGCAGCTGCTTTTTCTAGTGATATTCTTTCTTGTTCTTCTTTTTTGTTAAAATCTTTATCTTTTTTCTTATTATCAGAACGACGTTTAGAATTTGAAGCCGTTGAAGGTTTATTTTCATAAATTTCTTGCGGAATTATACGACGTTGAATAGGTTTTTTAGAAGAAAAATCTCTACCCTCTGATGAAGGTTTGTCACCTTGAGAAAATTTCTTCTCACCTGATGGCTTTTCACCTTTAGTGAAAGCTTTTTTATCACCATCTGCGGAATTTCTTTTATTTAAAGGCTTTTTAACAGGTTTTTCAGAAGGTTTAGCCTCAGTTTGAACAGGCTTTTTAGGTGCTCTTCTTACGATTTCAAGCCTGCTTACAACCTTTGTTTCTACTTGTTTAGGTCGTTCAATCAGTTCAACCTTTTCAACTTTTTTAGGTACTTCTTTTTCGACTTTTTCTTCGACTACAGGCTCTTGTTTAGCTGGAGCAACTTCTTCCGGCTGTTTTGCTTTTTTAACGACAAAAGCTTTTGGTTTTTGCACCTTTTTAACTCCGCCATTTGCAATAAATTCTTTCAATCGGCGGATTTGATCAAAAGTAACAGTACTTGAATGGGTTTTATTTGTTACACCGAGTTGCGCAAATTTTTCCACAACTTCCTTGCTCGGTAACCCTAGTTCTTTTGCTAATTCACTTATTCTAACTGTTTCGTAACCCATTTAGTATTTGTCCTTTCAATTCGTTTGGTACAAAGGCTTTCAGGTGTTTTGAAATTTTATCTTTCTTAAAAGCCTTTTCAATACACGCTTCATTATAGCAAAGATATACAGATCTGCCAAATGTTAAGGAATTTGGATTTATTTTCAGTGACCCGTCTGTATTATCGACAGTAATTTTTATTAAATCTTTTCTATCTTTTACCTGCCAACATCCAATACAACGTCTTTCTGTCACCTACATACCTCTTTATCCTACCTGTGCCAATTTTTCCAGTTTCAATTTTTGGTCATATTCAACTAACAAATCAATTAACTCATCAAGTTCACCATCAATAACAGTCCAAACATTGAGGTTATGATTCAACCTATGATCTGTTAAGCGACCTTGTGGGAAATTATATGTTCTGATACGTTCTGAACGATCACCTGATCCTACTTGAGAACGTCTTAAATCTGTAATTTCCTTGGTTTGTTTTTGAACTTCCATATCATAAAGTTTTGCTTTAAGAATTTCCAAAGCACGTTCTTTGTTTTGAAGTTGAGAACGTTCTTCTGTACAGAAAATCATAATTCCTGTAGGTTTGTGGAATACTCTTGCCGCTGTTTCAACTTTATTAACGTTTTGACCACCGGCACCACCTGATCTTGCTGTTGTAATTTCAACATCATTCATATTCAAATTAACTTCAACGTCATCAACCTGAGGCATAACTGCAACAGTAGCAGTTGAAGTATGAACACGACCTTGAGATTCTGTTGCCGGAACTCTCTGTACTCTATGAACTCCTGATTCATATTTCAATCTTGAATATATTGCATCACCCTTCATAGAAATAATTACTTCAGAAACACCACCGGCTTCACAATCTGTTTTACTTAAAATCTGAGTTTGCCAGCCCATCTTATCTGCATAACGCAAATACATACGCATCAAATCACCGGCAAAGATATTGGCCTCATCACCACCGGCACCACCTCTGATTTCAAGCATAATATCCTTATCATCCATAGGATCACGAGGAAGTAACAAAACTTTCATTCTTTCTTCGTATTGAGGAATTTTTGCTTCATTTTCTTCCATTTCCGATTTCAAAAATGCGCGCATTTCTTCATCTTTTTCTTCATGAAGCATTTGTTTTGCATCTTCTATTGCTTCGGTTGTTTCTTTCCATTTGTAATACAATTCAACCGTTTCTTCCATTGATTTTCTTTGCTTTGATAAATCTCTAAAACGGTTATAATCCTGAATAACTTCAGGATTTGACAGGGTTTCACCTAATTCTTTATATTTCTTCTCTATTTGAAGAATTTTATCTAACATATCTTTCATAACTGCATAATAACAAGAACATAAAATTTTTACAAACAATGTCTTGAAAGCACGATAAAATATGAAGTTTAAAAGAGATTACAAATTCAACTGTTCTTTTTGTTCGGCTCTGAGTTCTCTGATTTCTTCTCTAAGATCATCTGAGCAATTAGCAATTCTGTTATAAACTTGCGAATTTATTTCTCCGCCAATCAATAACAATATAGAAGTATAGTAAAGCCAAACCATTAAAATAAAAAATGCACCAATAGTTCCAAAAACGAGGTTATATGTACTCAAATTATTTACATAAACTGAAAAACCCCAAGAACCAACCAACCAAAATATAGTGAAAAAAGCAGTTCCCGGTAAAGCACTTTTTCTTTTAAATGACTCTTTCCCTTTTAAATCCGGTAAAATATAATAAATCAAGAAAGCCATTAAATACAAAGCTAAAAACGCAACCGGCCAACGCAAAGTCAATAACAGAATACCAACCCCCTTTGTCATTCCGAAATGCGCCATCAAAAATGTTATAATAATCTTACCGAAGATAATAATGTTAATAGTCAAAAATAAAACTAAAACATTAACAAAAACCATCAAAAACGACAAAACTCTTGTATAAACAAAGTTTCTGGTTTCTTCGACTTTGTAAGCTCGATTTAAACCTTTCAAAATAACCGCAACACCGTTAGTTGATAAAACAAGAGTGGTTACAATACCAATAATAGCCATAAGTTTACCATGATTAAAAATCATAGTTTCTTCTAAAACTGATTTTAAAAGATTCATAGCTTGATTTGGCATAATCCCTGATAAAACGTGCAAAATAGTATCAAGATAAGATCTATTTCCCATCCAACCAAATACAGCCATCAAGAAAAGCATAAACGGAAAAATTCCAACAACAAGCATAAATCCCATCTCCGCAGCCATTCCATAAAAGTCATTTTTTATAATTGACTTTATTAACCTGACTAAAGCTCTTATACCCTTCTTTTTCAACAACTTTCTTAACATAAATTTTTATTTTTTATTTCTTTTAATATTTGCTTTACTGCCTGACTAGGAGATGATTTAACTACAGCCCCAGCTGCTAATTTATGACCTCCTCCGCCAAATACTGCACAAATTTGTGCAACATCTTTCTTTTTACTTCTCATTGATACTTTTGAGGTTGAAGAATTTAACTCCTTAACTACAAACGCTATTTCCGTTGTTGATATTGCTCGAAGTTTTTCTGTTAATCCATCAGTAAAATCTTCACCCTTGCCATTATTAAATTTTTCTAAATCTTTTTTATACACAACAGTATAAGCAATTTTATCTTCATTTGCAAATTGTGCTTTATTTATACAAAAACTTTGGAATAATACCATTTCTTTAGAAGATGTTTCGTAACATTTTTGATAAACATCTGCCGGGTTTATTCCATAAGAAATCAATTTGCCGGAATATTCCATAGTTTTTTGTGTAGTATTTGAAAATTTAAAACATCCTGTATCGGTCATTATTCCTACATATAAAGAAAGTGCACTATCAAGAGAAATATTCCAATTCAAATCTTGTGCAATCCCACACAAAACTTCAGCAGTAGCTGCCGCATCTGCTTTTATAATATTAAGTTGGGCATAACCTGAATTTGTTTCGTGATGGTCAATATTAACTGTCTTTTTTGCCTTATGGAATAAAACTTCAGCACCTGCGCATCTGTCAAGTGCAGCAACATCTAAATTTATCACCAAATCATATTCTCTTGATAAATCTAAATCACTTATATTTTTAACAAGATTTATATTAGGCAAAAAATCAAAAGTTGATGGAACATCAGACACAGCAACCATTTCACAATGTTTTTTATAATTATCTTTTATCAAAGAATACAAACCACACATCGAGCCCAAAGTATCACCATCAGGGTTTATATGTGACACCAACAATATGTTTTTAGAATCCTTTATGCTATTATTTAATTGTTCCACAACCATTCTCTTATTTTAGCACAAAAAAAGTTTCTTTAAAAATTATGAAAAAAATCCTATATACAAAATTTAAAAATATAGATGAAATTATTGCAGAAATGGCAAAACAAGCCGTAATAAGAAAAGCTATGACACGAGCAAATCTTTGCAAATTTTGGAACAAAGTTGCAGGAGAAAAATTTGCTCAAAATTCAAAACCATACTCTATGATAAAAGGTTCTATTATGGTAATCGCTTGTAAAACACCGGTTGTTGCTCAAGAACTTATGCTAAAAAAAACGCAGCTGCTTGTAAGATTTAAACCCTATGTTGAATCTTTGAATATGAAATTAACAGACCTTCGCTTTGACGCAAAAAAATGGGTCGATGATGAAACTTCCCAATAACCCATTTTTTAATTTATATACGATATTTAAAACTATAATTTTATAATTTCTCAGACTTTATATTGCCTTTGTCATCAAAATATGTTTTTTCCACATGTTGCAATTTATTAGAATTTGTAAGACTTGTTACAATACTATATAACACGTAACAATTCTTCTCATCTAATGAACAGTAACCATCACTTTTTTCAAATGTAAGAACAGATTTATAAGGTCCCTTTTTACCAACCAATACTCTATTTTCATCAATCGAAAAATATTTCGTATAAATATTTTTGCCAATAAAATAATTTGCAACGTCTTTACCTGATTGGAAATCTCTATATCCAGGTGCATTAACAATCGTTTTAACAGCGGATTTGCTAACGAGTTCAGACTCTTCAATTATAGCCTTTGCAAACGGACCGACAATGAAGATTGTTCCAATCGTAATACAAAATGGAACAACTATACTTAAAAAAATCAAAACAAAAGGACTGGCAATTCCCCAATTTTTTTGAACACTAATAAACTGTTCCAAACTATCCCATTTTTTACCATACCAAGCCCATTCATTTCCATGTCTTCCAACATAAACTGCTAATATAATATTCAGAATAAAAAATACAATCCCAAATAAAGGAATATTCGTTAAAATCGAAAACAAAAGCATTATTAAAAATGTTGGCCAAAATTCTTTCCAAGCGCCATTAAAACTTGCCCATATAAAATTAAGAAAAAATGCACCCCAGTTAAATTTCAGCAATTCTTCGTCTATTTGCTGCTGTATTGTTTTTTCTTCATCTAAATTTCTATACATTCTTCCCCCCGTAAACAACATTGAAATTCTATCAACATGACATAAAAAAAGTCAATTTTTAACGAATTTTACTAAAAAAATTTTTCAGAACTGTATCACATTCATTTTCCATAATTCCGCCATAAACCTGAATTTTAGTATTTGATAGTTTTCGCAAGTCAAATTTTGAATAAAAGGCTCCATAATTTGTATCATAACTTCCAAAATATACCTTACTGATTCTTGATTGCAAAATTGCCCAACCACACATAGGACAAGGTTCTAAAGTTACATAAAGTTCACACCCGTCAAGACGCCAATTATTTAACAATTTTTCAACTTCTCTAATTGCAATAATTTCAGCATGCGAAGTTATATCATTATCTTTTTCCCTTGTATTATGGGCTCGTGCAAGAATTTGATCATCCCTAACAATCACCGCACCAACAGGAATATCTTCTCCTGATTTTAAAGCTTCTTCAAGTGCGATTTGCATATATTTATTCATCTTCATCGTCTTCACTTCCGGCGATATTTAGAGTAACTTTTGCAATAAATCCAAACTCTTCGTTTGAAAATAATTCAATTTTTCCATTCATTGCTTCAATTAACCCTTTTACAATGAATAAACCAAGTCCCGTACCTCTTGTTGTTCTTGTCATATTATCATCAAGTCTTACAAATTTTTCGAAAAGTCTTTGCAAGGTTTTTTCAGGAATTAGATCACAATAGTTTTTAACTTCAATTTCTACCTTATCTTCAACAACCTTAACATCAACAAAAATAGGTTTTTCAGGATAGGAATACTTAACAGCATTCTCAAACAAATTAATAAACACTTGTTCTAACCTACCTTTATCTGCTGAAACTAAAGGAAGTTCATCAGGCATATTAACGATAATTTCATGGTCATTACGTTTTTTTAGCAATAACTGAGCTTTTTCTAAAACTTTATCTAACTGAACATCTTCATTCGTTGTTCTTAATCTCATTCCTTCTATATCAGGAATAGTAAGCAAATCTTCTATCAAACGATTTAACTGTTCAGTTTGTTCTTTGATAATTCTTAAAGATTTTTGTTTTGTTTCTTCATCAATTACAATATCTTGCCTCATAAGTCTTGACGTATAACCCTGAATACTTGTTAACGGAGTTCTCAATTCGTGACTTACTGTATCTAAAAGATTTGAACGAAATTCATTCAACTGCTTTAATTCTATATTTTTACGTTTCAATTCACGGTAAGACTTGTGAATTTCTGATGCCATATTATTAAATTCATTCGCTAAGAAAACAATTTCAAAAGGTGTAAATGAAGTATTTAAAAGACGTATTTGCCTTTGATAATTACCCTTTGAAAGTGCTATAATCGCTTTAAATAATTGTCTTATATTGATATACAAATAATAAATATAAAAACCAATTAAAACCATCATCGCCAAAATTGCACTTAATACAGAAAGAACAATTTTTATTCTATTATCTATAATAGCTTTTTTAGCAATTTTTTCTGTCGTATTAACAACAATAGTCAGTTCCGGATTTTTTCTATGAAGATATAATACAGGCCTATTTTTCTCATCTCCAATCATTACCGGATTATTTTCTATTTTTTCATCCGGTAACAATTCTAAAGTTTCCTCAAAAACTTCAGGGGTAAAATTATGAGCAGATAACAAATGATTATTCTTATCAATAATATAAATTTGACGATTATCCTGCTCTAAAGATTTGAATAATTCACCCTGCCAAGCTGAAGGTTTATAAGTTGCAACAAGATATGAACCATCTTTCATTTTTACTGATAAAATTGTTTCTTCCTTGAAATAAGCTTCTGTATCCAAAAGTTCAAGTTCTTTTTCATTTTTAGCAATAAAAAGATCATCACAATCAGGGTATTTTTTTTCAATATCTTCTATAAATTCAAGTTTCTCCGTTTGAGTCGGAAAATACTCTAAAGTATCCGCAATCTGAGATAATGTTGATTCGTTTGCCTTAATAAAAAAATCAACTTCATCAGACACCATCGCAGCAACAAGAATTGCGGATTCCCTCAACTGTCTTCTCAAAGATTGTTGGTTAATATTATTGATAATAAAACCACTTATAGACATCGGAATTACAACCGCAATAAAAAATACTATCGCAATCTGCTCAATAATTTTTAAACGTTTTAATCCGTAACTATATTTTTTCATAACCCATCTATACTTGACCGAAAGGAGTCAATTTATAACCTACATTAGTAACAGTATGAAGATATTTAGGCTCCTTAGGATTAGCCTCAATTTTATTTCTTAACCCGCCAACATGAACCCTTAACATCCTAACATCTTCGTTACTGTCATAACCCCAAACTTCATCTAATAATGTTGCAAGAGTAACAGGATTATTACAATGCTGCATCAAACAATATAAAATTTCAAACTCTGTAGGTGTCAATTTAACCCTATGATTAACGATTACACACTCCAAAGACTCAGGGAAAATTTCAATATCTCCTGATTGCAAAATCTCATTTGATAAAGGATTATCCTGCTCAACATTAACATTATTTCTTCTCAAAAGAACACGAATTCTTAATAAAACTTCCTGAATATCAAAAGGTTTAACTAAATAATCATCAGCCCCACAATCAAAACCTGTAGTTTTATCTTCTATAGTCCCCTTTGCAGTTAACAACAATACAGGAATTGCTAATTTTGCCTGCCTGATATTACGACAAACTTCAAACCCGTTCATCTTAGGCATCATAACATCTAATAAAATAATATCATAAGTATTATTTAAAGCCTTATTAAGCCCTTCCATACCATCTTTTGCAGTATCAACAAAATATCCGCTGCTGGCAATATCAAATTCCAACAACTCTCTTATTTCATCATCATCATCAACTATTAAAACTCTTTTTTGTGATTCCATTAGCAACACATCCTTTATCAATAATAAAATATTATAACAATGAATTATTAATGTCCTATTACATAAACATGGAATAAATAAGCATATGCAATACCAAATATAGCACCAACAAAAACTTCAAAAGGAGTATGTCCTAAAAGTTCTTTCAACTTGCCGCCAACAGATTGTAAATCATGATAATAAAAATCTTCCATCATACGGTTAAGACAAGCAGCAGTCTTACCTGCAGCACGTCTTAAACCAGCTGCATCATACATAATTATCATAGAAAAACCTAAAGATATTGCAAACAAAGTTGAATCAAAACCTTCCAAAATTCCAACCGCTGTAGATAACGCCATTACCCCGGCAGAATGAGAACTTGGCATTCCACCTGTTGTTGTAAAAATCTTAAAATTAATTTTCTGACTTCTTATTGTAAATAATATAAATTTTATTACCTGAGCAAAAAATGCCGAAGTAACTCCACTGATAATAACTTCGTATCCGTTACCTGCTACTAAATTCCTTAAAAACTCTATATTCATTTATTATTCCCTGCCCTCTGCAAAATATTATCAATTATTTGCGAAAATATCACTGACGACATGTTCTGCTTGTCCATTATATCATGGCATTTTGTTAAAAGACAAGTTAATTTACATTTAGCATCTTCTAAACCATACAATGAAACATATGTCAATTTACCTTCAGCTTTGTCTTTCCCCATAGTTTTGCCCATCTGTTCAAATGTTGAAATTTCATCCAAAATATCATCTGCAATTTGGAAAGCTAATCCAAAAGTTTTCGCAAACTCCGTAATTTCAGAAAGCCTATCATCTTCTACACCTGCAATAATTGCACCTGTTCTCATTGCTAATTGGAACAAATCTGAAGTCTTATGAAGATGTAAATATTCTAATATTTTTTCAGCATCTTCTTTATTTTCTGAAGATGAATTGATATTAAGATATTTTCCCTCAGATTCAATATCAACAACTTGTCCTGCAATAACACCATAAGCTCCGGCATATTTAAAATATTCATTCAAAACTCTTAAAATTACAGATGGTGAAAGATTTTGAGAATATTTTGTAATAACTTGAGGTGCATAAGTTAACAAAGCATCACCAGCCAAAGTTGCAATAGCTTCACCAAAAACTTTATGATTAGTTAATTTTCCCCTTCTGTAATCATCATTATCCATACAAGGTAAATCATCATGTATCAAAGTTTGAGCATGAAGCATTTCTATCGCACAAGCCGTTGGAATTGCATCTTCTATTTCTCCGCCAAGCATTTTGCAAGTTTCCAAACACATAATCGGACGCAATCTTTTTCCAGGCAATGTCACTGTGTATTTCATTGATTTGAAAATAGTTTCAGGATACTCTATTTTTATAAATTCATCTAATTTCTTATCTATCAATTCTATATAATTATTCATCTGCATCGTTTTCAATTTCCTTATAAATCATTTGTTTTCTTGTATTTCGTGACGCTTGTCTTTTTTTATCGCTTATTTTGGCTTGAATTTTATTATTCTTATATTTCATCGAAGTTTCTTGTTTTACACCTTTATACTTAACTTTTTCCTTATATTCAAGTGCCTCTGCAACAAATTCAATATAACTTTCATATCGCGTTTCATCAATTTTATCAATATTATTTAAAACTTCACATCCATCTTCGTTTATATGCAAGCAATCCCCATATTTGCACCCCTGCCTGTACTCAATCATTTCCGGAAACAACAAATCAACATCCGAAGGCAATATAAAATCAAATCTGACATTACTGAAACCAGGAGTATCAACAATCGCTGATTTTTCATCCAAAGCAATAATTTCACAATGTCTGGTTGTATGAGTTCCTCTGTTTAACTTTTCACTAACTTCCTTTGTTCTAAGATGAATATTTGGATTAAGAGCATTTATCAAACTGGATTTGCCAACCCCTGAACCTCCGCAAAGAGCTGAAACTTTACCGCCTAACAATTTCAAAAATTCATCTAAACCCTTATGCTCTAAAGCAGAGGTGAAAACAATTTTGTAACCTAATTTTTCATATATTCCAACAATTTTTTCTCTTATATCAGAAGAAGATTCTAAATCTTCTTTGTTAAAACAGAGCACAACAGGAATTTTATAATATCTTGCAAGCGCAATATATCTGTTTAACTGGTGAAAATCCAAATCAGGATGTTTCAAGGCAGAAACAACAACAATTTGATCAACATTTGCAACAGAAGGTCTTGGGATATAAGATTTTCTGGGCAAAATTTTTGTAATAACCCCATTATCAAACTCTGCAAAATCACCTGTAACAGGTTTTAAACGTTGCTTTTTTAAAACTTCTCTAATTTTGCATTCATAAGAAATTCCGCAATTTTGCACATAATAAAAATCTGAATGAATTTTATAAATTTGACCTTCCATACAAAATACAGTGTACTAAAAATAGTATCTGTTTGCAATCAGAAAATTAGTACCCGTATAACTCATGAGAGTTCAAATATTCTCTAACTGTATTCAAAGAAGACTGAACAATACGAGTAACTCTGGAAGGCGACAAACCTATTTGAGTTGCGATATCTTTTACTTGCATATTTCTATAAAATCTATATTCAACAACCGTTCTTTCTTTAGGCGGTAATTTCGAAATAGCAACCCTAATCATCTTACCCATCTCAGAAATTTCGGCATTTTCATCAGGTAAAGCATGCGGGTCTTTCACAAAATCGAACGGGGAATCATTATCACTTGCAGCAGCAGCAAGTCCATCAATAGACAAAATAGTTTCGTAAATCGCTTCACGAATTTTTGCCTGTTTCATATCCATACCTTCAACTGCTTCATCTTCTTCATACTCATCTTCAGCTTTATGTTTTAGAGAATACCATTTATATCTGATACGCAATTCATTACGTATAGCCCAACGAACAGCAGTTGCAATATATGCTGAGTTATATTTTGCTAATTGTTCAGGTGTCTTATTTTTAATCATAACCTGAATAGCAATAATTCCAATAGATAGCAATTCTTCGTACTCAACCATGTGGGATGGAATACGTCTGTGTTCTACCCTTGCTACCTTTTGAACAATATCAATATAATTTTGTAAATTTCTATTATCTTGTTTTGTCATAATTTTACACATCAATAATACTTCAATACATTAATTTCGTGGTCGTTTATTTGTAGGATTTTTCATTTTATAAACGAACATCAAAATTTCTGCAACCGCTTTATATAATTCTGGAGGTATTGGCTGATTAATATCAACCATTCTAAACAAAGCCCTTGCTACCGGCGGATTTTCTATTACGGGAACATTGTGTTCTTTTGCAATATCAATAATTTTTTTAGCAATCAACTCAGTACCTTTTGCAATAAGCATCGGAGAATCCATTTCTTCTGCCACATACTTTAGAGCACAAGCAACGTGAGTCGGATTTGTAACAACAAAATCGGCAGTTGGCACAGCATCCATTGCACCTTGTTGAAGCATTTGCATACGTCTTTGCCGTAATTGAGCTTTTACATTCGGATCACCTTCGGAGTTTTTATATTCATCTTTGATTTCTTTAAATGACATTTTCTGATCTTGTAAAAACTTCCATTTAGTAACACCATAATCAGCAACACCAATTACCAAAAACGCAATACAAGCCTTGAATATAAATTCGGTAATCAATTCACCAAACTCTTTCATTACAGCAAAATTATTATCAACTTGAGCAAGCATAAGAATATTTTCCATATGGTCTTTATAAACCATCCAACCAATATAACCCAATATAATAACCTTTGCGATATTTTTGAATAATTCAAACAAAGTTTTTATGGACATCAAATTCTTAAAATACTTTGTAGGGTTCAACTTATCAAGTTTAGGCATTAAAGGCGCAACAGCAACAAGAGGTCCAACCTGCATAAAATCAGCCAAAACTGCCACAAGCCAAGCTATTGCAAAAATAGGAAATAATATCAACAAAATTCCCTTTGCAGATACTAAAAATATATACATATAATTAATATCTTCAATATGAGCATTAGGAATTTGTTCGTACAAAAGTGTAAATACCGAGACAATTTGTTCCCAAATAAAAGGTGCTAACCCAAAAACCGCAGCAAAAACAACAAGCATGGAAACAGCCATTGAAAAGTCACGAGACTTTACAACCTGTCCTTCCTTTCTAGCTCTGTCCAGTTTCTGTGGCGTGGCATCAAACTGCTTGTCTTCATCACCCATAGAGATAGTCCTTCTTCATCTCATTATAGCATGATAATGATTTTTTATTATAAAGCAATAATTAAAACTGTTAACTTAAGCCATAATCTTAAGACCTGAACTTGTTCCAAGACGAGTAGCACCTGCTTTTATCATATTAATTGCAGTTTCCTTATCTCTAATTCCGCCGGAAGCCTTAACCTTCAAGCCGAAATCTTTAACGGTATTATACATAAGTTCAACATCTTCAACTTTTGCACCAACACCGCCTTTTACAAAACCTGTTGAAGTCTTCACAAAATCAGCTCCACCTTTTACTGCACATTCACAAGCGTATTTTATTTCTTCATATGACAATAAATCTGTTTCTATAATAACTTTTAAAATATGTCCCTGACACGCTTTTTTTATTTGAGTAATTTCATCAATCAAAAAGTCTGTTTCCAAATCTTTTACCTTGGTAACATTAATAACCATATCAATTTCATCAGCACCATCTTTTATGGCATTAATCGTTTCAAAGATCTTTGTTTCTGTAGTATTTGCCCCCAATGGAAACCCGATAACCGTAACAACTTTCACATCAGAATCTTTTAAATATTCTTTTGCTAATTTCACATAACAAGGATTGACACACACACCTAAGAATTTATTATTTTTCGCTTCTTCAAAAAGTTTTACTAAATCTTCTTTTTTAGCATCCTGTTTTAAAAGTGTATGCTCAATATACCTGTTTAAATTATCCATAATTTTCCATCCTCAAACTACAAACTATCTTGACAATTTAGCTTTCAATCTTGCCTCAGCTCTTGCAATGGCAGCTTCTGCACGTTTTGCTTCCATACGAGCTTCAGCATTACGAAGACGTCTTTTAGCCTTTTCAAGAGCATCTCTTGCCCTTGCTTCATCAATTTCTTCTCCTGATTCAGCTAAAGTTGTAAGAATAAGACATTCTTCATCTTTGAACTGTAGAATACCGCCCATTGTCGTAAATGATTTGGTTTCATTTCCGACAATAGCACGTGTAACTCCAATATCCAAAGCGCTCATCATCGGAAGGTGACCTTTTAATATACCAAATTCACCATCAATTCCCTTGGTATAAACAGAGTCAACTTCTCCTTCAAAAACAACTTTTTCTTGCGTAATAATCTTTAAAAGCATAAATTACCCCTCAATTGTTTTTGCTTTTTCCACAGCTTCGTCAATTGTACCAACCATATAGAAAGCTTGTTCAGGTAAATCATCATGTTTACCTTCAATAATTTCCTTAAACCCTCTAATAGTATCTTCAATTTTAACATATTTACCCTTGATACCAGAGAATTGTTCAGCAACAAAGAAAGGTTGAGATAAGAATTTTTGAATTTTTCTTGCTCTGTTAACAGTTTCCTTATCAGCTTCTGACAACTCATCCATACCTAAGATTGCAATAATATCTTGTAATTCCTTATATTTTTGCAATACTTCAAGAACTTTACGAGTAACATTATAATGTTCTTCACCAATAACATTAGGATCTAAAGCTCTTGAATTAGATTCCAACGGATCAACAGCCGGATAAATACCAAGAGATGCAATATTTCTTGACAATACTGTTGAAGCATCCAAATGTGAGAATGTTGTAGCAGGAGCCGGGTCAGTAAGGTCATCTGCCGGAACATAAATAGCCTGAACGGAAGTGATAGAACCATCTTTAGTAGATGTAATTCTTTCTTGTAATTCACCCATTTCAGTAGCCAAAGTAGGTTGATAACCAACCGCAGAAGGTACACGACCTAACAACGCTGAAACTTCAGAACCTGCTTGAGTAAATCTGAAAATATTATCAATAAACAAAAGAACATCCTGCTTAGAATAATCTCTGAAATATTCAGCTGCAGTCAAAGCAGAAAGTCCAACTCTCATTCTTGCTCCAGGCGGTTCATTCATCTGTCCGTATACCAGTCCGACTTTATCAAGAACTCCGCTTTCTTTAAATTCGTTCCAAAGGTCATTACCTTCACGAGTTCTTTCACCAACACCGCCGAAAACAGAAACTCCGTCATGCGCCATTGCAATATTATGAATTAATTCTTGAATAAGAACGGTTTTACCAACTCCAGCACCTCCAAACAAACCGATTTTTCCACCCTTTTGATATGGCTGAAGTAAATCGATTGCCTTGATACCTGTTTCAAGAATTTCGATATCGGTATTTTGATCAGTCAATTTAGGAGATTCTCTGTGAATAGGCAAATAAGTATCAGCCTGAACATCACCCATATTATCAACAGGATCACCAACAACATTTAAAATCCTGCCCAAAATTGCTTTACCAACCGGAATTTTTATAGGTTCACCGGTATTGATAACCCTCATACCGCGTCTTAAACCGTCTGTTGATGACATCGCAACTGTTCTAACTTTATTAGAACCTAACATTTGCTGAACTTCAGCAACAATTTTCTCGCCGTTGTCATTGTAAATATTCAATGCTGTATAAATACTCGGCAAATCCCCTGATGGAAATTCAACGTCAATAACAGGTCCGATAATTTTCGTAATTAAACCTTCTGCTGTAAGTGTTTCCATATTGACCTCTCTCTTATATTAATTTAATTTATAAAAATTCTCTTTTACAAAAGTATTATATAACAAGAAAAAAATTTATATAACTCATCAGGGTAAGAAAATTTAACTGTCCTTAATAGATTTTCCACACAATAAAAAATGAATTGAATATCATTTGAAACGCTACAAAAAAGAAAAATAATAAAATTATGTAAAATTTTGTAACTTTACTATTAAAAAATATTATTGAGAGTTTTTAATGGAAAAATACAAGTTTTAGAGGTTAGCAATGAAAATATATTCAATTAATTTATTTACACAAAATTTCACAGGAAAAAGACAAGACAGAAAAAATGTAGAACAATTAAAAAAGAACAATCCTTATGATTTGAATATCATAAATCAACGAAATATAAATAATTCAATAGATAATTTATCAAATGTTCCCGGACAAAAGAACGTAAATTTTTTACTTGATGTATCAGAAAAGTTAAAATACGGAACAAACATTGATTTAGGTAAAACACCATATAACGATTGGCGAGTTAAATTAAATAACGCAGCTAGAAAAGCAATTGAAAGTTCCCCTAAAAAAGATCAACAAAAACTATACGCACGACTAGATAGAATAGAAAATACTAAAAAACCTCTAACACCTCAAGAAAGAAAAATCCTTGAATTAAGACAATCAATTTTAGACAAAGTTGATAGAAAAGAACTTGCGAATATAAAGAATGAAAACATCAAAAATTTTGATAACAATTTTGATTACCTAATATCATCATCAGAAATACCGACGAATCAAAAAGTTTATATCCTTGAAAAACTAGACTATTTAATGAGTCCAGAATACAGAGTTAATATACTTCTAATGGATAAAAAAACACAAATATTAGCAGAAGTTGTTAATGACCTTGTAATAAATACACCGGAATCAAAAATCCCAAATATCAAAGCCGTAAACCAAAATCAACACGGTATGTGTGCCGCAATAAGCCTTTGCAGAAAAGCTCTAGCATATGAAGATAAAAAGAATTATATCGATATGATATTAACTGAACTTGATAACAATCCATATATGATGGTATATGATATAGCGAAATTAGGTTCAAACAGAAAAATTCCTATTGATAAACCATATATTGATTACCAATATGCAATGCAAAAAGGTTATAGGATTATTGATACTTCAGTACTAAATTGGATGAGTATTGCAAACACTGTAGGCAGTTCTTGTGAAGAAAACGAAAATTACGTTACTTTCGACAAGAAATATTTTGATACATTTGCAGGCCTCAACATATTCAAAGACATCAATGACGAACTTGCACCGGAACAAGATTACCACAGGGCATTATTACGTTCTAAAGAAACACTTGCAAAATGTAAGGAAAATGCAATACGCCAAGATTATAAACAGCTAAACAGAAAAACAAAACAAGCTGAAGATATTAAATTGATACAAAAATACACTCCTGTATTAAGAAAAACACTCAACCAAATATACCCAACAATATCAGATGCTGAAAATCAAAAAATTGTAACAGAACTACTAACACTAGAACAACAAGATTCCAAAACATTAAACAAATCAAACAGCCAACTAAAAGAATTTATGTATATAGAAAATGAACCAGAAACAATGAAAACAAACAAAATTCACAACTATATACTAAAAAAATTACCGGAAGCAGACACAAACAAACTGAATGAACTAACACCTGAAATTTTAAATCTTATAACAACAATTAACTCTCTTAAAAACAAAAAAACTAGCTCGCACGCGGGTCTTACAATAAACAGAGCAAAAGATTTATATGCAGCAGCTGCCGCATACCGCATTCAATATGATTTCGGTTTGGAAAACAAAGACAGAATAAGAGAAATGTCAAAAGTTTTGAATATTCCTGATAGTGAAACCCTAATAATACAAAACATGGAAACTCTTATTGACAAACTTAAAAAAGGGAAATTACAGCCGGAAATAAAAGAAGCCCTAGCAGATAGATTTGAACTTTATGGCGATGGCTCATTAGATGAAATGCTAATTGCAGCACTTGAAGAAAACAAAGAAGGCTATAAGGAAGCCTTAACAGGGATATTAGATGACTTACACAAAGTAAGCCTTCAAGAAAACCGCAAATTCGTACTGATAAACAATTTACTAACTGCAAAAGCAGGAATAGAAGAAGACAATGATAAAGAACTACTTGAAGGTATGGCACAAGAATTAAACATGCCTGCAGACAAAAAGAAAATCATAAAAAAGATCGACGAATATATAGCCACCCTAAATGATGAAAATTGCAC
Organism: Candidatus Gastranaerophilales bacterium; assembly: GCA_944324845.1. Taxonomy (GTDB): domain Bacteria; phylum Cyanobacteriota; class Vampirovibrionia; order Gastranaerophilales; family Gastranaerophilaceae; genus Zag111. Next base: position 70,223 of record CALUXX010000001.1, on the reverse strand, counting down.
TCAAGAACAATACCTAAAAATATACAATCAACTAGGCGGCAAAAACCAACTATCAGATTTCAAAGGAACTTTACAAAATTTAGGTAAAGCATTATTTGATGATAATGAAAGCAAACCAGAGATAATAAAAGGCTTCAATCTTTTAAACGGATTGCCTATAAATGCACCAAAAGAACAAACACTAGGAATATATACGAGCATTGTAAATCACTACAATACATTAGCAAATCTAACCGCAACACTACAAAATGTATTGGAAATAAAAAATACTGATAACGAAGTTATAAACACAGTAAAACCTAAAGAAGTTATCATGAAAAAACTTGAAAACGTTAACGAAATAATTTCGGAAAAAGATTTAAGAATGCTCCAAGAAAGATTTGCAAAAATAGACCAAGCAAGAATAAATCCTGATGGAACAACAAAATATTATAAAGATTTGCCAAAAGAACTAACAACACTAACCCCAAGAGAAAAAGAAGTATTAAAAACCATAGAAAAACACATAAACAAATGGTATTCAGCAACAACAAGAAACCTATATATACAACATAAAGATTACCAAAAAGAATTTGATGAACTATCAAGGCAAATTGGACTAAACGAAGGTTTCACATGGATTAAGGAGGGTAGACAAGGTCTTGATGACAGAGCACAAATAAAAATCTTTGAACATATGACAGATAGACCCTACTATAGTGAAAGGGATACAAAAAAAGCTATTGAAACAATCAAGAAATCACCATACTCAGGCAATTCATCAATGTCAATGCTAAGTGACGAGCGAGCACTACACGCACAATACATTGCAGATATAAAACCTATAGAAATAAAAACCCCTAACGGAACAGTCCAAAAAGAAGCACTATTCCATGACAACACTTGGGGGTCCTCAGAACACGAAAACGTGTGGACAGATGACCAAGGGTTATTAAGAACCGATTACTCGATGGAATCTGGCGGGGAACTAGGTTTTATAACTGATGATACTTACCTGTCAGGAAAACTTTTAGAAAACTTACTGGATGATATAGGGGAATATAAACCTAGCAACATTAATAGCAAAAAATATAAAATATTAAACAAAGGAGATTTTAGCAACTATAAATTTAAAATGTTGGACTCAATAATCACTCCAGGAGAAGATCCTCGAACAAATTCTACAGTCTCAGCCATAAAAGATTTGACAATGATCAAACCAGATGAACATTTAGATGATTTAATTGAGGCTGCTGAAAAAATGACTCGAGATGAAGTTGAACAAAGAATAAAAAATATAGAATTATGCGGTTCAAATATTCAAGAAGAATACGAGAATATAGATAAACGAATATGGGGTAAAAAGCCTTTTATAAAAGGAATAGAAACAAAAGAAGATTACGACAAACTCCCTAATAATGACAAACTAAAACTTCTTTTGGAAAAAACAGCAATTTTATTATCTTATTATTCAATCCCTGAATTAATCGAAACATATACAGAAAATCTAAATGAAACAAGTATAAAAAATCTCAAAAACCGAGTTCATCAAGAAGCTCGCAAAAACTTTGATTACGCATTTGGAAAAGACCCCAATATTGCAATTAGTGGAGCAATAGACTCTGCAAATGAGATTTACAATCTACTTGTAGCATACCAAATGGAAACAAGAGTAAGAATACCAAACAAAGATATCAAATACATTTTAAAATCAATGAGAAACATTGATAAAACAAGATTTGATGGAAGCTTAAATACAACCATAAATTTAATGCTTGAAAAATTTAAGCAAGCAATGGAAGAAAAAACTCTTAATTGCGAAAATAAAGAAGCAAAAATTAACGAATTACTGCAAGGAGTACAAGCAATACTTACAAAGAATATGTACTTCAACAAAAAAGATTTGACGTCAAATAATTTAAAAAAATATAACATGCCTGCAATAGAAAAATGGATAGATGACAACTTTGACCCAACAGATGACAAAGAATTTGTCAAAATATACAACAAGATGCAAGACATGACAACAGAAGAATTCAATAAAAAATACAATTCAAAAATAGACGATAAAGCACTGGGAATAAAACCATTAACAGGCTACGATATGCTAAAACAATATCGAGCACTAAATGAAAGCGTAGATAACGTAATCTTTAACAACATATACTACAAAGAATTCTACAAAAACACCCAAAAAAGTACAACAATACCACGTTATGAATATACAAAATTAACAAGAAAGCCAAAAGGTGCTACTTATAAAGGTAAAAGAACTTTTGATGACATATATACAGATTACTACTATTCATTAAAAGGACTGACTCTAGACAAAATCTATGGTAGATATAAAGATTTTGCATTCAAAAACTACGGCACATATCCTGCATACGCAAAAGTTGAAACGCAAGACGAAAAATTATTTGAAACAGGAATAATAAACTTATTTACAGATATGAGTGAAATCATTGAAACAATTTCTGATATAAAGAAAATGCAAGTTTACATAAATCAAATGAAAAAACTAAAAAATTACATAGCCAGAATTGATGACAATGCAACACTAACAGAAACACAAAAAGACCATATCTTAAAAGTAATTACCCAATTCCATAATGAGTATATGCTGGATGAAACATTAGATCCTGAAATAAAAATGATTAATGAAATAATAATCAAAATAACCCAAAATGAACCATTTAGTGAAATAAAACCATTAGCGAACAAATTAGTAAATGGAATTATTGAATGCGAAACAACACCGGAAGGTAAACCCCTTTCACAGGAACAAGAAGAAAATTTAAAAGACCTTAAGCAACTGCAATTTTCATACATAATGCAAGTTGTAGATCCGAAATATCACAAAAACGCATTTGAGCTATCAAACAAATGGATAAAAGCCAAAGCAAAAGGAGTACCAGAGGCAGATATGTATTATGCAGACTTCAAATTTTTCTTGGATAAGCATAATATAATAAATACACCTGATAAATTATTAAAGGATTATTTACTATTACTGGCAAAACCAACAGAAACTAATAATCCATATAAAGAAATGACCGAAGACCAGAAAAAAGAAATAGAAAATCTAAAAAATATCTATGACAAAAATATATCTTCACTACTGTACAGTGCAAACTTAGTTGAAATCCAACAATTATTAATGCAGAGCACTAAAAAAGGCAGCCTAAACTTAATAAAAAATGAATTAAAAAACACCAGACTACCATTAAGAAACGGATTAGTAACAGATTTATATTCAGATGCAGGCTTATCACTCATCCTAAACAATATGTATGATGAAGGTGAACTTGAAACCGCATTGATGTTCATAGATCAGCTTGGACTAGAGGATCGAGTAGTCGAAATGTATTCAAGAATAACCGACTTTGACAAAGCAAAAGCGGCAGTAAAAAGAATACACTCTGTATTGAATTCTGTAGATAAACAAGTTGCATACATCAATAAAGAAATAGAAAAATTATCAGATATAGATACCGATCCAAATTACAAACAACGAATGCTGGAAACAAAAGAACGAATAGATAAATTCTGTAAGAGAACATCCTTCAGAAAAAGCATAAAAAATATTGATAAAGTAATGAACGGATTGATAGACGAATTTGAGAAAAATCCAAACCTGCCAAAATATAAAAACATAAGAAATAACATCAACTATCTTAATCTAAAAAACATAGAGCAGGCTCAAAATTACGTAAAAAGACCAAATGCAATATTAAAACAAGTTCAAGATATACAAGCATTGCTAATGAAAATAAAACTAAGAAACAACTCTCCGGCACTGGAACAAAGAGAGGAATTTTTCAAAAAGATAACTGATCTTGAAACATTTACCGAAAAATATTACACAAAATACCCAAACCTAAGTCTATCAACGGGGAATAAAAAATAAGAATACAAAACCTTTCCTGAACGAAAAATAACCGTTCAGGAAGGTTTGAACTTGCAAAAATATATTTATTTACTAATATATGTATTACTTTTTGTAAAAAAGAGAGGTAATATTATATTGTTTTTGGTAGAATAATAAAGGTAAAAGTTCACCAGAACTGGTTTTGATATTAGGAGTTCAGCTAACCAGAGTTATAAATAAGGAGAATAAATGATGAAATCATTCACAGTTGAGGAAATTACACAGATTGTAGGCGGGATGTTAACAAAGGCACAAAGTCCTGAGATAACACACATAGCGCCCCCACTGCTAAGTGATGAAAACACATTAGCATTAGCTCTAGGCGAAGAAGAGATCGCAAACTTATCAAACTCAAAAGCAAAAGCGGCGTTAGTACCATTGGGAGTACAAATACCAGGACTAACAACAATCGAAGTAGAAAGACCAAGACTTGCGATGATGAAATTATTAAATATGTTCTACGTACCACCAACAGTAAATAGAGACATTCATCCAACAGCAACAGTAGATCCGACAGCAAAATTAGGACAAAACGTATGTATTGGACCAAATGTTGTGATTAGTGCAAATGCAGAAATTGGTGATAATACAAAGATATTAGCAAACACATACATAGGAAGCGGTGTAAAAATAGGAACAAACTGTTTCTTCCATCCTGGTGTAAACATAGGTGACAGAGTAAAAATCGGAAATGATGTTATTCTACAACACGGAGTATCATTAGGAGCAGACGGATTCAGCTTTGTAACCGAAAATCCTAACAACATCGAAAATGCCAGAAAAGAAGGTGAAATAAAAGAAGGCGATGTTGAACAAGTAATCTTCAAAATACCATCAATCGGCTCAGTAGAAATTGGCAACAATGTAGAAATCGGAGCAAACACAGCGATTGATAGAGGAACAATAGAAAACACCGTAATTGGAGATAATACAAAAATTGACGACTTAGTAATGATAGGTCACAACTGTAAAATAGGAAAAGGCTGCTTAATCGTATCACAAGTTGGTATAGCAGGCAGCTGTGTAATTGGAGATAGAGTAGTAATAGCGGGTCAAGCAGGCTTAGCAGACCACATAGAAATCGGAGCAGATACAATTATTACAGCAAAAGCTGGAGTAACAAAATCATTCCCTGCAAAATCAATTATTGTAGGTATACCTGCAGTTCCAAGAAAAGACTTTATCAAACAATTAAAAACAATGAAAGATGCACAAGAAATATTTGCAAAATTCAGAAAATTTGAACCTATTTTAAAAGCTTTTGAAGAGGAACACCAAGAGGTAAAGGCATAAAAAATGGTAACCCTAAAAAAAGAACTTAAGATTGTCGGAAACGGCTTAATGAAAAACAAACCATGCGAAGTAACGCTATTTCCGTCAAATTCAGGTCAAATCAGGTACTTTGTAAAAGGGAAGGAATCATTCCCATCAGATGTTGACCATGTAGTATCAACGGATCATTGCGTAGTAATGGGAACAAAGAAAGCCAGAGCAATGTTAACAGAGCATTTATCTGCAGCACTAGCATTTTGCCATGTTGATTCAGTAGATATTTGCATGACAGAAGATGAAGTACCGATACTTGACGGAAGTTCACTACGTTGGGTAGAAGAAATAAAAAAAGTTGGCACAGACAAACCCTTTTTTGCAAAGGAAAAATTTTATACAGTTTCAGAACCTGTGTACTATTTGAATGGCAAAACTAGTCTGGTCATATTACCATCAGACAACTTATTTATTTCTTACGCTGTAAACTATGATCACAAGGATTTAACCAGAAGATTTGTAAACTTCAATCCTAAAAACAAATACGAAATCATAGAAGCAAGAACCTTTGGATTTTACAGAGATTTGAAGAAATTCCAAAGACTGGGATTTGCACAAGGTGTAACCCAAGAAAATACGGTTGGTTTAACTGATGATGGCGGATATACGACCGAATTACGTTCCGAAAACGAACAAATAAAACATAAAATGTTAGATTTAATTGGCGATTTATATTTAACAGGAGTAAACCCATTAAATATGAGATGTCAGATATTAGCAAAAGAAGCAGGTCATGCGGTTCATGTTAAAGTCGCAAAAATGCTAAAAGAAAAACTAATAGAAATATAAGGAGAGAAAAATGTCAGAAGAAATAAAAGAACAAGAATTAAGTTTTGACACAATGCAAATAATGGAAATGATTCCACACAGATATCCATTTTTACTAGTGGATAGAATTACCGCATGTGTACCTGGCAAATATGCTAAAGGCTACAAAAACTTAACAATGAATGAAGAATTTTTCCAAGGACATTTTCCAGGAAACCCAATTATGCCTGGCGTATTACAGCTAGAAGCCTTAGCACAATGTTCAGCACCTGTATTGATGACAATGCCTGAATTTGCAGGAAAATTAACATTATACGCGGGAGTTGACAACGTAAGATTTAAAAATATGGTAAGACCTGGCGACAGATTTGAAATGGAAATTGAATTAACAAAAGTAAAAGGACCTATCTGCAAAGCTCACGGTATAGGAAAAGTTGACGGAAAAACTTGTATCGAAGCAGATATGACATTTGCACTTAAGTAATAAAAACAGGTATATAAAGAAAAAGTTGCCAATAAACTTATCGGCAACATTAAATAAACACGAGGATATTAAGAGAGAGAGTATAAAAAAATCTTTGTTATATCCTTTTTTTTATAAATAAACCATTTTACTAATTACATCTATTAAATTCCCCTTACATATATATAAACACATTTTTCACAAAAATATTGCTATTTAGCCGATAATGTTGTTAACACTTCTTAATCGGTAATACGCAGTATATAAAGAATAAGTAGCAAATATACATTATACATGTATATTTGCTACTTCACTGTTACAATTCGAATTTAAAAATATTAATAATTATCTTTCATAACATCGATCATGCATTCTTTAGCTACATCGGTAACAAAATCCATATCTTCACGTTCAATTATCAAAGGAGGATTAAAATAAATCACATCACCAAGAGGTCTTAGCAAGACACCTTTTTTCAAAGCCTTCTTATAAATCTGATAACCAAGACGCAAATTTGAAGGATAAGCCTGTTTAGTATCCTTATTTTTAACAATTTCAATCGCATTAACAAGCCCAATATGGCGAACTTCGCCTACATAAGGCAAGTCAAGAAATTTTTCTTTAATAAGATTATTAAAATATTTTGCATTTTCAACAGCATTCGGAATAATATTTTCATCTTTTAGAATATTCAAAACCTCAATAGCTGCAGAACACGCAAGAGGATTACCTGCGTATGTATGACTGTGCATGAAAGCTTTTCCTTTGCCGTAATCATCATAAAAAGCATCATAAATTTTTCGAGTAGTAACACAAATTGACATTGGCATATATCCACCTGTTAATCCTTTTGAAAGGCACATAATATCAGGAGAAACACCTGCATGATCAAAAGCAAACATTTTACCTGTTCTACCGTAACCTGTTGCAATTTCATCCGCAATAAGATGAACATTATATTTATCACAAAGGCTTCTCAATTTTGTCAAATATAATGGCGGATAAACCTTCATTCCTGCAGAACCTTGCAATAAAGGCTCTACAAGCATTGCGCAAGTTTCATTACCGTATTTTTCGAAAGTTTTTTCAGCCTTTTCAAAGCATTCACAGCTACAATTATCACGACATTTTCCATACGGACATCTGAAGCAATCAGGACCCTCAACACGAACAACATCCATCAATATCGGTTTATATATCTCCGAATACAAATCACAAGCCCCAACAGACAATGCTCCTATTGTTTCTCCGTGATAAGCATCAGAAAGTGCCATAAAACGTTTTTTCTGAGTATTACCTGTTTGCTGATGATATTGAAAACTCATTTTCATAGCCATTTCAATAGAAGCAGAACCATTATCTGCAAAATTAAACTTACATAACCCCTTTGGAATAACTTCCATCAATTTTTGACAAAGAGTAATCGCCGTTTTATGAGTAAAATTAGCAAAAATAACATGTTCCAACTTATCAAGTTGTTTTTTCATAGCTTCATTTATTCTCGGATTACAATGCCCCAAAAGATTACACCACCAAGAACTTACAACATCCTTGTAGCAATTTCCGTCTGTATCATAAAGATTTATACCTTTTGCATGATCAATAACGATTGGCGGTAATGTTTCATAATCCTTCATCTGAGAACAAGGATGCCAAATATACTTCAAATCCTCTTCTTGCCAATTCATAATTATACCTTCTTTCTTTATTAACTAAAAATTTCTATCAAATCTTTTTCTTCAATAATTAAATCTCTATCACCTGCCGCAACTTTTGCAATAACAGGAATTCCTGTTAATCTTTCAACTTGTGCACAATTATCAATATGCATAAAATCATCCTTTTTATAATTATTCAAAATTATGCCTTTAATATTAAGGTTATGAGATTTAGCATATTCAACAGTTAAAATCACAGAATTAATAGTTCCCAATCCACCATCAGCAACAATAACAATATCAAGTCCAAGATTTTTAATAATCTCAGGAAGCAATACAACCTTTTTATCAGTTATACAAAAAGGGCAAGTAATACCACCGGCACCTTCGACAACCATATAATCAAAATTTTGACAAATATTTGCAAAATCATCAACTATTTTATCTACAGAGATTTCAACCCCGATTCGATTTGCTGCCAAATGAGGAGATACAGCTTCTTCAAAGCAATAACTAACACAATCTGACGGCTTTATATCTAATTTTGACAAACCACAAACAAAATCGCAATCTCCGGGCAATAAACTTCCATCACCTTGTTTAATTGCACCACTTAAAGCCGGTTTATAATATCCGCAATTATAATTTAACTCTCTCATTTTCTTAACTAGCAACCCAGAAACATAAGTTTTACCAATATCAGTACCAGTTGCGGTTATAAAAACGGATTTTGCACACATATCCTATACCTCCAATAAAAATAAAAGCGATGAATAAACTCACCGCCTTTATTATATATCAAAATAAACAAATTATTATAAAGTATTAGAAGAACCATCAAGTAAATAATCATAGTGACGAATATCATCATAATTATTATCCAATGGCGGTAATGGTTCCGGTTCTGGCTGCGGCTCAACTTTTGGAGCTGGTGCAGGCTTAACAGGTTCAGGTTTGTTACGTTTAGCTAACAATGCACCTAAATCAGGTTCTAATGTTAATTCAAAGTGGAATCTACCCATATGTCTATGTTGTTCATAAGCATTGTTGATTAGCGGATAGCCCCAATATAAACGAGCACTCAAGTCACCCGGTAATTGAACACGAAGCCCCATACCGATAGAAGCTAAGAAATAACTTCCATTATAATAATCTTCGCCCGCATAAGGGAAAATACCTGCTGTATCAGCAAATACCGCACCTTTTAAGTAATTACCGATAAATCTGCGAGTTCTACCATCTTTTCTGGTAATATAACGAGGTCCGATAGGGAATATCAATTCACCACTAATGAAGTAACCGTTCTTACCGATAGTAACACCTTCAGAATAACCTCTAACAGTAGCCAAACCACCAACTTGGAATTGATCTAAGTATGGAATATGCTTGCTGTTCGGAATAACTTGATAACTACCACGTAATTGACCAATTATACCGTGAGAGAAATCATGTAATCTTAAAGCACCACCGGCGATTTTAAAGTAACTTGACTGACTATCAAAAATAGGAACAGCCGCTTCAACATTTTGGTTCAAATACCAAATACCATATTTAGTATCTTTTCTAATATTTGCACCTACAGTAATACTGGTAATTTGGTCGGTATCCCTCATAGGGTCAGCAATATGTTCATCAAACGCTTCAGATAAAATATCACCTAAATTAGAACGACTACTAGAACGTTTATAGTTCAAAGATGCAAATGTCTTGAATTCAAAACCACGTTTTCTAACAAGTGGTTGGTCATAGTATAAACTATATAAATAAGAGTTGCTCTTTAAACCCATCCAGTCATATTCACCGTTGATAACTCGAGCAAAGGTTGATGAATAAGAAAACCCGATTCTACCATCTTTTTTGTTTATTGGATAACTATAATCAAAGAATGGACTTTGAGAACCTTTTGAGAAGTAAGCACCTAATGTCATTTGGTCTCTGTTATGGAATAAACTATCAGCAACAATAGCAGGACCACCTCTTAACTGACCGGTACTTCTACGACCAGCATTATCCATCATACCAATAACGTGAAATGGAAAAGTTTCTTGAGCTGTCAATTCAATATCAGTAGTACCAGGAACAGTACCCGCCTTCAAATTAGCAGCAAGATTAACACCATCATGATACCTGTTAAAATCCAAAACATTCTGTTCTAAACTAACGATATCAAACAAATCTCCTTCCTTTTCAGGTAAACGATCTAAAATATATTTGCTTTTGGTATATCTATTGTTAACAACAGTAATATTACCAATTTTACTTTCAATAAGTTCAATTCTTAAATTACCATTAGAAACAGTTTGTTCCGGTAAGTATGCTCTTGCAGTAACAAAACCTTTTTCAGCATATAAATTATTTAAAGCATTGATAGCAGCCTGAATATCAGAAACTAAAATATTTCTACCAACATAAGGACCAACAATACTGTTAATCTCTTCTTTGGTCAAGACCTGAGAAGGTGATACCTCAATAGAATTGATATAAATACCGGTAGAATTTATATCATCCTGAACGGTACCGTGAAAAATGTTATTGTCACCTTCTTGCACTTGAGGCTGCGACTGTTGTTGATTATAATTATTACCACCGCCATAAACATCTTTTGGCGTGTAATCATTTACTGGAGAAACATCTCCACCATAATATCTGTTTTGTTCATATTGATAATAATCAGACTCAACTCTGCGTCTATTCTTATCATATCTCATAATATCACTATCATGAATGATAGTATTACCAACTTCGTTGCCAACTTCATTATAAACTTGAACAGGAATAGTTCCGGTAGAATAACCATAACCTGAATAATTATTTGCAGCACCCCCTGTTGGATAACTCAAAACATCAGTCGCAGAAACAGCAGCACCTGAGGTAAACATTGAAAAAGCGCCGACTGCAGATAGCGCCAAAACTGCTGTTAATATTCGATTATTTTTCTTAATCATCTTCATTCTACCTTTAATTTTATATCTAGTATTATATCCTATAAGATATCTTATGATTCATTGTGCAACACTAATGAATAAATATAAACTGTTTGTTAAATTTTATTAAGGAAAGCCAATAAAATTTACACTTAGTCCAATCATACTTACGGGAATATTATACAAAATTTTTATTGATATGTAAAGTTGTAAAGAAAAAATACATTATACGAATGACATTTACAAAATTTTATGATAAACTCAAATCTGTAAAAAGGAGATTGGTTATGAAGAAAAATTTAGGATTATTATCATTCTTAGCAGCACTAGTTTTCGCACTATCAGTTAATACAGTTATGGCTGCTGATTTCAACGTTGCAATAGTTGACGTTCCGCAACTTGTAAGTTCTTCTGCTCAAGTTCAAGCACTTAAAAAAGACCAACAAGCTAAAGCTGAAGAAATGGTTAAATTCATTGAAAATGCAAGAAAAAGTGTTGCTGATATAACAGACGCAACAAAGAAAAAAGCAGCAGAAGATAAATACAACAAAGAATTCCAAGCAAAAAAAGAAAAAATGGACAAAGAATATGCTGATAAGTTAAAAGCAATAGATAATTCTATCACTAAGCAAATTAACGAACAAGCAAAAGCAAAAGGTTATGATTTAGTATTAAGTAAAAATATGGTTCTATACGGTGGAGTTGATATTACTTCCGAATTGATTAAAACAATTAAATAATAAATATCAAAACAAAAATGACCGGTAATTAAATTACCGGTCATTTTTTATTCTCAAAAGGTTTTATATTCATTACAACTAATTATCAGACTTAGTTTTCACATAAATATAAGAGATAACTAAAAGTACAGCACCCAAAGTTAAGAAGGCTAATATTTTATAAACAGATTCAACCTTAGCCATATCATAAACAAAAACTCTTAAAATAGTGAATATCAAAAGCCAAATTCCAGCATTTATAAGGATTTTTTTAGACTTAAGCACCCCAAACAAAGTAACAATAGAAGAATAAACCAACCAACTCAAAGTTGTAATATAATTTATATTCATTTTTGCACTAATTAAAGATGCCTCAGCCCCACAAAGAATAAATCCTAGCAATATAGCAAGATATCTAAAAATATTCAACCTTGTAACTCTTGAGAAGTAATAGCAGAAATATAAAACAGCTAAAAATGCCATAACACGAAGATTTAAAATTGGTAGGATACCATCTGGGTGAATAAAGCATCCAATAGTGAACATTACTAAAGCCACAAAACCGAAAATACTTGAAACAACATTAAACAAAGCAAACGCTGTTTTTTTGTACATAAAATACAACAATACAGAATACACCAAAGTACCTGTTGTAATAATCATGAAAATAGAATAACCAACCTCGGAGTTTGGATTCATATATTTCATAAAATGTGAAACTTCACAAACTAAATATAAATAAGTAAGTAGAACAATATCAAAACGTAAGAAATTAGAAATGAAATGTTCTTTAGCTTTAAGCCTATTAACAGACAAAGCCATACACAACACAGGTATTAAGAAGACTAAACTTCTAACATTCAAAAGCGGTCTATACTGTTCAAACAACATAAATACAGAGCCATCTTTTGCCAAAAGCACACCGACAAAAGCTGAAAGGTAGTAAATCGTAATATAATGTTTAACAGCATTCAACTTATCTTTTTTAACAGCAAAACTAAGCATTAGAGCGATTATAGACCAAGTAACAATACTATATATATCATTCAAAGTAAATAAAACAGAAAACCAAACGCTAAGGAAAATACAATGCTCATATCTTTTATAAAGCGGATTAGCAACTCTTTTACCAATAAATGCAAGTAACGCATAAATAAGAGCAGTAACTCCAAACATTATACCAACAGCTTTAACAGAAGTTTTGAAAAGCGTCAAAGTAATAACTGTCAAGAATATATAATTAATAATACAAGTAATATTATCAATTTTACTTAATTTATCTCTAACTAAATCATACAAAATATAAATAGCCCATAAAACAACAGGATAAACAACCTTTGGACTATCCATAGAAATACATCCCGAAAACATAATAATCATAGTAATAAACAAGTTAACAGGATTAATCCATTTAGACTTAACATTATTAAGAGAATAAATTAGCGAAACAATATTCAAAAATATCAAATAAGTATAACTAATATCACTTGATGCACCGGCAAAATAAGGAGTTAAATAACCACCAATAAGCCCAATAATCAAAGATGACAAAGAACGCATCTTATGAGAAATTCCAAATACTAATAATAACAGAACAACTCCGGCAACAATAGCAGGTGTTGCATTTAAAACATTCAAATAATATGAACAATACAACGTTATAAATAAAGTAGCAAACCCAGTGCCAATAAGCACTTCAGAATAATTTTTAAACCTTTCGGAAATATGCAAACGCACCCCTGTAAAAAATAATCCCAAACCTGCACAAGCACCTAATATAATTTTCATTGTATTGGTAATAACAATATAAGGAGAAACTAATTTAATAAAGAAAATAAAAGCAATAATCAAAGCAATCGCTCCAATTTTATTGAAAATATTTCCAAGAAAAACATTTTCAATAGTATTATTTTTCTTTAAAGTTTTATCCGTATTTTTAGAATTAACATATTCAGGCGCCTTAGCAGGAATAAAAGTTTCTTCCTGTTGAACTCGAGAAACCTCAGCCTGTTTATTAACTGTTAAATCATTTGTTTCCTTTTGCGAATTAAAAGTTTCTTGAACAAAATCGTTATTTAATTCAACATTTGCAGCACCTAAACGCCTTAAAGCATTTTTCAAGGCTTTATCTAACTGAGTGACTCTATTTGCAAGCAAAATAACCCACACAATCAAGCCAAACATTAAAATCCATAAAAATAAATCACTTACAAAAAATAAAAAATTCATCTCTCCTCCTCAAAAGGAGTTTATCATAATATTTAAAATCTGGCAAACTATTTCAATTTGTCACAATAGGCAAAAACAGGACATTGCGAACATTTTGGGTTAATCGGCTTACAAACATTTTGACCATGAGTAACAAGAAGAGTATTAATAGGAATCCAAAATTCAACAGGAAGTTTTTCACGCAAAGCAAATTCCGTTTCTTCAGGGTTGGAAGCTTTAATATACCCAAGCCTATTAAAAATTCTATGCACATGAACATCCACACAAATAGCAGGTACACCAAACCCAAGAGTCATAACCAGATTAGCAGTTTTTCTTCCCACACCTCTAAATTTACACAACTCATCAATAGAATCAGGAACTTTACCATTATATTTTTCAACAATCAATTTTGAAAGTTCAATAATTTGTCCCGCTTTATTTTTATAAAAACCAACAGGATAAATTGCTTCCGCCAAAGTATCCACATCAACATTCATCATCTGTTGCGGAGTTTTAGCAAGTTCAAGCATTCTTAAAGTTGCCGGATAAGTTGTTTTATCATTTGTTCGAAGACTTAAAATACAAGCAATCAAAACCAAATAAGGATCCTTAAACGAATCCATAAGACAAACGAAATCACTTTTAGGCTGCTTAGCTTCTTCTAAAAGTCTTACAACCTCAGAAATTTTATTCTCATCCATTACTTTAGCAATTCCTCTACATTAATATTAACTTTTAATTTAAGTGCATAAATATTATTTCTATCGAATTTAGCCAACTTAACAGCATCTTTTTCGGTAGTAATAATACTGCCATTAATATCAACAATATCAGTTGGAGAATATTGATGATGATCGTCAAAGGTTTTTGTATCCTTAACAATATACGAAGTAAGGAAATCATAAAACTGCTGAGGCTGTCCGATAGCACACATAGCAGTAACTTCCAAACCTTCCATCAATCTTTGACCGGTTTTAATATTATAAACATAATCAGGCTCAGTATAACAAACACTTGTTGGAATTTGTAATCTTTCTTGCATAATTTTTGCAACTTTTTCAGCAGTTTCGTGATTAACACTTTTGCTGACGACAACAAACTTATCAATACGTTCAAGCGCTTCCGCACCTTCTCTTAACGGACCTGCAGGGAGTAAACATTCATTACCAAAACCCTTAACACTATCCATTAAAACAATATCCAAATCTCTATGAAGTTTTCTATGTTGAAAACCGTCATCCAAAATTATTACGTTAACACCGAATTTTTCAACAGCATATTTAGACGCCATATATCTGTTTTTACAAGTAAAAACATAACAATTTGGAGTATTTTCAGCAAGCCAAAAAGGTTCATCACCAGCTTGAGAAGCATCAAAATAAATAACATTCCCGTCAGAAATCATATTAATATTTTTATTATTAAGCCTTCCGCCATAACCTCGAGAAATTATCGCAACCTTTTGATTACATCCGATAAGGTATTTAGCAATCTCCGCAACTACAGGAGTTTTTCCAACCCCTCCGGTTGTCATATTACCTACAGAAATTACGTAAGCATTAACTTTTTTAGGCTTGATAAGTTTCTTATCATAACAAAAATTTTTAAACCTGCTGGCAAACGAATAGAAATGAGAACAAAATTTCAAAAATTCAAACAACTTGCCCTTCGGGTTTCTCTGATAATGTATTTTAGTTATTTCGGTTTTTAAATTTAACATATTAGAATAACAATCTGAATAATAAGAAACGTTTATTCAATTTTTCTGAGAATTTTCTCAAATTACTTGTAGTAACAACAGTATCACTAACAATTTTTTCCAAATCAGATGCTTGATTTGCATTAGCCGGATTAACTCTATTAACAGTTTCAAGGGTAGTCGCAACCTGAGACATAGCACAATTTGCATTATCAATAGCATCAGTAATTTGTTTCTTTAATTTTTCATCTTTAGTAATTTCATTTACGCTAACACTGATTTCAGAAAGATTTTCAGCAATAATTTTCAAATTTTTACCTGTTTGTTCAGCATCAGCAGCATCCATAACCTTGTTAAGATTTTGCGCCAATTTATCAACAGAATCAGCAGTAGAAAGCATTGTTTGCTTAAACTGTTTATCTCCAATAATCTCATTAAGATTAGCAGACAATTTTGAAAAATCATCAGTAGCTTGTTGAGTCATAGATAACAACTTGTCAATATCATCTCTTGAAGAATCCAAAAGTTCGTCGACTTTACCCAAAGTAACATTTGATTTTGCAGTCAAGGCATCTAAATTAGCAATAGTCTTTTTCAAATCTGCAATAGTTTCATCTGTTAAAATATCATTAACCTTTTTATTAGTTTCAGTAAGTGTTTCAGCCGCCTTATACTGCCAATCCATAAAATCAGATAGTCTCATTGGTTCAATAATTGTATAAGGTGAATCTTGTTTTTTATAAGCAACCGGAGTTTCATCAATAGAAGAAATTCTCAATTTAAAATCAGATTTTTCTTTAACAATACGTCCTTTAATAAATTCAGGCAAAATTAAACCCGGTAAATTAATAAAGTAGCTAATCTTATAAGCATACTTAGTTTTAATATTATTTTTCTGAGTATAAGGGATAGAATCACGAGAAATAACTTCAACAGATTTAACAAGCCCAACATTTTCGTATTTATCGTTCAACTTCATTTCAACAGGATCATTTTTATCCAACAAATACTTATCATTCATCGGAACATAAATAGTAAGCACTCTAGGCGGAGTAATTTCTAAAAACAACTCACCAATAATACCTGATTGTTGAATAGAGAAAGAAGAAGCCCTAGGAATAACAACACTAGGATCTGTAATAACAAATTTTACATTAACATAACTTTCTTCACCCTTAACAACAGGAACAATTTCTTCAACCTGCCCGACCTTTAACCCCATAATCTGCACACCTGCGCCGGGTCTTAAACCGTTAACGTCTTTAAATTGAATTTCAACTCTTTCTGCAGAAGAAAAAGCTCTACCTTTAACTTTTAAGACAGTACCTATTAACAACACAAGAGCCGCTAATGTTAAAAGTCCAACTTTAAAAGATGATGAAAATTTCATGTTACCCTTCCCTTAACATATTTCAATTATATGGAATATTTTAACAGAAAAATAAAAAAAAACTAAAATTTAACTAAACTTAATTAGTCAAAACAGATGAAAAATTAAAAAACCATTCCTCTAAACAGTTGATTTTTAAAGGAACAGAGGGCATAAGCGACAAAAATAGTATATAATTATAATTAGATAATGTTGACTTTTATAAAAAAATAATTAAAAGGAAAATAGAAAGTAACAAGATAGAAGATAGAAGGAGATAAGACACTATGGGCATGGCAGCATCTCAAGCCAGATGGATATCACTGGCAGCACGTAAATCAAACGTAGAATACGAAGGACAGCAGATAAATCAGGCAAGATTAGCCTTGTCAAATCAAAGTGCAGAACTGTGGAATCAATTATACCAAATGGATGTACCTAGTCCACCAAGTACAACTGATTTTTCAACAACAGAATACACATTCTCAGATGGTGATGCAGATCAAGCAATCACAAGCATAAGAAGTGCAGATTACACAGATGCAGACGGTGTCCACTATAACTCCTACGTTACATATAGTCAAAAAGTAAATGAATATAAAGGAATAAGAAACACTAATTCTAATCCTCAAGTACAATATGTTGCAGGAACAGAAGAAGGTGAAGCAGGATACTATATGATAGGAACCAAGAAAGTATCTTGTCTAAATACAGTAGATAGAGAAGACAACTCAGCAGATAGCGTATGGCCATCATACGAAACTGAATTAGACCAAATCGCAGTAGATTGGCCGGATTCACAACTTGCAAAAGACTGGGCAAACTACAAAGCAGGTGACACAACAGCACTTGATAACATCTTTTTCTGGACAGATAGTTCTGGTAATGTAAACTTTGCATCAGGAACTTCTACAACAGGAGATTCCTTAGCATCTTGTGCGGCAGATCCATCAGCATCATTACATTCATATTATGCGGACACTCAAGAAACAACAAAAGAAGTTTCAAAATACGCATTGATAGATTACGATGCAGATGGAAGAGCAACAGCAATGCAACTTGAAGGCTCATCAGCAGTGTACACACTGGAAACATCAACCAAAACAGATGAAAATGCATACAATGATGCAATGAACAAATATTATTATGAACAAGCACTATATGATAAGAAAGTTCAAGACATCAACGCAAAAACAGAACAAATACAAACAGAAGACAGAACATTAGAACTAAGACTAAAACAACTGGATACCGAACAGAATGCATTACAAACCGAAATGGATGCAGTTAAGAAAGTTATTTCTAAAAACGTTGAAAGTACATTCAAAACATTTGGTGAATAATAAAATAATCGATATAATAAGAGGTTTAAAATGTCATACAAAAATGATAGCAATTTGGTAATAGCAAACAAATTTGGAGAAGCAAGCGGAAACGCCAAAGCTCAACTATGGGAAACTTATGACCGATTAAGAGATTTAACGGTATCAGGAAGTGGAACAGGAACCGGATTTGAATCAGCAGGCGGATTTTTATATAATCTGGCAAGTTTGTTAGCACCATCATCATTTGCAACGGTATTTGGAAGTTCAGAAACCATGAACATTTCAGGAACCTCATATTATTCAGGAACAAGCGGCGGCTCATCCTATGGAGTTGACAGTTTGTATAATTACTCAGGTTTTCCAAGCGGAGCAGCGTCAATAAATTCAATATACGGACTTGCAACAGGCGGAGCATCATCCATACTTGACGGCTGGGGTAGTTCTACAATCTCAGGAACCCCAACAGGTTACGCATCAAGTATTGGCGGACTTGCAGATATAGCAAACGCAGCAGCCTATGGTATCGGAACAGGTTCAGGACTAGGCAAAATTGCATCAAATATTGTTATGCCGTTTGCAAGCTGTATATCAGGATTTGGCGGAATATTAACAGCAATATCACCATATTTGGGTGTCTATGGAGCAGGCACAACAGTTTTAGGAAACTTAATGCAAGGAACATCTTCAGCTGCACTTGCCGCCTACCAAAATGTATCAGGAAATATTACAAACAGTGCAGATACAATTTTATCAACAAAAGTAAGAAATATTGAAACTGTATGTAAAATGCTTGATACACAAGGTGACGTAGCTAAAAAGATGCTCAAAGAAGGTATCGAAGGCGACAGTAAAGCAATTCAAGACTTATAATAAGAACCCCGAGAAAGAAGCAATGACCGATACTATAAAGTATCGGTCATTTGTCATATTTATTGTGTATTTTTATTAAAAAAATTAAAGAAACAAAAATTTTAACCGTATTATAGAAAGAAGATAGAACGACCCATGTAAAGAAATGTTACAGTCTTAAGCAAAAAATATCAATACTTAAGCAAATAATGTTTTTAAATACATGTAGGTCTAAAGTGTAAGGAATAAAAATGTTTCGAGAAACTCTAGAGCTATATATCCGAAGAATCTTAGATTTCTTAATGTATGCTAAGAATTACATAATTCGAACAAAC
The DNA here is from genome assembly GCA_944324845.1 of Candidatus Gastranaerophilales bacterium. Lineage (GTDB taxonomy): Bacteria > Cyanobacteriota > Vampirovibrionia > Gastranaerophilales > Gastranaerophilaceae > Zag111. Next base: position 50,667 of record CALUXX010000001.1, on the reverse strand, counting down.
CCAATACAATCATTTTGGAATTCAATAGTAGAAGGAATCAAAGATTTTCTGACGATAAAGAAGAAACTAAAAATGGCCCAATACCGACTAAATTATCACAGACATCAGCTAAACAAAATGGAACAGCTGATAGCAGAAAACAGCCAACACAGTTTCTTACAAGGTACAAATCTAGACCAAAAAAGATAGAAGGCGAAACATGGGTTTACTAATAGGTATAATCAGAAAAAGATTTTTGACGCTGCAAAAGTCAAATGCTGCCTGGAAATTACAACTAATCACAGCAGCAATCGCAGCAGCACAAAACTCTGCTAATAACCTGCTTCAAGTTGGTACAGATTACCAATCAGAAACGCTTATTGCTAAAAAATTGCAAGAAAGGCAATACAAACTCAATTCACTTGAAACAAAATTAAAACAGCAAAAGCAAATGATAGAAACACAAATTTCGGAATACGATGCTGAAATAAAATCTTGTGACGAAATGATAAACAACAATGTCCAAGAATTATTTAGTTATAAAGCAGCATAATAACCATTAACGAGTTTGGATAAATAAATTAATAATCTCATTCATAATAGCAGCCTGATGCTGATAACTTTGAGCTTTAGCTTCTAAAATACCAATCTGTTTGCGGTATTCAACAATACTGGCTTGGCATTCTTTAGAATTATTAGCAAGAGCAACCTGAACCTGTTTAGCTTCTTGCAAAACACTACCCATAGAAATACCAAGAGCTTCCATAGTTTGTTTAATAATCAAAGCACCTGTTTGCTTAGGCACACCTGAAGGTAACTTAGCAATTAATTGTTTTAAAACCGCAACATTAGCAGGGTATTCAAAATCATCTTGAGCCTGTGAATAACCGGCACCAAGGGCCTGTACAATACTTTGATTAAATGCGCTATCAATAAAAGACTGCGGAGCTGCACCTTGAGTCGCAGCTTGGAATTGTAATTGAGATTTTATTTGCATTTGTCTTTCTGATGGCTGAATTGAACTTTGCAAATTTGGAATAAAACTATCTGATGACAAATTAGGTTCATCAAATTGAGCATTATAAAGTGCTGAAGGTTGTTGAGCAAACTGATCAACTTGAACAGATTCATTATTTTCAAGACCTACAGAATCATCAGTTTGAACATCTGCAAAATCATCATAAACTTGTTCATTATCTTTTTCTTCTTGAGGTTCTTCGCTTATAACAACTTCTCCATTAGGAGCGCCGGCACTTTGCATTTTTAATGCTTCAACTATCTTTTTTCCAACTCCGTCATTCATATTCTCTATCGCCATCTTTTCCTCTTAGTAATTAAATCATCTAAATTATATTAAAAACATGCGAAATTATCAAGAAAAAATTGATAATATCGACCAAATAGTTTAAAAATTATTAACTTGATAGGGATATTTCTTCGTGATAATATCAACCGTGACAGGAGACATTATGGAAAGTATAGAAATAAACGAATTTAAGAATTTACCTAATGGTGAAAACATTCATCAAATAGCGGTACTTTCAGAAATTTCAGACGGACTGGAATACGAAATATTAAGTGATGAAGATAATATAACATACATTGATTATCTTGATTTAACAAAGACAGTTGAAGTTCTTGCGGAATTTTTTGATGTAAACGCATCAGCTTTGGCAAAAGAATCAAGATTATGTGCAGCAGCACTGGGAAGTTCAGTAGAAACAGCCTTCGAAAAAATCATAGAAAGTGATCCATTATCAATAACAGGAGGAACACTTGGTTTCAGCAAAGAAGTTACAATAGAACTTTCAATGCAACTAAATGCAATGAAAATTCGCAACCTTATCGCAACAAGTTATTCAAAAGAAGCACTTGAATACTTACAAAAACACACACAAATAAACGTAATAAAAATAAAAAGTCCGCTACAAGAACTTTTAGGTTTTAACGCAAAAGATATAAAAGTTACTCCTTTTGGATATTTAGTACAAGAGCAAAACACAAGCAAATTAACAAAATCATCATTCAAAGTTGCAGGGAAAATAAAACCTACCCAACAACAAGCCGAAGATGCAATATTTGCGTGGAAAATTGCAAAATACACAAACAGTCAATCTGCGATAGTAGTAAAAGATTTAGCAACAAAAGCAATAGTACAATCAGCAGGAAACCTTGCAGATGCGGTAGAAAGTGCAATGGATATAGCTTGTGAAAATTCAAAAGAAGCAGTCTTGGCTATAGATGGAGTAATTGAGCAAACAGAAGTAATAAATGCAGCAATTCAAGGCAGAATAGGACTTATAATTGAAGCCGGCGACAGTCCTGATTCAAAAAAGACTATATCACTTGCTGACAAATATAATATTTCTATAATACATACAGGAATAAGAAATTACAGATACTGGAAATAAAAAGGATTAACAAAAAATGGGCGTAAAATCGTGGGATGAATATTTTTTAGACCTTGCAAAAACATGTGCAAGCCGCTCAAATTGCATCAGAGCACAAGTTGGAGCTGTAATAGTCGGAGAAGATAAAAAGATAAAAGCAACAGGCTATAATGGCACACCATCGAAAGTAGAATCTTGCTTAGAACGTGGTGAATGTTACAGAATAAAAAACAATATTGCATCAGGTACGAAATATGAAACCTGCCGTTCAATTCACGCAGAACAAAACGCTATTATACAAGCAGGTCAAGACAGATGTAAAGATGCTACAATATACATATGGGGACACAATTTTATTTGCATATTATGCAAACGTTTTATAGTTCAATCAGGAATAAAACACTGTGTCCTAAAAAAAGATGACAATTCACCTATCGAACACGTAACTGTAGAAGCAATACGCCAAGAACTTGAAGCTCAAAGATAAATTAAAACTCTATTCATAACTTTGTTCAAACTCTTTTTGGGAAGGATCAAAAAATCTGATAGAAGGACATTTTCCAAAAGTTTCAACCATAGCATCATCCATCTCTTCAGGTTCTACGACTTTACCATCAATAATTTTGACACCCGGAGAAAAGACAAAATCATCTTGGGTATCTTTTTTATGCTTTTGTTTCTTTTTCTTTTCTTTTTCCCACTTTTCTTTGGACTTTTTGTCTTTTTTAGCAAGATTTTGTTTTTCTTTTTCCAAAAGGTTTTGCATATATTTTCTGCGTTCATTATCTTGATAAACGCTTCTTGTTATATCATTCATAACAACTGCCATGTATTCCTGAACGCTTGAATTTCCATCTAATGCAGTCAATAAGGTAATAGCTTTATCTATTTCTTCATAGGCATCATCATAATGCCCAAGTCTTTTAAGCAATACAGCTAAATTATAATGAGTTTCATAATTCATCGGTTCAAGATTGATGGCTTTACAATAGCATTTACCCGCCCTGCGATAATCTCCGTATGAATGATAAGCTAATGCAAGATTGAACAAGGCATCATAATTGTTATTATCAATTTTTACCGCATTTTCATAGGCATTAATAGCCTTACTAATGTAAATACGCTTAAGAACTTTATCATCTGTATATAAAGCCTTCATTTTGTATGTAACACCCTTATTGTAATATGCGATAGCCTTATTTTCTTTAGAACTTATCTTGTTATCATAAACATAAGGAATTGTTATTAACTTTCTCTCTGTATTTATAACATTATCATACTGTTCAATAGCGCTATCAAAATTACCCATTTTTTCTGAAGCCACAATACCATAATTAATTCTGGCAATCATAAGCCTAGGATTATATTTAAACGCCTGAGAATAAGCATACATTGCTGATTGGTAATCTTCATAAACAACATAAATATTACCCAAATTATACCAAGCGCTATAATGTTCAGGGAATAATGATAATCCTTTACTGTAAAACCTGATAGCCTCATTCATTTTAGATTCTTTATAAGCCTGATCACCTTTTTCAACGAAATACATCCCCTTAAGTTTATCAACTTGATGCAAAACAAATTGTTGGTTGAAGTATGCAAGCACACCAATCGCAGCAATTACAAATAATGAAAATAAAGCTGATAAAACTTTCTTCATAATAGGTACCAAATTTATACACAATAATAATAAACTGAATTGATAATAATAACATCAACCGAATAATGTAACAAAATCTTCACATAGTATATACTATACGCAATCCGGATAATCAAAAATTTTTTATATAGATAAGGTAGGTTAGAAAATTTAATATTTGGAGGTTAGAATGTCAGATTACAATTTAGGTATCGTTCCTTTTGGTGGAATGTATGGACAATATGGATTTGACGATGTAGATATGGATTTAAACTATGGATCATATCCAATGTTTGGAACAGGAAGCGTATTTGGAATGGGATTCACAACTCCAATGATGGGAATGGGTACAGGATTTGGCGGATATAGCAATCAAGATTTTTATAATAATATGCGTCAACAACAACAATTCCAAACAGAATATTCAATAGATCAACAACGCTTAAACAGAAATGCAGACTTGCAAATTAACGCTCCATTAGAAGCTATCAAAGGAGCTGCAGTCGCATTAAAAGATAAAATAGTAAATAACGAACAAGATCAAATAAAAGATGCTTATGAACGTTATGTAAATGCAGTAGCAGCCGCATACGGAAGCGGAGGCGATAAAAACATTATAAGAGCACGTGCAAATAGTTTATATGCACAAATGAATAATGGAGTATCCCTAATTCAAGATTTACGTCAATATGGACACGGCTCAGCAACTCAAGGATTTATCCAATCACTGACATTTGGAACTTATGACAGATATAGCGCAGAAGACAATATCTCCCATATAACAAACTCACCTGTAGGAAAAGGTGAAAAAACAAAACATAACCTAGGCAGAATAGCAGGTGCTGCAACCGTTGGTGGTATAGCAGCAGGTATAGCCAAAGCTTGCAAATCTGGCAAAGCCAAAATGATAGGCTTAATTGCCGGTGGAATTTCTGCAGCAATCTCATTCTTAACCGGAAAAGTAACAACCTAATATAATTTCTTTTTCTATTCCTTAAATATCGCCTGAACTTATTTTTAGTTCAGGCGTTTTAATAAAAAAAAATCCTGCTAAAAGGAGTAATAGCAGGACTAAGTTCAGTAAAAGAGACATCAATCAATAAACATTATTACCTCATTTTTAAAAACGTCAAATTTTTCTTACTGGAAATTTTTTATAATTTATTTTATACTACGAGTATGAAAAAGTTATTTTTATTATTACTAACATTGGTTTTATCACTAAGTATAGTGACACCTTCAAATGCAATAGATCTTCCTTGGAAAAAACAAGAAGAAAAAGTTGAAACGGATCCGACATCTGAACAGGCAAAAGTTTTATATGCACAAAACAACATTGATGGCGCATTAAAACTTTTACAAAGCAAAGGTGAAATGACAAGAACAGCAGAAGATTGGCTATTAATTGGAAACATTTTACAAGATAAAGACAGACTTAATGAAGCTGTTTATATGTTTAAAAAAGCAATAGAAGTTGATCCGAAATATTACAAAGCTCACTATAATTTAGGTTACATATATCTAACCCAAGACAAACCAAACATGGCACTTGCAGAATTTAAACAAGCCGTAAAATATAAAGATGACTTTGCATATGGCTATTATAATATGGGTTGTGCTTATTTGCAGTTAAAACAATACAGAAATGCAAGATATAACTTTTTTAGAGCACTTGATGCAAAAGGTGATGAGCCTGCAATATATTATAATTTAGCTTACACATTCAAAATGCTTAACAACGAAAAACAAGCAAAAGTATATTATGATTTATACAACAAAATAATGGAAAGACAGTAAAAATGACATTATATAAAGGGATAATTTTTGACTTTAACGGAACCTTATATTGGGATTCTGCAAAACACAAACAAGCGTGGAGAGAATACTCAAAGAAATTAAGAGGAACGCCGTTTACTGATGAAGAAATGATTAAATATATGTTTGGCAGAACAAATGAACAAATTATAAGTTATGCCATCTCAAAACAACCAACCCCGCAAATGGTAAAAGAATTAGGCGATGAAAAAGAAGCTGTATATAGACAAATGTGTCTTGATGATGCCGAAAATTTCCATTTAGCAGAAGGCGCAGAAGAATTTTTAGACTTTTTAAAAGATAACAATATTCCAAGAACAATCGCAACAATGTCAGATAAAAACAATGTAGATTTTTATATAGAACATTTCAAATTGGACAAATGGTTTGATATAGATAAAATTGTATATTCAAACGGTATAATTCCTGGAAAACCGGCCCCTGATATTTATGAAATTGCAGCAAAAAATCTTGAACTTTCTCCATCTGAATGTATAGTTGTTGAAGACGCAATTTCAGGTATAGACTCAGCAAAAGCAGCAGGTATCGGTAAAATCATTGCAATATGTTCAGAAGAAAGTCCTGAATTATATAAATCTATTCCTGCAGTAACCGGAATAATTAAAAGCTTTAAAGAATTTGACTTATCACTTTTTGAACAAAGCAACTACGCTATAAAATAATCAAAATAAAATTAATTATTTTCATTAATTTTATTTATAGTATTCGTAGTAGATTTGCCCTGAACAAATTCAATAAATTCAACACGAATGTTGTTTTTTCGCATAATATCAGCTTCAGGCAGGGTTTCCATAGTATAATCGGCACCTTTTGTATAAACATCAGGTTTAATTTCGTCAATCAAAGCTCCCGGACTATCTTCATCAAATAGAACAACATAATCAACACAAGACAATGCACATAAGATTTCTGCTCTATCACTTTCATTATTTATCGGACGAGATGGACCCTTTATAGATTTTACAGATTTATCAGAATTTAACAAAACGATTAAATAATCGGCAAAACTCTTTGTCTTTTGCAAATATCTAACATGACCGACATGCAAAATATCAAAACACCCGTTTGTAGTAACAACTGTCTTACCTGATTTGTGCAACTTAGCAACAAATTCTGCCACATTTTCTTTTCTTAAAACCTGTCCCATAAATAAACCTTTCTAATGCAAAAATTATACATTAAAAAGGTTCTTTAAACAAACATAAATATTAAAATATTTTAAAGTTATCAGAATTTATAAATTACAAAAAAATTCTTCTTCCAAATAGTCAAGTTGTTTTTTGAATTCTACTTCATTTAAGGAAGGATAAATACCGGCATATTTATCTAAAAATTCGCCAACAGTATTTATCCCATCCATCAAACCTTCTAACTTCATTTCTGTTATATCATTCATTACCTTACTCCTTTATCTGGCTAGATAAAGTTTGCTGAAAAAAATAATTGTCTTATTTCTTTCATTTTGTAACGAAAATTAATATAATCCCATTTCAATAACTTTTTTACAAAGTCTAACGGTATTCAAAGCAGCACCGATTCTAAGATTATCGGCAACACACCATAGAGAAATTCCGTTATCGAAAGCCAAATTCTTTCTAATACGACCGACAAAAACAGGGTTAACTCCTGAAGCATCTCTTGTTGTCGGATATTCATAATTTTCAGGATTATCAATAACTTCAACACCGAAAGAATTTTTCAAAATTTCACGAACTTCATCAGGTGTAACTTCTTTTTCAAACTCAATATCAACAGCTTCAGAGTGTCCGTTATAAACAGGAACTCTAGCTGCAGTACAAGAGATTGGTAAATCTTGTGGAAGATGAAGAATTTTTTTCGTTTCATTAACAACTTTCATTTCTTCTTTTGTATATCCGTTTTCACAAAATACGTCAATTTGCGGAATTACGTTGAACGAAATAGGTTTTTTAAACGCTACGTTTGTAAAATCTTCACCATTCATAGTAGCTTTAGTATTTTCAGTCAATTCATTTATTGCTTTTAAACCTGCACCCGAAACAGCTTGATAAGTAGATACAAGAAGTTTCTTGATACCAAATTTTTCATGAAGAGGCTTTAAAACAAGCATCAGTTGAGAAGTTGAACAGTTAGGATTAGCAATAATACCTTTGTGTTTTTTCAAATCTTCATCATTAACATAAGCGATAACCAAAGGAACATCTTTGTCCATTCTGAAAGCTGAAGAATTATCAATAATAACCCCGCCGCGTTTAACTATTTCAGGAGCGAACTTTTGAGAAGTTGAACCACCTGCAGAAGCCAAAACAATATTCACATTGTCAAAACTTTCAGGAACAGCTTCTTCTACTGTATATTCTTTGCCTTGAAATTCTATTTTTGTACCGGCACTTTTAGCACTTGATAAAAATTTTATAGAATTAAATTCAATTTTCAATTCATCAACAATCTTGATAATTTCTCTTCCAACAACCCCAGTTGCACCTAAAATTGCAATATTTGCTTTTTCTTTTGCCATAATATCCTCTTCTTTTCACTAAATTTTACCCTCTAATAATACTACAAGAATAATTATAATCTAGGTTTCAAGGAAAATATTTTAAAAGAGTTTACAAACAAACATAAATATTACTTTTTGTTAAATTTTGTAATTTTATTGAAATTGAGCCTAAAAAAATACGTTAATATATTTAAGAGAGACTACGAGGTTATATAATGGCAATAACAATCGATACCGATCTAGCGTATATACAATCGAAGCTCAATATATCTTCCTCAAAAATGGAGATGTATCGAGAAAAAAGTATTGAAGAAATTATCGAAGCCGAAGCTGCCTCTGGAAACCAAGCTGCAATACAACTTGCGGCTGACATGTTTACCAATGTTTCTCAATTAATTGAACTATTTCAACTTGCAGATCCCAACAACAAACTTGCAATAATGTCAGGAATGTCAACTGCACAGTTAGAAAAATTAGTTCCAATGTTAGAAAAAAATGATCTTGTAGAGGGTTTGAAATTTTTCACCCAAGACGCACTACTTGATATGCTAAAAGATATTCCGAAAGAAGAACTTGTAAAAACAGTATTAGATTTATTTTCACAACAACAAATTATTGAATACATGCCGGAAGAACAATTAGACGGATTGCTAACCGGACTTGATATGGATAAAAAAATGCTGTTAAATAACCTAGAAACACTTCCTGAAATATATCTTCAACAAATTTATGAAAGCGTTTCAGGCAAAGAAGCAAACGGAAATGCAAGAGAAATGGTTGAACAGATAAGCCAACTTGGCGATTTGGATTATAGAAATGCAATTTTAAATCTACAACCAGCTCAGAAAAAAGAATTAACATACATACTTGTAAATCAAGAAAACAAATTATTTGAAAGTTTTGACTCTGATGCCTACACAAAAATTATAAATAGAGAAAGAGATAAAAACGAAACAATTAAAGGCATGCGAGTAATAAAACCTGAATATTTACAAAAAATGATAATGGAATTGCCGCAAGATTTACTTTCAGTAGTCACAACACAAATAGATACTGAAAAATTTGCTGATGCTCTAATTAACAAATATCCTGAAATTATTGCAGAAATCGTAGCAGGCTAGTTTTATTTTATTCCAAAATTATTTCATATCTTTATTTTATTAGGCTTGTAACCATTTATCCATTTGAACAAATCCATCAAAGCTTCCGCCTGCAGAATGTTTTGATGAATAATGACGTTTCTTAACTGCATTACCAGAATTACCTTCAATAACGTCAAAAGAGCCATCCGCGTAAACTTCTGATACAATACCAACGTGACCTGAAGATGCGGATTTAGACCACATAGCTAAATCTCCTTTTTTAGGCACATAATTTGAATTTTTACTTGCATAACAACCGGCAGAATAGGCCTTTCGTTTAATTTCTTGAGAAGATGCTGTATAGCCAAATGTTTTATCATTAGATGATTCTTGACCGGCACCATATAACCAAGAGGCAAATGAAGCACACCAAGGATTACCATTAGCGGCTCCGTTTTTATATTTTCTTATTTCAGCACTGTCATTAGAACCTCCAATTTCACGAACACCAATTTGAGATTCTGCAAGTTCGAGTGCTTTATCAATCTTATCTGACGATACTGAATATTTTGAAGCTGCTGCATTAGCTTCTTTTTGTGCAATTACAGTATTTATCTCTTGTACTTGTTTTTGAGCTGAAGAATATGCACTATTTGCGGCTTCCAATTCTTTTGCTTTTACAGCATCAACGTTTTTCACCGCATTATTATATGCTTCTAATTTTGCTTTTATAGTTTCTGAACAGTTTTTATTTACTAATTCATCAAATTTTGCTTTTCTGTCAAGCAATGTATTTTTTTCACTTTCTAATTGAGTTTTTTGATTTTCTAATTCATCTAAACCTTTATTTAACTTATCTAACTGAGCTTTTTGTTTTCTAAGCTCAACTTCTTTTGATGATATTTCTTTTTGTAATTGGCTTTTTTTAGACTCAATTTGAGCATCACGTTCTTTGTCTTCCGGCTTACCTGTTGGAGCAGGAAGACCTGAAAGTGTGTTTTTTAAAGAAGAAAGCATTGTTTCTGTTGCTGAAATTGTAGAATTTTGTTGAGTAATTTCAGATTGTTTATTTGTAATTTCTGTTGAATTTTTATCTAATGCAGATTGATTTTTTTCGATCTTGCTATTAGTATCACTTACGACTTTTGCGAATTTAGAAGTTTTCTCATCATTATTCAAAGCAGCTTCATAAGCTTCTTTTGCATCTTTCATTTGTTCTTTAGCAGTTTTAATTCCTTCGGTTTCACCTGCTTGAACTTCTTTTAAGGCATCTTGCTTTTCAGATAGAGTAGATTCTCTATTCTCTTTTTCAGACTTCAACTCGTTTAAACTCATATTGTGAATAGTTTTAGGAGCTGGAGCAGCATAATTAGCAACTCCGCCTCCGCCACCTCCAGAATAAGCACTAGCTGTTGCAGGAGCTTGTTGAGGTGCTGCAATTTCAGCTGGTTGTTCAAACGCTCCTTGTGAACTTAAAAATTTTGAAATAGCATCAAGATCTATACCTTGTTCACTAATTACTTTTTCAAAATCATCTAATGAAAGTGTTTCTCCATCACCGTCTTTTAATGCCATTTGATCGACATAAGCCTTTGCTTCTTCTTCTGAAACTTTTCCATCACCATCTTTATCCGCTACTGCTTTAACCTGATCTAAAGCGAAAAACTCTTTTAATGAATATTCTAAAGATGTCATTTCGACATTTTCACCCTGTTTATTTTCGCCCAATACTTTTTTATAATCTACTTTGGATAAATCCTCACGACTTGCTGGTTTAAAAATTGATTTATCCATTGCATTTGTTGTCTTATTATCAGATTTTACATTAGATTTTCCGTCATTAGAAATTGAATACCCTGCAGGTAATCCGTTGGTCGATAATCTCTTATTCAAAAAATCATAGTAATTCATAATAATACACTCTTTTATATATAAAGGATATAAAAAGTGTAAAATTGCTTACTGTAAAAATTCTTGATACATTTCTTTACGAGAATACAATACAAAAATATTCTAATTAACAAAGTCTATTTTCTTTAACAATAGACAAAGCAAGTTTTAAAGCCTGATTAGCAAACTCATCTTTCATTTTCACACGTTCAATATTTGAAGCCAATCGAACTTCTTTCACAGTGACAGTAGATTTATACCTGACAGAAATAAAAACAAGCCCAACAGGTTTTTCTTTTGTACCACCATCAGGACCTGCAATACCTGTCGTACATAATGCAATATCACAACCTGTCTTTTCATAAAGTCCATTTGCCATAGCTTCAGCACATTCTTCGCTAACTGCACCTTTGGTATTTAAAATATCCCAACTAACACCTAATATATCATGTTTTGCTTCATTGGCATAAGTTACAAAATTAAGTTTTACATACGCAGAACTACCTGAAACATCCGTCAATTTTGAACTCAAAAGACCACCCGTACAAGATTCGGCTGTTGCTATAGTTAATTTATTTTCTATAAGAAATTTCCCAAGTTCTTCTTCTAATTTCATAATCTTACCCTCATTTAATAACAAAATATAGCAATATTATATTCAACACAACATCAAAATAAATTCCTCTTTTGTTGAATTTCAAACCTTTATAAACCTAAGCTGGAGAAATACAAGCAGAAATTGCATCAATCAAACGTTTTACAGGCACAACCTTAATCTTATCATTTTCAACATTTCGATTTGCATAAGGAACTATTGCCTTTTTAAACCCTGAAATTACAGCTTCATTCAAACGTTTATCAAGGTTATTCACAGGATGAATTTCACCTGACAAACCTATTTCACCAATTATAACAGTTTGAGAATCTACAACAACATCTCTTGCACAAGTCGCAATAGCCAAAGCAATTCCCAAATCTGCACTAGGCTCATCTATTTCCAAACCACCCATAACATTGACATAAACATCCTGTTTAGATAAATTCAGCCCGACACGTTTTTCCAAAACCGCAAGAATTTGTAATAACCTGCTTGTATCAACACCATTTGTAACTCTTCTCGGTGTCGGATAAGGTGTTGTACCAACAAGCGCTTGAATTTCAACTAATAGCGGCCTTGTACCTTCATTAGTAACAATAATAGCACTACCTGGAATTGCATCTTGTGAACGTTCGTTTAAAAATAGTTCGTTAGGATTTTTAACTTCTACCAAACCTTTTTCGTGCATCTCGAAAATTCCAACCTCAGAAGTGTTTCCAAAACGATTTTTCAACGCCCTCAGCATTCTATATGATTTATATTTATCACCCTCAAATGAAATAACCGCATCAACCATATGCTCCAAAATTTTAGGACCTGCAATATTACCATCTTTTGTAACATGACCAATTACAATTACTGTAATATTCAATGATTTTGCAATTTGCATTAAAATATTACAGCATTCTCGAATTTGTGAAACACTTCCTGCTGAACTTGCTACAGTTTGTGAATATATGGCCTGAATACTATCTATTACAACAGTATCCGGTTGAAGTTCTGTTATTTGCTGCCTTATACTTTCTAAATTGGTTTGCGGATATATATATAAATTATCTGAATTAATTCCAAGCCTATTTGCCCTTAATTTTAACTGACTTGCAGATTCTTCAGCTGACACATATAAAATTTTTTGATTATTCTTAGCAAGTTCACCACTTGTTTGTAATAAAATTGTTGATTTTCCAATCCCCGGATCTCCTGCTATCAAAATCAAAGAACCTTGAACTAATCCACCGCCTAAAATTCTATCAAATTCCGAAATATTCGTACTTACGCGAACTTCTTTTCCAATTTGAATATCTTTTATCAATGCAGGTTTTGTATCATTTACAATACCTTGTGGCAAAACATTTTGAACCTTCAAATTTGTTTGTACTTCCTCTACAAAACTACTCCAAGAACCACACTCAGGACATTTTCCCAAATACCCCGCTGATTCATACCCACATTGCTGACATATCCATTTTGATTTAACTTTTGCCATACTTTGATTATAGTTTCTAATAATATCTCGGTCAATAGGAGAAAATCAGATTTAATATAAATCTTTTAACGATAATAAAAGGCGGAGCGGATTTAAAAATCCGCTCCGCCTAATCTTCATTATTTTATAATTTTCAATCCATTATCTGCCTGTTTTGTTTAATGTATCCACATCACTAACTCTCATTGCATAATATGGAACATTTTGGTCTTTTTCAATTAAGAATAGAACAAATGAATCATTGAAATTGAAATCTCTACCTTCTGCAGGGATGAATGAAGTTGTTCTTGCCATTAAAGCTGCTTCACTTTTCAATTTAACACCTTCATTATCTAATTTAAAATCTACAGTTTCGATAGTTTTATCAATTACGATATCAGTTCCTTTGATTTTATGACCTTCTACATCTTCAAAACTTGTTTCTAAATACATATTGATATCAGGAATCAATAAAGTATCTCTATATTGGAATAATGGAGAACCATTATATTTTTGAGTTTTACGAACTACATCGTTATAATACTTATCAAAAGTTTTTTCTGAATTGCTTCTGTATAGAATTACAGAATCATTACCTTTTGTATTAAGTTTTACAGCATAATCAGATGGAGAATTGTAGAATAATACACTAACATTATCATACAATTCGCTATTACTAATATTGTTAATACCAAAATACTTGACAGGTTCAGGATTTCTTCCAAATCCGCTTTCAGGAAGTCTGTCAAAAGCTTTTTCAAATTTGAAGTCTTTTTTCAACATTGCATAAACAATATATTTGCTAGGATCTAAAGTCCAATCAAATGTATCTAAAATATCGCTGGTTTCTTTGAATTTTCTTTTAATACCATTTTCAATGGTTTGTTTCAATTTAGGAGAAACAGTACCATACTTGATATAATAAGCAGAACTGCTCAAATTATCTTTAGTAAATTCTTTAGCATTAAGAGCCTGTGCTACAGGAGAATCATAATCTTCAAACACAATAGGTCCTTTTATAACTGATTCAGAAAACTTGTTCCAAACCAATTGGAAGGTTCCTACCCATACTCTATTTGATGCTGTAGATGCTGAAGACATTGTAGGAACTAATTCAATATCAGCAGCTTGCACTGATACACCTTGAAATAACATAAACACGGTGAATAAAGCCACCGATAATTTCATCATAAAATGTTTCATCATTTATCTTTTTTCCTTCCTATATTTAATACTTTGAAAAAGCCCTTGAAAAACCCTCTCAAACCTCTTTTGTGTAATATTGGAGCTGATTCATAATACTTTTTGTAATTGTCTATAATATTTTGAGGCAAATCATCTCCTTTTTCAAGTATGTAGGAAAGAAACTCTATATAATCATCTTGCTCTTCTTTGTATAAAGCATCTCTCCTGCGCAAATCTTCATCAGCCTCATAATGAATCAATGCTTGATAAACAGCTATTAAACTTTCATCAGTTGTATCCTTAGGATATTGTAACAATGCCTCTCTTACACAACAGTCTCCAATACGAACACTGCGTAACAATTTTGAAACAAAGACTCTATCTTCCAGATTTACGGACATATTTATCTACTATTTTACTAGTAATTCAACGGTTTCTTTTTCTACAAAGCGAACCATCTCTGCTATATTACCACCAAAGAAATCATTTGTAAATTCATGTAGCATATCAAGTGCCATTTCTCGTTTATCCATAGTAGTTTTATAGAAAAACTTTTTACCAACCTTATATCTAACCAAAATACTTTTGGATACTAAACGATCCATAACTGTCTTAATAGTTGTATAAGCACGCTCAGTTCCATTTTGAGACAATGCATCAACTACATCCTGAATTGATATATCTACATCTTCATTTTCTGATGCAAAGTTCCAAAAAGTGTTTAGAATTTCGATTTCAAGAGATCCACAACTCATATATTCCTCCATACGTACTAATTACTATAAGTGTAACATAAAATAAAAATTTTTCAACAGTGTAATTTTTATTTTACCACAAAATTAAATATCCATATCTAACAAATCTACTTCTTTTTTATAATTTTTTTGTCTTCTTACTTTTTCATTTTTCCTTTTTGCTTTTGGGGATAAATTCATATAAGCATTATCTACAGATATTTTAGAAATTATTTCACTGTTTTTTCTATCATAGAAAGTTAACCAATATTTTCGATTTATATTATCAACCGCAAAAGAAACCTGTTCAACTAACTTATCACCGGGTTTTATTTGTCTAAACATCAACCTGGTATTCCCGAAAATCGAAGGACTAAACTTTGCATTATAATCATTAACCAATGCCATATCAAATCCTGACAAAGTTTTATCCGACATATTAGATATTAAAACAGTAAGGGTAATAGTATTAACCTCACCAAACGGATCTTTTTCGTGTTTCACATCGTTAATACTTATTGTCAAACCATCATACTTAATTTCTTCTTGTTGAAGAGCTTCTTTTTTATACACAGGCAAATCCAAAGAAGTATTAATACGAACTTTAATTTCATCACCAGGAGCAATAAGAACATGACTACCTTTTCTTATCAATGCAACTCCAAGTCCGGCAACACCACCAATAGCAGCACCACCTGCAAGAGTGTAACCTTGAGAAGCAATCGCAGCACCCAGTCCAAGCCAATTTAATGCCATCAAACCGCCAACAGCACCTCCTGCAACCGTATATCCGACATCTTGAGCAACAATTTTTGCACCTTCGACAACAGGGTGAAGTTTTGTTGTCATTTGACCTTCAATAGGAATTTCTCTACCATCAGGAGTAACCAAATAATCAAAGGTTAAATCCATAGTTGCTTCTTTTCCCATGCGACCGGGAGCTGTCGTATTTGTGAGTTTACCATGAGCATAAGTTCCTTTTGGAATAATAATTCCCTCTTCTCCATACACATCATCAGTAACTTCTGCAAAAAACTCATCGCCTTCTATGGAATATGAAGAATCTAAAACTTGAGAAACAGTCATATTTATAATTTCTTTACGATTTAATGTTTCAACTTTTCCTGTAAAAATATCATTTTCCATCTGTTTAAATTCGGTTGATTCGGTAACAGAACCTTTCAATGGTTCAGATGCCGTAACAGGAAGCATTGAGAGCATTATTATTGATAGGATAATTGTTAAACTTATATACTTTTTCATACCTTGAACCTCCGCTAAAGCCAATTTAACCGTGTTGATTTTCGACTTCTTTTGCAAGTTCTTCTATATAATTATTCACCTCAGCAGGCTCAAAACTAGAACAAGAGTTCCAAATTAAAGTTTGACGAGGCTCGTTCAATAAAGGACTTGGAAATTCATTATTACATAAACCTCTAAGCATATTAGTAGAACCATCCACCTTTGAAGTGAAATTCTTACAACAACTACAAATCTTCAAAATCAAACCATAATCTTCCATTTTAGATTTTAATTGTTGCAAAGCATCTATCATTCTCAAATGAGAATCTGTAACATATTTTTTATTTTTGTATAAAAATCTTATTTTTGACAGACCGCTCTCTGTTGAAATAAATTCTAACTTACAAGCTCTATCACCATATTTTGTTTGAACAAACACATCAATAACAAGTTTATCTGCATCTTTATCAGTGTTAGCACCAAGTTTTTTCATAATATATCTTACAGGTGGGAAATTTTTTATAATATGAAAAATTGAATAAACAGGATAAAGCATCAATAAAACTATTTCTTTAAAGTTTAACTTAGCATTTATCAAACTTATACCACAAGCAGCGAGCAATAATATCGCAGAAAATATAACAACATTACATTTTACGATAAATTGACAATTATATGAATACAAAATCAACACCAAATAAGCCAAAATGATAGTCCAGCAATTTGGATTAAGCAATGAAACTACATACTCGATAAATGGCAAATTAAACGCTTTGATATTTTTAAAACTTTGAGCCAGAAGTTTAAACCTAACACTCAATCTAGGATTTTTAAACGAACAATCTTGCCCTAACATATAAGATTGAATGTTTGGATTATACATACATTTATGTCCTGCCTGAGCAAGAAGAAGGCTGAATTCTAATTCACTGTTAATATCTTTAAAATTAATTTGTTCAAGTTCATCAATAACAGAACGCTCAACAATAAACAAACCTGAATCAACTCTTGTTGCAAGCCCTAAAAGAGTTCTGGCTTGTTTAAAGAAATTTGCAACATATTTTTTATGAACAGCCTTAATTTTATCGACTATATCAAGGTTAGTTCTATTGACATTCACTTCGCCTGTAACAGCTTTTGACTTATTCAAAGCAGCGTTAGCAAGGGTTAAGAAGTTAGAACCGATTCTGCGAGTTCCGTCAATGAAAACATAAGCATCAATAGATTCATCAGTTTTCAAACTATCTAAAAGCATAGAAATCGACTGATTTTTACCAAGCAAACCGTGTTCTTGAATATTCATAACATACACAAATTTGTCATTCTCAAACATTTTTTCAGAACCGTCATTACAATCATCCAAAATTGCATAAACTTTGAAACTTGCCAAAGGATAATCTTGCATTTTTAATTCTTCAATCAACTCGGCAAGACAATCTTTATGATTATGAGAATATATAATTACAGCAAAATTACGCTTATAACCATCATATTTAGAATATTTTTTCTCTATTGAAAAAGGCTTATCATTAAGATTTCTCAAAGAAAGCACGAACAAATAAATTGTATAAACGATTAAATAAAAATATACGATATATAAAATAAAATCCATAAACTCACCCTTGTCTTACCATATATAGTAATCAAAAACAGAACAAATTTCAACTATGTATCAATTTGATAATATATAAGTATGGGTTACATATCAATTTTAATTTCCCCTTGGCGGAAAAGTCTTAATTCATTGTTCATAACACCAACAACAGTAGATTCTAACCCCTTAGCAACACAGCCGTAATCGGGGATAACCAAATCCGCTAAACCTTGCATATTTTCCAATGCTTGTTCATAATTTTTAGCAGAAGGTTGATGCGATAAATTTGCACTTGTAGTAGCTAAAACGTGCCCCGGAATAATTTCACAAATTTCCTTAAACACCTTATTATCCGGAACTCTTATACCTACAGTTGCCATGTTGGAAGTAATATAATCAGGAGTTTTTTCACTTTTATCGGTAACGATAGTCAATGCACCAGGAAAATATTTTTTTATAAGAACTTGCCCAATTTTAGGTATAGGCTTCACATAATCCAAAAGATTATATACTTCGTTAGACATAAGAATTAATGGTTTTTGAGCTTCTCTTTTCTTTATATCGTAGATTTTTTTTACCGCAAGCTCATTATCAGGAAGACACCCAAGCCCCCAAACAGTATCTGTAACATATGCGATAACTCCACCATTCACTAAAATTTCAATTATTTTGTCTTTATCTTCCAACATAAAATCCACCTTATTCTAATTCTTAATTACATACATAAATATTGACATTTCCAAAAACATTATTATTATAAAAGTAGGTAGAAATCAAACGAGGTACAATTATGGCATCAGGATCATCCATTATTGCAAGTCTTTCTTCAAATTTAGCAAACACATATTCTTATTTAGCATCTTTATACCCTGAAGAAGGAGTAACTTATAAAAATATTACAGAAGCTAGAAATGATAATTCAAATTACTTAACTCTTAACCAACCGTTTGCATCATACCTTCAAACAAACTTTGCATCTTTTGATAAAGACGGCGATGGTGTAATAGGTAGCGATGAAATGTCTAAATTTCTAAATACAATATCAGCATCAGGAATTTCAAGAGCTGAACTTTCACAACTTTCAGCTTCAGGAGCATATTCTCCTGAACAAATCGGAAAAATTCTTGATAATTTTGATGCTATAGATTCAAATGGTGACGGACGAGTAACAAGCGCAGAAATTTCAGCATATACTTGCAGTTGCGCAAAACAAGAAAAATTAGATGAAGAAAACTATAGAAAAGCAACTCAAATGTC
Source organism: Candidatus Gastranaerophilales bacterium (assembly GCA_944324845.1). GTDB lineage: Bacteria > Cyanobacteriota > Vampirovibrionia > Gastranaerophilales > Gastranaerophilaceae > Zag111. The sequence goes on along the minus strand of CALUXX010000001.1, from coordinate 31,294 downwards.
TGTATTCTACGGTGATGATTCCTCATCAGAAGATGTTTCAACTTATAGTATTTTAAGTTACAAATACAAAAACTTCTTAGAATAAGAAATTATTGTAAATAAAATCAATCAAAAAAAAGACGGTATAATTTCCATACCGTCTTTTTAACATTTCGTAACAATGTCCCAAAATTTAGCAATTATAAGAAATAAAATTTTTTAATACAGAAAGAATATATATTTTTTATATCAATTTACAAATATGAGGTGTAAAGATGGGCTCATACGAAGTGCAATCAGGCGACAACTTATGGAAAATAGTTAAAAACGCATTCAAGCTAACCGATGCAACACAGATAAACGAAAAAGTTAAAGAAATTGCAACACTAAACAAAATAAAAAATATAAACTCAATTTTTATTGGACAAAAGCTGAATTTAGGAGAAACTGAAAAAGAAGAAACTTCCAACACATTACCTAAAACAGCAACAAGAAGTTTTGAATTTGGAAAAGAACCAACAAAAATAGAGGCAAAACCAGAAAAAACAACAAAAGAAGTATCAGCCCAAACAAGTATAAACAAACCTAGCGAAGAAGATACTCAATATTATTTTGAAAAATTTGCCCCTGAAAAATTCATACCTAAAAACCAAGAATACATAACACAAAATACACAAAAAGTTGAAACAACACAACCAAACACTCAAGAAAAAATACCGGAAGAAACACCTGTAAAAGAGGAAGTAACAAAACCACAAAACCAAAATCAAGACAACCAAGAGGTTTCCCAACAAGAAGAACAATCAATTCCTCTACCAACAGCAAAAGATAAATGGCTAAAAACACCTGATATCTACCTAAATGACACAATCAAAACAGTACTAAAACAAGAAGATATACAAATTCCATTAGCAAATAATATACCTACAGAAACGACAGAAACACAAGAAGTTAAAAAATCAGATTTACCTGACTTTTTAAATGTAAACCCACATGTTGAAAAAGAAGATGATGAACCACCATTCAAAATCCCAAAACTAACAATGGAGCAATATTCACAAATTGCTGTAACTACTGAATTTAAAGGAAGTGCAGAAGATATTAACAAACATTTAAAAGGCGTACTTGAAGGAAAAGGCGACAAATTCATAGAACTTCAAGAAAAATATGGAATAAATGCGGCATTTCTTGCAGGAATAGTAATGAATGAATCCGCAAACGGAACAAGTAATTTAGCCATAAAAAACAAAAATGTTGGCGGTGTAAGAATTCCAGGTTCAAGAAGATTCAAAAAATATGATGATGTTGGTGAATGTATTGAACATATGGCAAAATTTTTATCAGACCATTACATCCAAGAAGGTCGAACAACAATCGGAGCAATCGGCGCAAAATATTGTCCTGTAACAGATGAAACAGATGAAGATAACCTTAACCAATACTGGCCAAGAAATGTTGGAAGTAACATGGCAAAAATTGATCCGAAAAATACGATTGCATAAATTTAACAAAGCGGCGCAAGGGAAAATCCCTTGCGCCGCTTTGTACTTTGTTATACTTTCAAAATAATTAAGCTTTAGTAAATGTCAATTTATCATCATCGACATCTATTTTTACACAATCTCCTGAAATAAATTCATGAGAAAGCAATTTTTTAGATAACGGGTTTTCAAGTTGTTGTTGAATTACTCGTTTCAAAGGTCTTGCACCATAAACCGGCTCAAAGCCTTTAGTTGCCAAAAATTCTTTTGCATCATCAGTTATTATCAAATCAATATCTTGATCTTTCAATAATTTTCTTAAGTAATCGGCTTGAATATCAACAATCTTACTTAACTGTTGTAATGATAATGCTTTAAAGAATATTGTTTCATCAATTCTATTTAAGAACTCAGGTTTGAAACGTTGACGTAAAACTTCCATAACTTGGTCTTTTGTACTATCGAACTGTTCAGGAGAAACCATTGAATTAAGGGTATTTTCAAGGATGATATCGCTGCCGATATTACTTGTCATAATTATCAATGTATTTTTAAAATCAACGGTTCTACCTTTAGAATCAGTCAATCTTCCGTCATCAAAGATTTGAAGCATTATATTAAACACATCAGGATGTGCTTTTTCTATTTCATCAAACAAAATAACAGAATATGGTTTACGTCTTACAGCTTCCGTTAATTGACCGCCTTCATCATATCCGACATATCCCGGAGGTGCTCCGACTAATCTTGCAACATTATGTTTTTCCATATATTCTGACATATCAATACGAATCAAGGCATCTTCGTCATTAAACATAAATTCAGCAAGAGCTTTGGCAAGTTCAGTTTTACCAACACCTGTTGGACCTAAGAATAAGAATGTACCAATCGGACGTTTTGGATCTTTTAATCCTGCTCTTGCACGTCTTATTGCATCAGAAACTGTTACAACTGCCTCATCTTGACCAACAAGACGTTTGTGAATAATTTCTTCCATATTAATTAACTTATTAACTTCTGATTCAACAAGTTTAGTAACAGGAACACCCGTCCATTTTGAAACAACTTCTGCTATATCATTTTCAGAAATTTCTTCTTTTAATAATTTATTTTCTGTATGTTCCTTATTTTGGCATTCTTTAAGTTTCTTTTCCAATTCAAGAAGTTTGCCGTATTTCAATTCTGCAGCTGTTTGCAAATCTGTATTACGTTCTGCTTCTTCAATTTTCAATTTAACATTATTAATTTCATCTTTGATATCAGTTTCTGCCGTTATTGAAGTTTTTTCTTGTTCCCAACGAACTTTTAATTCACTAATTTTACCTTCAAGTTCATTTATTTGTTTAGTCAAAGATTGAACTTTCTGTGCAGCTTCGTCTGATGTTTCTTTTTTCAATGCTTCACGTTCAATTTCCAGTTGAATTTTTTGACGCATCATTGAATCAATTTCTTCAGGCATTGAATCAATTTCAATACGTAAAGAACTTGCCGCTTCATCAATCAAATCAATCGCTTTATCAGGCAAAAACCTGTCTGTAATATATCGGTCTGACAATTTTGCAGCTGCAATAATTGCACTGTCAAGAATTCTTACCTTGTGATGAACTTCGTATTTTTCTTTTAAACCTCTCAAAATACTTATCGTATCCTCTACTGATGGTTCATCAACCAAAACAGGTTGAAATCTTCTTTCTAATGCAGGATCTTTTTCTATATATTTACGATATTCATTAATAGTTGTCGCCCCGATTGTTCTTAAAACACCTCTTGCAAGCATTGGTTTTAATAAGTTTCCGGCGTCCATAGAACCTTCAGTAGAACCTGCGCCAACTACTGTATGTAATTCATCTATAAACATTACAATTTCACCGTTTGAAGCTTCAACTTCTTTTAATACAGCCTTCAAACGTTCCTCAAATTCACCTCTGAATTTCGCACCGGCAACTAATGCCCCCATATCAAGAGAAATTAAACGAACATCTTTCAAACTTTCAGGAACATCGCCTCTTACTATTCTTTGGGCTAAACCCTCTACTATTGCAGTTTTACCTACACCCGGTTCACCTATTAGAACAGGGTTATTCTTTGTTCTTCTGTTTAATACTTGTATTATTCTTCTAACTTCTTCATCTCTTCCAATAACAGGATCTAATTTCCCTTTCCTTGCAAGATCTGTTAAATCAGTTGAATATTTTTCTAATGCTTTCATATTTTCTTCTGCGTTTTTGCTATCCACTTTTTTATTTCCTCTTATGTCTTTCATTACTTTTAATACTGAATTTTCATTCACACCAAACTGTGAAAGAAGTTCTTTTATTGACGAATTGTCCAATTTTGTCATAGCAAGCAAAATCATCTCAATTCCGACATAATCGTCTTTCAAAATTCTTGCCTGATCAATCGCCAATTCCAACAACCTTCGTGAATTATTTGAAAGATATAATCCTTGCGAATTTGTAACCCCTGAAACTTTTGGAAAAGATTCAACTTTTGCAACAAGTTTATTGATAAAACCTTGATTTAATAATTTTAAACCTTCCAAATAGTCTTTAACAGGTCCGTCATCTTTTACCATCGCAAGTAATATATGTTCAGGTTCCAGCATTGTGTTTTTGTATGAATCCATCAATGCGCTTGATGCTGACAAAATTTCTTGAGAATAATTGGTAAATTTGTCAAAATCTAACATAATAATCAACTCCATTCAAATAAATTTCTATATTTTTATTTTAACGTTATTTTATGCAAAGTCATTTGAAATTAACTTTTATTTAATTATCTTGAAATGTTTAAAATAAAACATTCAATAAGATTTTAAAAATCAAGAGTAATAACTGTGTTATAATCAACTTATGAAAAAGATTTACAAGATATTTGGGTATTTTATACTAATAGTAATTGCGATAAGCATGCTGTATCCATTCTTTGCAATGCTAAATCTTTCTTTAGTTCCAAATAGTGAAATCTTTAGCCATGAAGGCGGAAAACTAATATATACCCCCCTAACCCTTGATAACTATACCAGCGTTTTTGAAAAAATACCTGTATGGAAATATTTTGCAAACAGCCTGTTTGTCGCTCTTATGACAACAATCGGACAAGTTCTAATCTCAGCAATTGCAGGATATGCCTTTGCAAGATTAAAGTTTAAATATAGAAATGAAATATTTCTATTAATATTAATAACTATGCTTATTCCTCCGCAAGTAAATATAATTCCGTTATTTTTCCTTATGCGTCAACTACATTGGGTAAATACATACCAAGCATTAATTTTACCGGGACTGTTTGGCGGCTTTGGAATATTTATGATGCGACAATATTTTTTGGGATTTCCTAAAGACTTGGAAGAATCAGCAAGAATTGACGGTTGCAATATCTTAAGCGGATTTTTCAAAATTATACTACCGCTTGCCCTGCCGGCAATCGCAACACTTGGAATATTTACATTTGTCACAACTTGGAATAGCTTTCTGTGGCCACTTATTATTACAAATACAGAAACTATGAGAACTTTACCTGTTGGGCTTGCAATATTTAAAGGAAGTTTTAGAGAAGTCACAATGTGGGGAGATCTGTTGGCATGCTCAGCAATCTGCACAATCCCCACTATAATAGTTTTCTTATTGGGCAAAAAATACTTTATTAACGACATTTTACAAGGTGGAGTAAAAGAATAATAAAAAAATAAAAAAAATACTTGAAATAAAAAATTTAGCATGTATAATAAAAAAGTACCCAATAAGCGGGGGTAATTCAGTGGTAGAATGCCTCCTTGCCAAGGAGGATGTCGCGAGTTCGAGCCTCGTCTCCCGCTCCATTTAAAAAGACCTATTAAAAGGTCTTTTTTTTATTGAAAAATATTTGCGAGAACTCGCTTTTCGAGTTCAACGAAGAATGAGCAAAAGCACAGAATTACCGTTTATTGTAAACGACTCAAATTTTGTTATATACTTCTAACTTTTTAAAACTACACTTTATCCCTAAATACAAGTTCCATTCCCAATGCTTGAGCTATAAGTTTCATCTCTGAATATCTGATAGTATCAGCTCTAAGTTTTTTAGACAAACTGTCGATAGTATATTTTTTACCGGAATGCTCAGTCATATATTTTGCAACATTGGTAAGAGTTATACCTTTTGCTCCTGATATAGATTTAACTTCATTTATAGTATTCATAAATTAATTATACAACATTAAAAAAATATATGAAAAAATTAACATTAATATACTTATGCAATATAAGAAATCTTATTATTCTTAGCTTCTTGTGCCATCAGTTGTCTTGCAGCTTTTTCTTGCGCAGATGCCAACAAATACTGCGTTTGATATATTTCATTATTCATCGCAAAATTCATATCCATTTTATGTAAATTTTGCATCCCTAAATTCCCTAAAAAAGGAGTGCGCAATGCACTCATAAGATTTATTCGGTTTTGCATCATAGCATATTGAGCATTATTTCTTGCTGAAATTGCATTTAATCTTGCCATTAAACTTACTAACATGTTTCACCCACACAAATCAAAACTACATTTGTAGTATAAGATATTTTTGAGAGTTTTTCAAGTGTTGTATTAAGATTTGAAACGCAATTTTTAAGCAGAATTAAGTTTTATTTCTCCAAGGTTCATCTGGAAGAATATATTTCAACTTAACTTTCAAATAATCTTCATTATCATTAACTACTTTTTCGACATCAGTACACTCATATTTAGAAGCTCTGGGAGCAACTACTTCATTTTTATTGCCATAACCTATCACTGATACTCTGGCACCTGCAGGATATTCGATTTCGTATAAAATTCCACGATTATTCGGTAAATATACACGGGCGTAGGAAATATCAGAAGTAGAATAAGCATATTCTTTCATATCAATAATATCTCCCTTTTTCACGTCCAAACGTTTTTTATACAATGAATACTCTTTAAAAAATGTGGGTTTTTCGCCTATACAACGGAATGATATAATTTTTTCTTCCAAAGGTTTTAATGATTTAAAATCAAAATCTGTTTTAGAAATCATTTCACGAGGAGTTAGGTGAGTATTCATAAAAGGCATATCCATATGCTCAGGGTATGGAGAATCAATGAAATGATGATTAATTCCATGTACCTCTCCGTGTAAAGAAACACTATTTTTAACCCCATTATTTTTTACCAGTCCTTCATCAAGAGCATCACCCCAATACTCGTGACAAAACAATGTCTTTTTCGTTTTTGGTAGAGGAACATTATCCCCTACGGATTTACAAGCTTTTTGAATAGATTTTGACTTAGTAAAATATTTTACTGCCAAATTTAAACCTGATAATAATCCCATATATTATTTCCTTCCTTATCCCCTTATCTATAAAAAACAAAAAACGACAAAAAATTGATTAATTGTAAATACTTGTAAAGTCAACAAATATCAGTAAAATTAATCAAAAAATAAATTTCACACCTTAATTTCAAATTTTTAAAGTATAAGAAAGCTAATTAAGATTTTGAATTTCTTAATTTTGAAACAAATCTTTCCAATCTACTTATAGCAATTTTAAGATTTTCAAGAGAATAGGCATAAGAAATTCTCAAAAAACCTTCCCCACAATCACCGAAAGCAGTTCCTGGAACAACAGCGACTTTTTCTTCCATCAGAAATTTTGTAGCAAATTCTTCACTTGTCATACCAAATTCTTTAATACAAGGGAAAACATAGAAAGCTCCGAAAGGTTCAAAACATTCCAAATTCATATTCTTAAAAGCATTCATCAAAAATCTGCGTCTTTGATTATATGCCTGACGCATTTTTTCAACATCTTCATCACCGTTTTTTAAGGCTTCAACAGCAGCATATTGGCTTGTTGTAGGTGCACACATTATTGCAAATTGATGAATTTTTGTCATTTGTTTTATTATTTGCGCAGGTGCACAAGCATATCCTAAACGCCAACCTGTCATAGCATAAGCTTTTGAAAATCCGTTTATTAAAATTGTTCGTTCTTTCATTCCTTCAATAGATGCTATAGAAACATGTTTTTGCTTATAAGTTAAGGCTGCATAAATTTCATCAGACATAACAAGAATATCTTTTTCTATCGCAATTTTTGCAATTTTTTCCAAATCAGAACGTTCCATAATCGCGCCTGTCGGATTATTCGGATAAGGTAAAACAAGAACTTTTGTTTTCTCTGTAATCGCATTTAATAATTCTTCAGGAGTTAAACGAAATTCATTTTCAGCTTTAAGATTAATAATAACAGGCTTTGCTCCAGCTAAAATTGCACAAGGTTCGTAAGAAACATAAGACGGTTGAGGAATAATAACTTCATCACCATCATTAATAACAGCTCTTAAGCCAATATCGATTGCTTCAGAACCCCCAACTGTTACAAGAATTTCGTTATCAGAATTATAAGAAATCCCTTGAGTTCTTTTTATATAGTTAGAAATTTCAGCACGTAAATCTTTTAACCCAGCATTAGAGGTATAAAAAGTTTTGCCGCGTTCAAATGCATAAATTCCCTCATCTCTAATGTGCCAAGGAGTATCAAAATCAGGTTCCCCAACACCAAGAGAAATTGCATCCTTCATTTCACTTACTATATCAAAAAATTTTCTTATACCGGAAGGTTTTAAACCTACAACTTTTTCAGAAAGGAAATTCCTCATGGAGTAATTACCTCTCTTTCATCCTTAGTTTCTTTATTCAAAATAGTTCCGTGATCTTTGTACTTTTTCAAAATAAAATGAGTAGCTGTGCTAAGTACAGAATCAAGTGTCGAAAGCTTATCTGATACGAAATTAGCAATTTCTTTTAAAGATTTTTCTTCAAGAATAACCAATAAATCATATCCGCCTGAAATTAAATATACAGCCTTTACTTCAGGATAATTGTAAATTCTTTCAGCGATATTATCAAACCCTCTTCCGCGCTGAGGGGTAACTTTCACCTCAATTAAACCTGTAACCTTTTCAATAGAAGTTTTTTCCCAGTTAATCAATGTGTGATAACCGCAAATTATACCTTCATTTTCCAATTTGGACAATTCATCCAAAACAACATCTTCTGTCGTTCCTAATAATATAGCAAGTTCACTAAAATCTATCCTGCTATTCTTTTCAATAATAGATAATAATTCTTCTCTCATCTTTTACTCCATCATACAAACTGATTATAACAAAAGAAAGTACAATAGTAAAATTTAAAATCAAAAGTTTTCAGGTAAAGATTTTGCAAAAAACTTTTACATTCAAGTTTGTGTGATGTCTAATATATATAGAGAAAAATTATGAATATCCATAATCTATATACATCAGGAACAAATTTAACTAATAAAATACTTACAAACAAACGAATTCTACGCGGCTTGGAAAAAATTTCAGAACACGGTTCGTCATTTTCTAACACAACTTCACTACTTATGACAATCGGAGTTCGCCCTGTCGCAATACAATTAACCCCTGATGTTGAAAAAGAAAACAAACAATATGCAATATCAAATTCAATCGGTTCGGGAATAATAAAATTCGCTATTGTAGAATCTGTAGCTCTCCCGTTAGAAACATTGGTCAAAAATATTGACAATAACCCTGAAAAATTCTTAAAACCTGAAACAATAAAAAATCTAACACACGGAGCTAAAGATTTGACAAGTTCAAGGAGCTATAAACTCTTTACACAAATTTTTAAACTTGGAGCAGGCGTTTTAACAGCAATTCCCAAATCAGTCCTAACAGTTGCTCTAATACCTATAATAATGGATAAACTTTTCTCTAATAAACCCCAACAGTCTAAAACTCCTCAACCAAAAGCAACCGAAAGTTTTGGGAATAATTTTAATATCCTAAAAGACAAAGATATATTTTTTACAGGAAAAATATCCAATACATTATCAAAAGGTATTGGGAAAATTATGGATAATAAAAAACTTCAAAATATTATAATAAACAACGAAAAATACGACAAAGATATAGCAAAACACATAACCGCAGGAACAGATATACTGCTAACAGGTGTAGCATGCCAGCAAACAGCAAAAAGTAAACAAATAAAAGAAAATCGCAAAAAAGCATTAATATATAACAACATAATATCAACAGCCTCAACCCTAGGATTGGGTTATCTGATAGATTCACTGGTGAAAGGTAAAACAGAAAAAATCATAGAAAAACTAAAAACCTTAAATGCCCACGATCCAAAAGTTCTAAAATATGTAGAAGGAATAAATATCCTCCGTCCGGCAGTAATATTTGCAGGAATATATTATGGAATATTACCAATATTTTCAACATATTTAGCAGAAAAAATAGACAAACATACAAAATAGAATTTGCAAAAAAAATCTTTCATGCTATAATAACTAAGGACGAGGAGAAAAAAGGCGCCTGGTGGAATATCACTAGCACAAAAATCTCCCGTAATAAAAATAAATAGAAAGTCGTCACGGGCCTGTGGCGCAGCGGTAGCGCAGAGGACTCATAATCCTTTGGTCGTGGGTTCGAATCCCTCCGGGCCCAGTTTTAATAAAAAAAGAAGGTTATAAAACCTTCTTTTTTATTTGTTATGAATCTCCGCCTTCCTCGCCAAGCTCCATAGTTGTCAATTCTGCGTCTTTGAATTTATCAATCAGATCTTGTATCTTCTTTTTGTCTTCGTCTGCAATGCGAGTTTCACCACCACCTTCTTCGCCAACGGCCATGGTTGTATACTCTGTGTCTTTTAATTTATCAATCAAATCCTGTATTTTCTTTTTAGCAGCATCGTCCAAAGGAATATCGCCGCCACCTTCTTCACCAAGTGCATAGGTAGTTGAAGTACCGCCTTCTTCGCCTAAAGCCTCTGTGGTAATAGTTGAGGATCCACCTTCTTCACCAAGTGCATAGGTAGTTGAAGTACCGCCCTCTTCGCCTAAAGCCTCTGTGGTAATAGTTGAGGATCCGCCTTCTTCACCGATTGCCCTGGAGGTAATATCCATTGGAGAACCACCTTCTTCGCCTAAAGCCTCTGTGGTAATAGTTGAGGATCCGCCTTCTTCGCCCATAGCTTTGGTGGTTGTACCATCATTTTGTTTGATTTTATCAAAAAGTTCTTGGAGCTTTTCTTTATCTAAACGAAGTTCTCCACCACCTTCTTCACCAACTGCCATGGTTGTCAACTTTGAACCCTTAAATTTATCAATCCACTCTTGTATCTTCTTTTTAGTTGCATCATCCAAAGGAATGTCACTACCACCTTCTTCACCTATGGCTTTGGTTGTTGCAGCTTCATTTTGTTTGAATTTATCAATCCACTCTTGTATCTTATTTTTGGTTTCTTCATTCATGCGAAGTTCTGCACCGCCTTCTTCGCCTATGGCTTTTGTCGTTGCTTCTGTATCTTGTCTGTATTTATCAATCATCTCTAGTATCTTTCTTTGAGTTGCGGCATCATTACGAAGGTCTCTGACACCTTCTTGTTTAAATTCATCAAAGATTTCTTGTATTTTCTTTTTAGTTTCTTCATTCATGCGAAGTTCTGCACCGCCTTCTTCACCTATGGCTTTGGTTGTTGCAGCTGTATCTTGTCTGTATTTATCAATCATCTCTAGTATCTTTCTTTGAGTTGCGGCATCATTACGAAGGTCTGCACCGCCTTCTTCATTCGTAGCTGCTGTTGTTATATTCTTAGGAGTTTTTGGAAGTGTTGCACCATCTTTATAATCTACAAATGTATTATCATCAGGATTTTTCTCGATGTATAATCCTGGTACTTTTATATCAGAATCATTCGTTTCTGCTTTTGAAGATTTTGACAATTTTTCGATTTCTTTTTTAATTTGTGCAGATGTCGGCTTTTCATTTCCTGAAGCGGCTAATTTTTTACTTGCAGCTTCATATAATTTTTTATCAAAATTACCGTCAGAATTACCATTAATTCTATTTACCATCTTTACTCCTTTCAAACTTTCTATATACAAAAACGAATTACGACAATTTTAAGAAAAACTTTAGATATACAATTAAAATTGTTACAATTGGAAATATATACAAAAAACACTTAATATAGATAAGGAGGGAAATATGATTATTATAATAGGCAGTGATGAAGAATTCCATGCAAAATACGTATTTGAGAAATTAAAAGAAGAAAACTCACCCGTAAAATATCTTGATTCTCGAGAATACCCTATCATAAATTGGTCACCAGAAGGAGAAAATGATTATATTGTATTAGACAATGAAAAAATTTATCTAAAAGAAATTACCGGAATCTATTGGAGATGGTATTATGGCGTTACCTACAAAACCTCAGATATCGTATATAGAGAAAAAACATCTGCCCTTGAAAGTCTATTATGTTCATTAGAGTCCAAAAGTTGGAATTCACTACAAGCTGTTGAATTACATCGAAAAAAAGGATTACAGAGCAAAATTATGTACAATAACGGAATAAGAATTCCTAAAACAATAGTAACTGATGATCCTGATGCCTTAGAAGATTTTTATTTATCTAATAATAAAAATATCATCTACAAACCTGTACGAGGAGGGGCTTATACAAAAAAACTGCAAGAAGAAGACCTTTTAAGAAAGGACACTTTAAAAAACTGTCCTTGTCAACTACAAGAATGTATTGATGGTATTGACATAAGGGTATATGCATTTGAGACAGGAGAAATATACCCAGGAGAAATACTCGCACAAAGTTTAGACTTCAGAGCTGATACAAATGCTAAAATTAATCGACACGAATTACCAGAACAAGTAAAAAAAGATTGCTTAAAAGTATTAAATCTTTTGGGATTAAAATACTCAGGAATTGACATAAGGTTAAGTAATAATGGCGAATATGTATTCATTGAAGCAAATCCGGCACCTATGTTTTACCATTTCGAAAAACAAACAGGCTTTGAAATCACTGATACACTTATAAGAAACCTAAAATTGGGCTAAAATTTAAATCGCCCCCAAAACGAAAAATAGAACATTCGGCAAAATCTTATTTAACATAAATTTACAACATAGCAATTTTTAAATAACTTTTATACTTATACAAATTATGGTAGGTAAGATTATAAATTTAACACGTACAGTTATCCCTAAAATTTCAGCAAATACAAAAGAAAACATTAAAAATATTAACTCAATGCCTGAAATGATTTTACACCAAATGAGAACCCGTGGTGACAAATCTATTGTGCATGTTGATATGAACCATTGTGCTGCAGCAAGAATTACCCCTAACGGAATAAATACAATTTATACCGATGCTTTAAACGGATGTAATTCTGTTGGAATTATCACAAAACTAAAAACAGGAGACCCACTTGCAATTCTTTCTCATTATGTCCCCACTAATACTGATGGACAAGTAAAAGCATTAGAAAAACAACTTAATACCTATGATTCTTATATAGATAAAAATTACAAACCTAAAATATTTTTTAATATAAGAGGTTATAGTGATTACGGCAAATTTGAAGCTGTGCCGAATGATATTATAGATAAAGTAAAAACACTTGTATCAAAGTTCTTTCCCAAAGAAGTTGATACAAGCATAACCCCTTACAAAACAAAAGGAAGATGTGCATTTTTCTCTAGTGCAAATATATTTCAGTTTGATCCTGAAAATTTAACAAAATTAAAAATTACTAATGTAGGCGAAAACGAAAAATTTATTGATTTAAACATTTAAAAATCATTTATAGAAATCATCAATTCCTTTTATTATAGAATTTGTCCAATCAATACTTTTTTGAACATCAAGCGTAAAATTTCCGCCCCCTCCACGCTCAGGATGTCCACCTCCTGAAAACTCAGGGTATAATTTTCTTACATGTTCAAACATTTTTAAAACGTTATCACCTTTCGAATGAATACTTATTCTATAACCGTTGCTATTAGGATAAAACACCGCAACAGAATCAATATTAGGATTGTTTTCAAGCGTTGAAACTCTGAAATTACTTATTATAGCACTTGTTCTTTTATTATCTCCTCCAAGCGAATTCCATTGTTTATCATTCATAGGAATAATTACATAAGCAAATTTTCCATTTGAATTGTATTTTATTCTTCGTGGCAAATCTTCTTTAAATACTTTTTCATCTTTTGATAATGAAGTTAGAATATTTAAATGTTTTATAACTTTTTCCTGTTCTTTTTGAGGAAGTTCATTCTCCATTTTTGTATATAAATATTTAGTATTTTCATCAGCCATAAATTCTTTGGATTTTATTGGTAAAAAACTTTTATCTGAAAAAGTTAAATATTTATTCTTTCTTAAATCATCTGTCATGCCACAATAAAGAGTTCGTTTGACGACCATCGGAATTTTTAATTTTAACGCCTCAAAAAACCTTAAAATTATCCCGGAACATGACTTTGCAGTTAAATCAACATAAATATTTTGATTTTTGAGTATTGGATTTGAACCTTTATGATGATCAATACATAAAAGATTTTTAGCATTTTCAATATAATTTTTTAGAGAAGCAGAAACTCTTGAATATTCTGAAAAATCAACACACAAAACAGTATCCGCAGATTTTTCAGGTAAACTATTAACAGAAAGATCCAAAGTATCACCTGGTTTATATAGAAAAGACTTCATCCCGCCATCAGAAATAATTCTAGAGGGAATATTATTTTTATCTAAAAACCACTTCATAGCCCTTGCGCTGGCGATTGTGTCCTCATCACTTGAAGAATGACATACTATATCAACAAATTTAGATTTTAAAAGTTGAGATTTTGTATATTCAGCCGTTTTAAGACTAATTGGTTTTGCTTGAAAACTTATATCCATGCTAATACAAATCCTGTAAAAAAATAATTTGCTATATCTTGAAATATTATTAAGAAGAAAAACAAAAGAAAATTTAATAATTTAAGCTAAAATGCTAAGATTTTTTAATAATATGCTATATTTAATTTTTGTTTGTGCTAGCATAAAACTGTGCGTAAGAAAAATAAAAATACATTATTTTAAATGTCAGACTAAAATTTCAGAAGTGGAGAGTTTAAATACTTTTTAATCACATAAAGGATGCACAAAAGACAGGGAAATACATAATTAACAACACAAAAACAATAGATGTTTTATAATGTTGTAAAAGCACAAAGAGAGCAATAACAATGGTTAAAGTATCTATAATTATACCAATTTTTAACACAGAAAATTACATAGCCAAATGTTTAAACAGTCTTGTAAATCAAACTTTACAAGACATTGAAATAATATGCGTAAATGATGGTTCAACAGATGATACCATGCTTATCGTAAATAAATATGCACAAAAAGATTCACGTATAAAAATAATACATCAAGAACACTCAAAACAAGGAGCAGCAAGAAATAAAGGATTAAAAATCGCTCAAGGCGAATATATTGGTTTTGTTGATTCAGATGATTGGGTTGATTTAGATTATTTTGAAAAGTTATATAATGCCTCAAAAAAATACGATTCAGATTTAGCATTAGCAACAAATATTAGAACCGGAAACGGAAAAACAAAAAAAAGAATCACATTAAATAAAGAAGAATTTATAACAGATTTACAGAAAAAAATGGATATTTGCCACCAATGGAAAGATGGTTGTCCTACAAACAAATTATATCGAACAGAGTTTTTAAACAGGCATAATATTAGATTTCCTGAAGGCGTAAGTTGCGAAGACAAATTATTTACAACACAGGCAGTATATTATGCAAATGGAATTGCAACTGTTCCGAATACATATTATTACTATTTCAGAAATCCGAAATCTACAGTTAATTTAAGTAAAAAAAGCAGAGAAAAAACAAATGATAAAGAACAAGCAAGAAGAGATGTTCTAAATTTCCTTAAATTAAAAAATGCAAAAATTAGAGATAAAGATTTTTGGGCAGTAAAAAAAGATTACAAATTATTTGGAATTACTTGGTACCGAATAAAAGAAAGTTTCTATACAGAAAAACATCTTTTATTTTCAAAAATCCCGATATTTGAAAGATCAGAAAAAAAAACGAAAAATAGCAAAATTTTATGTAATAAACCCTAAAAAAATAATTGGAGAGAGAGCAATATGTTAAACAAATATATAGAAAAAATTAAAAATCTACGTTTTGTTGTTAACTATAGCAGAATGTGGCCATACGTCAGACCTGTATGGTTCAGAGCATTATGTTCAATGCTAATATGTATTCCAATAGGTTCACTTGATGCTGTTATCGCTCTTGCTCTTAAACCATATATGGATCTTGTAATGGTTGAAAAATCAATCACTTCACCTTGGTATATTCCGCTTGGAATTGTTGCATTTACATCAATTCAAGGCGGCTTAAAATATATGTCATCATACCTTTCAACTTGGGTTGGCGGAAGAATTACAAATGGTCTGAAATTTGATATGTTCAAAAAATTACTGACATTACCAACATCATTTTTTGACAAACGAAATTCAGGCGATATTGTTTTCCAATTTAACAACCAAGCAGATATAGCATGTAGCGGATTATTAGATAATTTAAGCATATTTACACAAAGAATTTTCTCATCAATTTCGCTTGTATGCGTATTATTTTACAATTCTTGGCAGCTTGCCTTGATTGCAGTTGTTGTTTTAGGATGTGCATTTGCACCTGTTGCAAAATTACAAAAAAGAATTAAATCTGTAATGGAAAAAACAGTATTTGCAGATGCTTCAATCATTACAGAATACAATGAAGTATTCAACGGAAATAAAACAATAACCTCATATAATTTAGCAAAACATGAAACCGCTAAATTCCAAAATATCTTAAAAAATATCTTTACCTTAAGAATAAAAATGGTACAAAAAACTCAATGGTTATCCCCAATGATGCACGTTATCGTATCAGTTGGTATTGCAGCTGCAATAGGTTACGGGTCACATTTGATTATGTCAAATCAAATTACATCAGGAAACTTTGTATCATTTATTACTGCATTAATTCTTTTATACACACCGGTTAAAAATATCGGAAACAACTTAAACGCAGTACAATTCTCATTCTTCTCTATAGAAAGAATATTTGAAGTATTAGATTCAGTACCTGCAATTAGAAACAAGGAAAATGCAAAAACATTAGGCAGAGAACATTCAACTATCGAATTTAAGCGAGTTGATTTTGAATATGTAAAAAATGTTCCAGTATTAAAAGATATAAACTTAAAAGTAAATTGTGGTGAAACCGTAGCATTTGTTGGAAATTCTGGTGGCGGAAAAACTACAATCGTAAACTTGCTTCCAAGATTTTATGATGTAAAATCCGGTTCTATAGAAATCGATGGAACAGATATAAGAAATTACACATTAGAATCATTACGCGACAATATAGCGGTTGTATTCCAAGATAACTTTTTATTTTCTGGAACAATCAAAGAAAATATCTTGTTAGGAAATGAAAATGCAACAGATGAACAGATAAATCAAGCCGTAAAAATGGCATATCTTGATGATTTTATTGCGACATTAAAAGACGGATTAAATACAGAAATCGGAGAAAGAGGAATATTGTTATCCGGCGGACAAAAACAAAGAGTAGCAATAGCAAGAGCCTTTTTGAAAAATGCTCCAATAATTATATTAGATGAAGCAACAAGTGCATTGGATAATAAAGCTGAAGCAATCGTACAAAAAGCGATTGATAATTTGATGCAAGATAAAACAGTATTTGTTATAGCACATAGATTATCAACAATTCAAAACGCCAATAAAATTGTAGTAATAAATCAGGGAAAAATAGCAGAAGTAGGCACACACGAAGAATTATTGCAAATAGAAAACGGTGCATATAAAGCGCTTTATGAAATGCAATTCAAAAAACAAGCTGTTTGTGCATAATCAAAAAATTTTATTGACATAGTAAAATTTCATATATTTATAAATGTTAATATTTTTATTAAAGTCATTGAAATTGTACTATGTCAGTAATAATATTGAAGAACGAGTGTAGATAGTACAATATTGGAATTATGTTATGGCATTAAATTTTCAAGAACTAGTTTTAAATTTACAAAAATTTTGGTCAGATTATGGATGTATAATCCAACAACCTTATGATATAGAAAAAGGTGCATCAACAATGAATCCGGCGACATTTTTACGAGCATTGGGACCGGAACCTTGGAATACTGCAATGATAGAACCTTGCAGACGTCCGACAGATGCAAGATATGGGGAGAACCCAAACAGACTTGGACATTATTTTCAATTTCAAGTTATATTGAAACCATCACCAGACAATGCACAAGAATTATACTTGCAAAGTTTGGAAGCAATGGGTATTGACTTGAGCAAACATGATGTAAGATTTGTAGAGGATAACTGGGAATCACCAACACTAGGTGCAGCAGGTGTAGGTTGGGAAGTTTGGCTTGACGGGATGGAAATTACACAATTTACATATTTCCAACAAGTTGGCGGACTTGAAATAAAACCTGTAGCCTTAGAATTGACATACGGATTAGAAAGAATTGCAATGTATTTGCAAAACAAAGAATCTGTATATGATATTATGTGGAATAACGAACTAAAATATGGTGACATTTATCTTCAAAACGAAATAGAACAATCAAAATATAATTTTGAGGTTTCTGATACAAAAGCGCTATTTACAATGTTTGACTTATACCAAAAGGAAGTTGAAAATTGTGTAAATGCCAAATTGGTATTACCTGCTTATGATTATGTACTAAAATGTTCACACACATTCAATTTACTTGACGCACACGGTGTAATCAGTAAAGACGAAAGAAACAATTTTATAGGCAGAGTAAGAACAATGGCATCATCTGTAGCAAGGTTATATGTAGAACAAAGAGAAGCAATGGGCTTTCCTCTTTGTAAGAAAAAATAAGGGAAATAAATGGCTGAAAAATTTAACAGAGCAACTTTCACGAGAAGTTTTTTAAGGCACATCACAAAAATTAAAGCGCCTGATGAAATGTTAGCAGAAGCAAAAGAACAAGGATTAGAAAAGACACTTGGAGTGTGGGATTTGATAATTCTTGGAGTTGGTGCAATTATTGGATCCGGAATTTTTGCGGTTGTCGGTATCGCAGCAGCAGGAAGTGCAGACGGAGCAAGTGCCGGAGCAGGACCTGCACTTGTAATATCAATGATAATAGCTGCTATTGCGTGTATTTTTTCAGCATTATGCTATTCTGAATTTGCTACAATGATTCCTGTTGCTGGCGGAGCATATACTTATACGTTTGCAACACTTGGAGAATTTGCGGCTTGGATGGTTGGCTGGGTATTGATGCTTGAATATGCGATTGGATTTATTGCAGTTGCTTGCGCTTGGTCAAATCATTTTGTTCAATTCTTATCAGGATTTGACAAAGTTTTGCCGGCTTGGCTTGCTCATCCGCCTGTTTGGCTTACTAATGACGTATTTTCTGTTGGGAAAATGTTAGCAGATAATCCGACATTAGATGTTCCAAGATTTTTAGGTGTTCCTATTTGTATAAACTTACCTGCTATATTAGTTGTTCTTTTAATAACTGCAATACTTGTAAAAGGAACAAAAGATTCAGCTAAGATGGCTAGTGTAATGGTTGTTATTAAAATGGCAGTTATTGCATTATTTATAATAGGTGGAGCATTCTTTGTTACACCTGACAACTGGCATCCGTTTGCACCAAATGGAATGAGCGGAATTTGGTCAGCTGCATTTTTAATATTCTTTGCTTATATTGGGTTTGATGCATTGGCAACAGCAGCAGAAGAATGCAAAAATCCTCAAAAAGATTTACCTATAGGTATTATTGGTTCATTATTAATTACTACTGTTGTATATGTACTTGTTGCATTAGTTTTAACAGGAATACAAAAAACTTCAGGACCTGTACCTTTGGACTTTTTGAAAGCACCAATGGCTTATTGCATGACAAAAACAGGACAATCTTGGGCTGTATATGCTTCATACTTTATATCAATAGGTTCTTTAGCAGGTTTAACTTCTGTATTACTTGTTTTAGAAATGGCAGCTACAAGAATTTTGTTTGCAATGAGCAGGGATCATTTTATTTCAAAAAGATTCCAAAAAATTCACCCTAAATTTAAAACACCTGCTCTTTTAACTTGGACAGTAGGGATATTGGCTGTTGTTGGGATTTTAACATTAAATCTGGATGTAGCAGCAGAATTATGTAATTATGGAACATTTACATCATTTATAATCGTTTGTGTTGCAGTTTTAATTTTAAGACACACAGATCCTGATAGACCTCGCCCATTTAAAGTTCCATTTTCACCAGTAACACCGGCACTTGGAATAATATGCTGTGGTGGTTTGATGGTTTACAAATCAATGCAAGCAGGAAGTTCCGCATTATTATTCCCTGTATGGCTGGGTGTTGGCGCGATAATCTATATATTATACGGATTTATCAAAAACAGAGATAATGAAAACAAAATTCATAAAGAACTGATTAGCGGACAAAGTGAATAAATAGGAAGAAAATTTATAGATGAATTTAAAAGATATTAGCCGAAATATATTAAAAAAACGTTCACTGGATGATTTGCTTACAACAAGTAAACGTTCGGAATTAAAGAAAACACTAAATGTATTTGACCTTATCGTAATTGGTATTGGCGCAGTTGTAGGAACAGGGATTTTCACAATTATAGGAACTGCAATAACAGGTAGTCCTGAAAGTCCCGGAGCGGGTCATGCTATTGTATTATCAATGGTTTTAGCTGCTATAGCTTGTGTATTTCCTGCACTATGTTATTCTGAAATTGCAGCAATGATACCTGTTGCCGGAAGTGCTTATACATATACTTATGCAACAATGGGCGAATTTATGGCCTGGATGGTTGGTTGGATATTAATGCTTGAATATGCAATCGGAAACATCACAGTTGCTAGCGCTTGGACTGGATATTTTATACAATTTTTAAAAGGATTCAAGCACGTCTTACCTGATTTTGTAACTAATTTTCCAATATGGTTAAGATATGATTACAAAACAATTTCCGCAATGTGCAATAATTATCATTGGGATATTCACGATAAAATCCCATATTTATTTGGACATATTCCTGTTGCCATAAATTTACCAGCTGTCGGAATTGTTCTATTACTTACTTTACTTTTAATTAGAGGAGTAAAAGAATCAACCAGAGTTGCAAGTATTATGGTTGGTGTAAATATGTTTATGATACTTTCATTTATCGCTGTTGGAGCATTTTATGTAAAACCGGAACAGTGGACTCCATTTTTCCCTCAAGAACCTTCAGGCGTTATAATGGGTGCATTTATAATATTTTTTGCATACATAGGTTTTGACGCAATTTCAACAACCGCTGAAGAAACCGAAAATCCACAAAGAGATTTACCTATTGCAATTTTGGGAACATTAGTTATTTGTACAATACTTTATGTTTGCGTTGCTCTTGTTCTTACCGGAATTGTTCCGATAAATAATATCGATATTCAAGCTCCTATTGCTCATGCAATAAGCTATTTACATAAAAGTTGGTTAAATTGGTTTGCCGGTTTAATTTCTATCGGAGCTTTATGTGCTTTAACTTCAGTTTTATTAATTTATCAATTAGGAACAACAAGAATTTTGTATGCAATCAGCCGTGATAGATTTTTACCAAAATCTTGGAGATTAATTCATAAAAAATACAGAACTCCACACATTATGACTTGGATTTCGGGTGTCATAGTTATTTTATGCGGATTGTTTATGGATTTAAATATATCAGCAGCTTTATGTAACTTTGGAACATTCACATCATTTGTTATAATTTGTCTTGCTGTACTTATTTTGAGAAAAACCGCACCAAATGTTCCAAGACCATTCAAAGTTCCGCTTTGTCCTTGGTTCCCAATTTTAGGAATTGTAATTTGTGCAATACTTATCACTTTCTCATTAAAAACATTAAAAACATCTTCTGTTTATTTCTTATTATGGCTTGTTATCGGAATTTTAATTTATGCCTTTTACGGATACAAGCAAAAAAGACTTGAAGAAAGTGGCAGAATACGTAGAAAAATAAGTAAATAGATTTTGAGAATTTAAAATACATTGTTTAAAAAAGATACAAGATAAAATCTTGTATCTTTTTATTTAGCTATAGTTGTAAAATTAACTATAAAATTATTTCATAATAATTTTATGGAAATGTTTTTTACCCTTTCTAATTTTTAAACCATCTTTAATATCTTCAGGTGAATAAACCACATCAAGAGTTGAAACAACATTATCATTAACACTAATACCGCCTTGGTTTATAAGACGTTTTGCTTCACCTTTACTTGCTGCGAACTTACATTTCACAATTAACTCAGTAATACTTATTTTTCCATCAACAAAATCATCAGTAGTTAATTCAGTTGTTGGCATATTATCACTGTCACCGCATCCACCAAACAAAGCTTTAGCAGATTCTTTAGCTTTATTAGCTTCATCTTCACCATGAACAAGAGCAGTTAATTCGAAAGCAAGAATTTCTTTTTTCTCATTAATTCTTGAATCTTCCCATTGTTCCATTTTTTCAATTTCTTCAAGCGGAATGAATGTAAGCATTTTCAAACATTTCATAACATCAGCATCATCAACATTTCTCCAATATTGATAAAATTCAAATGGTGAAGTTTTTTGAGGGTCAAGCCAAACGGCACCTTTAGCGGTTTTACCCATTTTCTTACCTTCACTGTTCATCAAAAGAGTAATAGTCATTGCGTAAGCATCTTTTCCTGTTTTCTTTCTAATCAAATCAGATCCGGCAAGCATATTACTCCACTGATCATCGCCGCCAAACTGCATATTACAACCATATTCATTATGAAGATGATAAAAATCGTATGCCTGCATAATCATATAATTAAATTCAAGAAAACTTAAACCTTTTTCCATTCTTTGCTTATAACATTCTGCACGTAACATATTATTTACAGAAAAACAAGCACCAACATCTCTTAATACATCAATATAATTCAAACCGAGCAACCAGTCAGCATTGTTAACCATAATTGCAGCATCATCGCCAAAAGTGATAAATTTTTCCATTTGCTTTTTAAAACATTCGCTATTATGTCTAATAGTTTCAGGTGTCATCATTGAACGCATATCGGTTCTTCCTGACGGATCGCCAATATAAGCTGTTCCACCACCAATTAAAACAACAGGTTTATTACCCGCCATCTGCAATCTTTTCATAAGACAAAGAGCCATAAAATGTCCGACATGCAAAGAATCAGCTGTTGGATCAAAGCCTATATAAAATCTTGCACCACCATTGTTTATTAAGTCTTTAATCTCTTTTTCATCTGTTACCTGCGCAATCAAACCACGCGCCTGTAATTCTTCAAATATATTCATTCTTATCTCCTTAGTATATTAAATCTTTTTTAATTCTAGCACAAAGGCTCTATATTATGAAGAAATATAATCATCCCAGATTTTGTAATATTTTTCTTCCAAATCTTTGGTAAAATCAGCAGCACCTTTACAAAGTCTGGATTCTAAAACCATATTTCTAAGATTTTTTCTCAAATATTTAAGTTTTTTTCTATCATTAGCCAAGTTAGCAGCAATATCAACATACTCTTGACCACACTCGGCATTCAAACCCTCAAGCCCAACAGCACGGTTAACTGAAGCTGCGCCTCTTGATTGCAAACCTTCCCCCAAAAGTGTCACGACAGGAACCCCCATCAATTCATTTTCTATACAAATTGACATTCCTGAAAAAGGGAATGTATCAAGACTAATATCAACTTCATTATAAGCAAGCAAATGTGGGAAATATGAATTTGACATGAAAATAAGCCTTTGAGGATCAATACCTAATTCCAAAAATTTATTCTGTAATCTTTTTATAACATTTTTGGTCATTTTAGTTCTATATATCAACATCTTAGAATTCGGAACACTTTCTAAAATTTTTGCCCATAAATACAAAATTGCAGGACTAAATTTAGAAGTACAATTAAAACTTCCAAAAGTTATATAACCGTTTAACTCAAAAGGTGATTTTGTTATTTCCGGCAGATTTGAACCAGGCTTGAATACATGATACCCACACTCAAGATACAAAGGTTTTTCAGTATAGGAGTTAGCGACTTGTTCAGGAATTCCAAATCTATCAGCTAAAATATAATCAACTTCCTTAATCCCAAGTGTATTAAGATAACCTAAATACGAAATAATAATAGGAGCAGGTTTATAAAAATGCACAAAAGACTTCAGATGAGTATAACCACTTAAATCAACAAGAATATCAATTTCATCATTATAAATTTTTGCAGCTAATTCTTCAATACTAAAATCCGTGCATTTTACAACAGTGAAATTTGGCAAATTATTTATTTCTTCCGTAGTTACGTCATTTTTACTTGAACAATTATAAACAGTAAAATTAAATATTGAAGTATTATGATTTTTCCAAACAGGAAGAATATAACTCATCATAATATGTGTATGACAATCAGAAGATAAATAACCTATATTCAATTTATTTTTAGGATATTTCCTTGCCGTATGATTGTAATGTTTAATATTATTATAAACAGAAGACTTTAAACGATTAATTTCAAATTCAGCCTCACTAAAGATTTCTTGCTGGGTGTAATTTGAAGACTTAATCATAGCAAACAATTTGCTGGAAACATCATAATCATTAATCTGAGATGCCAATGCTTTATTGTGATACTCAATACTTTTGTTTGTATCAATGAAATAATAAGCGTGAGCAAGCCTTGAAAAAACTGCAAATTGACCTTCCGGAAATAACTGCAAATACAATTCATAATATTTAGTATAATTGTCTAAATCATTAAGTTTATAATAAGTATTTGCTAAAGAAATATATAATTCCCCTAAAAGATAAGAATCCTTAGATTTATTAATTGAAAGAGCCGTTTTATATAATTCCTCTGCTTCCTTATATTTTTCGCAATTATAACATTGCAACCCTCTTTTTTTTAAATCAGAAATTATATCCAATTCAGCCATTCAAAACCTCTTCTTATCCAATTAAACATAATTTTAACTTAAAAACTTGATTATTTCAATAAATACTATTAGATTTACACTAAAAAAACGACACATTAAATATCTTGTAATTATTTACTTTTAGCAAATAATATTGTATAATGCCAGTGGGAAGATTTTAAGAAAAGGTTGACTTGGAGGATGGATTTTAATAGAGTATCCGCAATAGGGATGGCTTTACTTATGCAAATGGTGACCGTAAATACTCAGGCATCTGAGATTTCCGGCGTTAATCCTATTCAATCAGGTAATTCCTCTATATACAACATCAATCCTGACAAAATAAACAGCTCAGGTATCGGATTTAAACAATATGAAAACTTTGAACTCTCAAAAGGTGATGCTGCCAATTTTATAATGTCCGATATTTCAAAATTTGTTAACCTTGTTGATTCAAAAGTAAGTATTGATGGGCTTGTAAATACTGTTAACTCTGATCTTTCAAAATCCAATGGGGGATTAATTTTCATTTCTCCGGAAGGATTTGTTGTGGGTTCAAGCGGCGTATTAAATGTAGGCTCTTTATCTGTTTATACACCTGATTCAACATCATACAGCCAATTCAGATCAAACCTTGCAGATTCAATAGCAAATGACACAGACATAACATTTAACCCGACTGCATTAAAATATGGAAGCGGAGTTATTACTATAGACGGAAGCCTTATTGCCAATGGAGAAATAAACCTTAATGCGGCACAAATAAATATTGGCAAAGATGCTCATGTTCTAAATGGCGTAAAAACAAACAATACATTTATGTCGCATAATCCTGAAACCGGTTCTGTTGAATATTCTCAACCCCAAGACCTTTTCTCCACTCTTGTTAATACAAGCGAAATGGAGAAAAACAAAGCAAACATAAATCTTACAACCCAAAACGGAAACATTGAAATCGGTGGACTTGTCGAAACTCGAAATGGTGATATAAATATTTCAATAAAAAACGGAAACCTTTTAAATGCAGGTTCAACAGATATCTTGCTTGCTTCATCAGGCAACCTCAATATTTCTGTAACAGGAGCAAACAAAGGCAATGTTGGAGAAATTCCATCTACTTCATCAACAAACGACTTAACAAAATCAATCAATATTCAAGTTGACGGTGATGTTAATATCAATGCCCAAAATTCTGTCAATCTAACAAGCCTTGATAAAAATTTGGTCATTGATACAATAAATGCAGGTGATGCAGTTTATCTTAATGTAGATAAAACCCCTGAATTTTCTCAAGACTACACACCAGGAATATATAGCAGTAAAAATCACCAAACAAATGTTGCTAATATAACAGCAGGAGGAAAAATTTCAATTACCTCAAGTGGTGACATTGGTAGTAAAACTAACGGCGGAAGACTTAGCTTCAGTTCAACCTCAAATTCCCAAAACTTTAATACTTCCAGCTGGGAGAATAACAAATTTGACTACACACCATTTTCTTCGGATGATGGCATTGAAATTTTATCAAAACGAGGCGATATCTATATCAAAGATAATGATAATTCATCAAATATTAAATCAATCACTGCACAAAATGGAAACATCGATGCTCAATTTAAAGGCAATACTTATATCGAAAATATTTCAGCAACAGAAAATATTGATGTCTTGACACAAGGAAATATTTTATTCGTAAAAAATTTGGATAACACAAAAGGTTCATCAACTTCCCCAAATGATAATACTGCAACATTTACGGCATTAGGACTTGGAGAAAATTTCACAGACCCTGCAGATTCCATTATTATTCTGGAAAATGCTAAGGTTGAAGGAAATAATAGCTCAACTCCAAGCCTTGAATTTACAGCAGATAACGTTTATGCAAACGGGATGTATGTATCTTTAGGTAAAGATAGAGCAGAAACCCCACTTGATGGAGATTTCCAAAACGGCACAAATATAAATGTGGGAAACATAAAAGTAACAGACTCATCTGAAACCTCCTCAATAACCTCCGAAAATGGAAATTCTATTACTATAAAATTTAATAGTGTAAGCGAAAATGATGTTAACGCAGTTGAACATGATGAAAACCTTGGACGTGTATATTACCAAGGAGAAGAAAATAGCCTAACTATAGAAACTCCAATATACCAATCTAACACGTTAGAAGAAATTGCATCTAACGGCGACAATGATACAGATACTGATGCAGATGATGATGTTGATATAGGTGGAGATACCGATACCGATGTCGATTCTGATAGTGACCTTGATAGTGACACTGATACTGATACCGGCGGGGATACTGATACAGATACTGATGATGATTCTGATATTCCAGGACTAGACGACGATTCAGATTCTGACTCTGATACTGACACAGATTTTGATATTGGTGATACCGATACCGACACAGATACCGATACAGATGTTGGAGGAGACACTGACACCGATATTGACGCTGACTCTGATGTTGATAGCGACTCAGATTCAGACGTTGGTGGTGATACGGATTCTGACTCTGATTCAGACACTGATATTGATATTGGCGATACTGATACCGACACAGATACTGATACAGATGTTGGTGGTGACACTGACACCGATATTGACGCTGACTCTGATGTTGATAGCGACTTAGATTCAGACGTAGTTGGTGATACAGATTCAGATTCTGATTCAGACACTGATATTGATATTGGCGATACTGATACCGACACTGATACTGATACAGATGTTGGTGGTGACACTGACACCGATATTGACGCTGACTCTGATGTTGATAGCGACTCAGATTCTGACGTTGGCGAAGATACTGACTCTGATAATGACACGGATATTGATATCGGCGATACAGATACCGACACAGATACTGATACAGATGTTGGTGGTGACACGGATACCGATATTGATGCTGATTCTGACGTTGATAGCGACTCAGATTCAGACGTTGGTGGGGACACTGACTCTGACTCAGATGATGATACCGATATCCCTGGAGGTGATAATGACAGTGACTCTGACATTGATACAGGAGATACCGATAGCGATTCGGACGTAGATTCTGATGATGACATCGGCGGAGATACAGATACTGATGCAGATTCTGACGTTGACAGCGACACGGATTCTGACGGAAGTTCTGACACTGACTCTGATTCAGACGATGATACGGATATTCCAGGGGGAGATAGTGATAGTGACTCCGATATTGACATTGATGTAGATACAGATTCTGACACAGATACTGATTCAGATGTTGGAGGAGATACTGACATCGACACGGACGATGATACAGATATCCCTGGTGGTGATACGGATTCTGATTCTGATGATGACATTGGTGGAGATACTGATATCGATACAGATGATGATTCAAATATTCCGGAAGTAATCGACCCACAAAATCCAATTCCACCTGAATATAAAAATCAAATAGAACCACCAAAACCATTATCAAGAACACCTGACATTGGTGCAAATTTTGTAATGCCTGATGAAGATAGATCAAACGATAGTGTAATAAATACAAGCGGTCTATTTGGGGATAACGACACAGACAATGATACAGACACAGATAATGGCTCAGAGCAAAACACACAAACAGGACTTAGCAAAAAGAAAGATAAGTTTTATTTTAGATACAAATTCAAATAAAAAAAACGGTGCTTGAAAAGTCAAACACCTTTACCTCTAATATAATGTGTAAATATAAATATATACCCTTATGTTTCGAACAGACTATGAAGTCTTGATTGAATGTCATCTTCATCGAGTTCATCTGTAATCTTGTTTAAGTCTATTGCCATTTGATAATAATTTGCGGCATCATTAGTAAAGCCCATTTCTTGACTTGCACGACCTGCATTAAAATATGCAAGTGTGTAATTAGGGTTAAGGGCAATAGCCTCTTCAAAATATTCTAAAGCTTCTTCAGCATCCATTAAACCGTCTAAATATAATATTCCAAGGTTATTTTGAGCAAATTCATTATCCGGCTTTAATTCAACGGCTTTATGATAAGCAACAAGAGCTTCTTCAAGATAATCTTTTTCCCAAAGTGCAATTCCGACTTTAGAATAAGCGCTATATTCTTCAGGATTAAGAGTAATCGCATCACAATATGCTTTTATCGCCTTATCCAAGTCATATTCAGCCATATAAAGATCACCCAAAGCAACATACAAATCGTAATTTGAAGGATCAAGAATTATACCCGACTGATAAGTAGAAACCGCCGCGTCTATATTTCCTTTATGCTCTGCATAAATAGAACCCAAAGCTTGACAAACAATAGATGTCCATTCAGCGTCAGGATTAAGAGTAATTGCTTTTTGATAATGTTCAATCGCATCATCATACAATTCAGCTTTTGCATAAGCATAACCAAGTGAATTATTGAAAAACGGATTTTCAGGTTCACGATCAACTGCAAGCTTAAATGCGCTAATTGAGTTTAATTTATCTTCTTTAGACATATATAAATGTCCAAGTTCATAATAAATTTGTGCAGTATCAATATCAAACTCAAGAAGTCTTTCATAGCAATCAATCGCCTCATCAGTATTTTCAGGGAAATAAGTTTGCAATATTGTTGCTATTTTAACTAAAACTTCTCTATTTTTCGGATTAGCTTCCAAAACTTTGCGATAACAACTTAAAGTAGTATCAACATCCTTGTTTCTTAATGCAAGATTTCCGAGTTTTTGATAAAAATATTCACTGTTAGAAGTTTTTTCAATCGCTGCTTTATAAACTTTTTCAGCAGAATCATACATATTGAATTTTTCCATAAACTTACCAACAGTATTGTATGAAAATATAGAAACGTCATTGCTCATGTTTCTATAAAACATTCTCATAGTTGGTCTATCCCATGCCAGCATAATACTACCGGTTAAGAAATAGTATAAAAATCCGATATAATCTTTGTATGAACCACATTTAGAGTTAATTTTTTGCAAAAGTGATTGAGATAAAATCATTCTGGAACGACCGGAAGTAAAAGGATTCATAGAAATAGCAGCTTTATATTCCTTTTCTGCAGATTCATAATCCTGAGCTAATTGCATAAAATATCCGGTGTATAAATGAGCATCACGATTTTTTGGTGAAAGTACAATAGCAGTTTTGCACTGTTCAATCGCTGTACCTAAACTTATCTGACCTTGCTCCCACATTAACGTTGCTAAACGGTAGTAAGTTTCCGGTATTGTCGGATCATATTTCACGGCATCCACATAATGTTCTACCGCTTCTTCTAAGTCATTATTTCTTTGACCTATTAAATATCTCTCATGCGCTACTCGCGCTTTTTCTAGTGATTCTCTTGCTTTTTCTTTGCTTTCCGCATTGTCTGTGCCGATTAGAGGCATTAAAACTTGTTCTGACATTTTGAAGCTCCAATATAATATATATAGATTTACATGTTATGACGAGCGTAAATTTTCAATCTTTAACTTCTGTCGTGAAATCTCCTCTATTTGTATGAGATAAATATTTCAAACAAATATATAAAAACAGGAAAAGTCCTCTCTAGACTGAAAGAAAAGCAAAAAAGAAGATGCCCCAAAGCACCTTCTTTATAACATTTTTGAAATTATAAAATTTATTTAATTATTACGACTTGCAAATTTCATAAGTAAATTCAAAATTTCAATATATAACCAAATAATAGTTACCAATAATGAAAATCCAAAATACCACTCAAAAGATTTGTCCAACTGTCCTGAATACTTTTCAATATCATTGAAATCAATAATCAATCTTAAAGCCGCAAAAACAATTACACCGATACTAAAACCAATTCCAACAATTCCATTAGAAAATAGTCCCGGAATTTGGACATGGAAAAATCCTAAAATAAATTGCACAAGATAAATTCCAAAAATTGCAAATATAGCATTATAAACAACAGCTCTAAACTTATCACTACATTTGATAATCCTCATAGAATACAAAAAGAACATTCCGAAAATGGTGAAGAAAGTTCCAATCGTTGCCTGCGCAACAATACCAGGATAAAATTTGTTAGCAATAGCAGAAATATACCCCAACACAAGCCCTTCACAAAGAGCATACAATGGAGTAGTTATAATAAGTGACTTATTTTTAGGTAAAAAACAAATAGCCAAACATAAACCAATCCCACCGAAAAGTCCAATATTATAAAGTAAATTAACTTTGTCCGCAAAACCACCTAATTGCAAATACCAAGTATATGCAAAAGTACACATTGCAAACAAACCAAGAATACATGTTTTTAATATTGTACCTGTCATGCTCATCGCATGCTCATTTTCGAGTGAGTTAAAAGAACTATTCTTGAGAAAAGCTTCTTTTAAAGTAGGATTCAACATAATATATAACTCCTTTCCCTAAAATAAAAATACGCCTATACAATAAGAAATATAGCATATAAAACAAAAATCTCAATTATCCTAAAAAAAATAAAAAAAAGACTTTACAATAAAAAATGTTTGTTATAAACTAAAGGAGTAATCCTCAGTAGCTCAATGGCGGAGCATTCGACTGTTAATCGAAGGGTTGCTGGTTCGAGTCCAGCCTGGGGAGCCATAAAGGAGATGTCAGAGTTGACATCTCCTTTATTTCATGAATATAGGGATTTATGTATCTAACCGACAATAATTACAAAAATTTAAATATAAATACCCCAACTTTTGGTTCTCGTAATCAACTGATAAGAACCGCAGATAGAGTTTGTCGAAATGTTAATCGTGAATTTCAAATTTTCTCTAATACAAGATTGGATAAATTTTCTTCTTGTGACTGTGATATGAACTTGTTAAGGTACAAGGAAGCCATTATCATTGAACAGACATTGCAGGAATTTGATTTTTTTGAACTAATAGGGGTGTGTTTCAAATATATCTTGATTTT